>NZ_WBSM01000009.1 GCF_009299505.1 Bifidobacterium ramosum | reverse complement strand
TCACGACGTGCTTTACACATCTCATTACGGGTTGCGTATTCAACCCCGTCGAACACCCACTTGCCCACCTGAATCTCCTTCCCAGATCATCAGGTGTTGCAACGATCACTAGAACCCGCCGTCAGCGAAGATGACTGAGGGGAGCAAGGGTTGGGGCTGGTGAGGTTGACACTAGCGCTTATCCACGAGCACGACGTGGGTTGGCTCCAGCCCCGGACCTACCTCAGCTTCAACCACACGAGGGCGCACTCCCCCGCGCTTGCTGATCTCCTTGGCGGCCTTGTCGATTTCGGCCTGTGCGGACCGACCCTTCAACGCCACCAGACGACCATGCGATTTCAACAACGGCAATGTCCATCCAGACAGTTTGGTCATCGGCGCGACGGCACGGCAGGTCACCACGGCGAACGGATACAGTCCCTCGCGCTTGCGAATGCGCGCAATGACCTCTTCGGAACGCGCACGTACCACCGTCACATTATCCAGTCCCATCTCACGCACGCATTCGTTGAGCCATTCGACGCGACGTTCCATCGGCTCGATCAGCGTGAACCGATGATCCGGCAGACAGGCCGCAGCGACCAATCCAGGGAAACCACCGCCGGAGCCGACATCGGCGACGGTCTTGAACCGTTCGCCGCGAGTGGCCTGCGCCACGAACGGCACGATCGCTGCAGAGTTCAGAATATGACGCTCCCACACGATCGGCACATCACGCGGACCGATCAGACCGCGCGGTTCCCCTTCACGCATCAGCTTGTCATGAAATACCGTCAACTGCGGCAGTGCATCACCAAGTACTTCCGCCAGAATCGACGAGCCGTCGAGTTCATCAACCACGACACTATCGTCCGCAGCGGATGTTTCATGTGAAACATCACGCTCCGCAACCGGCGCACCTACGCCCGGACCAGTGGCATCCACATCACCCTGCCGCACATCATCATCAGCACCCTGCAACATGGTTTCATGTGAAACATCGTCACTCATATGTCGAACCTCCCGACCCATTACCAGTTACACATACACGATCCACGATCAATCATCATCCACCGAGGACAACAATGCGGTTGCGTTCCACGTGAAACACAACCGCATGTCGTCATCTCAGCGACGTATCACTCACTCCTCGCCGGCGTCCTCATCGGCACCGTCATCAGCGGCATCATCGGCCGACGCCTTGAGATACACGGTGACATAGCGGCGCGGCTCCTCGCCGTGAGAACGGGATTTCATGCCTTCCTCACGCACGACGTCATGCACCACCTTGCGTTCGAATGAGTTCATCGGCTTGAGATCGACCGGCTCACCGGTCTCTTTCACCTCGTCGATCGCATCCAGCGCAATGTCGCGCAGACGCTGACGCTTGCGCTTGAGGAACCCATCGACGTCCACGATCAGATGAGAACGCTCGCCAGTCTTCTGCTGCACGGCCAGACGGGTCAGCTGCTGCAGTGCATCGACCACTTCCCCATTGCGGCCGATCAGGTGCTTGATGTCGGTGTCGTCATCGGCGACGATCTGCACCATCGGCCGGTTGTTACGCACACCCATTTCGATGTCGCCGTCATAGTCGGCGATGTCCAGCAGCCCTTCGAGGTAATCGGCGGCGATGTCAGCTTCCTCATTGAGCTGATCGATCGTCTTCTCGTCGTCCTGCGCCATGTCAAACTCCTTACTCAGCGAAGGTCAAGTCAATCTAGTCAAAGTCTAACGTCAGTGTAAACCAACGGTCTCATGGAAACGAATCGACGCTCGTTTCCATGAGACCGAAAGCCACCGATCTTCTGTTGTTACTTCTTCTTGCCGCGGTTCTTGCGCTGCGGCTGCACGCGCTGGTAGCCCTGCTTCTCCTTGAGCTCGGCCTCCTGCTTGGCCTTGATGAGCTTCTCCTCTTCGAGACTCGGCAGTCCGGCCTTCGCACGGCGTTCGTTCTCGCGCTTGTGGTCGCGCACTTCCTTGTCCTTGGCGGCCGGCGAGCCCGGCGTCGGGAAGGCGTACGCCTGCCACATGGTGCGGGCGAGGTTGCAGATGTTGCTGGTAAGCCAGTAGACGAGCACGGCGAACGGCATGGTCACGCCGGAGAAGATGTACATGATCGGGAACATCCACAGCATGCCCTTCTGCATGGCGGCGGCCTGGCCGACCATCGCCTCCGGGTTCATGTTGCGCTTCTGGCTGTAGTATGTGGTGAACCAGAGGCAGCCGCACATGAGCACGACGAACACGCCGATGATGATCTTGCCATGCGTGGCGGCGGTACCGAACACGTCGGTGACGTTCACGCCGAACACGGTGGTCTGCGAGAACTGCTTCGCGGTGGCGACATCGAACGCGCCGAGCGTCTCACGCTTGCCGCGCGCGATGTACGGAATAGCCGAGAGCACGTAGAACATGCACATGAAGACCGGCGACTGGATGAGCATCGGAAGGCACGAACCGGCCGGGTTCGCATCGTTGTCCTGATACAGCTTCATCATCTCGCGCTGCATGGCCTCTTTGCTGGCTTGGTCGTTCTTACCTTTGTACTTGTTCTGGATGCGCTGCATCTGCGGCTGGATCGCCTGCATCTTGCGCATCGACTTCATCGTCTTGTAGTACAGCGGGAACACGCACGCGTGCACGACGAGCACGAGGAAGATGATCGACAGCACCCAAGAGAAACCGATGGGCGACATGCCGAGCATGGTCAGGAACTTGTGGAAGACGGCCATGATCTGGGTCATCAGCCACTCGACCGGGGTCAGCAGCTTGTATAGCCAGCCCCAGAATCCTTTATCCAGAAGGAATTCGTTATAGTTGATCATCGCTTAAGGCCATCTCCTTACGTTGCGCATGCCGGTCGTCGGACTCGCCGACGGCATCATCATGCCAGGCCAGTGGTGTCAGCCGAGGCTCCTCATGGGCCTTCGACCACGAAAATCGATAGAATACGGAATATCGTTGCGGCACATCATCAATGCCACCACGACTCCACGGTCGGCAACGCAGCAGACGCAACACGGCAAGCAGACCGCCGCGCAACGCGCCATATCGCTCCAACGCCTCGATGGCGTATCGCGAACAGCTGGGATAGTACTTGCAGCACGCGGGACGATTCGCGGAAATGGCACGTTGGTACCAACGGATCGCACGAATCATACCGCCAGCGATGTTCATCGCCGGTCACGCTTCGCGACTTTGCGGGATACCGCAGCAAACAGCGACGACACCTGATCGTCCAATGATTGGAAATCGGCAGACGCCGCGCTCGGCTTTGCGCGCATCACGATATCGCAATGATCGGGAAGCAACGATTCGTACCGGCGTGCAAGCACGCGGAATCGTCGCTTCACCGTATTACGGGTCACCGCATGACCCACCGCTTTGGATACGGCAAGACCAACACGCCGCGCCGGCGTCGCCGTATCGTCTAAAACTGAGGAATCGTCGCACACCAGATAGTGCACGACGATATCCTTGTCGCTGACTTTACGGCGGCACTTGAGCACGGTGACAAAATCACGATGGCTCTTCAGCCGCTCCACGTCGGTTACGCCGCTGATGTTGCGAATCAGGCGGACAGGGACTTGCGGCCCTTGGCGCGACGACGGTTGATGAGCGCGCGGCCGGAACGGGTGCGCATGCGCACGCGGAAACCGTGCTTCATGTGGCGGCGGCGGTTGTTCGGCTGGAATGTCCTCTTCATAATATTTAGCTCCCGGTGTTTTTAGCCGCGCCAAAGCACGGCTCCTCATGAGTCAAGCTATACCAAAATACTCTTACCCCTGACCACAAGTCAAAACGCCGAGCGGTTTTTCACATTTCGGGCATGCCGAATATTTCCTCGGCGTGTCGAGAAACGTTGAAATATCAGGGCACAGCGGCGAAAAGTTATCCACAAATTACATGAATGTTATTCACATTCCAGCATTTGCAACACGCAAGCCTGTGGATAACTTCCAGCTTTCGGAGTAAAAATTGACTGTTGACATTTTATCCGTTTCGAGTGGAGGAGGCCCACCATGGCGCAGACCGCGCAGGACCCCACCGCGCAGGCGGCCCGCATCTGGGCCGATGCGTTGGCTCTGCTCAAACATAACTCGAAGCTCACCGCCCGCGACAAGGGATGGTTCGAGGGTGTGGTTCCCGAAGCGGTGTTCGGCACGACGATTGTGCTGTGCGTCGAGAACCAGTCCACACAGCAGGCGTTGCAGAACGAGTTGAACGAGCCGTTGTTGCACGCGCTGAACATCGCGTCCGGCGTCGACATGTTCCCGGCATTCAAGGTGGAGCCGAAACAGGAGACGCCGAAGGAAAAGGAACCCGAACCGGCACCGGCGGCCAAGAAGCCGGCCGCGGGATTCGATCTTGACCAGTCGTTTGATCCGCGCAACGCGCCGACCGTCGCCGATCTCGGCCAGGACACTTATCGTCCGTCGGGCGCCGCCGCGCAAGCCATCGCCGAACCGATCCCGAGCACGCCGATGACGCAGGGCACGCTCGCGGAGACGACGTTCCCATCGAACCGATCGCAGGTGTTGCTCGATCCCGAGACGCATCTCAACAAAAACGCGACGTTCGACACGTTCGTTCCCGGCGATTCCAACCGTTTCGCACGCACCGTCGCCCTGGCGGTGGCCGAAGGATCGGGCCGCGACTTCAACCCGTTGTGTATTTACGGCGGCTCCGGTCTGGGCAAGACGCACTTGCTCAACGCGATCGGCAACTACGCGCTGGCCAAGGACCCGGGATTGAAGGTCCGATACGTCACCTCCGAGGAATTCACCAACGAATTCATCGAGGCGCTGCAGAACACCGCCCAGAACGGCGGGCAGATCGCCGAGTTCAACCGCCGTTACCGCGAGGTCGACGTGCTGCTCATCGACGATGTGCAGTTCCTCGGCGGCAAGGAGGCGACGCTCGAGCAATTCTTCCACACGTTCAACGCGTTGAAGCAGGCGAACAAGCGCATCGTCATCGCGTCCGATGTGGCGCCGAAGAACCTCAAGGGCTTCGAGGCGCGACTCATCTCCCGCTTCGAGCAGGGCCTACCGGTCGACGTGAAGCCGCCGGACCTTGAGACGCGCATCGCGATCCTGCGCATGATGGCGTCGATGAACAACACGAACATCCCCAACGATGTGCTCGATCTCATCGCGGAACGGTTCACCGAGAACATCCGAGAACTCGAAGGCGCGCTCACCCGCGTGACCGCGGTCGCGTCGCTGAGCAACCAGCCGGTGACCACCGCGCTGGCCGAGCAGACGCTGCAGGATTTCTTCACGACGGACGTCGAGATCAAACCGACCGACATCATCGGTCAGGTGGCGAAGTACTTCCATCTGACGTTCGACGATCTCGTCGGCCGCGGACGTACCAAGAACGTCTCGGTGGCGCGGCAGATCGCCATGTACCTGTCGCGTGAGAACACCGGCATGAGTCTGGTGGACATCGGCGAGGTGTTCGGCGGGCGCGATCATACGACGGTGATGCACGCGGTCGATACGATCACGCAGAAAATGCAGCAGAAGCAGGAGATCTACAACTACGTGATGGAGTTGACCCTGCGGCTGAAACAGCATTCGAACGAAAACTGATGGTGTTGTGCGCGATTCCCACGTTCGGACGGCATGTGCCGCCGACTGGGAGAACGCCGCTGAGCGAACGATTTCGGCACTTTTTCGGGGCGATCCGGAAAAGTGCCGTTTTTCGTCTGTGGGAGCGGTTGTGCTCGACGGGGTGGTTGACCGGTTTGGGATGAATCTGGCCGGTTTGTACACGCAGCTGGCCGGATTGCTCCCCTCAGTTTCGCTGTGCGAGACAGCTCCCCTCAGAGAGGGGAGCCAAAGATTATGGGCTAGGCTCCCCGCTTCGAGGGGAGCTGTCAGCGAAGCTGACTGAGGGGAGAAGACGAGTCACGCCCACTGCGATGCCGGCTGGGAGGATCGCGCTCACGGAACGATTTCGGGTGTTTTTCGTGGCGCTCCGCACAATGCCCGATTTTGGTCTGTGAGCGCGATTCTGGTGGATGACGCACCCGTGAAACACCTCGGGAAACACGGCGACACGCCCGGATTTTCCGTGTCGTGCAAGAAAAGTTATCCACATAGTTGTGCACAAATGTGGGTAAATCCTGCGGATAACCCGTGGATAACTGGCTTCTGGACTGTGGATAACTCGTGGAATACTCGACTTCGATTGTGGATAACTCAAAAATCGATCGGCGATTGTGGATAACTCGCTACTTATCCACAATTTATACAGAAGTTATCCACACCCCCTAGCTGTCAAACAGCGCTTCTCCCACCTATCCTGCGTCTAGTTATCCACACTTTCCACAGGGCTTATTACGACGACTATTTACCCCATCTTACGCATCGTCGTGGTCACCATCAGCGCGGTCGCCAAAAATTCGCCGATCCGAACTCAACGGATAGAATGACGATCAGCACAGCAACCGTACGTACCACAATCAGCGAAGTAGGAGCCATGAAAGTCGAAATCGATTCCGCCGCACTTGCCGATGCCGTCGCCTGGACCACTCGAGTCATCGACGCCCGTCCCGCCAACCCGATCCTCGCCGGCATCCGTCTCGAAGCCATTGACGGAACGCTGCAGCTGTCCGCATTCAATTACGAAATCTCCGCGCGCCATCACATCGAAGCCGGTATCGACGAAAGCGGTAGCGCACTGGTGCTCGGCAAACTGCTCGCCGACATCACCAAGTCGCTGCCCGCGCAGAAAACCTATCTCGAAACCAACGATTCGACGATGATCATCACCTCGGGCAAGTCGACCTTCACCATGCAACTCATGCCCGATGCGGAATACCCGGATCTGCCCGTCGTTCCGGCGAAGCTCGGCCAGGTCGACGCTCCGACGTTCGTACAGGCGGTGTCCCAGGCGTGCGTCGCGGTGTCCCGCGAGGAGAATCGCCCGGTGCTCACCGGCGTGCGCATGCAGTTCAACGGCGACAAGGTCGTCATGACGTCGACCGACCGTTTCCGTCTGTCGCGCGCGACGTTCACGTGGACCCCGCAGAACATCGACACCGAAACCACGACGTTGGTGCGCGGTTCGCTGCTGCGTGACATCGCCCGTTCGCTCGACGAACACCAGAACGTGGTGATCGATTTCGATGCGGACAACCCGTCGCTGCTCGGTTTCGAAAACGCCGGCCGCGTGTCCACGTCGCAGCTGATCGATGGCGAGTTCCCGGCGGTCGATCGCCTGTTCGCCGATGAGTATCCGATTCAGGCCGTGATCGACAAGCAACTGCTGATCGGCGCGATCAAGCGCGTGGCGCTGGTCGCCGAACGCAACGCCCCGATCCGCATGGTGTTCTCCGGCCAGGAGGTCACGCTGTCCGCCGGCGCTGTCGACGAGGCTCAGGCCCAGGAGATTCTGGACATCGACATGGATGGCGAGGACATCACCGTCGCGTTCAATCCGTCGTATCTGATCGAAGGTCTGTCGGCCATCACCGAACCGTTCGTGCGTATGAAGATGACCACGGCCGTCAAGCCGGTTGAGTTCAACGGCCAGCAGGAAGCCGACTCCGACGAGTCGATGGACTACCGTTACCTGCTCGTGCCGATGCGCTTCAACAGCTGATCCGGTGCCCCGAGATTGCGGAAAGCGTTTTCCGTTTGCGATGGCAACAAAACTGAAAACGCTTTCCATAATCTTGGGAAACTTACACTGCAAGCGGTTGCATAAGTGGCGTTGACAACGGTCGCATTCCACGGCATCCGCAACGCATCGAAACCCTACGTGCAACCACTCTCCTACTCGCCACAATCCACCACCATCACCGTCACAAGGAACGAATCAGGATGTACGTCTCGCGACTCGCGCTCGACCACTTCCGCTCATGGGAGCACTGCGTGGTCGACTTCGACGCCGGCGTGACCATCCTGCAAGGGGCGAACGGCCTCGGCAAGACGAATCTGGTCGAAGCCATCGAAGTGCTCTCGACCGGCGGCAGCCACCGCACCTCCAGCTCCCTGCCGCTCGTGCAGCGCGGTGCGACCACGGCGACGATCCGCGCCAACGTCACCGATACGGCCGTTGCGGCAGCTTCGACAGCGACGACATCCGCTGCCGATACCGCCGATACGGCCGAGACATCCGACGCAACCGCCCGCACCGACACGACCACCTACGAGCTGACCATCGCGGCACGCGGCGCGAACCGGGCCCGCATCAACGGCGGCAACTCCCTGTATATGCGCGACGTGGTCGGCCGTATCCCCAGCGTCGCGTTCACCCCCGAAGACCAGCGGCTCGTAGCCGGCGACCCGGCGACCCGGCGTACGTTCCTCAACCAGGCCGGTGCGCTGCTGGTCGCGGGATACACGGGCCGCCTGCAGACGATCGCGAAGATCGCCAAACAGCGGGCGGCGCTTCTCAAACAGCTAGGCGACGGCGCGGGCCGTGCCGGCGGCATCGCGACGGCAGCCGACGCCGCGCTCAACGGGCTGGAGATCTGGACCGGCCAGTTCATCGACCTCGGCGTGGCCCTCACCCGCGACCGGCGTGCGATCGTCGAGCGTCTGGCCGAACCGTTCGCCGCGATCTACCGTGATCTGGCCGGCGACGGCGAACACGCGGCGCTGGTCTACGAACCGTCGTTCGACGAGGTGTTCCTGTATGACGACCCGATGCCGCGCATCAGCGAGCATTTCCAACGCATCTATCCCGGCGAGGTGGCCCGTGGACAGAACCTCATCGGCCCGCATCGCGACGACCTGTCGATCATGCTGGACGGCATGCCGGCGCGAGAGTTCGCGTCGAACGGCGAGATGTGGACGATGGCATTGGCGTTGAAGATGGCGTTGTTCAAGGTCGTCGCGGCCGAACGTGGCGTCAAGCCGATCGTGATCCTCGATGATGTGTTCGCACAGCTGGACGAGTCGCGGCGACGGCAGATTCTCGACTTCGCCGGACGGCAGGATCAGGTGCTCATCACCGTGGCCGCGGCCAGCGACATTCCCGACATGATCGACGCGACCGACGCGCACGTCATCGACGTGGCCGATCTCAAGCGACGGCAGGATGCCTATCTGCACCCCGATCTGTCGATGTTCGGCATCGGTGATGCAACGGCCGACGTATCGGCCAATCGCACCGCCGATACCCCGACGGACGGTGACCGGTCGTGAAGCCGCCGATCGCACGGATCCTCAAACTCGACGCGCGCAAGCTGCCCGCCGAGGTCTTCGACCGTCTGGCCGAACGCGGCGGCTACATCATGCGCGACCGCAAGGCCCGCGAGGAGAACAGCGAGAAGGCGTGGGAGAGCTTCGGCAAGCCCGGGCGTGACCCGAACACGTTCGCCAGCATACTCAACGGCATCGCGGCGGGTGGCCATTGGGTGCCGCAGCTTAAGCTGGCACAGCTGCGCAACCACTGGGATCAGGTGGTCGGGCCGGGCATCGCGCAGCATTCCACCGTCGCCGACTTCCGTGACGGCATCCTGACGATCCGCACTGAATCGGCGGTCTGGGCCACGCAGCTGACGTATATGGTGCCGCAACTCACCGCCACGATCCGGGAACGTCTGGCCGGACTGGACATTCGCGAGATCCGCGTCACCGGCCCCCGCGCAGGGTACCGCGGCGGCTACCGCGGGCGCCGGTACTGACCGAGATGCCACAAACGCCCCGGAACGGTGCGATTTTCGCCGCTGTGACGGGTGTCGTTGTGCGCGAGTAGACTTACGCACATAATATGTAAATGGCTGGAAGGGCCCATTATTTGCGTTCTAGGGCATATGGCCCTTGCGAATGGCCTCTCAGGCGAGGGAAAACACAGAAAGGAATCCTGTGGCAGACGAAGCGGATTCGCTTGAAGGTTCCACTGACGACCAGACCGGTCAGGTCACCGATCCCATCACCGACAAACAGGCCGAGCTCAACGCGGCCGCCGAACAGATCAACAACGACGAGCTCGTCGACGCGCAGCTCGACGACAGTATGTCCCCCGACCACTACGATGCGAGCGATCTGAAGGTCCTCGAAGGCCTTGAGGCCGTGCGCATCCGCCCGGGTATGTACATCGGCTCCACCGGCCCGCGCGGCCTGCATCATCTGGTGTACGAGATCGTCGACAACTCCGTCGACGAAGCGCTCGCCGGCTACGCGACGCACATCGAGGTCACGATCCTGCCGGATAACGGCATCCGTGTCGTCGACGACGGCCGAGGCATCCCGGTTGACGAGGTGCCCGGCGAGGGCGTCTCCGGCGTCGAGACGGTCATGACCAAGCTGCACGCCGGCGGCAAGTTCGGTGGCGGCGGATACGCGGTCTCCGGCGGCCTGCACGGCGTCGGCATCTCCGTCGTCAACGCGCTCTCCACGCGCGTCGACATCGAGGTGCGCCGTCAGGGCTTCCACTGGACGCAGACGTACATCAACCAGCATCCGACCGCACGGCTGGCCAAGGGCCGTCCGATGGACGAGAACGAGTCCACTGGCACGTCGGTCACGTTCTGGCCGGACGGCAAGATCTTCGAGACGACCGTCTACGACTTCGAGACGCTGCGCGCCCGCTTCCAGCAGATGGCGTTCCTGAACAAGGGCCTCAAGATCAGTTTGACGGACCTGCGTGAGCCAGATCTGGCCGGCGACGAGGTCGCGGGTCAGGACGACGACACCGAACCGAAGCACCAGACCGTCACGTACCAGTACGCGAACGGCATCAAGGACTACGTCGACTATCTCGTGAAGTCCCGCAAGGCGACGCCGGTCGAGGACGACGTGATCGACTTCGAGGCCGAGGACCTCAAGATCGGCATCTCCGCCGAGATTGCGATGCAGTGGACGACCGCGTACTCCGAGGCCGTGCATACGTTTGCGAACACGATCTCCACGACCGAGGGCGGCACCCACGAGGAAGGCTTCCGCGCCGCGCTCACTTCGCTCGTGAACCGTTACGCGCGCGAGAAGAACATCCTCAAGGACAAGGATGACAACCTCTCCGGCGACGACGTGCGCGAAGGCCTGACGGCCGTGATCTCCGTCAAGCTCACCACGCCGCAGTTCGAAGGCCAGACCAAGACCAAGCTCGGCAACTCCGAGGCGAAGACCTTCGTGCAGCGCGTGATGACCGACAAGCTCGGCGACTGGTTCGACGCGCACCCGAGCGAGGCCAAGAACATCATCCAGAAGGCCATCGAGGCGTCCCGCGCGCGCATCGCCGCCAAGAAGGCACGCGAGAACACACGCCGCAAGTCGATCTTCGAATCGGCCGGCATGCCCGACAAGCTCAAGGACTGCCAGTCCAACAACCCCGAAGAGTGCGAGCTGTTCATCGTCGAGGGCGATTCGGCAGGCGGCTCCGCGATCCAGGGCCGCAATCCGGAGACGCAGGCGATCCTGCCGCTGCGAGGCAAGATCCTCAACACCGAGCGCGCGTCCATCGACCGCATGATGAAGTCCGACACGATCGAGTCGCTCATCACGGCCGTCGGCGGCGGCTACGGCGAGGACTTCGACGTGAGCAAGGTGCGCTACCACAAGGTCATCATCATGGCCGATGCCGATGTCGACGGCGCGCACATCGCCACGCTGAACCTCACGCTGTTCTTCCGCTACATGCGCCCGATGATCACCGCCGGCTACGTGTACGTGGCCATGCCGCCGCTGTACCGCCTCAAGTGGACGCGCGGCGACCACGACTTCGTGTACACCGACCGCGAACGCGACGAGAAGCTCGCCGAAGGCAAGGCGGCCGGCCGCCAGCTGCCCAAGGGCGAAGGCATCCAGCGCTACAAGGGTCTGGGCGAGATGACGTACCAGGAGCTGTGGGAGACCACCATGGACCCGGAGCGGCGCATCCTCAAGCAGATCCACATCGAGGACGCGGCGGCCGCGGACGAGACGTTCTCCATGCTCATGGGCGACGACGTGGAACCGCGCAGGCTCTTCATCCAGCGCAACGCGAAGGACGTGCGCTTCATCGACGCGTGACATACATCGTGGCTCCCCTCGCTGAGGGGAGCTGTCGACCGCAGGGAGACTGAGGGGAGCAATCGCTGCGGCCATCAACCTCCCCTCAGTCAGCTTCGCTGACAGCTCCCCTCCCGAGGGGAGCCGGCAATCGAATAAAGGAACAACTAAGTGGCAGACGAAAACAGCAACGGCGGCAACGACCTGCCGGAGCAGAACGACGAGCGCGCCGAGCACTCGCTCGAACCCACGAGCCCGCAGGCCAGCGAGAACCTGGTCCTCGACGAGCATCGCGTGGCCCACACCGATATCCAGAAGGAGATGCGCCAGTCCTACCTCGACTACGCGATCTCCGTCATCGTCGAACGCGCCCTGCCGGACGTGCGCGACGGCATGAAGCCGGTCCACCGCCGCATCGTGTACGCAATGTACGACGGCGGCTACCGCCCGGATCGCGGCTACTCCAAGTGCGCCCGCCCGGTCGCCGACGTCATGGGCAACTACCATCCGCACGGCGACGCGGCGATCTACGACACCCTCGTGCGCATGGCCCAGCCGTGGTCGATGCGCTATACGCTCGTCGATGGCCAGGGCAACTTCGGCTCGGCCGGTGACGATCCGCCCGCGGCCATGCGTTACACCGAGTGCCGCATGATGCCGCTCGCGATGGAAATGGTGCGCGACATCGACAAGGACACCGTCGACTTCGTGCCGAACTACGATGGCCGTACGCAGGAACCGACCGTGCTGCCCGCACGCTTCCCGAACCTGCTCGCGAACGGCTCGTCCGGCATCGCCGTCGGCATGGCGACCAACATCCCGCCACACAACATGCGCGAGCTGGCCACCGCCGTCCATTGGACGCTCGACCATCCCGAAGCCTCCCGTGAGGAGCTGCTTGACGCGCTCATCGGCATCATCAAGGGACCGGACTTCCCGACCGGCGCGACCATCCTCGGCCATAAGGGCATCGAACAGGCGTACCGCACCGGCCGTGGCCTGATCACCATGCGCGCGGTCGTCAACACCGAGGAGATCAAGGGCCGTATGTGCCTCGTGGTCACCGAGCTGCCGTATCAGGTCAACCCGGACCGCCTGGCCGCGTCCATTCGCGAAGGCGTACGCGACGGCAAGATTCAGGGCATCGCCGACATGCGCGACGAGACGTCCGGCCGCACCGGTCAGCGCCTCGTGCTCGTGCTCAAGCGCGACGCCGTGCCGAAGGTCGTCCTCAACAACCTGTACAAGCACTCGCAGCTGCAGCAGACGTTCGGCGCAAACATGCTCGCGCTGGTCGACGGCGTGCCGCGTACGCTCTCGCTCGACGCGTTCATCCGCCACTGGGTGAGCCACCAGCTCGACGTCATCGAACGCCGCACCCGCTACCTCAAGCGCGAGGCCGAGGAACGCGACCACATCCTGCAGGGCCTCCTGAAGGCCATGGACGCGATCGACGAGGTCATTCGCCTTATCCGCTCCAGCCAGGGCCGTGAGGACGCCCGTCCGAAGCTCATGGAGTTCCTTGACATCGACCAGGTGCAGGCCGACGCGATCCTGTCGATGCAGCTCGTGCGCCTCGCCAACATGGAGCGTCAGAAGATCATCGACGAGCATGAGGAACTCATGCGCAAGATCGCCGACTACAACGACATCCTCGCCAAGCCGGAACGCCAGCGCAAGATCGTCGGCGACGAACTCGACGAAATCGTCGCCAAGTACGGCGACGACCGCCGCACCAAGATCCTGCCGTACTCCGGTGAAATGAACGTCGAGGATCTGATCGCGGAAGAGAACGTGGTCGTCACGGTCACGCACTCCGGCTTTATCAAGCGCACCAAGGCCGACGAATACCGCGCCCAGCACCGCGGCGGCAAGGGCATCAAGGGCGCCAAGCTGCGCGAGGACGACGTGGTGGACCACTTCTTCCTCACGTCCACGCACAACTGGCTGCTGTTCTTCACGAACAAGGGCCGTGTGTACCGCATCAAGGCGTACGAGCTGCCCGAAGGCTCGCGCGACTCCAAGGGCCAGCACGTGGCGAACCTGCTGCAGTTCGGCCCCGACGAGACGATCCAGACCGTGCTGTCGATCCCGAACTACGAGGTCGCCAAGTACCTGGTGCTCGCGACCCGTTCCGGCAAGGTCAAGAAGACCGCGCTCGCCGAGTACGATTCGCCGCGACAGGGCGGCCTGATCGCCGTGCGTCTCATCGAGGACGAGAACGGCGAGACGGCCGACGAGCTGGTCGGCGCCGCGCTGTGCAACGCCGAGGACGACATCATCCTCGTTTCGCGGCTCGGCATGAGCCTCAAGTTCGCAGCCGATGACGATCAGCTGCGTCCGATGGGCCGCCAGACCGCCGGCGTGCAGGGCATGAAGTTCCGCGACGGCGACAGCTTGCTCGCGATGGACGTCGTGCCGGACGATTCTGATCAGGACCTGCTCGTGGTGACGAACGAGGGCTTCGCCAAGCGCACGGCGATCTCCGAATACCGACTGCAGGGCCGCAACGGCTTCGGCGTGAAGGCGCTGCAGCTCGCGGAGGGCCGTGGTTCGCTCGTCGGCGCGGTGATCGTGGCCGAGGACGATCAGGTGCTCGCGATCATGAAGTCCGGCAAGGTGATCCGCTCCGACGTGGCCGAGGTCAAGCGCACCGGCCGCAATACGCAGGGCGTGACGCTGGCCAAGCCGGACAAGGGCGACGAGATCATCTCCATCGCGCGCAACGAGGAGAAGGACGACGACGATGACGCGACGGCTGACGCTACCGACGCGAATGTGAACGCTACGGAACAACCCGACGAGAACGAGCAGTAACCGTCTGCGAAGACTGATAGTCTCGCATAAGACACAGCTCAGACAGCAGATACAGGCTACAGGGCAACGCAAGGAGCAACGATGAGCGAGAATCTTGAAGAGGGCACCATGGCCCAGCCCGAAGGCTTCGCGCCGGAAGGCGCGGCGCCGTCCGTGCCGCCGGCCGTTGAACCGGCTGGCGAACCCCGCGGGCACGAGCATATCGGCCGCGTGGCCCGCTCCGCCTCCAGCTCCCATCAGGGCGGCAAGCACGAGGATAACAAGCCGGGCAGCCCGGCCTCCGTGCCGCCGTCCTCCCGCCCGGGCCGCCGCAATACGCCGCGCGCCCGCCGTATGAACCTGTCGCTGACCCACATCAGCGCGTGGTCCATGGCCAAGGTGTCGTTCCTGCTGTCGATCGCCGGCGGCATCATCCAGGTCATCGCAGTGGCTCTGATCTGGGTGCTGCTCAACACCGTAGGCGTGTTCGAGCAGATCACGGAGATCGTCACCTCCACTGGTCTCAACCTCGACGCGGGCGGCTTCGACCTGGCCAGCGTGATGTCGCTGCCCACCGTGCTCAGCGCCACGACGATCTTCGCGATCGTCGAAGTGGTGATCTTCACGCTGCTCGTCACGATCCTCACGCTGCTGTACAACGTGGTGACCGCGCTGGTCGGCGGCGTGCACGTCACGCTCGGCGACGACTGATCCGGGCTTGTTGACCGCTTCGCTTACGTAACGATGGCTCCCCGCCGCTGATTGCGGCCGGGAGCCATCGTGTTATATCCGGGCGCTCCCTTCCTTCCCTTCCCTTCCCGCCTCTCCCTCTCTCCTACCTCCTCCCCTTAACGGACATACAGCCGATTTGGGCGGTGAAATCGGCTGTATGTCCGTTAAGGGGAGGAGGAGAGATTTTATGGCACAGGATGGTATGGCGTGAGGCTGCGTGACGTGGCTGCACTACGATTGAACTCAATCGTTCCTTGCTGCTTTTCCCTCAACGAACATACAGCCGATTTCCATATCGGAATCGGCCGTATGTCCGTTGAAGGAAGGCGATTCTGCGTGTTGGTTCAGTGGATCTAGTTCCTGCTCCCTTCCTTTTCTACGTACATACAGTCGTTTTCGTGCTGTAATCGGCTGTATGTACGTTAGAGTGGCGGTACGGAATGCAGCGCCGGGAGACCATCGATTGTCTCCCCATTTCCCTCTCCCCCTGGTGCCTCTTGGCTGCCCTCTCTTCCCTACTCTTGACGGACATACTGCCGATCCTGCCACCCGAATCGGCTGCATGTCCGTCAAGAGAAGAGACCGGAACAGCGGTTGCATTGATCCGCACCATTCCTCTTTTCCTCTTTTCCTCTTTTCCTCTTTTCCTCTTTTCCCTCCCTGACACAAATCCAATTTGTAACCGGTCACACGATAGTGTATAGTACTTCGTGTGACCGGTTACAACACTGTGACGAACGGCGTAACAGCGATGACCGGCAGAGATTAGCGATAGAGCTCTTTCGAAGGAGAGGAGTCGAGTGATGACTTCAGCTCAGGCGCAAGCCGGTGCCGTTCAGCCGGTGCACACGGCTACGGCGCGGATCAACAAGCACAAGGCGGACTGGCGCGGATGGAAGTTCATGTGGCCGTTCGCCGTGGTGTTCGTCTTCGTGTTCATTGTCCCGATCATATACGCGATCTACATCAGCTTCTTCCAGAAGAAGATGATCGGTGGCACCGTGTTCGTCGGCATCGCGAACTACACGCGACTGTTCCACGACGCGAACTTCTGGCAGTCGGTCGGTCGCGTGGCGCTGTTCACCATCGTGCAGGTGCCGATCATGCTGTTCCTGTCGGCCGCCATGGCGCTTGCGATCGACAGCATGAAGCTGCACGGCACCAAATTCTTCCGCATCTCCACGTTCCTGCCGTACGCGGTCCCGGCCGTCGTTTCGACCATGATCTGGGGCTTTGTCTACGGCGCGAAATACGGTCTCGTCGGCTCGTTCAACGACTTCTTCGGTACAAACATCGATGTCCTCAAGCCGTCCGTCCTGTTGGCCGCGATCGGCAACATCAATACGTGGGAGTTCACCGGCTACAACATGCTGATCTTCTATTCCAGTCTGTCGACTATCCCGCACAGCCTGTACGAGGCCGCGTCGATCGACGGCGCGAGCGAATGGCAGATCGTCAAGTCGATCAAGCTGCCTGAACTGCGCGGCAGCCTCGCGATCACCGTGATCTTCTCGATCATCGGTTCGTTCCAGCTGTTCAACGAGCCGAGCATTCTGCAGAACATGGTCCCCGGCAATGCGATCACCACGTACTACACGCCGAACATGTACGCGTACAACCTGAGCTTCACCGGCAACCAGTCGAACTATGCCGCCGCGCTGGCGATCACGATGGCCGTGATCACCATGGCGATCGCGTATGCGGTGCAGCTCAAGAGCATGAAGGAGCAGATGAAGTGATGATGTCGGCGATGATGGCAATGCAGATTTCGTTGAAGGAGCGTGGATGATGAGTGGTGTGACCATGACGGCGCAGTCGTTGCGTGAGCAGGAGAGGGCGGCCCGGAAGGCCGAACGCGAGCGTCAGCGCCGCGTTGCCAAGGACGAGGCGGCGGAGCGCAAGCGTGCGGAGAAGTCCGGGTTCGCGAACGTGAACAACCCGCGTCGATCCGTGACATTGACGATAATATGTGCGGTCTTCGCGATCTACTGCCTGTTCCCGTTCGTGTATCTGGTGATCAACGCGACGAAGACGCAGGCCGACTTCACGAGTACGTTCGGCCTCGGTTTCGGTCATACGTTCGCCCTGTGGGACAACATCGTGACCGTGTTCACGTTTAACGGCGGAATCTTCGGCCGCTGGCTGCTGAACACGCTGCTGTACGTGGTGGTCGGTGCGGGCGGCGCGACCCTGTTGGCGATCATGGGTGGCTACGCGCTCGCCAAATTCCGCTTCCCGGGCCGCAAAGCCGTGTTTGCCGTCATCATCGGTGCGATTTCGGTGCCGGGCATCGCGCTGGCTGTCCCGCAGTTCCTCCTGTTCGCGAAGCTGAACCTGACGAACACCCCGTGGGCCATGATCATCCCGTCGCTGATCTCCCCGTTCGGCCTGTATCTGATGTGGATCTTCAGCGAGCAGGCCGTGCCGACTGAGCTGCTCGAGGCGGCGCGCGTGGATGGTGCGAGCGAATGGCGTACGTTCTGGACGATCAGCCTGCCGCTGCTCGCGCCGGGCATCGTGACGACGGCCCTGTTCACGATCGTGGCGACGTGGAACAACTACTTCCTGCCGTTGATCATGCTCAAGGAGGATTCGTGGTATCCGTTGACGATCGGTCTGAACCAGTGGAAGGACCAGGCGTCGACGGCGGGCGGCACCGCGATCCAGAACCTGGTGATCACGGGTTCGCTGATCACGATCATCCCGCTGGTGATCGCGTTCCTGTGCCTGCAGAAGTACTGGCAGTCGGGTCTCGCCGCCGGTGCGGTCAAGGAGTAGCCGGCCCGGCGGCGGCCGTCTCGTGGCCGGTAACGGCCGTAACTCAACAATAGCGAGCGTCTGTTGTTGAGCTACGGTCGTCAACCGCCTCCGAAACGACCGTAACTCAACAGTAGGGCGCAGGTATTGTTGAGTTACGGTCGTTTGTTGTGTCTGAAACGGCCGTAACTCAACAACAGTGGTACGTTACCGGTTATGAGGAAGCCCCGCGATCCCAGACAGGGTCGCGGGGCTTCTCGCCATAGGGACTTCACCGTAAATCGGTGGAATACGTTCGCTGTTCAGTCGTCCAGGTCCTGCGCGGAGATGTACGCGTTCGGATCGGTGATCGGCTCGTGGTCGTCCGGAACCTCGCGATGCGTGGACCCCTCGTATGAGTCGTTCCACGTCATGCTCGCCGTGCCGTCCGCGATGGTGATCGGCAGCTGCACGATCGGTGAATTACCCAGATCGTTCTTGTACCAACGGTCGCCGATGAACAGGAACCGGTCGCTGTGATACGGGTCGTCGTCAAGCGGGATCACGATGTCCACCTGCGAATCGAACGTCTGCGTGCCCAGCGGCGCGAACGTGCGCCACTCGCTCCATGGGCCGTGCAGGTCGGGTGCGGTCGAGTACATGTTGTCGTTGGTGAACCAGCCGGTCAGCTTGGAGCCGAACCAGTAGTACAGGCCGTCTTTCTTGACGATGGTCGGCGACTCCAGTCCGTACGGGTAGTCGTTGGCGCGCTCGCAGGCGACGTCTTCGACGATGGTCAGATAGTCGTCGGACAGACGGTAGATGTGCGTGCCGTGATCGCGGTCCTCGCTCATGATGTAGCCGCCGCCGTCGGCGTCCTGGAACACGCCGATGTCGCGGCTGAGATAGCCGCGCCATGTGATGGTGGTTTGGAACGCGAATGGTCCGAGCGGATTGTCGGCCACGGCGACGCCGATGTGCGCGTACATGTAGTCCGGCGTTTCGGCGTGGATGTACATGACATATTTGCCGGTCTGCGGGCAGTGCAGCACCTTTGGGCGCTCGCCGATGCGGTCGGCTGCCAGCGCGGAGCCGCTCTCCTGCACGTCGAGCACGATGCCGTGGCTCATCCAGGTGACGAAATCCTGGGTGGTGTAGCAGCATACGCCTTGGAACAGGTTGCCATTGGCCTTGTTCTCGCCGTACGCGCACCACGTGTCGCCGAAGCGTTGCACGCCGATGCCGTGGAGTTGGGCGACGTTGCCGGAGGTGTCGATCGGCAGGAATGAGCCGAATCTGGTTGACATGAGAGATCCTTCCCTTGAATCTGGGGTCTGTGCGCCGGTCGCTCATCGTTGTATGTGACCGGTTACAGTTTAAGTATATCGATATTGTGTGACCGGTTACGATTTATGGGTACGTGTCGTGCCGATCGATATAACGACTTGCGTACGACTCTTGTACGGCTACTTGTGTACAGCTCACGTGACGTCGCCGTACACGGGCGCCCGTATGTCGCCGGTGCGGACGCTACGCCGACTGCCGTTCGACGATCGTCGTGGGCAGCAGCTGCACGAAATGCCGCTCGACCGGCTCGCCGCGCATGATGTTCAGCAGCAATTTCGCCACGGTCTCGCCGTGCAGATACGAATCCTGCCGTACGGTGGTGAGCTTCGGATTGGCCATCTGCGCGAGCGGCGAATCGTCGAATCCGGTGACGGCGATGTCGTCCGGCACGCGGTAGCCGAAGCGGTCGAGCTGGTTGATCACGCCGATGGCGATGCTGTCGTTCGCGCACACGATGCCGTCGATCTGGTCGAGGATCGGCTGGAACGTGACGGCCGCCATCTCGCCGCTGCCGATCTCCCAGTCGTCGGCGTAGTACACGCGCGAGTCGTCGTAGAACTTGCCCATGGCCTCGCGGAAGCCGTTCAGTCGATTGATGGCAGATGTGGAGAACCCCGGGCCGCACACGTAGGCGAGACGGGACCGCCCCTTGTTCAGCAGGAACCGCGTGATGTCGCGCTGGCCTTCCGCATTGGTGAAGTCGACCGCCGGGTAGGGCAGGTCGCCGCGGTTGCTGGCCTCGGAGCGCACGACCGGCCGCTTGGTTTCCTTGCATGCCAGGGCCAGCGAGTCGTCCTCGCTCAGGGAGAACAGCAGGTAGCCGTCGGCGTAGTCGCTTTTGATGAGTTTGGCGATGCGATGGACGGCCTCGTCGGAGTTCGCGATGACGGTGACCATCTGATAGCCGGCGTCGCCCAGGGCCTGGTTGGCGGCAGCCATGGCCTCGGCGACGCTGGCTTGCATGATTGTGGCGGCGGATTCGACCTGGAGGATCAGGCAGACGGTCTGGGTGCGCTGCTGCGCGAGCGACCGGGCGGCGTTGTTCGGCACGTACTGCAGGGTTTCGATGGCGTTGGCGATGCGTTCCGCGGCGTCCTTGGAGACGTGGTCGTTGCCGTTGAGATAGCGGGATACCGTGCCGTAGGACACTTCCGCGTAGCGTGCTACGTCTCGGATGGTCACTTTCTTATGCGCCGTGGTCATGAACACCATGGTATTCGGTTCTGACATCTCCCCGCTCCCTTGTGTTTCTCTCATGTCCTGCTCGTTGCCGTGCCGGTTGCTTGTCGTATGGTCGCGCGTGCCGCGCGCGATGGTTCCGATCCGTGATCGTCGCGATCGTAGACACACGATTTGTAACCGGTCACATAACAGTGTATAGTATTTTATGTAACCGGTCACACAGAGTGTTGTGTGATGCAAACCTCGAAGAGGAGAGGCGGATAACATGAGTAGCTCAATAACCAAGGCGGTAGCCATCGCCGGCGCCGCGGCCATGCTGGTCAGCGTCGCGGCATGCGGCGGCAGCTCCACCAACAACGCGCAGCAGAGCGACGGCAGCTCCACCGGCGGCACCACCGAAATCACCGTGTGGGCATGGGAGACGACCCTGACCCAGGTGGTCAAGGACTTCGAAAAGGCCAACCCCGACATCAAGGTCAAGCTCGTCAACTCCGGTCAGGGCAACAAGACCTACACCGCACTGACCAACGCGCTCAACGCCGGCAGCGGCGCGCCGGACGTGGCCCAGATCGAATATTACGCCCTGCCAAACTACGCGATCGACGGCGCCCTGCAGGACATCACCGACAAGACTTCCGGCTACGACAGCTTCTACACGCCGGGCACCTGGTCCTCCGTGCAATGGGGAGGCAAGGTCTACGCGCTGCCGATGGATTCCGGCCCGATGGCCTTCTTCTACAACAAGGAGGTCTTCGACAAGGCCGGCATCTCCGAGGCTCCGAAGACGTGGGACGAGTTCTATCAGGACGCCAAGAAGATCCATGCGCTCGGCGACAACTACTACATCACGTCCGACACCGGCGACGCCGGCTTCTACGATTCGATGACCTGGCTGGCCGGTGCGAAGCCGTTCGAGACCTCCGCGGATGGCAAGACCGTCACCATCAACCTCACCGGCGACGAGAAGGTCAAGGAATTCAACGACTTTTGGCAGAAGCTGCTCGACGAGGGCCTGCTTGACACCAAGACCGCCGGCTGGTCCGAGGACTGGTTCAAGGGCATGGCCGACGGCACGATCGCCTCGCTGATCACCGGCGCATGGATGCCGGCCAACCTCGCCAACTCCGCTCCCGGCGGCGCCGGCAAGTGGCGCGTCGCCCCGACCCCAACCGCCGACGGCTCGGCCACCAACTCCGAGAACGGCGGTTCCTCGCTCGCCATCCTCGCCTCCTCCAAGAAGCAGGAAGCAGCGCTCAAGTTCATCGAATACGCGAACCACGGCGACGGCGTGGCCACCCGCGTGGCCGGCGGCGCATTCCCGGCCGACACCGAATCACTCAAGTCCGACAGCTTCATCAACGCGACCACTGTGAAGAACGCCGACGGCGAGGACGTCGACTACTTCGGCGGCCAGAAGTACAACGAGGTGCTCGCGCAGGCGGCGGAAAACGTGTCCACCGACTACCAGTTCCTCCCGTTCGAGGTCTACGCGCGCGGCAAGTTCGGCGACTTCGTCGGCAAGTCGTACACCGGCGACCAGAAGCTGTCCGACGGCGTGGCCGCATGGCAGCAGGATCTGAAGTCCTACGCCGAAGGCCAGGGCTTCACGGTCAAATAACGGCAACGCGGAGGTCGCGTGATCATCGGCAGCCGGTAATCACGCGACCTCCGATACTCAACGCAACCAATAACCAATCAACATCAATCAACATCAACCAACACAACGTCCGTCAATATCAAAGGAGCATATGATGACGTTTTCGATCAAGAAGTCCGTGGCCGTGCTTGGCGCCGCGGCCATGATGGTATCTGTGGCGGCCTGTGGCTCGGGTGACACCGGCGCGCAGTCCGACAACTCCGGCACCTCCGCCGACGGCAAGGCCACCATCACCGTGTGGAGCTGGGACACCACCATCGAGGATGCCGCCAAGAAGTACATGGAGGAGAACCCGAACGTCACCATCAAGGTCTCGAACGTCGGCACCTCTGCGCAGACCCAGGTCTCGCTGAACAACGCGATCGCCGCAGGCAAGGGTGCCCCGGACATCTCCCTGATGGAATACCACTCCATCGCCCAGTTCGCGTTGTCCGACGCGCTCGAGGACCTCACCGACAAGACCTCCGGCTTCGACGCCGATTACCCCGCCGGCATCTGGAAGGGCGTTCAGGTCAACGGCAAGGTCTACGGCCTGCCGGTCGACTCCGGCCCGAACGCGCTGTTCTACAACAAGGCCATCTTCGACAAGGCCGGCATCTCCGAGGCCCCGAAGACGTGGGAGGAGTACTACCAGGACGCCAAGAAGATCCGCGCCCTTGGCGACGACTACTACATCACCTCCGACGCCGGCGACAACAACCAGTCCACCGTGTTCATGTCGCTTATCGCGCAGGCCGGCGGCGCCCCGTTCAAGGTCGACGGCGACAAGGTCTCCATCGACCTCGTCAACGACGAAGGCACCAAGAAGGCCGTCGAATACTGGCAGCGCATGATCGACGAGGACCTCATCAACACCAAGGTCACCAGCTGGTCCGACGAATGGAACAAGGGCCTCGGCGACGGCACCATTGCCTCGCTCGTCACCGGCGCGTGGATGCCGGGCAACCTGCTCTCCGGCGCCGCGCAGGCCTCCGGCAACTTCCGCGTGGCCACCGTGCCGCAGTGGAACGAGGGCGAGAACATCAACTCCTTCAACGGCGGCTCCTCGCTGACCCTCATCAAGGGCACCAAGAACGCCGACGCCGCCTTCAAGTTCATGGAGTACGTCTGCCACAGCAAGGAAGGCATCAAGAACCGCGTCTCCTCCGGCGCCTTCCCGGCCGACTCCGAGTCCTTCAAGTCCGACTACTACCTCAACGGCACCGACGACCTGAACAAGTACTTCGGCGGCCAGAAGTACACTGAGGTGCTCGCGCAGGCGGCCGAGCAGGAAGTCGGCGACTTCGAGTTCCTGCCCTTCTGGAGCCAGGTGCAGAACACCTTCGGCGACTACGCCGGCAAGGCGTACCGCAAGGAGGAGAAGCTCTCCAAGTCCATGGAGGACTTCCAGAAGTCCCTCATCGACTACGCCGAGGGCCAGGGCTTCACGGTCGAGAAGTAACGGCTGAGGCGTAACGGCTGCGGCTGAGAAGTGGCGGCTGCGGTTGAGGCGTAACGGCTGTGGCGTAACAGCTGAGATCGGCCGCCGCGATTATGGTCGGGCATCCCGCATCGGATGCCCGACCTTTTTCGTGTCTGGGTCTCTTGTCGGTCTCTTTCTCGTCTCGTCGCTTCTCTTGCCTTTCCTCTCTCTATCCTTCAACGGACATACAGCCGATTCCACCACCCAAATCGGCTGTATGTCCGTTGAGGGAAAAGAGACTCTGCGTCGATATCGGCGGCCTATCCCAGCACTACTCCTCCCACCAACGGACATACAGCCGATCCAGACACGAAAATCGGCTGTATGTCCGTTTCAGAAGATCGGTGTACGTTCGGAAGGATAGCGCCGGATCAGTCGCGCGGAACGAAACTGCCGCGTACCACCAGCTTGGTCGACAGCAGGATATGACGATGCACGCCGTCCGGATCGGCTTCGTTCAGCGCATCGATGAGCAGCAGGATCGCGTTGTTGACCAGCGCTCGCTGATCGATGGCGTACGTCGTGAGCGGCGGCGACGTGTACTGCGCGATGGCCTGGTTGTTGATACTGATGATGCTCACGTCGCGCGGCACTGCGATGCCCGCTTCGGCGAACGCCTGCAGTACGCCCACGGCGATCACGTCGGTGGCGGTGATGAAGCAGTCCGGCAGCCCGTCCGCGCCGAGCGTCTCGATCGCGCGCCGTCCCAACGCCAGACCGTTCTCCACGCTGACCGGACCATCCACGAACATCAGGCCGTCAGACGGCAGGTCGAGCCGTTCGGTCCAGTTGCGGAACGCCATGGCGCGCGGGTCCTCCGGGTAATCGTGCGCGCCCATCATGCGGCCGAGGCTGCCGATGAAGCCGATGCGGCGCATGCCGGCGGCGGTGGCCGTGTCGAGCGCGTCCAGCACGGTCTGCTGCAGATCGGGCTGTATGGAATCGAAGAGGTTCGGCGCAGGGTTTACATCGATGAATACACCGTACGGCATGACGTCGTGTAGGGCGACGATGTCGGCATGACGATGCTGACCCGGACCGATGGCGATGAAACCGTCGTATTCGCCGGCGCTCGCGATCAGACGATGGATGTCGGTGAAGAACGTCAAGCTGAGATTCTGCTGCTGCGACGTGGCGAGCAACGTATTGCGCAGCTCGCGGTAATACGCGTTCTCCAGCTCCTCGTCGCCGGATAGTGCGTCCAGCACCGCCAACTGGTACGCGCTGCCGAACACGCCGTTGACGGGGCCGTGCGGCCGTTGTGCTTCCGTATTCGTTCCCATGCCTCGTGATCCTTAACGTCGTCGTTCGCGATGGCGTTGCCTTGGTTACCTGTTGGTTACTGCCTGCCGTGGTGAGTACGTACTGCCTGCTCGTACTCGTCGCTGTACGCATTGTAACCTATGACGATCGTGCGTCGGCGGCGGACATGCGATGATTTCCCAAACGGACATACAGTCGATCCGGGTACGAAAAACGGCTGTATGTCCGTTGGGGAAGAAACTCTCCCTTCAACGGACATACAGCCGATTTCATCGTCGTAATCGGCTGCATGTCCGTTACGGAGCGACGAGTACGTTGCCGAGTCCAACTCGGTGACGTCCATTCCTCGCTTCTCGTAACGGACATACAGCCGATTACGTATGCCCTATCGGCTGTATGTCCGTTGGCGTGTATGCGGAACACACAGCCGATACGTGATCGTCGAGACTTACAGGATGCCCTGCGCGACCATCGCGTTGGCGACCTTGACGAAGCCAGCGGCGTTCGCGCCGAGCATCAGATCGCCCTCGTGGCCGTACTCCTTCGCGGCCTTGAGCGACTCGGCCACGATCGTCTCCATGATGTTCTTGAGCTTGGCGTCGACCTCGTCGAACGTCCACGACAGACGGTAGCTGTTCTGGCTCATCTCCAGCCCGGAGACGGCCACGCCGCCCGCGTTCGCGGCCTTGGCCGGGCCGTACAGCAGACCGTTCTGCTGGTACACGGCGATGGCCTCCGGCGTGGACGGCATGTTCGCGCCTTCGCACACGACCTTGCAGCCGCCGGCGACGAGGGCCTTCGCGGACTCTTCGTTGATCTCGTTCTGCGTGGCGCACGGTAGCGCGATATCGCACGGCACGGTCCACACGCCTGAGCAGCCCTCATGGTATTCGGCGGACGGCACGCGCTCCGCGTACTCCTTGATGCGGCCGCGCTCGACCTCCTTGATCTGCTTGACGACGGTCACGTCGATGCCGTTCGGGTCGTACACGTAGCCATTGGAGTCGGACACGGTGACGACCTTGGCACCCAGCTGCTCGGCCTTCTGCGCGGCGTAGATCGCCACGTTGCCGGACCCGGAGATCACGACGGTCTTGCCCTCGAACGAGTCGTTCTTGAGCACGCGCAGCGCCTCGGCGGTGTAGTAGCAGACGCCGTAGCCGGTCGCCTCGGTGCGGGCGAGCGAGCCGCCGAACTCGAGACCCTTGCCGGTCAGCACGCCGGAATACTCGTCGCGGATGCGCTTGTACTGGCCGAACAGGTAGCCGATCTCACGGCCGCCCACGTTGATATCGCCGGCCGGAACGTCGGTGAACTGGCCGATGTGACGGCACAGCTCGGTCATGAACGCCTGGCAGAAGCGCATGACCTCGGCGTCGGACTTGCCCTTCGGGTCGAAGTCGGAGCCGCCCTTGCCGCCGCCCATCGGCAGCGTGGTCAGCGAGTTCTTGAGGATCTGCTCGAAACCGAGGAACTTGATGACGCCCTCGTTCACGGTCGGGTGGAAGCGCAGACCGCCCTTGTACGGGCCGATCGCGGAGTTGAACTGCACGCGGTAACCGCGGTTGACCTGCACCTTGCCGGCGTCGTCGGTCCACGCGACGCGGAACTTGACCACGCGCTCCGGCTCGACGATGCGCTCGAGCACGCCCGCCTTCTCGTATTCGGGGTGCTTCTCGATCACGGGTTCGAGGGTTTCGAACACTTCGCGCACGGCCTGCAGGAACTCGGGCTGGTCGCCGTCGCGCTGCTCGACTTGAGCATAGACGCGCTGGATGTAATCGTTGGTGAACATGGATCTCCCTTGGTTCAGTCATCAATAAGACGGCTTTATTGTAGATTTGCGGGACTGCTGAAACAAGGGTTTTCCCAAGATCCGGCCGTTATCTCACATTGCTAACGATGTACATAGAATACGGCGTTTTGATTTTGCGTATTTTATAACGTTAAAAACTCTGTGATTAAGCCAGTTTTTACTATCTTCACAGTATTATTGAAGAGAAAAAACATCTTGGGGGGGGCTTATCTTGTAGCGTATACGCTAAGGTTCGCGTAACCTTAGCGTGCAACGTTATAAACAAGTAGTGGCTTCTCATGGTGCGATGTGACGACGAGGTGAGTGTGATGGTCAGCAAGAAAGTGGTATTTACCGCCGAGCAAGTGGCGTACCTGAATGGCTTGCCGGCCGTGCAGTCGGCGACGGTGAATCGTATCGAATACGCGCAGGAATTTCAGGATTCGTGCATGGAGCGGTATGCCGACGGCGCCTCGCCGGTCAAGATGTTCCGTGAGGCCGGGCTGGGTCCGGAGATTATCGGATACAAGCGCATTGAGCGTTGTATTGCGCGGTGGAAGGCGGCCCGTGCCAAGGCGCAGGATGAGCAGGAGGCTGCGGAGGCGTAGCTGGCTGGTTGGCTCCCCTCAGTCAGCTACGCTGACGGCGGGTTCTAGTGATCGTTGCAACACCTGATGATCTGGGAAGGAGATTCAGGTGGGCAAGTGGGTGTTCGACGGGGTTGAATACGCAACCCGTAATGAGATGTGTAAAGCACGTCGTGACAGGTATGTGGAACTCATAGCTGGTGGGATGAATTACACGCAGGCCGCGAGAGCGGTTGGTGTTTCGAAGCGTACGGGCAAGGTATGGAGGAACGGGAGGACTCGTGCTGGTCGTCGTGCGCTACCGTCCGTGGTGATCCGGTATGCTCCCGTCATGGATGAATCGAAGACGATCAGTCCACGATTCTTGAGTCTGACGGATCGTATCGGTATCGCGGATTGGGTGAGACTGGGTTGGAGTATACGGGGAATTGCGCGCAGGCTCGGACGTTCCGCGTCGACTATTTCTCGTGAGATCACGCGTAACACGAACCCGGATACTGGCTGGTATGAACCGTATCGCGCTCACCGGTTGAGCAGGAAACGGCTCGCCCGGCCTAAGCGTGCGAAGGTGATCGTGGATCATTCGTTGTTCGTGTACATTCGTGAGGGGTTGGGTAGGCACTGGAGTCCGGAGCAGATCGCGCGCAGGCTCCGGTTTGATTTCCCGGATAATGGGGACATGCATGTCTGCACGGAAACGATTTACCAGGCTATCTACGTTCAGGCCAAAGGCGAGCTGAAAAAGGATGTCGCCAAGGCGTTGAGGAGCGGACGGACGAAACGTCGTTCGCATGCCAAGGGTAGTGAGCGAGTGTCTCGGTTTCGTGAGCCGATGGTCATGATCTCCGAGCGTCCCGCGGAGGCGGAGGACCGTGCCGTGCCCGGCCATTGGGAGGGCGACCTGATCATGGGCGCGAACAACCGCAGCGCGATCGGCACGCTCGTGGAGCGTTCGACCCGGTTCCTGATCCTCCTGCATCTGCCCGACGGGCACGACGCCGAACACGTCCAGCGAGCGATCATCGACCGGATGGGAGAACTGCCCGCCGTTCTGCGACGGTCCCTGACCTGGGACCAGGGTTCGGAACTCGCGCTCCACAAACGCATCTCGACCTCGCTGGACATGGATGTGTTCTTCTGCGACCCGCATTCGCCGTGGCAGCGGGGCACGAACGAGAACACGAACGGGCTGCTGCGCCAGTATTTCCCGAAGGGGATTGACCTGGGCGGGTATTCGCGGGCGTATCTGGACATGATCGCGGCCAAAATGAACAACCGTCCCAGAAAGACCCTTGACGCCAGGTCTCCGATCGAGGTCATGCTCGATCTGATCGAAGCGGCATGATACGATCACGCAACCGAATCAGACAGCAACACAGGTGTTGCAACCACCACTAGAATCCGCCGCTACGCTGACAGCTCCCCTCATGGAGGGGGGCCAGGCTGATCGTCGATCAGGCCGGCGAGTATGCCGGCTTCCCTTTTCCCTTTCTTCTCTTCTTCCTTCTTCTCCTTAACGAACATACAGCCGATTGCATCGATGTAAACGGCTGTATGTCCGCTAAGAATGGGGTGATATTCCCGTTTTCTCCCCTGTTTTTCCTATCCCCCTAACGGACAACCAGCCGATGGCGCCTTTGGTTTCGGCTGGTTGTCCGTTGTCTGGTTGCGTTACTCTGACAGAAGATGCATACGTATGCGTACGTAAGGAGCGACCATGATCGATGGATTCAAGAAGTTCATTTCCCGCGGCAACATGATCGACATGGCGGTCGGTGTCGTGATGGGCGGTGCGGTCACGGCCGTGGTCAATGCGATCGTCAACAGTCTGATCAATCCGTTGATCGCCATGATCTTCGGTAAGCCGAACATGGATGGTCTGTTGGCGTTCACCTTCAATGGTGCGACCATATCGCTCGGCGCGGTGCTCGGCGCGATCCTCAACTTCTTCATCGTGGCCGTCGCCGTGTACTTCTTCATTCTCGTGCCGATCAACAAGTTCCGTGACATGTCGGATGCGTTGCTGGTCAAGGCCAGGCTCAAGGAAGCCGCCGACAAGGCCGCCGCCGAAGCGGAGGCCGAGGCGACCGCGGAACCGACCCCCGAGGAACAGACCGTCGCACTGCTCCAGGAGATCCGCGACGAGCTTGCCAAACGCAATGTATGAAGGCGCTGACGCCGCTCTCCTCAGCCTTACTTCGCGAGCCAGCTCCTCTTTCTGAGGGGAGCCACATGCATGGTGATGGGGTGATGTTTCACATGAAACATCACCCCATCGGAGACCGTCCCGTCGGTCAGATCAGCTTGTTGCCAGCCGCGCGATACAGATCCCACCAATCCTCACGGCTGAGATCAACATCCGCGCCCGCGGCCATCTGACGGATGCGATCGGGATTCATCGACCCCAGCAACGGCTGGATGCCGGCAGGATGACGCAGCATCCACGCCACCGCGATGCCGTTCGGCGTCGAATCATACTTCGCGGCCAACTTGTCGAGTTCAGCGTTGAGTTCCGGGAAATGTGCGTTGCCAACGAACGGACCATACTCGGTATCGGACTGGAACGGGCACCACGCCTGAATCGTCATGTGCTTGAGTCGCGAATACGGCAGAATGCCGCCCGTACGATCGGCCGCCGGATCATCGTTCACATTGAAATGAATCTCGGCATCCAGCATCTGCGTGTGCATCAGACCAAACTGCAGCTGGTTGATCTCCAACTTCTGCCGCAACCCGCTCTGCAGCAACTCGATCTGCCACGGTCCCATATTGCTCACGCCGAAATGACGCACCTTGCCGCTCGACTCCAGCTTGTCGAACGCCTCGGCGACCTGATCCAACTCAAATAACGTGTCGATGCGATGCAGTAGCACGGCATCGACGTAGTCGGTCTGCAACGCCGCCAACTCGGCGTCAAGCGCATCCAACAGATGCTTGGCCGTGAAATCATAGCCGCGCGCGCCGCCGTCACCGAACCGGAAATCAATACCGAACTTGGTCTGAATGAAAATCTTGTCGCGATTCAGTCCCGCATCCTTCCACGCCTGACCGAACCGACGCGAACTGGCATGCAATTCGTGCACGTGGAAGCCGTAGATATCGGCCGTATCAAAGTAATCGATACCAGACTCCGCCGCCGTTGAAACCGTGCGTGCGGCAGCCGCGGCATCCAGTGCATCGATGCGCATGACGCCTAACGCCACGCGCGATGCGATCATGCCAGACTGTCCGATTTCTTGAGTTTTCATATCCACTCCCCTGTGTTCGATTGCGATATTCAAGGCGCCGTCATCGGCGGCACGATGACTCCACCCTACCGCCTCAACCGCGCTTGAACGCAAATCGCGGCGCATGTGCGTACGTCCGTACGGTTCTGGCCGGTTGTTCCGCAACCACAAAAGCCCGGCGGTTGGGCCGGGCTTTCGAGGAGAGAAGAAAGGAGAAGAAGGAAGAAGGTGTTTTCAGTTATGGTGTCCGGCCTTTCGGCCGTTGACTACATATAACCACCTGACTCATGGCATCGCGTGCGAGGACTCTGTGAGTTGCGTGGGAGTCGTGTGACGGTTGTGCGGGGAGCGTTGCTTTGGGATGCGTGAATGCCGTCCGCTTCTCCCCGTTAACGTACATACAGCCGTTTTCATTGTTGGAATCGGCTGTATGTCCGTCAAGGATTAAGGATGGGGTTAAGTAAAGAAACGTGGGTCTTAAATCCGGGGTGAGGTGTTCTCCTGTCTTGCGTGTCGGGGTGTGATTAACGGTCCGGGCGTTAATCGCGCGGGGTGTTTGACTTTTCGTGTTGGCTTGTTCCATGAGCAGGAACAAGTCTTCAAAGGCGAGGAAGTGCCCGTTGTGCGGTATGCCGATGCGCAAGAAGGGGTTCACGAAGGCCGGTACCCAACGATGGAAGTGCGATGCATGCCGCCTGAGCTCGACCATGAGGCGGGAGGATCGGACGCGTATGGCGGAGTTCCGCGCGTTCATCGCGTGGGTCACGGGCAAGCGGTCCATGAGCGAGGCCGCGGCGATGCTCGGAACCACGCGGCAGACGTTCGCGGCCAGGATCGCGTGGTGCTGGAACGTGGAGCCGGGGATGCCGGGCGTCTCCCGTTCCCACCGGTACGTGATGGCCGACGGCACGTACGTGCCGTACGGCTGGTGCCTGCTGGTCCTGACCGGCGACGACGGGCGGCCCGTGAAGTGGCAGTGGTGCTCCGCGGAGACGAAGCCGGCATACCTGCAGCTGCTCCGTGGGGTGAAGCGTCCGGGAATGCTGGTGTGCGACGGCGGCCAGGGGTGTCTGGCGGCCGCCGAGACCCGGTGGAGGGGAGTCCGCGTGCAGCGCTGCCTCGTGCACGTATTGCGCAACACGCGCGTCGACCTGACGAACAAACCCAAGAGCGAAGCGGGAAAAGCACTGCTCAGGCTCGCCCGCGGGCTCACCAGGGTGAGGACCGCCGACGAGGCCGCCATATGGCTCACGGACCTCAACGCATGGCACGCGGAGCACGGCGACTATCTCAAGGAGCGCACCACCGCCAAACAGGATCCCATGCGCGTGAACGGGCGCAAGTGGTGGTGGACGCACGAACGCCTGCGCCGCGCCTACTTCCGGCTGGTCAAACTCAACCGGGATGGGATGCTGTTCGCGTTCCTCGACCCCGACATCGTCAGGGACGGCGATTCGCCGCCGTCGACCACGAACCAGTTGGAGGGCGGCGTCAACGCCGTCGTCAAACGCACGCTCGACCATCACCGGGGACTATCCGAGGCGCACATGAAACGATGCTGCGAATGGACGGTCTACATGCTCGCCGAGCATCCCGACCCGGAATCGTTCGTCACCCCCGCGCACTGGAAGACGGTCGGAAAGGAGCCGGTCGAGGACAACGGACCGACGCCCGGCACCCTGACCGCGGTGCAACTGCCCGACACCGGCATCAATGCCTACGAGAACGGATTCGGCATCAGAAAAGGATGGGCAGGACGCTCAAAATAATCCACGCCACGCGATGACACGCGCGGATAAGACCCACGTTTCTTTACTTAACCCTAAGGATGAGGCGGAGTGGGCCGACGCAGGAGGGCCGACTCTGGAGGGATGACTCGGAAGGGATGACTCGGAAGGGATGACTCGGAAGGGATGACTCGGAAAGGACGACTCGGAAAGGACGACGGCCAGACAGTGACGATAACGGCAACAGTGCCGGCAACGTCCGCGGTAAACAACAGGACCCCGAAACCTTGCGATTCCGGGGTCCTGATCGGTGACGTGGAGCATGCCGGGTTCTGATGATTTGTTGCAATGACGCGGCTTTTCGGCGTATCAGAATACAAAACGACCCTATGAACGTCTGATTTTGCGCGTAGCGTTGGCCCGCGAGGCCGTCGTTTTTGAATTTGTGTGATGTATCTCACATTTCCGAAATCCGTCCGTCGAAGGGCGGATTTTGGCGTTTTCCTCGTTGTACCGGGGTTTTCGGAATACGCCTCTCTCCGATATTCCCCAAGTGTCATACGGGAAACGCCCGTAGGCGTACACAGAACAGAAAGGTGTCTACCATGGCAAGCTTCTCTCGCCTGACCTCCTCCGCTACCGAGGTCGCTACTGCTCTCCGTTTCATCGCCCTTGCGTCCTGCGCTGATGCGCCCGTCCAGATGGATGGCGACAAGCCCAAGCTGTACGAGGGCAAGGAGGTTCATCAGCTCGGCAACCTCGCCGTGAAGGCGCTTCAGAAGGATGGCTCGTGGGCCGTCGTTCAGAACGTGTCCGTCAAGTCCTTCAGCGTGAGGGATTGGCCGCAGTTGGTCGAACTCAAGCCCACGGGGCGTGTCATTCTCACGCCCTACGTCAATCGCTCGAATCGGCTCGCGTGGTCGGTGATCGTCGAGGATCTCGCTCCTGTGGATGCGAACCCCGGCAAGTGACGGAATCCGATTTGAGGGGGGGCGGTCTTGATTGGTGGTCGGCTGGCCCCCTCCCCGTTGGAAGGAGCTGATGATGGCTATTCCCGATGGCGTTGTGCCTCTGGCTGAGGCCCTGCAAGGCACGGGCATGGATCTGCCCGAGTACACCCGGCTGTGGGCCTATTTCGGCAACAAGCCCGTTGCCGTGGAAGGTTTGTGGGGGCCTGCTGGGCTTCGCCCCCTCGATGCCTGCATTGCCGATGGCGTGCTTTTCGACCCCGTGGCGATCGCCTTCAACGTCGGTCTGATGCGCCGTGGCATGACCGAGATCCGCCGCATGCAGGAGCAGATGCTGACCGATGGCGAAACCCGCGATTCACTCGCCGAGCAGATCGAGCGTGAATGGCGGCAGGAGAAACGCGAGGAAATCCGCGAGATGCGATGGGAGGCTTCCCGATGATACTCGCGTTCCTCGCATTGGATGTGACGTTTCAGCTGGGCCTGACGGTTTGGCTGATGCTTTGGATGGACGGAAGGAGACTCCGCTATGAGCGGAAGGAAACGGGCCGTGAAGGCTTGGCTGGAGCCGGGGGTGTATTCGGCTTTGCGGATGTGGGCGGCGGCGACGCCGGGCATGACCATCTCGAAGATGGTGGATCTAGCGATACGCCGGGAACTGGCCCGGTTGCAGGCCCAGCAGAAACCGCTGGACGTGACGAACTCCGACAAGCTGGAGGACTGGACGGAGGAGGAGATGGATCCGCGCGTGCGGGCCGTATCGAGGTCTCTCAGGACGGCTACCAGCGATGGAAACGGGAACGCGCCGAGGCGCGGGCTGCGCAAGACGGGAAGACGGCCCGATGATGCATGAACTGCTGGAATGGGCCACGTCCACGAGCGCGCCGGTATGGAGCGTGGCCGTCGCCCTTTTTGTGGGTATCTTCGCCCGCGAACTGACCGAAGCTTGGAACCACGATCGCGAACGGGAACGAGCAATGAGGGGAGGTGAGAACGATGATGCGACTGATTGACGGGGAACCATACATCTCACAATCCGACATGGCCGCGTTGGGGGAATGCTCCGACTCGACCGTGGCCTACCTGACCTCGCGCGGGGTCTTCCGCGAGTCGGTGAAACGAGCCTCGGGCCGGTATTGGTATCGGCTCGCGGACGCGCTCTCGTGGCGTGCGTCCTACCGGCAGGGGCGGTAGCGAAGAAGTTCCCCGGCTGGCCCCCGCGCTCGCGCGGGGGTCAAGCCCCCGAAGGGGGGCGCAGACGGGAGGCCGCGAATGCGGCCGAGCGCCAGTACTATAGGGGAACTTCTGTGACAAAACCTCAAAACCGTTGGAAACATTGGCCTCGCGGGCCATTCCAACTTCTGTGACAAAACAGTTCCACCTCTGTGACAAATCCACTTCTGTGACAAAAACGCCCCGTGAAGCGGCAACTCCACGGGGCGGGAAGGAAAACGACATGACGGACATATCCACCGACACCGGGAAGACTATCTCGTTCGTCCGCAAGATCCGCTACCCGGACAAGGAAAAGGTGCGCAAGCTGAACAACATTGCCGCGCATCCCCGTTCGAGATGCTGGATGGTCACCATCCCCGCGAAGTACGTGAATCGTGACCCGACGATACTGACCGACGTCGCGAAACGCCCCGGATGGTCATACATAGGCCAGATGGAGGAGGGCACCGGCAAGCGCTTCGAAGAGAACGAGGGGAACCGTCCGAAAGCGCCGGAGGGAACCGTGGATCCGGAAGGGAACCCCGTCCAATGGCTGTACGGAACCGATGGGTTGTACCAGGGGCTTCAGCACTATCATTTTTGCTTCTATACGCCTCAGATGCGCATGGGGTCTTTCGCGAAGCTGTTTCCCACGCAGGCCCATATCGACAACGTGCAACGCGGGAAGGAGGCCGTCGCCCGGTACTGCTCGAAACTCGACACCCGTATCGCAGGTCCTTGGCAAAGCGAGGGATTCTCGTTCGACGGCCAAGGCAAGCGCACGGATCTGACCGACAGGCAGGCCGCCCGGCAAACCGCATTCGACGGCACGAACCCCTTGACGCTGATCGCCCAGAATGTGGATCTCGCCCCCTACGCAAAGGAGCTGAAAGACGCATACGCCGCCGGGCAATACGAGCGCTCCAACAGCTACCGGGACGTGCAGATGCTGTATCTCATCGGAGACGGGCGCGTGGGCAAAAGCCTCTACGCGAAGGCATACGCCAAGCGTCGCAAGCTGCCGTTCTACATCGTGCCGAATCGCGGGCCGGATGGGACATGGCATCCATGGGATATGTACGACCAGCAGCGCACGCTGATCTGGAACGAATTCAACCGCGACAAAAAACCCGGCATGTCCCAGCTCCTCGAGTTCTGGGAGGGGGAGCCGCAAACCCAGCTCACGGCGAGGTACGCGAACGGTTTCGCCTTCTTCGACCGCATCGTGTTCACGTCGAACGTCGGGATACGCGATTGCTACGACGAGTCGGATCTGAAAAACCGCTCGGCATCGGTACTGGGGCGCATCACCACAGTTCGCGTCACGCTGGACGACGATCTGGACACCGTGCGCTTTGAAAAGATCGATGGGCCGACGTGGTGGGATGGATTGCCCGAGACGGAAAGCATCATCGGCATGATGGAGGAAGTCGGCATGACCGATGAGATGATACGCCACCACATCATCGAACGTCAGGAAGCCCTTGACGGGCGTCAGGAAACGATGGAGCAGGACGGGGAATGGGAGAACTCCCTGATGGAGGATCTGAAGGACTTCTGAAACCCCGTGGTACGGGCCGTAGCGGTACGCCGTGCGAAAGTGCCCGCCGCCCGGTGCCTCGGTGCCGGGATGTGACAGGCCGGTGGTGTGACGCGCCGTCCGGTGCCCCGACGCGGAGCCGCCGCTTGCAAGGCGTAGCGCTCGGGAACGTGCCGGACGCGCGTTGCCCCCGGCCCGGTGCCCCGACGTGCCGACGTGACGGAGCGGCGCGGTGCGGGGTTGCGTCGCGTACCGCGCTCGTACCACGACGGGATCAGACCGAAAAGGCCCCGGCCAGACTCTCAACGGCCTCGCTCTTCATCCCGAGGGTCTGGACGGTGTAGTACGCCGTCATCACGTTCGAGGAGTGGCCGAGGATCTTCTGGGCGGTCTCGATGGGGACGCCGCTCTGAGCCATCGCCGTGGCGCACAGGTTTCGGGACGTGTGCGGGTTCCAGCTCTTCCGCCAAGCCTTGCGCTCCTCCTCGCTGCTGAACCGGAGCACGGGCTTGTCGTTGTTCATCTGATGGGGCAGTTGGTTGATGTACGCCTCCAGCAGCTCGTACCAAAGCTGGCGGTGCTTCGACGGACGCAGCACATGACCCTTCGCGTCCAGCCACACGCAATCCCTCTCCCAGACGTACTCGCCGTGCCGATGACCGTTGCGGTGCATCTCCTGATCCAGCTGGAGGCCCAGCAGGGCCTTCCGCCACCGTTCGGGCAGGGGTATCGTCCGATGACCGGCGTCGCTCTTCGCGCCCGGCCTCAGGTACCAGCCGCTCAGCCCGCTTGTCTTCGGGTCGTGACGCTCCAGCACCTGACGGATCTCCACGGTGGCCGGCTGGCCTTTCCTCGCCCGCAGGTTCGTGAAGCACGACCATTCCAATCCCAGCAGCTCGGCGCTGCGCAGACCCAGCATCATCATCAGCACGCGCGGGTAGTCGTCGTGGTACGGGCACTCCGGCCTTTCCAGCCAGTCCAGCAGACCGCCGACCAGCTCCAGATGCGCGTCCGCAGTCCTCTCCACCAGCTCCCTGCGCTCCGGAACGTACTTGGGCTTCTTGACCAACGCCATCGGGCTGTGCCCCAGCACCTTCGTATCGACGGCGTAGGTGAAGATCGCCGTCAGCTCCTTGTGTATCGCGACCCTCACGCTCGGATACGGGCAAGCCTCGATGACCCGCACCGCGTCCGCGTCAGTGACGTCGCCGACACGCTTCTTGCCCATCGCTGGCAGGATCCAGTGATTGAACGTCTCCTTCTTCTTGCGCTTCGAATGCTCCCGGATCTCCGCCTCCGAATAGTGGCCGAGGTACCGCGCCGTGAACTCGTCCATCGTCGGGGTCTGCGGCCGCTCCAATCCCCGGCTGACCAGCCGGGACAGATTCTCGGCCCTCCGCTCCATGGCCTTCACGGGCGTGTCCCCATACCCGCGGATCTTCCTCTGCTTCCCGTCCACCGTCAGCGTCATCGCCGCGCACCACACGTCCTTGCCGTTGTTCTTCGTCTGGTAGACGGTGCCCAGACCCTTCATGCCACGTTGCTTTGCCATGCCTCAAATCGTAGCAGAAAACGACCCTACCAACGACCCTATGAACAGCAAAAAAGAAACCCCGGAACCTTGCGATTCCGGGGTTTCTTGTTGTGTTGTGGAGCATGCCGGGTTCGAACCGGCGACCCTCTGCTTGCAAAGCAGATGCGCTACCAGCTGCGCCAATGCCCCAAATCTGGGTAGTTAGAAAAAAAGAGCGGCACATGGCCGCTTCATTTTTCCTGTGGGCCCGGGAGGACTTGAACCTCCGACCTCATCCTTATCAGGGATGCGCTCTAACCACCTGAGCTACGGGCCCGATCCATACGCTTCAAAAGCGCACAATCGACTAGATTACCAGAGACCTTCCGTATGTCAATTCGGCAGTGTCATCGGCGTGTCGCGCGATAATCGGCGGGCGGCAACGGCAAACCAACGGCAGCCAACCGTAACCAATACCGAGTAATAGTCAACATAACCACTATAAGGGCAACCGCTTTGCGTCACGTGTACCGACTGGTAGAGTCGATCACGCAAATCCCATGAGGAAGAGAGCAGTAATGAATGGGATGCGTAATTGCATCGAACACAATGGTCGTACCATGCCTGCCGACCCAACCATGTCCGGCGTGACATTAACGGTCGGGCAGGTGGTTGAACGTATCGGCTTGCCCGACGAAGTCGATACCGTGATGCGCGATCTGGAGGCCAACGGCGAATCGTTGCCCGCAGACGGTATGGATGCGGTGCAGGGCCTCGCCAATCCGGAGCGACGCGTCGAATCGTGGCAGACCTTGAAATCCATGCTCGGCGACGATCCGTGCGGTTTCCGCATGCTGTACTGGATGCTCTACGCGGCCGGCGCCTACACGTTCCCGGAATACTGCCGTCTCGGCATTCCTGACAACGTATTCGACTCCACCATGGCGTGTTTCACGCGATTCGTCGAAGAACACAAGGTCAGTTACGGCGATTACGGATTCGATCGCGATTTCTGGACGTACCGTCAGCTGAGCACGCGACTGTTCCGCCTCAGCAACCTCGAATTCGAACTGGCCTGCGACGCGAAGGATGTGCCGTCGGTCGCCGGAGTGCCGCGCGTCATCAATCTGCACATTCCGTCCGACGCGCATCTCGACCCGGACCACTGCGACCAGTCCATTGCCCGTTCGCGTTCGTTCTTCGCGCGGTTCTTCCCGGACTGGCCCGGCGTGCCGTACATGTGCGAGTCGTGGCTGCTCTCCCCCGCGCTCGAACAGCTGCTGCCGGAGCATGCGCACATCCTCGACTTCCAGCACCGGTTCGACATTCTCGAGACTCGGCCGGACGCGCAAGATTGGCGCGAATGGGTATTCCAACGGGATCCCGCGCCGATTGCGGATCTGCCGGAGCGGACGTCGCTGCAGCGCGCCATGAAGCAGTTTCTGCTTGACGGCGGCAAGGTCGGCATCGGCATCGGTCGGTTGCGGTGACAGTCTGACTGGTTGACTGGCGGCAGATGATTGACGACTGGTGACCGTTGACGGTCTGGCTGGCGGTCTGTGTCCGTTGCTGCGTGACAATGGTCGTATGCCATTTCGTCGATCAACCGCCCCGCGTGCGCCGCAAACCATGACCATTGACGGACTGGACGTGACGGTGACGCGCAAGTCGATCAAGAACATGTATCTGCGCGTACGACCGGCGGACGGTCGAGTGGAGATTTCCGCACCGATGCGCATGAACGAACGACAGATCGTTGATTTCGTGCGCGGACGGCGGGATTGGATCGCGCGGCAGCGGGTACGGTTGACGCAGTTGCGTGACGTGCGTGAGGATCCGCGGATGATGTGGACGGACGAGCGGCGGCGGCAGGCCGCGGCGGTGATCAACGCGGTGCTGCCAGGGCTGATCGCCGAGTGGGGGCCGATCATCGGGCGTACGCCGACGCATGTCACGTTGCGCGTCATGACTTCGCGATGGGGATCGTGCACGCCGAAAACCGGGCGCATACGGCTGAACCTACAGCTCGGACTGATGGATCCGAGATTCTTGGAATCCGTGCTTGTGCACGAGATGACGCACCTGTGGAACACACGTGGGCACGGTGTCGAGTTCCAGCGGCGGATGGATACGTATCAGCCGAACTGGCGGCAGCTGAGGCGGGAATTGAATCAGCAGCCGGTGATGGGGAGGCCGTAACTCAACAGTACAGTCGGGATATCGTTGAGTTACGGTCGTTTTCGGAAGTCACGAAGACCGTAACTCAACATCAAGGACCGGATTGTGTTGAGTTACGGTCGTGTAAGCCGTAAAAAACGGCCGTAACTCAACATCGAAGAGCGAATCTTGCTGAGTTACGGTCGTTATCGTGTGTGATTGCGCTTACTCACGCAAGGTGAGAGCGCATGAACCAGTGAAACTTCTCGAGCTGCTGCACGTGATCCTGGATGATGTTGGAGCTCACGAAATCCAGCTCGTCCAGTTCGGCCACCGCGCGACGATCCTCGGCGATGAACGCATCGTAGTACTCGATGAGCGCCTCAAGATACGCGGTGGTGCCGGCGCGGCCTTCGACATCGAACGGCTTCCACGTGCGGTTGCGCACGATCGCATCCGCGCGACCGTCCGGGGTGCCGCCCAGCGTGGCGATGCGCTCGGCCGTCTCGTCGGCCTGAGCCAGCACGGATTCGACCTCGGGGTCGAGCATCTCGTGCACGGCGATGAAGTTCGGGCCGGTCACGTTCCAGTGCGCGTGCTTGAGCACCAGCGCGGCCTCCTGCTCCTGGCTGAGGCGATTCTGCAGGATGGCGATGGCCTTTTCGGACGTGGCCTCGTCGAGTCCGGGAACAACGAATGCAAGCGTCATGACTTGCTCCTTTCGATCGGCGGCCCCGTGTGGGAGCCGGGTATATCCACTCTACACGTCGCGGCCGTGCGCCGTGCGCGGCCCGGCAGTGGCGTATCCCACACCGTCGTGACCGCATCGTTCGTCCACACCGTCCGTCCGCACCGTCGTGATCATGCCCGTCATGACCGCATCCGTCATGACCGCGCGACCGTAACTCAACATCAACCATCCAATCATGTTGAGTTACGGTCGTTTCAGGACCCTACAACGACCGTAACTCAACAGTAGAGGCGAAATAGTGTTGAGTTACGGTCGTTTCGGACAGTCAAAAAGGCCGTAACTCAACATCAGGAGCGAGATCCTGTTGAGTTACGGCCTTTCGATTCCGCAGAAGGCTGCAGCTTGCCGGACGCGCGCCCGTAGCTCGCCGACGTAAGCAAGCCGGCCCGGACACGCTGGCCGCTTTACGCCTTGATCTCCGGTGCGTGATCCGGTGCGCCGGCCTTCCGCACCTCCAGCGTTTCGATCCGTCGGCCGTCAACCTTCGTGATCACCATGTCGTAGCCGTCGTCGGAGTGCAGCACGTCGCCTTCCTCGCCCATCTTGCCGGTGTGCGCAAGGAAATAGCCGGCCACCGTCTCGTACGGGCCGTCTTCGAGCTCGATGCCGGTCAGATCGTCGAAGTCCTCGATCGTCATGCCGCCGTCCACCGTGGCCACGCCGTTCACGAACGCGGTGCGCCCGTTCTTCCCGGTCTTGCTCGACTCCTCCGGCAGATCGTACTCGTCGCGGATGTCGCCCACGAGCTCCTCGGTCATGTCCTCGAGCGTGACGATGCCGTCGGTGCCACCGTATTCATCGATGACCACGGCGAGGTGAATGCCGCGCTTGCGCAGCAGCGATAGGCTCGGCAGCAGCTTCGACGTGCCCGGCAGCGAGATCCCCTCGCGCGTCACGTCGGCCACGGTCTTCGCGTTCGGGTCGCGCACGTCGAGCAGGTCGCGCACGTGCACGAAGCCGATCACGTCGTCGAAGTCCTTGCCGGTGACCGGGTAGCGCGAGTACGGCATCTCGCGAACGTATGCAGCCGCGTCGGCGATCGACTGCGAACCGTCGAGGAACACGACGTCCGCACGCGGGCGCATGACCTCGGCCACGATCGTTTCGGACGCGTCGAACACGTCGTCCAGGATCGTGCGTTCGTCCTTGCTCAGCGACGTGTTCGTATTGACCAGCACGCGCAGCTCGTCGTCCGAGACTTCACTTTCCGTTTCGTTCGGATCGAAGCCGAGCAGACGGACGATACCGTTTGTGTTCTTGCCGATGAGCCAGATGATCGGACGGCAGATCGTCGCGAAGATGTCGATCGCGGGCACGACGGCGCGCGCGATCTGCTCGGTGCGCTGCATGGCGATGCGCTTCGGCACCATTTCCGAGATCACGATCGAGCAGTACGAGATGATGAGCGTGAGGCTGATGGTGGTCAGCGGCGCGGCGATGTGCGCGGGCACGCCCCAGCTTTCGACGACGGGCACGATGTACGGGGAGATCGACGATTCGCCGAACGATGCGGACAGGAAGCCGCAGAGCGTGACGCCGATCTGCACGGTGGACAGGAACGTGTTCGGGTCGCGGGCGATCTTCGCCACGCGGGCGCCGCGGGCATCCTCCTGTTCCATTTGGTCGACCTGCGAGCCGCGCAGCGAGACGAGCGCGAGTTCGGTGCCGGAGAAGATGGAACCGAGCAGGAGGAAGACGAAGATCAGGAGGATGTTCATACCAAGTGACATGACCTCCACTCTAGAGGTGTGGCACGTCAATCGGGCGGGTTTGGGGTTACGCGGGCCCTAGAAGCTGAGCACCTCGACTTTGCCGGTGGAGAGCTGGTAGCGCGCGCCGACGATCATGAGCCGATCGTGGGCCAGCGCGTCCTGAATCACCTCGGACCGCGTGACCAGCTCCTCGATCGTGTGCGCCACATGCACCCGCTCGAAATCCTCATGCGCGTCCAGTTCCGCCTCGCGCGCCTGCCACACGGAAATCCCCGCCGTGCGCAGCATAATCGAGTCGGCCGAAGCGATACGATCCGCCAGATCGTCCATCGCATCCGCGGCCTCCAACGAACCGGCAGCTTCGGCCGTCGTCGCTTCGATCATCTCGTCCAATTCACGCGCGGCCATATCGATCGCACCGCAACCCTCGTGTCCGAGAATCACCAGCAGACTCACATGCAGCTTGCTCACGGCATACTCCAGCGACGCAACCACTGCATCATCGAGAATCTGCCCGGCCGTGCGCACCGTGAACAGATCACCCAGCCCGGCGTCGAAAACGATTTCCGGCGGCACGCGTGAATCCGAGCACGCCAGCACGGCCGCGTCTGGATTCTGCCGGTCGATCAGCGACTCGCGCGTCGTCTCGTCCTGCCACGGATGCTCCGGCTTACCCTCGGCGAACCGACGGTTGCCAGCCAGCATGCGGCTCCACGTTGCGTTTGCGGTCGACTCTTCTGCCATATGTGCCTCCAGAAGTTGGTTCGCTCTCATCTTAATCGGTATCGTAGCGCGAAACCGGGTGTGATTATTCTCATGTGCGCTGCCGGCGCAGGGCTCGGCGCGGCGAGGCCGATCAGGATACGATAGATGTGGTGCCCGGCGGCTTACGGCCGGGCGGTGATTTTACGAAAGGAACGATGATGACCCTGCTGCAGCACGAGCTCACCGATTTCAAGGTGCAGGCCTTCCAGAACAACGAATTCCACGAGGTGACTAAGGCTGACGTGCTTGGCCACTGGTCCGTGTTCTTCTTCTACCCGGCCGACTTCACGTTCGTGTGCCCGACCGAGCTTGAAGACCTCGCCGCGAAGTACGAGGATTTCAAGAAGATCGGCTGCGAGATCTACTCCGTGTCCTGCGACACGCATTTCGTGCACAAGGCGTGGCACGACGCGAACGAGAAGATCGCGAAGATCCAGTACCCGATGCTGGCCGATCCGACCGCGCTGCTCGCGCGCGACCTCGACACCTACAACGAGGCGGACGGCATGGCCGAGCGTGGCGACTTCATCGTGAATCCTGAGGGCAAGGTCGTGGCGTACGAGGTCATCTCCTCGAACGTCGGCCGCAACGCGGACGAGCTGCTGCGCCGCGTGCAGGCGTCGCAGTTCGTGTACGAGCACGGCGATCAGGTCTGCCCGGCCAAGTGGCAGCCGGGTGAGGACACGATCGAGCCGAGCCTCGATCTGGTCGGCCTGCTCTGATCGTGACGTATTCCGCGGCTCCCTCAAGTGAGGGAGCCGTTTTCATCTCGGTTTCCTATGTCGTTTCCTGTGTCTGTGTAAAGGAGTTTGTATGACTGACACCAGCAATCTGTATGACGTGGTGGTGATCGGCGGCGGCCCGGCGGGACTCACCGCGGGTCTGTACCTTGCGCGCGCTCGCTACCGTGTGCTCGTGCTCGAGAAGGATGATTTCGGCGGGCAGATCACCATCACCAACGAAGTCGTGAACTACCCGGGCGTCGGCCGCACGACCGGCCGCGCGCTCACTCAGACCATGCGTCAGCAGGCTCGCGATTTCGGCGCGGAATTCCTCTCCGCGGAGGCTACCGGTCTTGACGTGAACGGCGACATCAAGACCGTGCACACTTCGCGCGGCGACCTGCGTACGTTCGGCATCGTGCTCGCCACCGGCGCGTCCCCGCGGCGGCTTGGGTTTGAAGGCGAGGCCGAGTACGCCGGCCGCGGCGTGGCCTACTGCGCCACCTGCGACGGCGAGTTCTTCACCGGTCGCGAAGTGCTGGTGATCGGCGGCGGATTCGCGGCGGCCGAGGAATCCGTATTCCTTACCAAGTACGCGAGCAAGGTCACCGTGCTCGTACGCGAGCCGGACTTCACCTGCGACGCGTCCGTCGCGGCGGAAGCGAAGAAGAACCCGAAGATCGACGTGCGCTACAACACGGTGCTCGACGGCGTGACGGCCGGTCAGGGCGGTCTGCGCGAGGCGACGATCCGCAACGTTTCGACCGGGGAGACGGAGACGTGGAAGCCGGCCGATGACGGCACGTTCGGCGTGTTCGTATTCGCCGGATACGTGCCGGCGACCGATCTCGTGCGCGGTATCGTCGAACTCGACGATCATGGATACGTGGTCACGCACGGCTATCTCGAAACGTCGGTGCCGGGCGTGTATGCGGCCGGTGATCTGCGTGTCAAGAACCTGCGTCAGGTCGTCACCGCGACGGCCGACGGTGCGATCGCGGCCGTCGAACTCGAGCGGTATGCGAAGTCGATGAGCGAGAAGACCGGACTCGTGCCGCCGCGTCCGACCACGAGCGCGTATGAGCAGGCCGAAGCCGCTGCTGCTGCAAACGTAAGCGCCGCTGCGAACGCTGGCACCACGCCGGCTCCTGCACCGGTCAAGCGCAGTGCGGATGCCGCTGCGGCCGCCGTACAGACCGCGAAGAAACCCGGCGAACTGTTCTCCGCCGCGATCAAGCAGCAGCTCGGCGTCGTCTTCGGCCGTATGACCCGGCCGGTCACGCTCGTGCTGGAGCTGGACGACACCCCGCTGTCCGCGGAATTGCAGGGATTCATCGGTGAGATGGTCGCGCTGTCCGGCGGTAAGCTGAACTCGGTCGCGATCGATGCGGCCGGTTTGGTTTCGGCCGTTGACGGCGAGAGCGTGCCGACGTCGCTGGTGGTCGGCGAGCCGGCGACGATCGTGTTGCCCGACGACTCCGGTACCGAACTGCCGGTGTATGGATCGCTGGATGAGTCTGGCCGCGCCGAGTTCGATCCGGCTGGGCTGCTGCCGGTCGCTCGCCCTGCCGTGCGGCTATGCGCGTGGGACGAGTCGGCTGAACGGCTTACCTTCACCGGACTTGCGTTTCACGGTGTGCCGAGCGGCCATGAGTTCAACTCGTTCGTGCTGGGACTGTACAACGCGGCCGGCCCGGGTCAGCCGTTGGACGACGACCTGCGTGAGCGTGCGGTGGCGGCCAGCCCGACCGACATCATGATTCTGGTGTCGCTCACCTGCACGATGTGCCCGGAGACGGTGCTCGCTTCGCAGCGCATCGCGTCGCTCAATCCCGGTGTGCGGGCGGAGGCGTACGACATCTCGCACTTCCCCGAGCTCAAGGACCAGTATGGCGCGATGAGTGTGCCGTGCATCGTCATCAATCAAGGCGGCGAGCAGAAGGTCGAGTTCGGCAAGAAGAGCGTGCCGCAGATGCTCAGCCTGATCGGGGCATAGGGTGGGCCGACCGGCCTGATTGGGGGCAGATACATGTGGCTGGTTCCCGGGATTGTTCATCAGCAATCCCGGGAACCGGCCATGTTCTGTTTTCAGACGCAAACCGTGCTATTCCGCCGATCGAGTCTGTGCGATTGTTGCATAATGTGCGGTTGCCGGTTCCCGAGATGTGTTTAGCTGATCCCGGGAACCGGCAACCACCCACTCAGCGCTGCCGCCCCGCCCTCTTCACCAAGGTCGCACTCACCAGCGCCACCGCATACAGCACCGTGATCACGGGGATCAACGCCGCATACCGATGCGCCTGATCGGGCGCATGCGTGACCACGAACGACGCCAGCTGATTGCCGCTCAACCCCGCGAACGCCCATGCGCTCAGCGTCAGGCCGTGCGTGGTCGACACGGTTTTCGTGCCGAAATGCTGATCGAGCAGCACCGGCAGCGTGGAGAAGCCGCCGCCGTAGCCCGCGTTGACGAGGAACAGCATGGCCAGCACCGCCCACAGTAGTGCGTTGTCAATGCTGTTGAGCGCCACCTGCAGCAGGCACACAGCGATCGACATCATAAAGATGATCTGGTAGACGCTTTCGCGCCGTTTGAGATGGTCGGAGATCGTGGAGAAGCCGATGCGGCCGGCTGCGTTGAACACGGCGTCGATGGCGAGTACGAGGCCGATGGCACCCGCGATCGCGGCGGCCAGCTCGCTCTGGCTCAGACCCGCATACTGCGGGAACGCCTGCAGCACGTCGTGCAGGATGTCCTTCTCCTGACTGATGAGCGCAAGGCCGCAGGTGATGTTGAGATAGAACGCGATCCAGATGCCCCAGAACACGGGCTTGGTCAGAATCGTGCGGCGGCTGACGTGCGAGGTCGCTGGATCGTAGACCCATCCGGCCGGGCGGCGAATCAGCAGGAATCCGACGACCATCATCACCGCGTACACCGCGGCGAGCACGTAAAACATGTTGACCAACCCGACTGTGCCGATCAGCCATTCCATCACCGGACTGGCGATGGCCTTGGCCAAGCCGAATCCGGCGACGGCAATGCCGGTCGCAAGTCCCTTGTTGTCCGCGAACCACAGCATAAGATTCTTGACCGGCGTCAGGTAGCCGACGCCTAGACCGACGCCCATGATCGCGCCGTAACAGATGAACACACCCGGCAGAAAGTGCAGCGCGATGCTCGTGCCCGTGCCGGCGAAGCCAATCACAAAGCAGATCATGGACACGAGCGCGGACCGCTTGATGTTTTTCTCCACCATCGGCCCGGCGAATGCGGCGGACATGCCGAGGAAGAAGATGGCGAGCGAAAACGCCCATTCCACCGAGGACGGGCTGGCGTCGAGCTGATCGGCGATCAGCTGCTTGAACACGCTCCAACAGTAGACGGTGCCGATCGGGATGTGAATCAGCAGTGCGGGAAGAATGGCGCTGGTCCAACGGTTCGTGGCGAGACGTGCCATGCCTGGGTCCTTTCGTGGCTGGCGATATGGTTGGTATTCGCCGGTTTGCAGGAGGCTCCCGCCGCGCGCACGTCGTTTCCAGATGCCTTCCCCCTCGCGCGCTCCACGCGAGCTTGTCGCGCGAACGCAACGTGGAACGAACATCATTGGTGTGCGTTTCATCGACGTTGTTACTCCTGTCAACGCCGACGAAACACACTATACTGCCGTTTTTGGTATGCGACGCGCAACTTGCGTCGGAATCATGCGTGAGATTATTCACATTGATTACGTGCTGGTTGATAACCGTCACTCTGTGCGCGCGATCGTAACGTCTGCGCGTACTGAGTGACGTTTGGAAGGTCTGAATCATCACTCTGTGCGCGCCCATGTCGCGATTGCGCGCACAGAGTGATGGTACGGGGATGACGTGTGCCGAGGTTGGACATGACAAAGCCTCCGCAGGGTTGGGCGGAGGCGTACGGTCGCCTGAAGCAGAAAGGCGGCCGGATCAGCAGGGTGTCAGTGTGATCGTATAGGCATCACCTCGGTTGAGTCTCGGGTTGTAAAAAGGATGTTTGTGGGGGCACGGGATGGAATACGGAACGAATTTGCCATCGCGTGACCCTGCTGTCGGTCACGCGATGGAATTTGGCTGTGATTTGCCGTCGCGTGACCGTACAACGGGGATATTTGGCGGTCACGGGATGGAATCGTAGTGCTACACATCCATCGCGTGATTGAGGCGGTGGTCACGGGATGGAATATGAGTGTGCTTTTCCATCCCGTGACCTCGAAGAAGGTGTCCGCACGGTCACAGGATGGCATTTCGGATATCGTGAACCATCGCGTGACTGAGGGATCGTCACGCGATGGAAAAAGAGGCGGTTTTTCCATCGCGTGACCTTGTCGCTACTTGTCGAAGACGACGTGGTAGGTGCGGGTGGCGGTACCGTCCTCGGAGGCGACGATCACCTGCGTCTCGGCATCGCCGTCCGTATCGTTGCCGGGCACCACGGTCACGGCCGCGTTGTTGCCGGCGGGCAGCACCGCGAGGTTCGGCGCATGTCCGGTCGATCCGACAGCCGCAACGTGCACGGTTTCGACTGTCGGGTCGAATCCGGCCAGCGCCTCGCCGTCCACGGTCAGTCCGGCGATCGTCGCGTCGGAGTTGAGCGTCGGGATCTGCGCGTCGCCACGCACCTCGGTGATCGCCACGACCGCATCCTCGGCCGACTCGAACGTGATCCGAATGCGCGACGTGCGCACCATGTCGAACGAGTAGGTCGTCTCGTTGCCCTTCGACGACATCGACGACCCCGGCTTGTCGCCGACGGTCGCGTACACCCACGCGGCGTCGTTGGTCTGCTCGACCGGATGCGGCGCGACGGCCAGTCCTCGCACTGGCTGCCAGTCGCCGTTCGCGTCGAGATATTCGACGCCGACGTGCTCCGGCAACGCCACGTGATCGCCGTCCAGGCAGTAATACACGGTGAACGCGCCGAGGATGAACGGCGTCTCCTCGCCATAGCCGAAACGGTACTCGAGCCACGCGGTGCGCGACGGGTCTCCAGTGGTGGACCAACGGTTCTTCAGGTTGTAGCCCACGCGCGGCGTGTACGAGACGATGCCGTCCATGAGCAGCGAGCTGTCCTCCTGCGCCTTTGGATCGGGGTTCGTATAGGACGCGCGCACCTGCGGGTACACGTCGTTGCGATACGAGAACAGGTCGCGGTTCTGCACGTGGTCGTCGGTCACGCGAACGTGTGCAACGGCCCGCTCATCGATGCCCTCGACCGTACCGAGCAGTGAGAACGTGCCCGGATGGCGGTACGTGACCTCTTCCGGAACGTCCCAGACGACCGGGCGTTGTTCCTTCGCGCCGTCGGACCAGTAGACGGTGACTTCGGGCACGGTTTCCTGGATGAGCGGTTCGATGCCGGTGATCGTTGCGAGCGACACCGTTTGTACTGCGGCGACTTCGACCACATGCACGGTGGTCGTCACGTCGCGATCGAACCGTGCGATCGTGCCGCGCAGTGTGACGTTGCCGGCGTGGTCGCACGTCTCGTCCGGCACGGGTTCCCACGTGATCGGCAGCGGCGCGTCGACGCCGTGGCCGAATGTGACGGTTGCGGTGGCGGGCAGCTCCGGCGCGGTGCCGACGGTGGTGCGCACGTTGGCGACGGTCGTCTTGACCGGGATCTTCGGTTCACTGCCGGCGGTGACGGTGACGATCGCGGGTGCGCTGGTCTTGGTCACGCCGCCGTAGGTGACGGTTGCAGTAACGTTCGCCGTGCCGGACAGTCGAGCCTCGATAGTGCCATCGTGTGCAACACCGGCAACCGACTCGTCGCTGGATGCGAACGTTATCGTCGCGTCGTCGTTCATCGCCAGTTCGATCGGCCTGCCGACCTCGTCGGTCGCGCGGACCGACAGTACGGTCGTCTCGTCTTCGGTCAGCGTGTGCGTCGACGGTACGATCGTCACTTCGGCGACCGGTGCCGGCGGCACGTCGAGATCGAGCGCGTACGAGCCGTGCTGCTCGCCGTCCTCGGACGTGACGCGTACGACGTACGAACCGTACGGATAGTGCAGCGGCGGCACGACGACCGCGGTCGCGTTGTCGGCCGCGGCGACTTCGATGACCGGCGCAGGATCGGTGTACGAGCGATGCAGCGTGTAACGGTGCGTATCGGCGGCGAAGTCGGCGAGCGGCTTGCCGTCCACGGTGATCGACGCGAGATCGGTCGTGTCGTGCGCGGTCTCGTCAGCGGACGTCAGCGTACGCACGGTGGCAGTGACCGGCAGATCGTAGCCTTCGACGGTGCCGTTGAACGTCTTGATATCGCCGGATACGTTGGTTGCGGCGGGCTGCCATGCGACCGGAGCGTCGGTCTCGCTGCCGTCGTCGAAGATAATCATCGCACGGGCCGGGAGTGCAGGATCGGCACCGGCTGCGACGGCCAGCGTGACCGGACGTGCGGTAAGCGGATGCGTGACAGTCACGGTTGCGTGCGCCGGCAGACCGGCGGCCTCGCCGTTGACGACGAAGGACTGCGCACCGGACTTGGCTTCGGCTACAGCGATCTGGTCGAGCAACTCAGCGGTCTCCCATTCAACCGGCTCGTCAACCGTGGTGTTATTCGCAAGCAATACGGTCACGGTCTGCGGCAGCGCCGGGGTTTCGCCGGCGCGCACGCGCACCACGGCGTTGTGCACCTCAAGCACGGCGTCAGTGGCCCGGCCAGTCACGGACTCGGTCAGGAACATGTCGACGGAGTCTGAGCGTAGGCCTTTGGCGGTGGCGGTCACGCGGATCGGCTTGCCGGAACCGTCGGAGGCGACGATCGCCAGCACCTTGCCGGAATACGCGGAATGCACTGGCGACTGCAGCGGCTCGGTGTTCGCCTGATAGCCGTTGTCAGTGCCGAGCAGACGTCCGTGTTCCACGTGAAACACGATCTCGTTGTTTGCGCGTGGCACGATCACGCCGGCATCATCGATCACGTCGGCCTCGATAAAACTCAGGTCGTGACCGTCGCCACCGATCACATGACGGTCCGGAATCAGCCGAATCCCAGCCGGTGCACCCGCGGTCGTGATCGAATCACGCGCGACGATCCTGCCGGTCTTGTCGTACGCGACAACCGACACCGTACCCGGCTCGAACGGCACCTCCCACTGCAATGTCAGCTGTTTCGGCTCGTTGCCGTTCTTCTGGTAGCGGTACTCGAACGGCTTGTCGGCGTACTTGTTGCTCAGGTGGAACGTCGCCTCGTGTGACTCGAACTCGCGCACTCCCAAAGACCGACCATTGAGGAACAGCTCGGCGCTCGCGGCGTTCGTGTATGCCCACACGGCCACCGATTCGCCCTCGTCCCAGTTCCAGTGCGGCAGCAGATGCACCATCGGTGCGTCCTCCGGGTCGGTCCACAGCGCCTTGTACAGCCACCACGGGTTCTTCGGGAAGCCGGCCGTGTCGACCATGCCGTAGTACGAACGCAACGGAGCCAGCACGGTGCCGTCGGATTCCGGCATTTCCGGCTTGTTCCAGTAGAAGTTCGAGATGTACGGCGCCGGCTCGCCGATATAGTCGAAGCCGGTCCACGCGAACTCGCCGACGTTGAACGGCAGGTTCACGAGACGGTCGAACGCGATGTCGAGCGGGTAACCGCGGTTCGTGGTGACGTTGTAGTCAGAGATCTCGTACGTGTCCTCCGTCCACGGCCGGCGGCCTTTGGCGAACGGGTAGTCGCGGCCGCGCAGCTGCCATTCGTCGGTGAGGATCGTCGGGTGCACGTAGAAGCCGCGGCACGGCGTGCAGTTGCCGGATTCGGAGTTGAGGATGACGTCGTTCGGGTGCTTCTCGTGCACCTTCTCCATCTGGTCGCGGTTGATGTACGAGTAGCCGCGCACGTCCATCTGCTCGTGGATCTTGTTGCCGATGCCGTCGATGCCCTTGGACAGGTAGGACGCGTCGTTGACGGAGTTCGGACGGGTCGGGTCGAGCAGGTGGCAGCGGCGGGTCAGATCGGCGGCGATCGGGATCTCGGCCTCCTGCCAGGCGACCTCATTGCCCATGCCCCACATGAACACGGCCGGCTCGTTGCGGTCGCGCAGGATCATCGCGGCGAGATCCTCCGGGTAATCGGTCGCGAAATAATTGCTGTAGTCGTTGCGGTTCTTCGGCGCGGTCCACATGTCGGTGAGTTCCTCGAGCAGCAGGAAGCCCATGCGGCTGCACTCCTCGGCCCAGACCTTGGAGCACGGGTTGTGGCTGGTGCGGATGGCGTTGACGCCCGCGTCCTTGAGGATTTCGAGCTGGCGTACGACGGCGCGGCGGTAGGTGGCCGCGCCCAGCGCGCCGAGGTCATGGTGCATGCACATGCCGAGCGCGCGCATGTTCACGCCGTTGAGATACAGGCCGGAGGCCGGGTCGAGCGTGATCCAGCGCAGGCCGATTGCGATGTCGGTTGCGTCGAGCGGTGTAGCGGCGGGTGCAGCATCGTCCGCTCCCCCGGCGAACACGGTGGTGCGTAGCGTGTAGCGGTACGGGTCGGCGGTGCTCCACAGGTGCGGGTTCGGCACGGCGATGGTCTGCTCGTAGCGGTTGGTGGCACCCGTGTCGCTGTAATGGTCGGCCGCGTGCGTACTGTCCGGCATGTTCGCGGGGACGATGACGTTGCTGCTGACTGCAGCGACGACGGTACCGTCGGCGCTGACGATTTCGTTGCGTAGCGTGACGGCTGCATCGCGTGCAGTATCGTTTGCAATGATCGTCGCGACGCGAACGTTTGCGACATCTTGCTTGACATCGTTTTCAAGCGTCGGCGTGGTGACCTGTGTGCCGAATCGGGCGACGTGGATCGGAGCGGTGACGGTGAGCGTCACGTCGCGGTAGATGCCGGCACCGGCGTACCAGCGCGAGCTCGGCTCCTCGTTGTTGGACCGCACGGTGATAACGTTTTCCTCACCGAGCCTGAGTCTGCTGGTCAGATCGACACTGAACGCGGTGTAGCCGTAGTGGTGTTCGGCGATCTTCTCGCCGTTGAGCCAGATCTCGGCGCGGTCCATCACGCCGTCGAAGTCGAGCGTGACGCGCTTGCCTTCCAACGTGGTCGGGGCGACGAAGGTTTTGCGATACCAGCCTTCGCCGACCTTGAGGTAGCCGACGGTGGCGCGGGCGTTGCGGGAGAACTTGCCCTCGACGCCGTAGTCGTGCGGCAGGGTGACGGGGCGCCAGTCGGCGTCGTCGTAGCCGGGCTTCTCCGCGCCGTTCGGCGTACCGCGGAAGAAGCGCCATCCGTGGTTGAAATCGTTGGCGCGCTTGGTGAACGCGTCGGTCGGGTGAGTGTCTGTCGTCATCGTAAGACCTCCATTGACGGGTGATGAGCGAGCTTGGTGCATCATTGCGGGTTGATCCCGGCTTCGTCTTCGAGGGAATCCGGGGAACTTCTATGTGACATGAACCAGCATATCATCTCATCGATGAGATGATTGAAAAATACTGATTTGATAGGGTATCAAAACGCCGTGAATGGCGCGAAAATCTTAACGATGATATAGTGCTGAGTCAGATCAACGAACGATGCATCAACGGCGTGTCGCGAAGTCGCGACACCACGGAACAGACCCGCGCTACACCGCCGCGGCGCGACCGTAATCAGCAGTACGGTACGCGCGGCCACGTCGCGCAGGTCTTACGAACACACCGCAGACGCAACGAAGCAGGAGGACACCGATGTCGCAGTCATCATCGCACACGCCGCGCGGCCGCCGGTCGGCCGCCGAGACCACCGTCACACCGCTACCGTGGAAAGCCAAACTCGGCTACTCCACGTTCTCACTGTCGTACGTCATGCAGACCATGATCGTCACGTGGCAGATGTTCTACTTCACCACGTTCCTGAACGTGCCGATGGCCGTAACCGCCGTGCTCATCGCCACCGGCAAGATCGTCGCGTCCGTCATCGGGCCGGTCTGGGGATACATCTCCGACCGCATGTACCGCAACGCACTCGGCCGCAAGTTCGGCCGCCGCCGTTCCATCCTGATCTTCGCGATCCCCGCGAACTTCGTCTTCTACCTGCTGCTGTGGATTCCCGACCTGCCGATCCCGGTCTACTTCTTCGCAAACCTGCTGTACTGGGCGTTCTTCGCCGGCATCACCACCGTGCAGTACGGTCTGCCGTCCGAAATGACCGAGAATCCGACTCAGCGTGCTCAGCTCGTCGGCGTCAACCAGATCGCCGGCGCGATCGGCGGCACGTTCCTGTCCGTGCTCAACGTCTACCTGTTCACCATCTGGGGCAAGGACAACTGGGAATCGTACTTCAACATGGCTCTGCTGTACGGCATCATCGGCACTGCCGTGCTGCTGCTCGGGTTCCTGTCGATCCAGGAGCGGCCGTTCGACGAATCGACCAACGTGTCTGATGCGGACGTGAGCGGCGACGGTGATGCCGGTGCGAACGCTGGCAGCACTGACAACGTTGGCGCAAACGGCAGACTCGGCTTTGGCCGCCGCCTCGTCTCGGTCGTCTGGAACTTCCTGTCCGTACTCAAAGTCAAGGAATTCCGCAACTATCTCGGCCTGTATCTGTCCGAGGAATGCTTCCGCACCGTGCGCGGCACGCTGAACACCTACTTTGTGATCTTCGTGCTGCTGCTCGACCCGCAGACCGTCTCGCTCGCCACCGGCGTGAACCTGCTGTTCGGCATCGCGTGCGTCGGCTTCTTCATGTGGGTCACCGCGCGCATCGGCGGCCCGCGGGCGTACCGGCTCGGCGGGTTCGAGGTGATCGGCGTGTTCCTCGCGATGTTCGTACTCGCGATGAACGCCGGGTCCTTGCCGACCGGCACGCGCGCGGTGCTGTACATCGGCCTCGGCCTGTTCATGAACTTCGGCATCACGGGCGTGGTGAACGCGACGCAGTACACGTACACATTCATCCCCGACGTCGATGAGATCATCACGTCCAAGCGGCGCGAGGGCCAGTACGCGGCCATCAACTCGACCATCGACGACATCTTCTCCTCGGCCGAGACGATCGTGATCGGACTCGTGCTGGAGGCGACCGGATTCGTGGAAGGCGCGCAGTCGCAGCCGCCGCAGACCGTGTTCGCGCTCGCGTGCCTGTTCTCGTTCGCGCCGATCGCGATCTGCGTCATCGGCATCGTGTTCACGTACCGGCTCAAGCTCAACCGCGAGAACCATGAGCTGCTGCTGGCCGAGATCGCGCGGTTGCGCGAGGGCGGTTCGATGGCCGACGTGACGGATGAGACGCGTGCGCTGGTCGAAAGCCTGACCGGCATGCCCTACGAGCGGTGCTGGGGCCACAACAACGTGATCAACGTCGCCCGGCGCGGGTGATAAGACCCGTCCGGGTCTGGTTCCCGGACGGGCTGAGGAGTCGTTAGTGACGACTCTCGTTGTGGTGAATCCATATCGCGTATGCCGTTAGACTTGCGCATATAAGATCAGCCGTAATCGTGTCGACTTTGGCTGACATGACGATGAGCACCATCGTCATGTACCACAGCATCGAGCCGCCGCGCGGCTCCTCGTTCTGATTGCGCATGTGCGCTCCTTTGAAGTGGGCCGCGCCGCGTTAGACGCGGCAACGTCATCCGGCTTATGCCAGACGATCGTGTTGATTCCTGCTAGAGAATCGCGACGATGGTGGTTAAGTATATCGGCTATGATGGAAGCGTCAGTGGACGCACTGCTAGCCGTTCTCACTTCAGGCGCGCACGGAGACTTTTGGGAACGGGCCGAAACTGATGGATGCTTTCTGGTGCATCCCCTTTGAAGTGTGAGGGGCTGCGACGCATGGTCGTCGCAGCCCTTTCGCATAACAACAACGTTGTGGTATTTGATATCTGCGACACGCCGGAATCGTAAAATAATCTTATCGATGAGATTTGTGGTAAGGTAGGTTTTGCAAACATCAAGTAAGGGAAATCGAACCGCAGAATCTCAACGATAAGACTCTGCGGAGAACGTGGAACGGACGGAGTAGTCCACCCGCAACCAAGATCACACCTCATCGCAAACAACCGTGACCTTGCCGCGCGATTTCGATCTTCCACAGAGAAACAGGAGAACACGAAAATGTCCAGCTCGACTCCCGCGGTCGGCCGCAAACTGTCGTGGGTGACCAAGTTCACCTACGCGCTGCTGCCGCTGTCGTTCACCATGAGCACCATGGTCGTCACCTGGCAGATGATCTACTACACCCAGCCGCTCGCCATCGCCATCGGCGTCGTCACCGCGCTGCTCGCGGTCGGCAAGGCCATCGGCGGCTTCATCACGCCGGTCTGGGGCTACATCTCCGATCGTATGTACTCCACCTCCTTCGGCCGCAAGATCGGCCGCCGCAAGGGCACGCTGCTCATCGCCGCGCCGCTGAACCTCATCTTCTACGTGCTGCTGTGGGTGCCGAACATGCCGGTGTGGTTCTACCTGCTCGTCAACGTCATCTACTACGGCGTCTACCCGGGCATCAACACCGTCGTCTACTCCCTGCCGTCCGAAATGACCGATGATTCCAAGGATCGCGCGGCCCTGGTCGCCATCCAGCAGATCGGCGGCGGCGTCGGCGGCTTCGCGTTCTCGATGTTCAACGCCTACCTGTTCAAGATCTGGGGCTCCACCGGCTGGCAGCCGTACTTCAAGGTCGCCATGATTTACGGCGTGCTCGGCACCGTGCTGCTCGTCGTCGGCGCGATGTGCATCAAGGAGCGTCCATACGACGCGACCACCGACCTCTCCTCCGCCGACAAGGGCGACGCCGAGAAGGTCGGCTTCTTCGGCCGCCTCGTCTCCGTCTTCTGGAACTTCCTGTCGGTGCTGCGCATCAAGACCTTCCGCAACTACCTCGGCATCTACCTCGCCCAGCAGACCTTCCGCATGGTCCGCGGCACCATCAACGGCTACTTCATCATCTTCGTGCTGCTGCTCACCCCGGCCGAAGTCTCCCTGTCCACCGGCTTCAGCTTCCTGTTCGGCATGGCGTGCGTCGTGGTCTGGGCCACGGTCATCTCCAAGCTCGGCGGCATGCGCTCCTACCGCCTCGGCGCCTGGGTCACCATCGCGCTGTTCGTCGGCATCTACATCCTCGCGCTGAACGTCGCGAACCTGCCGAAGGCGACCGTCACGCTCGTCTTCACCGTGCTCATCACGCTGTTCACGCTCGGCAACTCCGGCATCGTGAACGCGCAGACCTACGTGCAGTCCTTCGTGCCGGACGTCGACGAGCTGGTCACCGGCAAGCGCCGCGAAGGCCAGTACGCCGGCATCCAGTCCACGCTCGAGGTCATCATCAACACCGTCGTGACCATCATCGTGGGCGTGCTGCTGCAGGCCGTCGGCTTCCAGTCCGGCGCCGACGTCACCGCGCAGTCCCCGCTCGTCGTGAACGTGCTGCTCTACATGTACTGCGGCACCGTGGTCGTGCTCGCGTTCGTCGGCATCCTGCTCACCTACCGCATGCACCTCAACGAGAAGAACCACGACATCCTCGTGGCCGAGGCGGCCCGCCTGCGCAACGGCGGCAAGATGTCCGACGTGACCGAGGAGACCCGCAAGGTCGTCGAGGATCTCGCCGGTATTCCGTACGAGCAGTGCTGGGGTCACAACAACGTGATCAACGCCTTGCACAAGGCGGCGTGATATTCAACCAAACAACGCATGAGGCCTCGTTCCGGGATTACGCCCGTCCGGAACGAGGCCTCATGCGTTGTTGAGTTGCTCACCGTGAGGTACGAGAGGATGCGATCCGGAGCGTGTCAGTGACGCGCCGCCCAATCCTCGCGCAGCAGCGCGGCCATCGCGTCGGCGAATTTGGCGTGGTTCTCGCCGTCCATGTGCAGCTTGTCGAGGTCACTCGGCTCGGCGACCTGCGCGGCGTCGAAGAACAGGCACCCCTGCCGTTCGGCCACGCGCCGGTACTCCCCCGCCAGCCGGTGCGACAGTTCGACCGCGTGCTCGTCGAATCCGATGAACGGACTGGTCGAAATGCCCGGCTTGATGTAAATCGGCGAGACGACGACGATGCGCGGCGCCGGCGCCCCGCGGTTGTCGGTGATCTTGACCTCGTGGATGAGCATGTCAAGTCCGGCCGCGATCACGCGCGCGTCTGCGTGGAACATGGCCTTCATGTCGTTGGTACCGAGGCTGATGATGACGTAGTCGAGCGGCCGGTGCGTGATGAGCGCGCCCGGCAGCGCCGCAAGCCCGTTGCGATGCGGTTCGATCGGATTGTCGAACACGGTGGTACGCCCGCCGAGCCCTTCCTCGATGATGTACCAGTCGTCGCCGAGCAACCGTTGCAGACGGCCGGTCCAACGCATGTCGCGCGGATGACGGCCGCCGGCCGGATTCGAGCCGTTCGTGTTGGAATCGCCGAAGCACAGCACGTTGATCATGACCGTTTTGCCTCCTTGTACGCTCGTCCATCGAGCTTATGGCCGTGGTGATCGCCCCGCGTCGCCATGTCATGTTTTGCCGCCGGTGCGAGCACTGTAATGTGACCGGCGATGACATTGATATGACGGCCGATATATCGGAACGTTCCTGCTTGTAATATAGACTACCATAGTTTTTGCGGTATGAAAGTTCGTTAATTGACTGGAATATAGACGATTTGTAAATCCGGAACGAACCGGATATTGTGGAGTGTATCGAGTATTCAGGAAAGGACAATGATGTCTCAACGCAATCATCGGCAGGATGTGCTGCCGCCACTGTCGTGGAAAGCCAAGCTCGGCTACTCCACGTTCTCGCTGTCATACGTCATGCAGACCATGATCGGTACATGGCAGCTGTTCTACTTCACCACATTCCTCAGCATCCCGGTCGCCGCCACCACGGCGCTCATTGCCGCTGGCAAGATCATCGCCTCGGTGATCGGCCCGGTCTGGGGATATCTGTCCGACCGCATGTACGCCACCAGGATTGGCCGCCGCATCGGTCGCCGCCGGTCCATCATGCTGATCGCCGTGCCGCTCAACGCGCTGTTCTACGCCATCATGTGGATTCCGGGGCTGCCGGTCGCCGCATACTTCACCTCCAGTCTGCTGTACTGGGTCTTCCTCGCCGGCCTGACTACGATCCAGTACGGTCTGCCGTCCGAAATGACCGAGGACTCCAGTCAACGCGCGCAGCTCGTCGGCATCAACCAGATCGCCGGCGCGATCGGCAGCACGTTCCTGTCGTTGCTCAACGTGTACCTGTTCACCCTCTGGGGCAAGGACGCGTGGACCTCGTACTTCAAGATGGCCATGATCTACGGTGCTATCGGTGTGGGCGTGCTCGTCGTCGGCTTCTTCACCATCAAGGAGCGGCCATACGACGAGTCGACCGACGTGTCCGAAGCCGATGGCGGGACGACGGGTGACAAACTGCCGATCTGGCAGCGCATCGTCTCGATGATCTGGAATTTCGTGTCCGTGATGCGGGTGCGGGAATTCCGCAACTATCTCGGCCTGTATCTGTCCGAACAGTGTTTTCGCGCCATCCGCGGCACCATCAACACGTATTTCGTGATCTTCGTGCTGCTGCTCGATCCGCAGACCGTCTCGCTCGCCACCGGCGTGAACACCATGTTCGGCATCGCGTGCCTCACGTTCTTCATGTGGCTTACCGCGAAAGTCGGCGGCCCGCGCGCCTACCGGATCGGCGGCTTCGAGGTGATCGGCGTGTTCCTGTCGCTGTTCGTGCTGGCCATGTTCTCGTCCCAACTGTCGTCTGGTGCCAAAGCCGTCGCGTTCATCGTGCTCGGCCTGTTCATGAACTTCGGCATCACGGGCGTGGTGAACGCGACGCAGTACACGTACACGTTCATTCCCGACGTGGATGAAATCATCACATCCAAGCGGCGTGAAGGACAGTACGCATCCGTCAACGCAACCATTGACGACATCTTCGCCGCGGTCGAGACGGTGCTCATCGGCTGGGTCTTGCAGGCGACCGGTTTCATCGAGGGCGCGCAGGCACAGCCGTCCGGCACGGTGACGGCCATCGCGGTCATGTACTGCCTTGCTCCGATCATGCTGTGTCTGCTCGGCATATTCTTCACCTACCGGCTCAAGCTCAACAAGGAGAACCACGGGCTGCTGCTGACCGAGATCGCACGGTTGCGCGAGGGCGGTTCGATGGCCGACGTGACAGACGAGACGCGTGCCCTGGTCGAGAGCCTGACCGGCATGCCCTATGAGCAATGCTGGGGCCACAACAACGTGATCAATGCTCTGCACAAGGCGGCGTGATAGCATCCGGACACAGTGTGAGAGCAGTGCGAGACCGTGTTTCGGCAAACGATTGTCCGGAACGCGGCTCACGCTGTTCCGATGGACAGGATGTCCCAATGTCACTGAGTGCGCGCTCGTGATCGCGCGCACATGGTGACGGTTTGCGGTTTGCGGCAGTGACGGCGGAAAGTATCCGTGGTGGCTCGACGGCTACCGCAGGTGACGGTCGCAGAAGTCGATGAACCGGTCGGTGGCTTCCGGTGCGCGCCAGACGCGCGGATCGCCGTGGCCGCCGGTGTGCGGATACCAGGTCTCGATCGATGCACCGCCACCGACCTCGTGGATCGCGGCCTCCAGCCAATGCGTCTGGTCGCACGGCACGAGCGCATCGTCGTCGGCGTGAGCCAGCAGCATCGGCGCCATGCCGGCGTGCACGTGGTCGATCGGACTGGCGTCGTGCGCGGCCTCCTGCGTATACCCGGTGCCGAGCAGCTTCGTCTTGTAGTCCTCGACCTCGTCATAACGCGGTCCGGGAAGCACCCACCGGCTGATGTCACTGATGCCGAACGCCGCGATCACGAGATTCACGGTGCTGGACACGCCGGATGCGGCCGATGCCGGGTCGTCGTACCGCGCATCGCCGTTCGTGAATCCGAGGAACTGTGCGAGATGCGCTCCGGCCGACGCGCCCCACGCCACGATCCGATCTGGATCGATGCCGTACTTCCCCGCGTGTGCTCGCAGGAAGCGCACCGCGGCCTTGCAGTCATGGATCTGCGCCGGCCATCGCGCCTCGGTCGAGAGTCGATAGTTGATGACCGCGACCGCATATCCGGCTTCGAGGAACGCGTTCGTGTCGTCGCGGCCGGTCGCCAGTCCGGTGGAACCGGGTGCGAAGGTGCCGCCGATCCAGCCTCCGCCATGGATGTAGATCACGACGGGAACAGGATGGCCGGCTGACGCGCCGGCCGGTATGGCAAGATACAGTTTCTGTGATTGCCGGCCGTTGCCGGCGTAGTCCTGATCGATATATTCGGTGATGTCAGTCATGATTGGTTCGTCCTTGAATGAGACGGGGTGGAATCGTTGTGATGTAGTGTATCTCATCGATAAGATACGGAGATGCGACGGGATTCGTCAGGACCGTAGAAGGATCGCGGCAGCGGTTTGGCGACGAGTACGATGCGGTCGATGACGACGGATGCGTCGACGCGTTCGATAGCGAGCGTGTTCCAGCCGGCATGCACCGTGGCTTCGAACTGCAGCGGCTCGTAGCCACGGATGATGTTGCGCTCCCACACGGTGGTCAGCGAATGACGGTTGCGCGACTCGCCCCACGCGTTGTTGCCAGCCAGCACGATCGGCTCGTCGCCGTTGACGCGCACGGCCAGACGGCAACCGCGCGGCGTGCCGTCGTCCTCGACGCCCTCGTTGAACGTAGGCAGACGGTTGATGGTGCCGCGCACGGTGCCGGACCGCTCGAACCATACCTGATATTCGAGCGTCGCGCCTTCGCCGGGGCGGCTGATGCCACGGTCGGGGAACGCCTTCATCGTGTCGCCATGCTGGCCCTCGTTCGCAATCGGCGCCCAATACGAGCCGTCCATGCCGGGGATGATGCGGGTCGGATGCTCGGCTTCGCATGCGACGATGCCGTCGGTCGCGACGAATCCGAGCGGTGCGGATTCGGACGGTGCCGCGCCGACTGGCTCGGCCGGGACACCGGCTGGCCTGGCTGAGCCGTTGCTTGTCGCAGTGATCCCGCCGATGGTGTCCTCGACACCGTCGGAATCACCGTCGTCCATCTCGACATTCGGATACTGGTCATCTTCGATCAGATCATGATCGTCGCCCAAGTGCGTGTCGTACTTGATGAATCCCGCCCATTTGCCGTCGTTGATCGCATCCAGCTCGTCGTTGCGCGCGATGATCGCATCGCGGGCCGCCTTCGACAATGCGATGTACCGCCGTGCATCGCCAATTCGTCCGTCGTGGAACGCGGCCCACGCCTCCCAAAAGTTCACGTACTCGGCCGCTGTATCGGACTGCGACAGCACCGCGTAATACCACTGCTCGAAGAACGCCGTGCGTCGCGCGTCCGGCAGCGCGTCTGCCACGCGTTGCACGCGCGAGGTCAGCGCGGCACACCGGTCGAGCCAGCGTTGCGCCTCGTCACCGAAGGCGGACGGATTGAACGCGAACTCCTCCAGATCGATCCCGGCGGCCACGCCTTCCGGATTCAGACTGGCGAGATTGAACCCAGGCTGGCGAATCGCGATCAGCCGGCTGAACTCGTCGAAGCAATCGGCCAACTCGGCCGAAATCGCCTTGTCCGCGCCCCAATCGCGCCGCGCGAACATGCGCACGAAATCGGCGCCGATCGACTTGGCCGTGCACGCGTCCGGATTCCAGCCGAGCCGCAGAAAATACTCGGTCGACATGTCGCTCAGCTTGATGTCGCCCACGTTGATGACCCACTGCCTGCGCATGCCGGTGTTCCACGCGCGGCGCATTTGCTCGGCCATCAGCGGCAGCTGCGAACTGTTGAGCCAGGTGTTGTTCGTTGGCCGGCCCACATACGAATTGTGGTAGTACACGCCCGCGCCGCCCTCGCGCGCCGCCTCCGCAACGGTCGGCACCTGCCGCAGAAACCCGTAGTCGTCGTCCGGCCACATCAGCGTGATGTTGCGGTATTCCGGCTGTTCCAGCACCCTACTCAGACCGTGGTTGTACACGTCGTTCATCTCCTTGTAGGTGATGAGCACTTGCGGGATGCGCGCGGCCTCAGCCGGCCCGTACACCTCCTCGATGAGCGCGCGTTGGGCCGCGATCACGTCCTTCATGAACGCGACCTCCTTCTCCTCGGTCGTATCTCCCGGGTAGCGGTCGAGTTCGGCCACGTTGAAGCGGCCGTCGTGCACGCCGCGGATGCCCACGGTCAGTGAGCACTCGCATGACTTGTTCGTCTCCAGCCGCTCGCGCCAGTAGGCGAGCAGCGCCTCGCGGTTGAGCGTGAAATCGTACGATTCGCGCACGGACGCGCCGCGCATGTGGTACTGCTCGTGGTGCTCGGCGTACCACTGGTCCCACTCGCCCTCGTTGTTGCGCAGCAGGATCTCGCAGTGGTGCGTGCCCATGATGACGCCGTACCGTTCCGCTTCGCGCGCGTTGACCGGCACGCCGCCTTCTCCTGTTGCCGCGTTGAATGCGACCGATTCGGGGTGCATGGCCGGCCACAGCAGGTTGCCGCGCAGCCGTAGCAGCAGTTCGAAGACGTGGCGGTAGTAGTTGACTTCGGGCGCGATCTGCGGGTTCGGGAACTTCTTGCGGTTCCAGCGGACCATTGACCAGTCCTCGTCGTTGATGAAGAATCCGCGGTACGGCACGGCCGGGCCGAGTTCAACGCAGGCGTGCTCGTAGTTCGCGTCGATGATCGGGCGTACGTCGACCGGTACGTCGCCCCACCAGAACCACGGGGAGATGCCGATGCGTTCGGACAGTGCGTAGATGCCGTAGATCGTGCCGCGGGCGTCACTGCCGGCGATGACGATCGCGTGCGCGACGCCGGGGATCGGATCATCGACTTCCTTGAGCGCGAACGCTTCCTGCCGGTCGGCGATCTGTTCGGATTCGTCGAGTCGACCGTTGGCGGTGATCGTGTCGATGATCGCGCTGCGGCCGATGGTACCGACGATGATGGCGCGGTCGATCGGGGCGTCGCCTCCGAATTGGCGCAGTGCCGATTCTGGCGAGTCGAGCCGGATCAGGGCCGGTGTCGCGGACGGATCGGCTGCGGCGAGACGATCGGCTTGGGCCTGTGGGTCGTCGGCGAACAGCTGCTGCACCGTATGCCAGTCGATTGAGCCGGTGGTCATGGCGATGTCCTGCCGCAGATCCTGTACGGCTCGGGTGACCTGCCGCCAGGTGCGTTCGGCGTGTGGGTCGCGTTCGGACGGCTGGTAGGCGCTGTCGACGATGACGGGCGCGGCGGGCGTGATCGCGCGATGGCTTGGTGTGTTCAGATTTGCGTAGATCTTCATTGATTCTGTTCCTTCATTGGATGAGGTGTTCTGGTTGATTGAGAATCATACGAAACGCGGAACGTTCCGGATAGATTTTGAAAACAATAATACTTCGTTTTACAATGATTTACGCATCGGCGTGTATGGAAATCACCATAGATTATCCGTCACGTTCCGAATCGCTTGGGATCGCACTGCCCGCAGCTGACGTTCCACAGACGGGACGTTGGCTGTCGGCCGTCGATCATCAATCGGTCATCAATCATCAGAAAGGTCGGCAATGGACAACGACATCAGCGAAGGCGCGTTCAGGGGCAAACTCATGTTCTCCTTCGGAGACAGCATCTGCCACGGCCACTACTATCCCAAGTTCACGTTCCCCAAGCGTGTGGCCGAGCTGGAGGGCATGGACTACGTGTGCCATGCGGTCAACGGATCGACCATCATCGACTTCACCGAACCGGACTCCCCCCACCATGACACCACGCACCACATCCTGCGCCAGGTCAAGAACGCCGCGGCCGGGCACGTCGATCCGGACGTGATCATCTTCGACGGCGGCGTCAACGACGCGGTGCATACCGACATCGATCTCGCCGAGTTCGGTCGCATGTTCCGTATGACCGCAGAACTGTTGCGCAAGCGTTGGCCGGACGCGCTGGTCGTGTACGTGACCGTGCATCGCCTGTGGAAGCGCGACTGGGACGTGCAGGTCGCCGTCTACGGCACGGCCGTGCGTATCTGCGGCGAACTCGGCATCCCGGTGGCGAACATGTTCGAGGATTCGCCGCTCGATACGCGCGACCGCGAGATCGGCAAGACGCTGAGCTTTGACGAGGTGGACGCCGACGGCGAGCCGATCGTCGCCGGCAACGGCACGCATCCCAGCCCGGAGGCCGTGGAACGGTACTACGTGCCGCTCGTGCGCGAGACGCTGCACCATCCCGCCGCACACATCCCGGCTGTGCGCTGACGCCGTCGCCGGCCGGCTGCGCAGGTCCGTCGCCGGCCTTGTCCGATTGGCGTCCGGAACGATTCGAACATATGCGTTGCACCGGGTAATATGCGAGGAAGATCGTGATGTACAGGAAAGGTGTGTATGCGATGGTGACGATCAAGGATGTGGCCGCTAAGGCCGGTGTGTCGAAAACGACCGCGTCCGACGCGTTGCGCGGCGGAGGCGATGTGAGCGCCAAGACCATGCTGCGCGTGCGCGCCATCGCCGAGCAGATGGGCTACAAGCCCAATGTTTCCGCGCGTTCGTTGCGTTCAGGGCGTAGCAATACCATCACGTTTCTGACGTCGGGCATCCAGGGCAGCTACTTTGCGGAAGTCGCCACATACTTCGCCGAGGAGATCAACCGTCGCGGCATGTACATGTTGATCGAGCTGACGAAGTTCGTGCGCGACGACGCGAAGCAGAAGATCCCGTTCCCGATGTCGGACGGCATCATCGCCACCAACGCGCTGCACGTCGACCGGCTGTTGCGCGAGCATCCCACCGTAGTGCTGGAAAATTACGACGATGAGTGCCCGTACGACACCGTAAACGCGTCCAGCGCCGCCGGTTCGCGTGCTGCGATCCGGCATTTGGCCGAACGCGGCTGCACGCGCATCGCCGTGGTCGGCGACAACAGCGGACCGGGGGTGTACCCCGGTTCGCGCGACTTACGCTACGAATCGGCTCGGGACGAGTGCCGCAAGCTCGGATTGCGGTTCGACGACGACTCGTTTGTGCGGTCACAGTGGTCGCGGCAGGGAGGCATCGAGACCGGGCATGCGCTGGCCGATGCCGGTATGCCGTTCGATGGCCTGTACTGCTTGAGCGACGGCATCGCGCTCGGCGTGATCCGCGGTCTGAACGAGCGTGGCGTGCGGGTGCCGGACGACGTGGCGGTGATGGGTTTCGACGGTGTGCTGGAAGGTCGGTACTACAGCCCGTCGCTTACGTCGGTGCGTACCGACTTCTCGACGATGGCGCGTGTGGCGATGGATCTGCTCATGCGCCGCATCGAGCATCCCGACGACAAGGCCGCCCGTCAATGCATGACCGTCGGGTACGAGATCGCCGAAGGCGAGTCCACCGCCCGGTAGACGTCCGTTTGGTCGTTCGATGGTTCGATAGGGCCCACGATACCGCAGTATCGTGGGCCTTTCCATATGCCGTCGTCTTTCGCGCCTTGTTATCTCATCGATGAGACACGCCGAATAGAGTGCTCAATTTCCGGAAGGTTCCGGATTGTGTTATATTAAGTCTTGCAACAAATCAAACGATCCCAATCGGATTTATTATTCGGAACGATACGGGCAGTGATGCCAATATCGTTCGGGCGTCAACCACGGCAGCACCTGCACTCGTCATACGGGCGAAGCTGTGCCGGTGCCCACGGGATCGAACAGCAACGGAGAAAAAGAAAGAGGTCAGCAATGACTAGCACCTCAGTCGCGAGCAGCGGCACCGTCGAAACGGGCCGTCTGTCCTCGTGGACCAAGATCGCCTACGCGTTCTTCGGTCTGTCGTTCACCATGTCCACGATGGTCAACACGTGGCAAATGTTCTACTACACGTCCTTCATGGCCATCGGCGTCGGCGTCGTGACCACCATGCTCGCGTTCGGCAAGTGGGCCGGCGCGGCCATCTCCCCGGTCTGGGGTTGGCTGTCCGACCGTATGTACTCCACGTCCATCGGACGCAAACTCGGCCGCCGCCGCGCCATGCTGCTCATCCTCGCCCCGCTGAACCTCCTGTTCTACGTGCTGCTGTGGCTGCCGAACATGCCGGTGTGGGCCTACATCCTGTTCAACGTCGGCTACTTCGCCATCTGGCCGGGCGTCACCACCATCGACTACGCCCTGCCGTCCGAAATGACCGACAACTCCAAGGACCGCGCCCAGCTCGTCGTCGGTGGCCAGATCGGTGGCGCCGTCGGTTCCTTCGGCCTGTCCATGCTCAACGTCTACCTGTTCAACATCTGGGGCAACAAGACCTGGGACGCCTACTTCAAGATCGCCATGCTGTACGCGGTCGTCGGCACCATCCTGCTGGTCCTCGCCGCATTCGCCATCAAGGAACGCCCGTACGACCCGTCCACCGATGTGGCCGCAGCCGACAAGGACGCCAAGGGCAAGACGAACGCCCTCAAGCAGATCGTCTCCGTCTTCTGGAACTTCGTCTCCGTCATCCGCATCCGCACGTTCCGCAATTACCTGTACATCTTCCTCACCCAGATCATCTTCCGCAACGTGCGCGGCACCCTGAACTCCTACTTCATCATCTTCGTGCTCATGCTCACCGCGCAGGACGTGTCGCTGTCCACCGGCATCAGCTTCCTGTTCGGCATCGCATTCGTAACCTTCTGGGGCTGGGCCACCAGCAAGGTCGGTGGTCTGAAGACCTACCGCGCCGGCGGCTACATCACCTTCGTGCTCTTCGGCCTGATCCTCGTCATGGGCCTGCTCAAGCAGAACTTCACCCCCACCCAGCTGGCCATCGGCTTCACCGTGCTCATCACCGCGTTCGGACTCGGCAACTCCGGCATCGTGAACGCGCAGCAGTATATCCAGGCGTTCGTGCCGGACGTCGACGAGATCGTCACAGGCAAGCGCCGTGAAGGCCAGTACGCCGGCATCACCGAAACGCTGTCCACCGTCGTGCAGGCCCTCGTCGTGGCCGGTACCGGCTGGGTGCTCGTGCTCTTCGGCTTCCAGTCCGGCTCCGAAACGCAGCCGGCCAGCGCCGTGAACGCCCTGCTGTACATGTACTGCCTCACTCCGATGGTTCTCACCCTGCTCGGCAACTTCCTCACCTACCGCATGCACCTCAACGACGAGAACCACAAGGTGCTCGTGGCCGAAGCCAAGCGTCTGCGTGAAGGCGGCTCGATGGCGGACGTCACCCCGGAGACCCGCAAGGTCGTCGAGGATCTCGCCGGCATGAAGTACGAGGAGTGCTGGGGTCACAACAACATCATCAACATCTCCAACCGCGGCTGAACCGCATCGCCGGACTCCCGGCGATGACAGACGTCATGATGATGTGATCTAGATTTCCGGAAAACCTTTCCTGTTTCATGTTTTCCGGATGTTTGCAGCCGGCGGCCTCCGATCCGATTGCCGGGTCGGAGGCCGCCGGTTTTTCATACCCGAAAACGCCTATTGAGCCCCGATGCAGGGGCCTGATCAAAGGAACGATCATGCGATTCACCACTTACGAACTGCCTGTCAGCAAGCCGCAGACGACGTTGACCGAGACTGCGGACGGCCGTCAGATCATCGACTTCGACGGTGACTGGCGCTTCTTCCGCGGCTCGCCGTCCGGCGCGGAACGCCCCGACTTCGACGACTCGGCCTGGCGCGAAGTCACCGTGCCCCACGACTTCGGCGTGGAGGGGCGATTCTCGCGCAACGCCCGCGCCACCGTCGGCTACCTTAAGGTCGGCGAAGGCTGGTACCGCAAGACCTTCACCATGCCCGCCGCGCTCGCCGGCAAACGGTTCGTCCTCGACTTCGACGGCGTGATGGACCGTTCGGAGATCTGGCTCAACGGAGTCAAGGTCGGTGAACATCACTACGGCTACACCGCGTTCCAGATCGACGTGACCGACCATCTGCACTTCGGCGACGAACCCAACACCATCACCGTGCGCGCCGTCAACGAGGAACCAAGCTCGCGCTGGTACGCGGGCGCCGGCCTGTACCGCGACATCACGCTCGTCGTCACTGATCCGATCCACGTCGCGCAGTACGGCACGCAGATCACCACGCCGACGTTGGCCGACGACGTTGCGCACGGTGTCGCCGAAGTCCACGTCGCGACCACTATTGCCAACGAAACGACGTCCGCGGCGGCTGTCACGCTGCGCACGACCATCGTTGATGCGGATGGCAGCGTCGTCGCCGAAGACACGACAGACGTCACGGCGGTGCCGACCGACATGACTGGTCGTATCGTTGCCGCGCCGGCCAACGAATCCGTTGCGTCGGCCGACTTGCAGTACGCGCCCGCACCGACCGCAGAACAGGTGCTCACCATCGCCGAGCCGCACTTGTGGAACACCGCCGACCCATACCAATACCTCGCGCGCACCGCACTGCTCGCCGCCGACGGCACCGTGCTCGACACGTACGAGACACGCTTCGGACTGCGCTGGATCACGCTCGACCCGCAGCGCGGCCTGTTCCTCAACGGCGTGAACATGCGCGCGCTCGGCATGTGCATGCACCACGACCAAGGTGCGCTCGGTGCGGCCGCATACCATCGTGCCGTCACGCGCCAGCTCGAAATCATGAAGGAAGGTGGGGTCAACGCGATCCGCACCAGCCACAATCCGGCATGCAAGACGCAGGTCGCCGAATGCAGCCGACTCGGACTGCTCGTGCTCGAGGAGCTGACCGATATGTGGACCGCGCCGAAGAACCGCAACGACTACTCCAACTATTTCGCCGCCGACTATCCGGAAGACCTCAAGGCCATGATCCTGCGCGATCGCAACGAGCCGTGCGTGTTCATGTGGGGCATGGGCAATGAAATCGCCTGGCAGGAGGCCGAGATTCCGATCGCGGCCGACCTGACCCGTCGCTGTCATCTGCTCGATCCGACCCGTCCGAACTCCGTCAACGACGCGTCGTATCTGTCCAAGGGCATCGACGGCATCGGCAACGACATCCATCACCGCATGGACGTGCGCGGCTACTCGTACATCAGCAAGGACAAGATGCTCGAAGTCCACGAGAAGAACCCGAACGATGTGATCGTCAACTCGGAAAGCGCGAACATCTGCTCCAACCGCGGCTACTATGTCTACCCCACCGAAGTGAGCGAGTGCCCGGCCGTGCTGCCGCCGATCGACACCAGCAAGTACGAGTTCGAGCCGGGCCGCAAGCCGTGGGATGACACGACCTATGAGCTGAGCGCCTACAACATCCGCGGCAAGCGAGGCAATTACATCGACGTCGCGTTCGAGCGACTCATCCACATCCCGTTCAACGTGGGCGAGTTCGGATGGACCGGCTTCGACTACATCGGCGAACCTGCGCCGTACATCTCCAACTCATACTGGACCAAGCCCGACATGGCCGAGTCCGACGGCACGGTACTTGCGCCGCTGCGCTCCTACTACGGCATGGTCGACACGGCCGGCATCCCGAAGGATCAGTGGTACATCTACAAATCGCTGTGGACCGACCCGGACGATGCGCCGATGGTGCATCTGCTGCCGCACTGGAACTGGAGCGTCGGCGAGGCGGTGAGCGTGTGGGCGTACACGAACGCGGCGTCGGCCGAGCTGTTCCTCAACGGGCGATCGCTCGGCGTGCGCGAATTCGACAGCTTCGACACGGACTTCCATCTGGATGCGTCCCATGCGGACAAGCCGTTCCAGTACCGCTACGCGAAGGCGAATCCGAGTCGCCGCAAGCTCAGCCTCGACTGGGAAGTGCCGTTTGAGCCGGGCGTGATCGAGGTCGTGGCGCGCGATGCCACGGGCCGTATCGTGGCGCGTGACAGCAAGGCCACGCCGGGTTCGCCGGCGGCTCTGCGGCTATCCGCCGACCGTCACGTGATCACCGGTGACGGCAAGGATCTGAGCTACGTCACTGCCGCCGTGACCGACGACATCGGCGTGACCGTGCCGCGTGCCGACGACGAGGTGACGTTCAGCGTGGAGCATGGCCGGCTGCTCGGTACCGATAACGGCAGCCAGACGAACACCGAGCCGCTGCAATCCGCCACGCATCGCGCATACAGCGGTCTGGTGGTGGCGATCGTCGCATCCGACGGGTCCGGGCTGCCGATTCGCGTGACCGCGCGTGGCAAGGGATTGAAGAAGGCGTCGTGCGTGATTGCGGTTGCCGGAAACGTGGCGGCCGGTGACGTGGTCGATGTCGAGCCGGTGGCCGTGCGTACGGTTGCGGGCGTCGCGCCGACGTTGCCGGAGACTGTGACCGTGCGGTTCGGTGACGGATCGCGGCGGGCGGTGCCGGTGACGTGGGATGCGGTCGATGATGGTTGCGGTTCGGCGGCCGGTGCGTTCCGCGTGCGCGGTGCGATCGACTGCGGCGATGGTGTTTCACGTGAAACTTTCGCTGATGTGGTCGTGGTGACCGTGGATGACGTAGTGCCGGTCGCGTTGACCGTTGCCGGCGATGGTGGCGCTGATCGCCCGGTGGAGTTGCCGGATGCCGTAACCGCGATCACCAGTGATGGCGGATTCATGCGGTTGCCGGTGACGTGGGATGCGTTGCCCGATGGTGTCGATGTTGCGGGCGATGGCGTTGTCGCGGTATCCGGAACCGTTGCAGTGCCCGGCGGCGTGTCCGGCCCGTCGTGTTCGCTGACCGCGCATGCGTCCGTTCGCATCCTCGCCGACGGCGAGCGGCCGATCAACGAACCTGCGCTTCGCTCGCTGCGCATTAACGGCAAGCCGGTTGCCGATTTCGATCCCGAACGCACCGAATACACGCTCGCCCAGCGTTACGACCAGCCCAAGCCGGTCATCGAGGCGGAAGCCGAAGGCAACGACCTCGTCTACGTGCTGCCGCCGGCCAACTGGCCGAACGGCGCGTACCGCGTACACGTCACTTCCGAAGACGGCAAGCGAGGCCGCACGTACACGATCGGTCTCGATATCGCCCCCGCTCCGGTTGCCAACGTAAGCATCGCTGCGACCGTTGCCAATCCGATCGAAGACGCGATCGTGCCGGTCGTCGTTTCCGCGACCAATACCAACGGCCTGCCGATCGACCTCGATGACGCACACGTTGTCATCGACAGCTCCAATCATGCTGTGCTCGCCGCCGCTGATCCTGCCTCCGGTCAGACTGCGTCCGCGACCGACGGGACCGATCATGCCCTCGTCGCAGTGCTCGCCGGAACCGCGAACGTCACCGCGACCGTCACCTACGGCGGCGCAGTAGTCGCCAGCGCTCCCCTGCCGCTCACCGTGGCGCACGGTACGCATGCCAAGCGACCGACTGCCGTGCGTGACGTCACGTTGCGTACCATCGTGGGTGAGGCTCCCGAACTGCCATCCGCGGCGACCGTTTCGTTCGACCACGGATTCGATGCCGAGATTCCGGTCGATTGGCAGCCGGTCCCGGGCGATGCGTTGGCCAAACCTGGTCGCGTGACCGTCACCGGAACCGTCGGCGACACCGGACTGGCCGCACACGCCACGATCGTCGTCGTTGCGGTATCCGCGGTGGCCAACGTATCCATCGCGACCATCACGCATATCGTGCCAGATCTGGCCGAGACCTTCCCGACCGTCGCGGTCTACTGGAGCGACGGACTCAAGGAAGACCTGCCGGTCGTGTGGGATGCGATCGACGCGACGGCTGTCGCCGCACCGGGCGAGTTCACAGTCGAAGGCGCGGTCGCCGGGGTGACCGGTCGCCGTGCCGTCGCGCATGTTCGCGTGACCGACGAGCATGTGCAGAACCGCGACCTGTTCTCGTTCCGCAACGACGTGTACCCACAGGTACGCGCCTCCTACACCAACACCGACCCGAAGGCGCAGGAGGACGTGGCTGACCTGATGGACGGTACCGTCTCGTACACCGCCCGCCTCGGCTACAACCTGAAAAACCGTTGGTCGACGGCCGGAGATCCGTCGAACACGGCGTGGCTGGAATACCGCTTCGGCTACGGCGAGGAGACGCCGTTCATGCTCGACTCGTTCACGGTGTACTACTGCCTGGACGGCGACGGCGTGGTGCTGCCGGAGCACGTGGATGTCGAGTATCTCGATGTGGACGGCTCCGTGGGTGCGGGGTCGGATGACGCGGTTTCATGGAAGCCGGTGCGTGATCTGTCCGTGACCCATCATCCGGTCGAGCAGAAAAACGACGCGGCGTGGGCGTACGCGACCGTCGGCGACAAGCCGGGCAACGAGATGGTCTCGAACGGCGACGAAACGACGTACTCGTTCGAGATGGTGCGCACATCGCGCATTCGTATCACCTTCCATACGGATGACGGCGAAGTCGTGGCGATCACCGAGGTACGGGGCGACGCGCAGATTCCGGCGGTGCATGGCGACGCCGATCTGGCGGGGATTCTCGTCGACGGCGAGCCGGTCGCGTTCGATCCGGACGTGGAGACGTATACGTCGGGTGCGTCCGGCATGTCTGGTGACGGTTCGCAACCGGCCGTCGAACCGGTGCCGGTGGCTGGCTCCAATGTCGCGATCACCGTGGTGCCGCCGGCTGTGGGATCGGATGAGACGCGCATCATCGTCACGTCCGAGGACCGCGTCACCACGCGTACCTACCTGGTGACGAGCCGGTAATCCGGCGGTCCCGTCCCAAGTGTCGTGGGGCGAAACGTCGTTGTAGGCCCGGTATCCGCGAGTCGCCGCGGATACCGGGCCTACAATCAATCTTGACGAATCAATCTTAACGATAAAGCGCTGTAATCGCAGGGAAAGAAAGGGATCGTATGGCAACGCTCAAGGATGTCGGCAAACTGGCAGGGGTCACGGCCACAACCGCATCCGCCGCGCTGCGCGGCAAGGATTACGTGCGCCCCGAAACCATCCAGCGCGTGCGCGAGGCCGCGAAGAAACTCGGGTATAAGACCAACCTGTCCGGTCGGTCCCTGCGCTCCGGCCGCAGCGACACGATCACGTTCCTCACGTCCGGTCTCGAAGGCGACTACTTCTCGCACCTGTCGATGTGCGTCGCCGACGAAGTCAACCGTCGCGGATCGCACATGCTCATCGAACTGTCGCGCTACCTGAACGGCAGCAATGACCTGTCGTACACGTTCTCGGACGGCATTATCGCGATCAACGCGCCGCGCGCACTCGACATCCTGCACGAGCATCCGTCCGTCATGCTCGAGAACTACGATACCGGCACCGGTATCGACACCGTGAACGCGCCGAGTGCGGAAGGCTCGCGCGCGGCCATCGAACATCTCGTCGCGCGCGGCTGCACGCGCATCGGCATCGTCGGCGACAACCGCGACCCCGGCAACCCGAACGTCATCCCCGGCTCGCGTGACCTGCGCATGCACTCTGCGAAAGCCGCGATCCTGGCCGCCGGACTGCCGTTCGACGAGGAGCGCGATTTCATCAAGTCGGCATGGTCGATCGACGGCGGCATCGAGACCGGCCATACGATCGCGCAGGCGTTGCGCGAGACCGGCTACGACGGACTGTACTGTCTGAACGATGGCATCGCGATCGGTGTGCTGCGCGGTCTGGCTGATGCTGGCGTGAAGGTGCCGGACGACGTGATGGTGATTGGCTTCGACGGCATCACCTCCGGCCAGTACACCGTGCCGTCGCTGACGACCGTCGCCACGGATTTCAAGGGGATGGCGAACACGGCCGTGTCGCTGCTCATGCGCCGCATCGAGCATCCCGACGAGGAGTATTTCCCGCAGACCGTGAACGTGGGATACAAGCTCATCGAGCGCGAGTCCACCGCACGGCGGTGAGGAGGGGCGATGCTGCTCCGTTCCTCCCGTCCTTTCCCTCTCCTCCAACGGACATACAGTCGAAAACGACTACGGAATCGGCTGTATGTCCGTTGAGATGAAAAACGTGCGGGGTATTTATCGGCATCAACGACAGAAAGCAACAATCTCAACGGACTTACAGCCGATTTCGTCCCCGATTTCGGCTGGTTGTCCGTTGGGTTGTGTGGCAACATGCCGTGTGGATGAATATTCGACCTATCGTGATAGGGTGACGGCATGGCAGTCAAAGGCAGACAGTGGAGCGAACTCGAACGGCTGACGGCGGAGTATTTCATGCAGTTGCGTGAGGACGCCGACGAAACGCCATCGTACCGACGCATCGGTGCGGGGACCGGCATGACGCATAGCCGCGTCATGGATATCCTACGGAAGAAGAACGGGACGCCGACGCTGTTGGAGTTCGTGACTTTGTGTCATTTCTTCGGAAAGGACGCTGCCGACGTGCTCCGGGAGTTGGAGCATGAGACCGATGATGATCGCAAGGAAGGAGATGATCACCATGACCACGACGACGGATCGGATGAACGGGACGACGGTGCCTGAAGGCGGTGAAGCCGCAGGGGCGGACGCCATCGAGACGAACATTGTGCTGTATCAGGATGATGGGCGTAACGTGCCGGTGCAGGTACGGTACGAAAACGAGACGTTTTGGTTGACGCAAAAGGCGATGGCCGAGCTGTTCGATGTCAATGTGCGTACGGTGAATGAGCACTTGAAGAATATATATTCCAGCCAAGAGCTGGAGGAATCGGCAACTATCCGGAATTTCCGGATAGTTCGACGGGAGGGCAATCGTACGGTCAATCGAGAAGTGGCGTTCTACAATCTCGACGCCATCATCGCGGTCGGATACCGTGTCAATAGCATGAAGGCGACCCGCTTTCGTCAGTGGGCGACGAAAACTCTGCGCGAGTACATCATCAAGGGATTCGTGCTCAATGATGACATGCTCAGGAACGGTCGTCCGTTCGGCAAAGACTATTTCGATGAGCTACTGCGCCGTATCCGCGACATTCGCGCCAGCGAACGGCGGTTCTATCAGAAGATCACGGATCTCTTCCAGGACATTAGCGTGGATTACGATCCGAAAAGCCAGGCGGCGCGCGATTTCTTCGCTAACGTGCAGAATCGGTTCCATTACGCCGTCAGCGGCCATACCGCGGCGGAGATCATCAACGAGCGCGCCGATGCCGGCAAGCCGAATATGGGATTGACGACATGGAAAGGATCGCCGGAAGGACGCATCCACTCGTCGGATGTGACGGTAGCCAAGAACTATCTCAGCGAGGACGAGCTCAGCCATCTCAACCAGTTGGTCTCGGGCTTTCTGGATGCCGCCGAACTGCGGGTGCGCAACCATCAGACCACCACGATGGCCGAATGCGTGGAGCTGTGCAACCAGTACATCATGTTTACCGGCGGGGCGACGTTGCAGGGCAAAGGCACGGTGAGCAAGAAGCAGGCCGACGCGAAGGCCGTTGCGGAATTCCGTAGGTTCAACGACACGCAGGAGTCTGATTTCGACCGGTTCGTGGCGGAAGTGGCCAATCGACGTTGAGGTGCGGCCGTCGACAGTCGGCAAGTTTATTCACACTCTGCATACGGTCCTCTCTCCGCCCTAACGGACATACAGTCGAAAACGCCTGCGAAATCGGCTGGTTGTCCGTTAGGGAAGAGTGCGGGGCGTTTGCTGGCATCGACGGCAGACGAGACAACGACCTTAACGGACATACAGCCGATTCCACTCTTGAAATCGGCTGTATGCCCGTTAAGGGGATGGGGGTGTGAGCGTGGCTCCCTTCGCTGCGGGGAACTCTGGACTGGCCGGGCTGCTCCCCTCAGTCTCACTGCGTTCGACAGCTCCCCTCGGAGAGGGGAGCTGGGCGGGAAAAGGAAAGCCTTCCGCTGGGAGAGCGGAAGGCTTGCTGTGCTGCGGTTGTTCTGCGTGCGCTTCGCTATAACGCAGAACAACCGCTACGTTTGCGTGTTGGGAAGCCCACTGGGCTTCCCAACCGGTGTATCGCAACGCGAGTTGCGATACACCGACGCAAACGTCAGCCCGTGTTCTGGAGGCCGGCGGCGACGCCCGAAACGGTGCAGAGGATGAGGTAGATGAAGCCGGCCTGCTGGCTCTGGCTGAGCTCTTCCTTGTCCACCTTCTTACGCAGTGAACGCAGCGCAAGCACCTGCGTGACGGACAGTGCGTCGACGTACGGGGAACGCACGCGGATCGCCTGGCCGAGCACGTGACGGTGCTGCAGCGGCCACTTGTCGTTGACGATCTTGAGCACCCACTTCGTGGTCAGCTCCATCTCGTCAAGCACCTTCTTCGACAGCTCGTCGTTGTCGCCGAGCGCGAGGTACATCTTCGCGATGCGCTCGTCGGTCTTGGCCAGCGACATCTCGATGTTGTCGATGAACGTCGAGAACAGAGGCCACTCCTCGTACGCCGCGCGCAGCGTCTCGAGATCGCCGAACTGCTCGCACGCGGTGCCCAGGCCGTACCACGCGGCCAGGTTGATGCGCGCCTGCGCCCACGAGAACACCCACGGGATCGTACGCAGATCGTCGAGCGACTTCGCACCCAGGCCGCGCTTGGCCGGACGCGAGCCAATCGGCAGCAGGCCGACCTCGGTCAGCGGCGTGACGGTCGAGAACCACGGCGCGAAGTCCGGGGTCTGCAGCAGGTCGAGGAAGCGGTTGTGCGCGGCCTCGTCCAGCTTCGCCGTCATGTCCGCGTACTTCGCGGTCATCTCGGTGTTCGTCTTCTCGACGCTCGGCGCGGACTGCAGCAGTGTCGCGGCGGCGACGGACTCGATGTGGCGCACGGCCAGGATCGGGTTGCCGTAACGGGCGAAGATCACCTCGCCCTGCTCGGTCAGCTTGAAGCGGCAGTTCACGGAACCCTTCGGCTGGGCCAGCACCGCGCGGTTCGCGGGGCCGCCGCCACGGCCAACGGCGCCGCCACGGCCGTGGAATAGCGTCAGGTCGATCTTGTGGCCCTCGGCCCACGCGACGATCCGCTGTTCGGCGGAGTGCAGCGCGAGGGTGGCGGTGGTCGGGCCGGCGTCCTTCGAGGAATCGGAGTAGCCGAGCATGACCTCCATCTTGTTGCCGGTGGCCTTCAGGCGAGCCTGCACTTCGGGGATCTTGACGATCTCCTCGAGCACGTCCACCGAATGCTCCAGATCCTCAAGCTGTTCGAACAGCGGGATCACGTCGATGGTCGGCACGTCCTCGGGGTGCGCGAACGCGAGACGGTTCAGCTCATACACGTCGCGCACGTTCTGCGCGGACTTCGTGAACGAGATGATGTAGCGGCGCGCGGCCTTGATGCCGTTGCGCTTCTGGATCGAGCCGAGCGCGCGGAATGTGTCGAGCACCTCGTGCGTCATCGGCTGCAGCGGGCCACGCTCGCCGTGCAGGCCGTGCTCGCGGATGTCCTCGAGCGCACGCGCGTGCACGACGGAATGCTGGCGGAACTCCATCTCGACCATGTGGAAGCCGAACGTCTCGGTCTGCCAGATCAGATCCTGCAGCGGACCGTAGGCGGAACGCTTCGCGCCGGCGTCGGCCAGCGAACGCTGGACGACCTTGAGGTCGGCGAGGAAGTCGTCGGATGAATGGTACATGAGATCGGCGTCGCGTTCGATCGTGTAGTGCAGACGATCGGCCATGACCAGCATGACGGCGCGGTGCATCTCCTTGGTGGAGATCAGCGCGGCCTTGTCGGTCAGACGCTCGCTCATCTCCTTCTGGTGGTTCCAGAGGTTGAGCAGTTCGGCGCTCGGCGGGGTGGTACCGGATTCCATCGTCAAGTTGCGGCCGACCGTGCGGGTGGCCTCCTCAAGCGCGGCGATCACGTGATCGGAGAACTTGCGGGCGACCTGACGGCTGACCTTCGCGGTGACGTTCGGGTTGCCGTCGCGGTCGGAGCCGATCCAGCTGCCCGGATGGAAGAACGCGGGGCACACCGGCTCGACGAGGCCGGCCTTGTCGCCAAGGACCCAGTCGTCAAAACGACGGTAGACGGCCGGAATCGTGTGGAACAGCGTGTTGTCGAAGATGTCGAGGATCGTATCGGCTTCCTCAACCGGGGTCGGCTTCTTGAGCGCGATCGGCGAAGTGCGGAACAGGGCGTCGATCTCGTTGTACAGACGACGGCTGTTCTCCTTGCGGTCGGAACCGCCGAGCGTGCGATGCTCCTCGAGCAGTTCGGCGATGCGGCGGATCTTGCCTTCGACAGCCTTGCGGCGGGCTTCGGTCGGATGCGCGGTGAACACCGGATGGAACTCGAGCTTTTCGAGCAGATCCTTCGCCTTGGCCGGACCCATCTCGTTGATGAGCTGGTGGTAGGCGGAGGTCATCTCGTTCACCGGATCGTACGCCTGATCGCCGGAGACCTCGTTCTCACGCTGGCGCAGCACGGAGACGCGATAGTTCTCCTCGCTCAGGTTCGCCAGATGGAAGTACGTGGTGAACGCGCGGGCGAGCAGCTGCGCGTCGTGCAGCGACATGTTGTCGATGGTCTCCACGGCCTTCTTGAGCCCGTCCTGATCGGGATTCGGGTCAAGCATGCCTTCGAAATGCTCGGCGCTGGCCTCCACGGCGTAATTGCGCACCGTGTCGAATGTGGAGAGAAGTTCGGGATCGAATTCGCCCAAAACGTCGCGCAGAATGCGCAGACACAGATCCATGTCGTATTTGAGCGACTCGGGAAGATCACGCTCTTCGGGGCCTTTGGTCCCCAGACCGGACGTCACGATCGTGGCGTCGGCGGGCGTGATCTGCTGATCATTAGTTGTCATCAGACCTCCTTTGCTGAACTCCCGGTTGTTCGGTCTGCCGACCATCCGCGGCTCCTCCACGGTTGTGTTAGTCGGTCGTTGCGAACCCAAAGCCGTTGGTTCAACGGTTGTGGGGCTATTGTATGACCGGGTTATCGACACTTTCGTTACGGGGTTCGGGTTGTGGGATGCGAACATGGGTTCGTGTTCGATTGCGCGAAGGCGGCTCATGGGGACAAGGTGTGAATATGAGATGCAACCATCCACGATATGGACTTAAATATGACCATCGTCGCACTCGCCCACGCCGCGCGGTAAACCTGAAAGCGTGAGTCAAGGGCATCAATACGAACGAGAGGACGGCGAAAGCAGCGCCGCCGCAGTACAGCATTTCCACACGCACTCCATCCCGCTCGACATGGAAGACATCGAACGCGACTGGGACAAACCCATCACCGAAGCGGGCATCGCCGCCAAGGCCAGCGTCATCGTACGCGTCGGCCTGCTCGACCTGTCGGCCGGCACCGGATCGTTCCGCGTGCGCGAGATGATGCACCGCATCGCCTACCCGCTCGGCGTGCACGTGCGCGCCGACGTCAACCTCACCGACATCGAAGCCGCCTGCACCGACGGCAAGGACCGCATCACCGAAGTCATCGACCTGCCGTCCACGGGCGTCAACACCGAACGCATCTGGCTGCTCGAACATTTTGCCGACTGGTTCAGCGTCAACCTCGGCGAGGACTCCATGTACCACAGCCGGCCCGAAGTGTCGAAGGGACTCATGCAGCACCTCGACACCAAGGACGCCTCGCAGGTCTCGGCCGAACTGGCCAAGCAGCTGCGCGAGGAGGAGAAGCACGACAAGGACGCGGATTCGGCGACTTCCACCGGCAGCGCCGTCGAGCCCGGGCAGGACGCCGTGCTTGACGCGCTCGAGGCCGCCAGCCGGCATGCCGATCCGGGCGAGCCGATCGCACAGCAGCTCGACGTGCACGAAACCGACTGGTCGCAGTCCGCGATGACCCAGTCGCTCGCCGCGCGGGCGGCCGTCGAACAGGCGGAAGAAGCCGAGGCGGCGCAGGCCGGCGCATCGGCCGAGGATTATCGGATTTCCGGCGACGCCCGTCCGGACATCGCCGAGTCAGTGGCATCGGCATCTCCGGTTCAGACGGCCAACCGGTCATCTGGCCAGCCGTCTGCGGAACACCGAACGATCAGCGACCACGTCAAGCATCGTCCGGCTCCGGACGGCGGCTTCATCCCATCCGCGCCCGACGCGCGCAGGCACGCGCACAAGCCGCCGAAGGGCGAATACGCCGAACACTTCGACCACGTCGGCAAGGAACGCGTCACCGGCCGCCCCGGCATCACCGTGCGGCAGGCCCACCAGCGGCTCGACATGATCGAACGGCGCAAACCGCTCTACTCCCCCGCCTTCGCCGGCCTCGCCTCCGCGATCGCCTGCGCATCCTTCGTGTTCCTGCTCGGCGGCGGCCCGTACGACATGGTCGGCGCGTTCGTCGGCGCCGGGCTCGGCCACTGGCTGCGCCGCGTCCTGTTCAAGCGGCATCTCAACCAGTTCTTCGTCACGTTCGTATGCGTGGCGGTTGCGGCGCTCGCGTGCACGGGCACGCTGCGACTCATCGGCCTGTTCGACCCGGTCGCGCTGCAGCACGACACTGCGTACATCGGCGCGATGCTGTTCGTCATCCCCGGATTCCCGCTCATCACGGGCGGGCTTGACATGGCCAAGATCGACTTCCCTTCCGGCGTGCAGCGCGTGACCTACGTGCTGTGCATCATCCTCATGGCCACTCTTGCCGGCTGGATGGTCGCCACGATCGTGCACCTCAACCCGCAGGGATTCGAGCCGCTCGGGCTCAATCCGTGGGTTAACATGCTGCTGCGCGCACTGTTCGCGTTCCTTGGTGTGTGGGGCTTCTCCGTGATGTTCAACTCGCCGCAGCGCATGTGCCTGACGGCCGCCGTGATCGGCATGATCACTGACACGCTGCGCCTCGAGATCGTGGACATGGGCGTGCCGGCCGAGGCGGGCGCGTTCATCGGCGCGTTCCTGGCCGGTATTTTGGCGACCGTGTGGCGTTCCTCGGTGCGCAAGGGGTGGCTGCCGCCGCATCTCGGCTATCCGCGCATCTGCCTGACCGTGCCGTCGATCGTCATCATGGTTCCGGGCCTGTATATGTACCGCGCGATGTGGTACCTCGGCAGCTTCCAGACGCTGAACGCGCTTGACTGGGCGTTCCGCGCGTTCATGGTCATCATTTGCCTGCCCATCGGTCTGGCGATGGCCCGCGTCATCACCGACAAATCCTGGCGCTACGACATCTGAGTCGTTAGGAGCCTCCGCCTTCTTGAAACTGAGAGGCGGATTGGGCTCCTTGCAGTGGTCTTTCTTCAAACTGAGAGGCAGGCATCCTTAGGATGCATCCCTTCTCCGACGATTTCGGGGGTATATTAAGGATGACATTCCGAAATGTCTGCCTCTCAGATTGAAGAAAGACTTCGATCAACCGTGAAATCTGCCTCTCAGTTTGCGAAAAGCCTAGCACGGTGTTCCCAAATTGGCTTGCGCTTCAGCCGGTGTCCGTCACATACCTGCTCGATCGCGAGCCGTGGTTCCAGCGGTACGGGGATCCGCAGCACCTTTTCCATGGCGGTGGCCACCCGCTGGCTCAGTTCCTCCTCGGCGCGTTCGTTACTCAGATCCACGAATGTAACTTTGAGGTACCGCCATCCCATTGCTTCGATCATGTCCCGGCGTTTGTCATCCCGCAACACCTGATCGCTACTGAACCGGTGATGATTGCCGTCATATTCGATGGCGATTTTCAGCGTCGGATATGCCATGTCGAGATACAACGACCGCGAGGTTCCTGCCACCGTGAGTTCGTAGTTGACATCAGGGGCCGGCAGCCCGTAGCGCATCAACGCAAGTCGGGTGCGTGTCTCCATCGACGAATCGGTGTTCTCGCGGATCACACGTAATGCCAACCGGCATCGGCGTATGCCCTCAAAACGATCAGCACCGGCGATGAATCGGACAAAATCATCGATTTCAGCGCGCTTGAGCCGTTTATCGCGGCGCATCATCGATTCGCCAAGCACGATCAACTCGTCCAATGGCAGCACCGCCGCATAATGCGCCCACGCGCAGACCGGCGTCACGCATTCGTAATGCCGCCCAACAACCTGTGTTTCAAGAGGACCAGTCCACGCTAGATATTTCACTCCGCGCACGTGGCATCGCCGCTGCAACGACGGGACGACGGCCCATGCCACGGAGTCCCGTTTCTCCATGCGTGGGGTTCTCGGTTTCTCAATGGATAGCAGTTCCAACGCCGTGGAACGGGTGTAGACCAGAGGCTGCCGGGTGCGGTTCTGCAACTCGGCGCACGCTTGCATGCGGAGGTTTTTCAGCTCGGTGAGCGCTTTCAGGGAGATCGATTCGTCGGTCATATTCCGACCGTAGGGGATCAACGTGTGCCGCGCCACCGGCCTCGGGAAAATTGTGGATATGTGGACAAATTCGGTAATTACCGCTCGTTCACTACCTCCGCGGTGATGAGTCCGTCGTCATCCATCGTGCCGATCGAGTCGAGATAATGGTCGAACTCGTACAGCACCTCGTCGCTCGGTGCGGCGGTGGCGAGCGATACCGCCATGATCGCGGCCAGCGACAGCACGAACGCGGGCAGCAGCTCGTAGATCGCGAACACCCCACCCAGCGGTTTGACGAACTCGTGCCAGATCAGCACGGTGGCCGTGCCCACCAGCATGCCTGCGATCGCGCCCGCGCGATTGGTGCGCCGCCAATACAGCGAGCACAGCATGAGCGGACCGAACGACGCGCCCAATCCGGCCCACGCATAGGACACGACTTGGAAGATCGAGGAATTCTGGTCATAGGCCACGATCACGCCGAATACAAACATGAGCACGAGCGTGGCCCGCGCCACCATCATCACCTGCCGGTCAGTCGCGCGTCGGTGCAGCACCCCACGGAAGATGTTCTCCGCCATCGCGGACGCGCCGATGATCATATAGGACGATGATGAACTCATCGACGCGGCGAAGATGCCTGACACCACCACGCCGCACAGGAAGCTCGGCAGCAGCGTCTGCGCGATCACGATGAACACGTTCTCCGCGGCGGCCTGAGTCGTGAATTCGGTCGGCATCATCGCGCGGCCCACCAGGCCAATGCATACACCGCACGCCAGCGACAGCACGCACCACGAGGTCGCGATGATGCGCGACTTGCGAATCTCTTCCACGCTGCGGATCGACAGGAACCGCACCAGCACCTGCGGCATGCCGAAATAGCCCAGTCCCCACGCCATCATGGACACGATGGTGATGATGCCGTAGTCGCGCGGCGCGGAGAACACGGCCTGACCGTCGCGGATAATCTGCTCGCCAAGGTCGTTGAGCGTCGGCACCGCGACCTCGGTGCCCGACAGGAAGCCCGGAATGGCGCGCAGGAACGCGACCGTATTGCCGATGCCACCCGCCGAGACGACCGAACCGACGAACACCACGGCCAGCGCGAAGAACATGAGCATGCCCTGGATGAAGTCGGTCACCACCACCGACAGGTAACCGCCGACGACGGTGTACACGAACACGACCATCGCGCCGAGGATCATCATGAGGTGGTAGTCGAAGCCGAACAGGGTGGCGAACAGCTTGCCGACCGTGACGAAGCAGCTGCCCACATATACGCAGAAGAACACGAGGATGATGAACGCGGCGAGCGTAGAAAGGATGTTTTCGCGGTCGTGGTAGCGTTTGGAGAAGAAGTCGGGGATGGTGATCGCGTCGCCGGCGACCACCGAGTAGCGGCGTAGACGGCGGGCGACGAGCTTCCAGTTGAGGTACGTGCCGACGGCGAGGCCGACCGCGGTCCACATCGGGTCGGCCGCGCCGGTGAAATAGGCGAGGCCGGGCAGACCCATGAGCAGCCAGCCGGACATGTCGGACGCTTCGGCGGACAAGGCGGTGAGCCACGGGCCGACGCCGCGGCCACCTGCGAAGTATTCCTGAGACGACGAGTTGGAGCGCTTGGAGAATGCGAATCCGACGGACAGCATCGCGGCGAAATAGATGCCCATTGCGAGCAAAATCCAGAAGTCGTTCAGTCCCATGTTCTTCCCGTTTCGTTCTCGGAACCCGACGTGCTGCCTGTCAATGCGAGTGCGGAAGTGCGGATGTAAAGAAGTGCGTGCACGATATCGGTTGGTGACAATGTACCGATTTGGGGCAGGCCTGTGCTTGTGCGTCTCGTACTGTGGTCTTGCGCGGTCGCGTTCTGTGTGACTGGCGTGTGCCGTAGGGCATGCGTGCGAGGGCTTTCCGCAAACTGAGAGGCAGATTTGCTGTTCCGCAGAGGTCTTTCTCCAAACTGAGAGGCAACCGTTCTGCAGGCAATGGGTGTCTATACCCCCGAAATGTCTCCAAAAGGGTCGTTAATCCGGTGGCAACTGCCTCTCAGTTTGGAGAAAGACCCCCGCACGTGCGCGAATCTGCCTCTTAGTTTGCAGAAAGCCTCGATATCTGTGCGCAAGGTATATCCGCAGGTTGCTTTCCGGGCTGGAAACACCATAAGAAAATGGTCCGGCCCCGGTTCCCCGGAGCCAGACCATTTACGATTGCGACGGTCGGCCGGCCAGTTGGCTCAGGCTCAGTACTTCATGCCCATGGCCTCGCGCACCTGCTCGAGGGTTTCCTCGGCGATGGCGTTCGCGCGCTGGTTGCCGTCATGCAGCACGTCGCGCACGTAGTCCATGTCCTTCGCCAGCTCGGCGCGGCGCTCGCGATGCGGCGCGAGGAACGCGTTCACGGATTCGATCACATACGCCTTGAGCGCGCCGGCGCCAGCCTCGCCGATCTCCTCGGCGATCTCCTTCGGGTCGCGCCCGGTCACCAGCCCCGCGGTGGTCAGCAGCGCGGACACCTGCGGGCGGGCGATCGGATCGAACGTGATGCGGCGCTCGGAATCGGTCGGGCTCTTCTTAATGAGCTTCGCGGTCGCCTCGGCGGTCGCGCCCAGCATGATCGAGTTGCCGTACGACTTGCTCATCTTGCGGCCGTCGAGGCCCGGGATCTCCGGTGCCTCCGACAGGATCGCGGCCGGCTCCGGGAACACCGGGTGCTTCTTCGCGTAGCGCTCGTTGAAGCGGCGCGCGATGGTGCGCGTGATCTCCACGTGCGGCAGGTTGTCCTTGCCGATCGGCACGACGTTCGCCTTGCAGAACAGGATGTCGCATGCCTGATGCACCGGGTAGGTCAACAGCAGACCGGTCAGCGCGTGGCCCGATGCCTCCATCTCGGACTTGACGGTCGGATTGCGGTGCAGCTCGGCCTCGGTGACGAGCGAGAGGAACGGCAGCATAAGCTGGTTTTCGGCCGGCACGGCGGAGTGCGTGAAGATCATGGTCTTCTTCGGGTCGATGCCCGCGGCCATGTAGTCGAGCACGAGGTTAAGCACGTTGTCCTGGATGTGCTCGGTGGTGTCGCGGTCGGTGATGACCTGATAGTCCGCGATGATGATGTTGGTGTTGACGCCGCGTTCCTGCATGGCGACGCGCTCGCGGATGGAGCCGAAGTAGTGGCCGAGGTGCAGGCGTCCGGTCGGTCGATCGCCGGTGAGCATGGTGAACTTGCCCGGGGCGGCCTCGAGCTTGGCGAGCGTTTCGTCCGAACGCTTCTTCGCCGCGAGGAAGCTCGCGCTCATTTCGTTGCCGGCAGCGGTCAGCTGCTGTTCCTGGGTTTCGTCCGTCATGATTCCCGCCTTTGCGCGTGTGAAGACACTGAAAAATATCGCTTTTATCGTAAAAGTCCGAGCCGACAAGCCCAACTGTGCAAACAAGTGGTACTCTCTTATGTGATGAATCGATACGTACAGTAATTTCAGGGGGTCACATGGGCCGCGGACGTCAGAAAGCCAAGCAGCAGAAAATAGCCCGAAAGCTCAAGTATTTGACCACCGATACTGATTACGACGAGCTCGCGAAGGAGCTGAGCGAACAGGAGCCCGGCGTGGGTTCTCCCGATCCGTTCGCTGACATCGAAGCCCAGTATGCTCACCATGCGGACGCTGATGTGGACGCTGCTGAGACTGCGGATGCGCCGGCCGCCGCGTCGGTTGACGATGATCTTGACGAGTACGCGAAGTGGGCCGCCGAGGCCGCCGCGAAGGCGTCGACCGGCGAGTTCCCGGCCGCGAACGCCAAGCCGGCCGCCGCGATGCCGAAGCCGCACAAGCCGATTCCCATGCCGATGCCGAGCGCGCTCAAGCCGAAGAAAGCCTGATCGTTTCCGCAATGCGCGTCGCGATTTGCGATGACAACGCTACCGATGCCGCATACGTTCGCACGCTGGTATTGCGTTGGGCCACGGGCTGCGGGATCGAGGCGCAGATCGACACGTTCCCGTCCGCGGAACGGTTCCTGACCGATTTCGACCATCGTCAGGACGTCGATGTTCTCCTGCTTGACGTGGAGATGGGCGCGATGGACGGCGTCGCGCTCGCGAAGGCCGTACGCCGCGTCAGCCGTACCGTGCAGATCGTGTTCGTGACCGGCTATGCGGATTACATCGCCGAAGGATACGACGTCGAGGCGCTCAACTACCTGATGAAACCGGTGAGCCCCGCCAAGCTGGACGCCGTACTTGATCGGGCCGTGGAACGGCTGCGCACCGCGGCGCGATGCCTTGACCTGCAGTGCGCGGAGGGGCTGGTGCGTGTGCCGCTGCAGGAGATTCGTTATCTTGACGTGCGGCGTAACTATGTGACCGTGCATGCGGCGCGCGATTATACGGTGAAGCGTGCGTTGGGCGAGTTCGAATCGGAGTTGGACCGTGATTTTTGCCGCGTCGGGCGCTCGATGATCGTCAATCTGCGATGCATCCGTTGCGTGACGCGCTCCGCCATGCAGCTGACCGACGGTACGTCGTTGCCGTTGCCGCGCGGTGCGTACGAGCCGCTCAACCGTGCGATCATCGCGATGGACTGAGCAGGCCGAGCGAGCTGGGCCGAGCGAATCGTGCGGACCGGACTGAGCGGGACCGGACTGAGCGGGACCGAGACGACTGATGGGCCGGGCGAAGGCCGGAAAGGAGCCGGATCATGTGGCGGTTCGGCCGCAGACGTGCGGATCGTGCGCTGGCCACGTACCAGCGCGAGCTGATCGACACGCATTACCGCGAAGTCGAGAACATGTACACCAAGATGCGCATGTGGCGGCATGACTACCGCAACCATCTCCAGACGCTTAAGGCCCTCGCCGAGCAGGGCGACCTCGACGCGATCCGCGACTATCTCGACAAACTGGACGACGAGCTGATCGTGCTCGACAGCCCGGTCAAAACCGGCAACGCGATGGCCGACGCGATCCTGAGCAGCAAGATGTCGCTGGCCGAATCACGCGGCATCGCGACCCGCGTGGACGCGCATATCCCGGTCAAATTACGGATCTCAGAACTCGACCTGTGCTGCATCCTCGGCAACCTGTTCGACAATGCCATCGAAGCAAACGTTGGCGTGCCTGAGAACGATCGCATGATCCGCGTCTATATGGACATGAAGGGCACACAGCTGTACATCTCGTTCACGAACACCGCCGCCGCGGGCAAACGACGCAAGGTGCACGGCCGGTTCCGCACCACCAAAACCGGCGAGGGGCACGGTTTCGGCCTGCTGCACATCGACGAGATCATCGAGGCCGCCGGCGGCTATGTGAGCCGCAACAGCGAGGACGGCGCGTTCACCACCGAAATCCTCCTGCCACAGCAGTAGCGTCCGATGATCCCGGCGGTCCCGGCAGTCGCAGCAGTCAGTACATGCGATTCGTCCCCGATGTCGCGCGATTCGTCACCAACCGCCGCCGCCAGCGCCGGTCGTGCGGTAAGAATGATCACAGATCAGGAAAGACAAGGTGACGGAATATGACCCAACAGCACCCCGCGGCGCGCCAGCGTCCCAGCCATTCGATGTGGTCCAACACCGCGTTCATGCTGCGCCTCGCATGGCGCACGGCGAAGTCGGTGCCGATCATCGTCGCCGTCATGGCCGTCTCCCAAACCGCCATCGCCACCACGGAACTGTTCATCGCCCCCGCGATCCTCGCGCAGATCGAATCGCACGGCCCGCTCGCGACCATGCTGCTCACCATCGCCGCGTTCACCGCCGCGCTGATCGCGCTCAACGCCATCCACGAATACGCCGACGCCAACAGCGGTACCGGCCGCATGACCGTCCGCCTCGCCATCATCGAACGCATCGGCCTCAAAGCGTCGCGCACCGCCTACGCCAACACGCTCGACGCCGACTTCCGCGCGCTCACCCGCCGCTCCATCGAACAGGGCTGCGCCAGCAACGACGCCCCCACCGAGAAGTTCTGGACCACCTGGACCGACATCCTCGCCAACGTCCTCGGCTTCGCGATCTACCTCACGCTGCTGTCCGCCCTGAACCCGCTGCTGATCGCGCTCGTGTTCGCCACATCGGTCGCCGGCTACCTGACCGGCAACCGCATCAACGAATGGGGCTACCGTCACCGCGACCAGGAACAGCGCGACATCCAACGCTTGTACTACCTGTTCGGTCTCGGCAGCAACCGCAAGTACGCGAAGGATGTGCGCATCTTCGGCCTGCGCCCGTGGATCGTCGAACTGCGCGACGGTGTGACCCGCACGCTGCGCGCGTTCTACGCGAAACGTGAGGGCGTGTACGTGTGGGCGAACGTGATCGACGTGACGCTCGCGTTCGTGCGCAACGGCGCAGCCTACGCGTACTTGGTCTGGCTCGTGCTTGCGCAGGGGCTGAGCGCGTCGCGCTTTTTGCTGTACGTCACGGCCGTGAGCGGATTCACGACGTGGGTGACCGGCATCCTCGGCAAGTGCTCCGAGCTGAACAAGGAAAGTCTCGAGCTCGCGTCGATCCGCGACCTGCTGGATTGGCCGGAACCATTTGCGCCCGACGCCGGCGAGCCAATCGCCGCGCAGCCCGGCCATCGGTACGAGATACGGCTCGACCATATCTCGTACCGCTATCCGGGAGCCGATCACGACACGTTGCACGATGTTGACCTGACTATCAGTCCCGGCGAAAAACTGGCCGTCGTCGGTCTGAACGGCGCGGGCAAGACCACGTTGATCAAACTGATCTGCGGATTCCTCGACCCGACCGCGGGCCGCGTACTGCTCGACGGTCGGGATATCCGGCAGTATCGCCGGCGTGACTATTACGCGCTGTTCGCGGCGGTATTCCAGGATTTTTCGGTGCTCGACAGCACGATCGCGCAGAACGTCGCGCAACAGGTCGACGGCATCGACCGCGACCGCGTGCGCGAGTGCCTGGCCGAGGCCGGACTGACCGACAAGATCGACGCGCTGCCGGGCGGCATCGACGCGCATCTGGGACGCGAGGTGTACGAAGACGGCGTGGAACTGTCCGGCGGGCAGACGCAACGGCTGATGCTGGCGCGTGCGCTGTACCGCAACGCGCCGATCCTGCTGCTCGACGAGCCGACCGCCGCGCTCGACCCGATCGCGGAACGCGACATCTACCGGCACTACCAGCGGATGACGGCCGGGCGCACGTCGGTGTTCATCTCGCACCGGCTCGCTTCGACGCGATTCTGCGACCGGATCGTGTTCCTGGCCGACGGCCGGATCTCCGAAACGGGCACGCATGACGAGCTGCTCGCGGCGGGCGGCGGATACGCGCGGCTGTTCGCCGTGCAAAGCAAGTACTACCGGCAGGACAGCGAGGTGCGGCGATGACCGATCGACATGAGGATATGGATGCTGTTGCGGACATGACGGATGTGACTGGTGATACTGCGAATGCCGCGACCACGGCGACCGCGACCGGTGATGCTACAGCGGATGCGGCCGATACGACCGCTGTTGCGGATGCCGCGACCACGTCGGATACAACAGCAACGACGGATACAGCAGCCGCCACAGCCCCGATGACGACCGCTGCCGCATGGCGCCTCACGCTGCGCGCCTGGGGCATGGCCTGGCGCAAGACCCCCGGCTGGTTCGCAGCCACGATCCTCGACGCGCTGTTCGCCGCCGCACTCCCCTACGCCACCATCTGGTGCTCCGCCCAGCTCATCAACGAGATCGCTGGCGCCCGCAACCCGCAGTCCCTGCGCCGCTGGATCATCGTCATCCTCGCCGTCACCGTCGTGCTGTCACTGCTGTCGGCGGTCTGTGATCATTGGAAAAACGCGGCCGCCGCAACCGTCGGTCGGCTCGGCATCGAACTGCTGTCCGACCGCATGCTCACGCTCGACTATCCGATCGTCGACGACCAGCGCACCATCGACGCGTTCGACCGCATCCGGCAAAGCGACAATTTCTCCGGCAGCGGCATGCGCACGGCGATCTGGACGTTCGACAAACTGCTGCCCGCCGTCTTTCAAATCGCCGGTGGCATCGGCCTGTCGGTCACGCTGTTTTCGTCCGCAGTGCCGGAGAACGGCGGCGCGCTGACCGTGCTCAACAGTCCGTGGATGTCGCTCGGCATGGCCGCGATGCTGCTGGCGGCCGCGTTCGGCGCCGCGCGATGCAACGAGATCGGCGGCCGTGCATGGTGGCGGTTCGACGAGCTCGGCCGGTTCGGCAACCGTGTGTTCGACTTCTTCGGTCTGCTGTTCCTCGACACCAAGCGCACGCTCGACATCCACCTGTACGACCAGTACGGCCGCGTCGCCATCCCGTTCGTGGACGCCAACCCGGTGTTCACCGTCCGCGATGTGAACACGCGCGCGGTCGAACGCACGATCGGCGTATGGCATATCGCCGCGGCCGCGGTCACGGCGCTCATGACCGGGCTCGTGTACGTGTTCGTGTGCCTCAAGGCGTGGGGCGGCGCGTTCGGCGTTGGCTCGGTCACGCAGTATGTCGGCGCGATCACCGCGCTGTTCCTCGGCGTTTCCGCGCTGCTGCGGCAGGCCGGCGAAATTCGCAACAACGCGCCGTTCCTGGGGCGCGTGTTCGACTTCCTCGACCAGCCGAACCGCATGTATCAGGGCTCGCTCACCACCGAAAAACGCGCCGACCGGCAGTACGACGTCGAGTTCCGCGACGTGTCGTTCCGCTATCCGAACGCGCCGGCCGATCAGTGGGCGTTGAGTCACGTGAATCTCAGGTTCCGCGTCGGATCGCGGCTCGCGATCGTCGGCGAGAACGGCAGCGGCAAAACGACGTTCATCAAGCTGCTGTGCCGGCTGTACGATCCGACCGAGGGCGAGATCCTGCTCAACGGCATCGACATCCGCAAATACCGGTACGACGAGTACATGCGGATCTTCTCGGTCGTGTTCCAGGACTTCCAGCTGTTCGCGTTGCCGCTCGGACAGAACGTCGCTGCGAACGTTCGCTACGATCGCGACCGCGTGACCGACGCGCTGCGCAAGGCCGATTTCGGCGATCGGCTGGACTCGCTGCCGCGCGGACTGGAGACGAGCCTGTACAAGGATCTGGACGAGGACGGCGTAGAACTGTCCGGCGGCGAGGCACAGAAGGTCGCGATCGCGCGGGCCATCTACCAGGACGCGCCGTTCATCGTGCTCGACGAGCCGACCGCCGCGCTCGATCCGGTCGCGGAGGCGCGGATCTATGCGAAGTTCAACGAGATCGCGGGCGACAAGACGGCCGTGTACATCAGCCACCGGCTGTCGTCGTGCAAGTTCTGCGACGAGATCGCCGTGTTCGACCACGGTGCGATCGTGCAGTACGGCACGCACGACGAACTGGTCGCGGACGCCGGCGGCAAGTACGCCGAGCTGTGGCACGCGCAGGCGCAGTACTACGCGGCGTGAGTTGCTGCGTGGCGTGCGGTGCGGGGCCGGAGACCGCGTGGCAGAAAACGCTCGCTAGCGAGACGCTCAGCGAGCGTTTTCTGCCACGCGGAGGATGGGGACGGCGGGTTACAGCGGCAGCAGGTCGCTGAGGTCGTCGCGCTCGCCGACGGCGGTGATGTGTCCGGCGTCGCGTTCCTCGTCCCACGTGGTGACGCCGGCGGCGAGGCTCAGCCACACGTCCGGGTCGAGTTCGATCACGTCGGGCGGGGTGAGGTTGTGCGGGTCGGATGCCGGTCCGTCGAGGATCTTCACCGCGCCCCATGGCGCCACGCGCACTTCGACGCCTGGTCCGGGCGCCCGCCGTTCGAGCAGGAACAGCGTGTAGCGCACCGCCATCGCCCAGGTCTGCCGCGGCAGGTCGTCCGTCGCGCGCGTGCCGTGCTGCGCGGCCGTGCACCGCCACTCGTCCCATGCCTTGCGGCCCTTGTCTATGTCCTGTTCGCGAATCACTGCCATGCGTCCACCGTACCGCGTCCGTCGTGCGGTCCGATGCACGTGTCGTCGTGCGGTAGGTGGAGCGCTTGCGCGTCGTCTGTCCGGTGTCTGGACGGCGGTGTTCCGATGACTTGACGTGTCGTAGTTGTGGATATATCGTACCGGTTTGATACCGAATGGGACTGCAAGTGTAGCAATCGTTTGCGGTTTTGTGATTGCCCAGTAATATCGCTGCGTTGCGATTTGTTCGCAACGCCGACGGCATATCGTAGCTACGTTGCCTGTCGTGGTGTATGTTGTATGATTGCCGAGTTGATGCAAACGATTGCAGAACGTAATGCAGCGTTCATCTTGACGTTTATGCGCCGTCACCGCGGCGGGGCATAATGACAAGGGACAACACAACGGAAAGAGAGTCAATATGACCGAAATCACCGCACCCAAGTCGCCGGTCACGACCGCCGAGTTCGCCGACGAGATTCGTGAGCAGCTGAAGTACTCTCAGGGTGTCACCGTCGAGCAGGCCACCGCGGCCGATGTCTACGTCGCCGCAGCCAAGGCCGTGCGCAATCATCTTGCGGACGCATGGTTCACCACGCAGGCCGACACCGTCAACGGCAGCACCAAGGCCGTCGGCTACCTGTCCGCCGAATTCCTCATGGGCAAGCAGCTTGAGAACGCGCTGCTCAACGCCGGCCTGACCGAGCAGTTCGACGAGGCTGTCAAGTCCCTTGGCTTCGAGCCGAAGGCCATCGTCGACGCCGAGTACGAGCCGGCCCTCGGCAACGGCGGCCTCGGCCGTCTCGCCGCCTGCTTCATCGACTCGCTCGCCTCCCTTGGCGTGCCGGCGTTCGGCTACGGCATCCAGTACCGTTACGGCATCTTCAAGCAGACGTTCGATAAGGACGGCAAGCAGGTCGAAACCCCGGACTACTGGCTGAACAACGAAGAGCCGTGGGGCCACATCGACTACAACCGTGACCAGAAGGTCTCCTTCGGCGGCGAAGTCGTCGAAGAGAACGGCAAGAAGGTCTGGAAGCCGGCTTGGTCCGTGCGCGCCGTGCCGGTCGACTATCTGGTGCCGGGCTACAAGTCCCAGCGCGTGAACACGCTGCGCCTGTGGACCGCCAAGTCCTACGACGAGTTCGATCTGCTCGCGTTCAACAAGAGCGAGTACATGGAGGCCGTCGAGCCGAAGGTCAAGGCCGAGAACATCTCCAAGATCCTGTACCCGGAAGACTCCACCAAGGTCGGCAAGGAGCTGCGCCTCGAGCAGCAGTACTTCTTCGTCTCCGCCTCCCTGCACGACGCGATCCGCGTCTTCTACCCGGGTCAGGACAAGCCGGATCTGACCACCTTCCCGAACAAGATCACGTTCCAGCTCAACGACACCCACCCGGTCATCGGCATCCCGGAGCTCATGCGCATCCTCATCGATGAGTACGGCTACGACTGGGACACCGCCTGGGGCATCACCCAGAAGACCTTCAACTACACCTGCCACACGCTGCTGCCGGAAGCCCTCGAAGTGTGGCCGGCCAGCCTCATCGGCGAACTGCTGCCGCGTCACCTCGAGATCATCGAGAAGATCAACGACCAGTTCGAGGCCGAGCTCGCCGCCAAGGGCGTGGACGCCGACACCGCCAAGGACATGGCGATCTACACCGGCGATGCCGTGCGCATGGCCTACCTCGCCACCTACGGCGGCTCCCACGTCAACGGCGTGGCCGCGCTGCACTCCCAGCTGCTCAAGGACATCACGCTCAAGAACTTCTCCGACGCCTACCCGGACAAGTTCACCAACGTGACCAACGGTGTCACCCCGCGTCGCTTCGTCAAGCTCGCCAACCCGCGCCTGTCCGACCTCATCACCGAAGGCCTCGGCACCGACAAGTGGCTCTCCGACCTCGAAATGCTCGAAGGCCTCGTCCCGCTGGCCCAGGACGACGAGTTCGTCAAGAAGTTCGCCGCCGTCAAGGCCGCCAACAAGCACGCGTTCGTCGGCTTCGCCAAGGACCACTACGGCCTCGACATCGATGAGAACACCATGTTCAACACCATGGTCAAGCGTCTGCACGAGTACAAGCGCCAGTCGCTGAAGATCCTCGCCGTCATCTCCAAGTACGCCGCCATCAAGAACGGCACCGTCTCGGCCGACGACATCCTGCCGCGCACCGTCTTCTTCGGCGCCAAGGCCGCCCCGGGCTACTACCTGGCCAAGATGACCATCCAGCTCATCAACAACGTCTCCAAGGTCGTCAACAACGATCCGGACGTCAAGGGCAAGCTGGCCGTCCACATGCTCCCGAACTACAACATCGAGATGGCCCAGAACCTCATCCCGGCCACCGAGCTCGACGAGCAGATCTCCCAGGCCGGCAAGGAAGCCTCCGGCACCGGCAACATGAAGTTCGCCCTCAACGGCGCCCTCACCGTCGGCACCCTCGACGGCGCGAACGTCGAGATCCGCGAACGCGTCGGCGCCGACAACTTCTTCCTCTTCGGCATGACCGTCGAGGAAGTCGAGAAGCAGTACGCTGACGGCTACGATCCGGCCAAGTACTACGAAGCCGATCCGCGCCTCAAGCAGGCCATCGACCTCGTCGCCGACGGCACCTTCTCCAACGGCGACCGCGACACCTACGCGCCGCTCGTCTCCGACTGGCTCACCAAGGACTGGTTCATGACCCTCGCGGACTTCTCCTCCTACGCCGACATCCAGGCCGAGATCGAGAAGCTCTACCGCGATCCGCTCGAGTGGAACCGCAAGGCCCTGCTCAACGTCGCGAACTCCGGCTTCTTCAGCTCCGATCGCTCGATCGAGGATTACCTCGAGCGCATCTGGCACACCGGTCCGCTGGCCTGATAACGGAGTGTCCTCGTCGTTGCTCCTCGGTCGCGGTACTCGGTACCGCTTCCCTCGGTGCGCCTAGAGGACACACGCGTTATCAGTCCATCGGACTGCGTCCGCTGGCTCCTCTGGCCGCTGGTTTGTGAGGGGTGCGTGAGATGTGGAACGGGGAGATGCACCTGTATGGTGTATCTCCCCGCTTTTGTATTGGTGTGGGGATTGGCTGGGCTCCCCTCATAGAGTGGAGCCCAGCTTGTTATGGCTCTTTTCTTCAACGGACATACAGCCGATTGCGGTATGGAAATCGGCTGTATGTCCGTTGAAGAAAAGGAGAGATAGACTACGGCGTGAGTCGGCTACCGCGCTACCGCACGGCGCATTAGCGCACGGCGAAGATGCGGGCGGACGGGTTGGCGGTGTCCGCGGCGGTCAGGCGGACGGTGCCGGCATCGAGCCGCGTAACGGTCCACGGGCGTGCGTTCGGCGCGTGATTGGTTACGGACTGCGGATCAGGGAAGATCTGCGTGATCTCGCGGCCTTCCGACAACGGCAGGTCGATCGACGACTCCCCTGCGCGACGCCATACCGTCACATACGACGTGCCGACCGTCGCCTCGTCAGCCGTCACGGCCGCCGCATACGGACGCAGTCCGGCGACCAGCCAGTCGCCGTTGAAATCGGGCAGTCCCGCCGGCCACCACGGCACCAGCGACTGCTGCTCGGCCAGAATCCGCCGATGCAGCGCGATCGCGTCACGCACCAACGCCAACCGTGTCTCGTCCATCCGGTTGATGAATCCCGACAGATACAGCCGTCCCAGCACGCCCGACGCCAACGTGAGCACCGCCGTCTCGTCGTCCATCTCCTGCTGCGCGTACCCCCAGTTGCCCTGCTGCTCGGGCAGGATCGTCAGGCCTGCACCGGCCGCGATCGCCGCATAGATCAGCGGATCGCACTGGTCGGACGTCGACTGCAGGTCGAGCCGGCTCAACTGCGCGTAGTCCGCGCGCATCGCACCGGAACCGCAGTTCTCGATCATGACCTCGGGATGACGGCGGCGCAGATCGTCGAGCCAGTCGAGATACGCACGGCAATGGTCGAGCAGGCCCGCGCCGGCCGATTCGGCGTCGCGGTCGGTGCCCACGCCGGGGATCGTGTTGTAATCGAACTTGAAGAACTTCACGTCGAACTCGTCGATAAGCCGGTCGACGGTGCGCGTGACATGCTCGCGGGCGGCCGGCGAACGGAAGTCGAGCAGGTAGCGGCCGGAGTCGCATACGCGCACGCCGTGACGTGTGAAAAACGCGTCGTCCGGCAGGGTCGCGGCGAGCGGCGATTTCACGCCGATCACCTCGGGTTCGAGCCATAGGCCGAGTCCCATGCCGGCGTCGCGGATCGTACGTGCGAGGCCCGCCATGCCGGCGTCGCCGAAGCGGTTGGTGGACGGCAGCCACTCGCCGACCATGTCCCACCAGCCGCCGTCCGTGCTGTCGTACCAGCCGGCGTCGATGCAGAAGATGTCCGCGCCGACCTTCGCTGCGCCCTCGATGAGTGGCAGCTCCTTCTCGATGCGCGGGTCGCCGAACAGCGTGTTCATGTAATCGTTGTATACGACGAGTCCCTGCGTGTGCTCGAACTGCTGGGAACGGCCCAGTTGCGCGGCTTTGGCGGCGCGTAGGGCACGACGCTGCAGGGTCATCTCTGCGGTCGCCTGCTGCCAGTCGCCGGCGGCCACGGCGAACGAGACGGGCACGCTGATGACATCGTTGTATACGGTGTCGGCATTGTCGTCATCGTTGCCGGCGTTGCCGTTACCGGTGCCGACATCGTGACTACCGTCGCCGTTATCCGCGACGCTGCCGAGCGTGGTGACCCACTGATGGTCGCGATATTCCGGACCATATGCAGTGATGTGCAGACCGGGGTCGTTTTCGCCGACCTCCCACTCCCACGGTCCGTTGTGCTCGATCTGCCACATGACCGAGAACGCCGGGGTTTCGTCGGCGTCGTGTCGCGCTTCGATGATGCCGGCGGGTTCGTGCACGCCGGTCGACCACGTGGACGACGAACTGCGTACGAAACGCGAGCTGGATTCGCCCGGGTTGATGATCTGGTTGCGGTCACGCACGGCGGTGTCGCGCAGCGGCGCGCTGTGCCAGTCGTTTTCGACGGCCCACGCGGCGTCGCCCCAGAAGATGCGCGACGCGTCGACCGTGGCGTCGCCGGCGTCCATCGGCAGCGTCAGGTTGAGCGACGACACCGCCTCGATCGGCAGTCGTCGCGGGCTGTGCAACGTGGTAAACGTGCGTACGGCGGACACGTTCGGGCAGGCTTCGAACACGGACACGACGGTCAGTCCGTCGTCGGTCGGCACCGTTGGGACCGTGGATGCCGTGGCATCTGCGGAGCTCGCGCCGCCGGTGGGGTCGATCGCCGGATTATCGAACTCTCGGCCGCCCGGCTGCAGTGCGGCGTACGGCGCGAACTGCGTGATCTCCAGCCGGTACGGCGCGATCGGCTCGCCATGTGACGGCTGATCGCCGGCATTCGCACCGCCTTCCGGGGTGACGATGCGCGCGCCGACGAACCGCAGTCTGGAACCTGCGACCGTCATGATCAATGGCTGGCGATTGTCGTTCGAACCGGTGCCGGTCGCCAGTACTTCGACGATCGGTCGCGGATCGCGCTGCACGACGGTCGTGCTACCGCTCATGCCGCGTCCGGACAGTCCGACCAACGTGACCGGTTTGTCGTCGGATGTCTGGAACGTCATCGATACCACGCCGTTGCCCCAGGTGAACCGGCCCTGTTCGTCGACCGCGACGGCCGTCGTCGCGCGCTGCCCTGCTGCTGTCATGAAACCACCTTCGTTGCTGTGTGCCATTGCGGCTCCATTACACCACACCGCGACCCCTAAAACACCAAATGTAGCCGTCTTCACCCCCGTAACACAAAACGGACATACAGCCGTTTTCATCGATGGAATCGGCTGTATGTCCGTTAGGAGAGGGAGCATGCGCCCTCTTAGGAACGCTTCATATCGCTATATCCCATCCCCTCTAACGGACATACAGCCGATTCCAACGTTGAAAACGGCTGTATGTCCGTTAGAGGGGACGGGACGGGAACGACGCCCTTAGAAGAGCTCGACCTTCTGGATGTAGAGCTGGTTGTTGGGCAGACTGTCGAGCGGCACCCACACCAGCACATCCTGCGTCTCGGACACCTTGGTGAACGTGATCTCCGTGGTGCCGCCCTCCGCGAACGTGAACTCGGCCACGCGGTCGCCCTTGGTCGGATCGGACGCGGAGTTCGTGATGACGTACCCCTTGCCGCCGGACGTGGTGATCGTGATCTTCATGCGATACACCTTCTGCGACTTGTCGAGGTGCAGGTGATACGCGAAGCCGTTCTGGCCGCCCGGATTGTCGAGGAAGTTCTGGCTCGAGATCGTCAGCGGCGTGTTGTTCTGGTACTTCGGATCGGGGACCTTCTTGGCCTCCTTGTCCTTGGTGACCACCTCGTGCTTGCCGTCGGAGCTGCTGGAGCTGCTCGACGAGGACTTGTCGGACGTGCTCGACTTGTCTGACTTGTCCGAACCGTTGCTGCTGTTGTTACCGGACGTGGTATTCGACGAGCTGGACGAGCTGTTCGAATCCGTGTTTCCGTCGCTCGACCCGTCCGACGACCCGTTGGTGCCGTTGCCGAACGGCACCGAGTCGATGTTCGACTCGTCCCACGGGTCGCTCTGGTTCGATCCGCTGCCACCGATGTTCGGCTGGCTGTTGTTCAGGAAGTTGATGGCGAGGAACCCGGCGCCGACCACCGCGATGATGCCCACCAGCACGGTGATGATCTTCGTCGGCAGGTTGCCGAGCAGCGACTCGTTTGCGAAGTCCTCCTCCTCGGCGGCCTTGTACGCCTTCACCATGTTGGAGGTCTTGATGGACGGCGGCACGCTGATCGGCGCCTCCTGCTCGGCCTCGGCCTTGAGCGGTGGGATAATCTGCGTCTCCTCGAGCGACGACTCCTGCGGCTTGGCCGCCGCAGCCGCCACGGGCTGCACCACGGCGGTGCGCTCGCCCGCGGTCTCCTCGGGGTGCGGGTTGCGCACGGCCGACACGTTGATCGCCAGCGTCGTGTTGTTGCCGTTGTTCGGTTTCGATCCGTCGAATGCGCGGAACAGATCGCCGGTCATCGGCGTCACATCCACCACGTCGTCGGAGGTCAGTGCGGACGAATACTGCGGCATGCTCATCGACAGCGGCGGCAGCGGTCCGGAGCTGACGATCGCGGACGGCACCGGCACGATGTCGTCCATGTTCGATCGGCGCATCGGCACGGTGATGATCGACTCGAGGCTGTTGATGCCGGGCAGCGCGATGTCGCGGCCGGTCAGCTGCGTGAGCGGCGTCCACGGGCCGAGCAGCGCCTCGATCTCGGCCATCGACGACATCGGCAGGTTCACGTCGCTGTCGTTCACCTTCATGCCGAGGCCACGCTTGCAGATCAGGCGGAATTCGCCAGGCATGTCGCCGGACAGGCGGTCGAACGAATAGTCGGGCATGGTGTTCGACGGCGTGCGCGTGAGCATCGAGTACAGCAGCGACGCCAGCTGACGCACGTCGCGCTGTTCGACGTTGAGGTTGCGGCCGTCGTTGTCGGCCGTGTCCATGAGCATCGTGCTGATCGGCACGGCGGTGAGCTGGATGCCGCTGGCGGTGACGCGCACGGTGTCGGTGCTGATCATGTAGTGGTCGATGCCTCGCGACTGCAGCAGATGGATGATGTCGATGAGTTCGCCGATGACGGATCGCATCGCGTCGTAGGTGAGCACGTGGCGTTCGGAGCCGAGCAGGTAGTCGGTCATCGACATGCCGGCGTCGTCCTGCATGACCACGACGACGATCTGGTCGTCGTGGTGCAGCTGTAGCACCTGCGTCAGGCGTGGATCGCGCAACGACGCCATGAACGACGCGGTCGCGGTGACCTGGGAGAACGCCTTGCGGTCGGTGACGATGAACAGCTGGCAGTCGCGCGACAGCACACGATCGCTGGCCTTCCACGCCAGCAGGCCCGGTTCGTCGCGCAGCGGCGACACCAGCGTGTAGCGATTGAGAATCGTATCTCCCAGCTGAGGATTCATGCGGACTCCGTATTGCAAAGATGGTGATGCCGGTGGTTCCGGCGGTTTCGGTGTCATTCTAGCCGTCGGTGTGGTCGTGGCGGCGGCGTTGGAATCGTTGTCATGACGGCTATCGTATGCAGTCGGTACGGTCGGCGGCGCGGGCGGCTCGGACGTCGGCGTGGGCCGGTCGGCGGCTGATTCGTTGCCGTTGGCGGTGTTGGTCGAGTCGTCCGCATCGGCAGTGTCGGTCGCGTCGGTCGCCGCGACCGGTTTGCGTATGAATCGTGCGATCAGCGGCCGCGACAGTTCGAGCAGTTCCTGCGATCGCAGCAGCCACAGCATGCCAACGTACGCAACCGTGATCACGATCGTCAGCAGCACACACACGCCGACCGCCTGCAGCCAGTTCATCGACACGGCCCGCACCGCCGCGGCTGCGTGGCTGCCGTTGTCTGTGGCCGCGCCCATGACGGTCCGCACGCCCAGCAGCGCATACACCGGCCCACGCAGCAGCAGTCCGGCGACCGTCGCGACGAACGCCGCGAACAGCGCCTTGCCGTACGCCACCGCGATACGCCGCCCGTCCATCGACCCTTCGAACCGTCGCTTCAACGACGGAATCAGGAACGGAAACGCCACCAGATGCGAGATCGGCGAGCCGATCGCGACCAACGTGATCCAGTGCGTCGGCGGCACGAACCGCATGCCCACGAGCAGGAACACCACCAGCAGGGTGTTGTACAGCACCATGAACATGAACGGCGTACGGCCGTCCTCGAACGCGTAGAACGTGCGCTGGATGATGAGATACGCGCTGGCCACCGGCAGCCCGATGCCGAGCATCATCAGCGGCGTGGCGATGAGCGCGGCCTCCTTCGCGCTGATCGACGGCAGCAGGGCGAGGATGATCGGCGCCGGCATCACGATGAACGCGACGGAGAAGAAGATCATGAGCACGCCGACGTTGCGCAGTGACTGGCTCAGCGTGCCGCGCGCATCGGCCACGTCATGCTCCGCGATCGCGCGTGAGATCTTCGGGAACAACGCGGTCGCCACCGACACGGCGATCAGCGAATACGGCAGCATGTACAGCGTGAACGCATTCTGATACGTCGCGTTGCCGGCCACGTCCAGCGTGCTGATGCCGAGCATCTCATGCGCACTGTCCGGCGCGGACGTGTTGATGCGTGTGACGACGATGTTGATGAGCTGGTCGACGATCACGATGGCGATGCTCCAGCCGGCCACCGAACCCATCGACCGCAGTCCGATGCCGGACACCCCCCATCGTGGCCGGTAGCGAATGCCGCAGCGTGCCAACGGCAGGAACAGCACCAGCGCCTGGAAGGCCACGCCCAATGTCCACGTGCCGGCCGTGAGCGCGAGCTTGCCCGGCGTCCAGAACTCCGGCGGCTGGCCCGCGGCCCGCCCGAACAGCAGAATGAACGAAATGAATCCCGCGCAGCTGATGAGGTTCGCCCCCACCGAACTCCACGCGTACGTGCCGAAATGGTCCTTCGCCGCGAGAATCTGCCCGAGCACCGTGTACAGACCGTAGAAGAAGATCTGCGGCATGCACCACAACGTGAACGCGTTGGTGAGCGCCATGAGCTCCGGGCTGCCGCCTACATATAGCATAGTGAGCAGCGGCGTGGCCACGGCCATGATGACCGTCACGCCGAGCAGCATCGTGATCGCCAGCGTGATGAGCTTGTTGAGCCGGTCCTCGGCGTCCTTCTCCTGCAACGTGCGCACGATCTGCGGCACGAGCACGGCATTGAAGATGCCACCGGACACCAGCGAGAACACGGCCTGAGGAATCATCGCGCCGGCCTGATACGCGTTCGCGGCGAGACCGGTCGTGCCGAGCGCCGCGGCGAGCAGGATCGTGCGCACCTGGCCGGTCACGCGCGAGGCCGCCGTGCCGGACGCCATGATCATCGAATTGCGGCCAAGCGAGGAACTGGTGGAACTCATTCGTCGGGATCCTTCTTGCGGTTGAACTGACGCCACAGGCCGAGTATGCCGAGCAGGAACGCGAATCCGATGATCACGAAGCCGCTCATGTCACTGATGCGCAGCACGCTCGTGATCGCGGTGGTCTGCGTGTCGCCGAACTGCGTGCCGTTGCGGTCGAGCAGCGTGATGCGCGCGTTTGTCGAACCGGACGTGGAGACGCGGATGGTGAACGTGACCTGCGCCTCGCCGTGCGCCGGCACTTCGGTCTCGACCTGCCGCGACGTCACGATCTCCATGGAGTCGGTGACCGACTGCACCTTCACGTGTACCGGATACGGGTAGCTGTTGCTGATGGTGACCGGCATCTTCGCGGTTTCGCTGACGACCGTCACCGATTCGGACGGGGTGATGACCACGCCGCCCATCAGCTCGTCGACCATCGACGTCGCCCCGACGTTCATGCGTTCGGCGACTTTCATGTCGCCGCCCAGCGCGTGCAGGGCGATCGTGGACTGCGTGTCGAGCAGTTCCTTGATCCACGGGTCGGCGCGGCCGTCGCCGTTGAGCAGCACGGACGAGGCGAAGCGGGTGATGCCGTTGCGACCGTTCGCAAGCGTTGACAGCGTTTGCTGCTGGAAGCTGGATTGCGCGGCCGTGAGCGACGCGTCGTCCTGCACGAGCTGCAGCGCGTCGTCGCCGGAAACGTACGGATCGGTCGCCGCGAGCGTCGACAGGTCGGTCAGGTTGAGCCACGGCGACTGTTCGACGGCGCGCATGAGCGCGTCGATCGTGGCCGCGTCGGCGGTGGCGCTCAGGCAGACGAGCAGGTTGCGGGACGTGTACGGCTGCTCCATCTGGTAGAACGCGCTCTGCGCGACGAATCGGGCGAGTCGGCCCGCCGCGCTGGTTTCGGCGTCCGCGTCGTCGCTGGTCGCCTTGCCCTGCGCGAGACGGCTGAGTTCGCGCTGCTGCGTGAGCACGGTCACATCGCCCTCGTCGGTCGTGACCGACATGTTGCCGGTGTGCACGGTCGAATCGTCGCCGGTGTCGAATTCGTGGTTCGCGATGACGACCGAATAGCCCTGCTTCTTCGCCTCGGTGAGCGAGGCGAGCGACCAGTTGGCCTTGCCCTGCCACGCATAGACGCCGGTGGACAGGCTTTGGTCGCCCTTGGCCGTGCGGTATTCGCCGAGCGCGGTTTCGGCGTTCCAGTCGTCGCGTTCGACGCCGGCGGCCACGTATGCGCCGTCGTTGTCGTGCGCGTTGTAGGCGGAGATGTCGAAGCCGGCGGGCTGCATGACGCCGCTGAGCGCGATGGATGAGAGGTTGCGCGCCGTCTCCTGCTGGTCCTTGGCCTGATCCTTGGCGGTGTCGTCCTGTTGGGATTGGCTGTGCGACTGCGACGCCTGCTTGGCTTCGCTCGTCAGCAGCGTCGGATCGGCCACGACCTGCAGTTTCGGATGCTTGGCGATCGCCTCGCGGCGCGCGTCGTCCAGTACGGACGCGTCGCCGGCCGTGACGACCTGATCGTCGTCGCTGCTGTTCGTCAGCAGATCGTGCATTGCGTTCTCGTCGATGCTCCACGCCGACGACGTCAGCGGCAGTGCGACCGTCAGGTTGAGCGCCGGCGTCTCGACGAGGTTCAGTCCGTCCGTCGAACGGGTGAGGAACGTGTGCGACCGCGCGCGGGAGACGCCGTCCACGACGTACGTGACGGCCACCGGCTTCGGACCCCAGGTGATGATGCGCGCCAGCGTGTCCTTGTCGGCGGTGAGCGTGACCGACGCGCTGGCGCCGGCGTCGAGCGCGGGCACGTCCGCTTCGGCCAGTCCGTCGAGCATGGGGATGTTTTCGGCGCCGTCCGACCAGTCCTGAATGTCAGTGCGCGAGTAGAACGAATGCTGCACGTTGGTGGCCAGGTTCAGCTTGCCGGCGGGCAGCCTGCCGCCGGTCGGGTTGGTGACGGTGGCGCGCAGCTGGTAGCCGGAGGATGCGGTGACGACCGGCGTGGCCGCGTCGATCGTGATGGTGACGCGCTGCTTGTCGTCGGTGTTCGTGGTGCCGGTCGTGTCCGTGGCGGTGGCGTCGTCGGCCGACGCGGACGGTGCCATGACGGTGCCGGCCGGTGTGAGCCAGCATGTCGTCAGGGCGAATACGATCGCCAGCAGGGCGCATACGGCGCGTGTGATGCGAGCTGGGGGAAGGTTCAACGTCATGCCTGCCTGTTCAGTTTCCGTGCGTAAAGCCATGCGATCTTGCGTTCATTAGGATAGCTGAGCACGCCGTCCAGATCGTCGAAGTCCACCCAGATCGCGTCCTCGGCCTCATGGTCCGGGTCGCCTTCGACGGTGAGCTCGCCGCCGATCTGCCGCAACGCGAAATGATGCACGAGCTTGTGCACGCGCTGGCTGGTGCCGGTGAACCAGTAGTCGATCGTGGCGATCGAATCGACCACCTCGCCGAGGATGCCCGTCTCCTCGTGCACCTCGCGCACGGCGGTCTGCTGCGGCGTCTCGCCCTTCTCGATATGGCCCTTCGGCAGGCACCATTCCAGATGGCCGCTACGCGAATGGCGGGCGATGATCGCGACACGCCCCCGTTCGTCGAACACGAGTCCGCCGGCGGAGTATTCGCGCACCACCGGCAGTTCCTGCGCGTCCAGCGACGCGAACGTGGTGGGGCCGTCCGATGACCGTCGTTGCGGCATGTTCGCAGGCGACGGGCGTGACGGTACGCGCTGCGCCGACTCGTCGTCCTCCGTCTCCAACGTCAGCGAGGCCAAGGAATCCAACGGTTTGATGGTGGTGCTCACCTTCGTCACCGTTTCGGAGGTGTACATCAGTTCGTCCGGCGCCAGCGGATCCAAGGCATGACGATTCGACGCATGGTCGAGCATGCGTGCGAGGTCCGCTGGCGTAATCATGCTAACCACCTTACTCATACTTTGCGCAGGTGGGGTAACGCTATGCTGAGAAGAACAAAAGTTTCCCAAGTCGCGGAAAGGGTACGCGTGAATTTCGAAGTCTGGCCCGAGGCCATTGAACTGGGTCGCATGTTTGCCGAGCAGGGGTATGAGCTGGCGTTGGTGGGCGGTCCGGTGCGCGACCTGCTGCTGCACCGCAAGTCTCACGATTTGGATTTCTGCTCGTCGGCGCGTCCCGAGCAGTTCGAGCCGATCCTGCGGCGCTGGGGGCATGACGGATTCTGGGACATGGGCCGCAAGTTCGGCACGCTCGGCGCGATGCGCCGGCGTCCGGACGGCACCGAGGTCAAGGTCGAGATCACCACGTACCGGTCGGACGTCTACGATCCCGACTCGCGCAAGCCCGAAGTCAACTACGGTGACTCGCTCGAGGGCGACCTGTCGCGTCGCGACTTCACCGTCAACGCGATGGCCCTGCGCGTGCCCGATCTCGAATTCGTCGATCCGTTCGGCGGTGCGAACGACCTCGCCAAGGGCGTGCTGCGCACCCCGGTCGACCCGCGTCAGTCATTCGACGACGATCCGCTGCGCATGATGCGCGCCGTGCGGTTCGTCGCCCAGCTCGGCTTCCGCATCGAACCGGAGACCGCCGAGGCGATCAGCGACATGGTCGACCGCATCGAGATCGTCTCCGCCGAACGCGTACGCGACGAACTCGTCAAACTGCTGCTGTCCGACCGTCCGCGCGCCGGCATCGAAGCGCTCGTCGACTCCGGACTCGCCGACATCGTCTTCCCGGAGATCCCCGCGCTGCAGCTCGAAATCGACGAACATCATCGTCACAAGGACGTCTTCGAGCACACCATGATCGTCATCGAACGTGCGGTCGCGCTGGAAACCGACGATGACGGCCCGGTGCCGCGTCCTGATCTCACGCTGCGGCTCGCCGCGCTCATGCACGACATCGGCAAGCCGAAGACGCGCCGGTTCGAGCCGGGCGGCAAGGTGAGCTTCCACCATCACGACGCGGTGGGCGCGAAGATGACGCGCAAGCGGCTCAAGGCGCTGCACTTCGATCACCACATCATCGACGACGTGAGCGAGCTGGTGAACCTGCACCTGCGCTTCCACGGTTATGTGGACGAGCCGTGGACCGACTCGGCCGTGCGCCGGTACGTGAAGGACGCCGGGCATCTGTACGAGCGGCTCAACCGGCTCACGCGCGCCGACGCGACCACGCAGAACAAGCGCAAGGCGATGGTGTTCTCGTCCGCGATGGACGAGATGGAGCAGCGTGTGCGCGAGCTCAAGGAGAAGGAGGACTTCGACGCGATCCGCCCGGATGTGGACGGCAACGAGATCATGTCGATCCTCGGATTGGCGCCGGGGCCGATGGTCGGCCGGGCCTACAAGCACATGCTCGAGTACCGTTTGGATAACGGTCCGGTCGATCACGAGGTCGCCGTGGACGAGCTCAAGCGCTGGTACGCGTCGCTTGCCTAGCTTGCGCCGTTCTCTAACGGACATACAGCCGAAAACCCCACCCGAATCGGCTGTATGTCCGTTGAGAAGGGTGGGCGGATATGTCTGGGACGTTCCACAACGAATCAGCCCCTCTCCCTCTAACGGACATACAGCCGATCGCAACGATGTTATCGGCTGTATGTCCGTTAAGGGGGTGGGACTGATGCCCTAGTGCCTAGTGTCTGGAATCGTCAGCTGGCTTTGACCGGGTCGTGCGTGATGGCCTTCGGCAGATTGGTCATCTTGTCCGCGGCCACACAGCCCTCGATGCTGGTGATCTCGGTGCCGCTGCCCGGCACCTTATCGCGGTCGACCAAGTCATTGAACGTGCCGCCGAGCACCACGTCGACCAGCAGATCGTCACGGTCGTCCATCACCATCACCGCATCGGTGAAATTCGCGGCGACCGTATATCCCTGGGCGATCGCGTTCTTGCCGAACCGGATCGTCGTGCGTTCCACGTCCTGAATCTGATTGCCCTTGGCATCGAGATACGTCTCGGCCTTCACGTCCGGGAAGGCGCGGTTGTTCTGCAATTCGTCCGCGACGGCACCGGCCAGACCGCCGAACGTCGTGCCGTTGAGCACGCGGATGCTGACATCGCGATTATCGAGGTACTTGACCGGATTGCCCTTGCTGTCGGTGGGCGCGCACGGCGCGGTGACGCCGTAGTTCGGCAGCGTCGCGGCCTGTTTCGACTCGCCCAGACCGAATGCGTGGTAGTAGAACATCAAGGCGATCACCAACACGACGACGAGCAGCGTGCCGGCGATGCCGAACACCTTGCGCTGTCGCCTGCGCATATAAGCCTTACGGGCCTGTCGCTCGTCGTATAGCTCCGTCATAATCACGCCTTCCGAAAATCGATTGGTTCACACATTAGCGTCAAAGGCTGACGCGCGGAACGGCCGGAGCCGTGGCCGAAATGATCCGGTCCACCGACCGCGACGCCGTCCACGCGAGCCGTACTGCGGCCACCGCGTCGTCCGGCACGAACGCGATCACGGACGGTCCGGAGCCGGAGACGAACGCCTGTCGCGCGCCTGCACGCAACGCGTCGGCGATCGCCTCGCCGCTGCGCGGATGCAACGCGACCGCCGCATGCTGCAGATGATTCTCCTCGCCGTCGCCGGCGCCCAACTGGTCGAACGCGGCGTACACGGCGGGCGTGCTCAGCGCATCGTGATACGCGCCGATCAGCACCTGGCCGGCGAATCCGCGGTCGGCCAGCGTGCGCGCCGCCTCGCTGCCCGGCTCGATCGGCTCGATGCGCTCGCCGAATCCGGTGCCGTGCGCGTATCCGCCCGTCAGGCAGAACGGCATATCCGCGCCCAACGTCGCGGCCACGGCGCGCAACCGGTCCATCGGCCAGTGCAGCCCCCACAGCTCGTTCAGTCCGAGCAGCGTGCCGGCCGCATCCGCCGATCCGCCGCCCAAGCCGGCGGCCACGGGAATGCGCTTCTCCAGCCGGATCGCCACATCGGGCGCGTGCCCCGCGGCCTCGGCCAGCGCATACAGGGCCAGCACCGCGTGATTGCGGCGCATGTCGCTGCCGGTCGATGCCAGATCGCCCAGATGGCCGCCGCTCAGGTCCAGTGAGAATCCGGTGCCCGGCTCCTTGCGGGTGACGGTGACCGTGTCGTACACGCCCACGCCGCAGTAGATCGTGTCAAGCGCGTGCCGGCCGCCCCACTCGGCGCGCGGTGCGCCGACGTGCAGCGTCAGGTTCGTTTTCGCCGGCACGTCGACGGTGACAGTGTCGGCGGTGACAGTGTCGACGGTGACGGCGCCCGGAAGCACGGCGTTCGCGGAATGCACAGCGGCGGTAACAGGAGCGGGATGAGGGTCGATCATGCCTGGACCTCCGCGGCCAGCCGCGCGAAATCGGCGATCGTGAGCGTTTCGCCGCGGCGGGTCGGGTCGATGCCGGCGCGTTCGAACGCCGCCTCGGGCACCTCGCGTTTGAGTGCTGCGTGCAGCGTCTTGCGGCGCTGGCTGAACGCCGCGTCGATCAGATGGAACGTGGCGTTGCGGTCGGCGCCACCCGTCATCTCGGCCTGCGCTTCGGGCGTGTGCCGGTCGAAGCGCACCAGCGCGGAGTCCACGTTCGGGGCCGGCCAGAACACGTTGCGGCCGATGTTCCCCACGCGCCGCGCGGTGCCGTACCATGCCAGCTTCACGCTCGGCGTGCCGTAGATCTTGTTGCCGGGCGTCGCGGCGAGACGGTCCGCGACCTCCTTCTGCACCATCACGAGAAACGAGTCGAGATTGTCGAACCGCTCGAGCAGCGTCAGGATGATCGGCGTCGCGACGTTGTACGGCAGGTTCGCGACGAGCGTGAACGAGTCGTCGTCGTTGAAATCCGGGACGTTCTCCGGCGTGACGGTAAGCGCGTCGCGGTTGACGACGCGGAACCGGTCGACCGCCTCCGGCATGAACTCCGCGATCGTGCGCGGCAGACGCTCGGCCACGGGCGGATCGATCTCGATCGCCGTCATCCGCGCGCCGGTCTCCAGAATCGCCAGCGTCAGCGAACCCAGCCCCGGGCCGACCTCCATCACATGCGTGTCGGCCGTCACGTCGGCCTCGCGTACGATGCGCCGCACCGTACCCGGGTCGATCACGAAATTCTGCCCGAACTTCTTCGTCGGGCTGATGCCCGCGTCGGCCGCGATGCGGCGGATGTCGGCCGCGCCCAGCAGATGGCCCTGCTGTTCCTGCTCTTCGCTCATATCAGTCACCTGTTTATCCTCTCACCAATGCCCGTCAGTGTCGCTCGCCCGGCCTGTCCGTCGGTGTCGGTCGTCGGCGGTGGTCGTCAGTTGCGGTTGTCCGTTGCGTCCGTCGGCGGTGGTCGTCAGTACCAGCCCACGGTTTCGGAGTGCTGCCATGCCTTCGACGGGGTGCCGTACCGTTGCGCGATGTAGTACAGACCCCAGTCGATCTGTACGGCGGCGTCGTTCTTCCAATCCGTGCCGAATGTGGCCATTTTATCGCCGGGCAGCGCTTGCGGGATGCCGTAGGCGTGCGACCATGCGTTTTCCGCGTTCCACTGCCAGCCCGATTCGCGCGTCCACAGTTTGAGCAGCGCCGTCCATTCGTCGCCGGTCCAGCCGCGTTGCGCCGCGGCGCCGGCTGCATACGTTTGCGCCTGGGCTGCGGTGGGATGCCAGAGGCGGGCGGTGGTGCTGGAGTCGGTATCGGTGCCTGAGTCGCTGCCGGAACCGGTGTTCGAGTTGCCGTTGCCGGAGTTGTTTGTGTTACCCGAGTCGCTACTGTTGCCGGACGAGGTATTGCCCGAGCTGTTACTGTTGCCAGACGAGGTATTACCCGAGCTGTTACTGTTGCCGTTCCCGGAATTCGTGTTGCCGTTGGATGAGTTCGATCCGTCGCCGTTGCTGTTGGTGTTGCCAGACGAGTTGTCGGAACCGGAATCGGTACTGTTGCCGCCGTTCGGTGTGCGGTCCGTCGTGCCGGATGACGTATCGCCTCCGGTATTACCGGAACCGCTCGTACTGTTGCCTGTATTGCTGTTGCTGTTGCCATCGTTGGCTGAAGTTGATCCGCCGGTGTTACCGTTACCGCTGCCGGTATCGGTATCGTTCGTGCCGGTCTGCGACGATCCGCCGCCGTCGGTCGTGCTCTGCGTGCCGGTCGACCCGGTCGTATCGTTCGCCGAGCCGTTCGTATCGTCCGCGGTGGAACCATCGCCGGTCGCATCGCTATCGTTGTCATTCACCGTATCCTGCGCCGGACCGACCGCGACGATCGTATCGACTGCGATCTTCTTCGTCGTCTCGGATACCAGCGTTTCCGATTCCTTGACGCCGTCCACGTACGTCACATCATACGTTTGCAACGTCTCGCCATCCTCGCCCTCCTGCCGGATCTCGGATTCGCCCGGCTGCAACGTGGGATCGACGATCGTCTGCGTGCCGTGCGGTACCGTCACCGTGCGCGTCTCGCGCTTGGTCGTGACGCGCTGCACGCGCAGGATCGTCTTGCCGTCGCTGTGCTCGACGCTCACGCGATCGTCCTTGCCGACCGTGATGCCCGCCGCATCAAGAATCGACGCGGCCGGCAGTTTGCCGTTCGGCGCTTCGGTGGTTTTGCCATCGGCGATCACCGTGACCGGGCCGTCCTCGTTGATGACCAGTCCGCCGGTCAGCTTGTTGTATACGTTGTCAATGTCGACCGTGACCTTTGCGGCCGCGGCCTCGTTCTGCTCGAAGAAGCCGAGCAGCTGTGCGGCGCTGGTGGCCGTCGTCCAGAACGGCACCCGCTGGCCGTCGATGGTGATGGTGGTCTGGTAGGCGCTTTGCACGGTCACCACCGCGCGGTCGGTAAGCTTGTCGCCGCCTGCGCTGGACTCCACCAGATCGTGTGTTTTGATCGTAATGCCCTGCGAGGCGAGCAGCCGTTGCGCACTCATGGCGTATGTGGTGACCGTGGTGGTTTCGCCGTTGACCGTGATCGCCACGGTTTTGCGCGCGGTGAGGAGGAACATGCCGACGGCCGCGGCCGTTACGATGATCGCGCTGGCGGCGACGCGGATACGGCGCAACATCACCAATCGTTGCGGGGTCCATCGCCTGAGTGGCATCGGCATCCTCTTTTCTGCGTTGCGTGTGGTTTGCTGTGCTGTGCCGCATTGTATCGGGTCAGTCAGGACGGTGGCTGGAAACCGCCCCGACCCGCACGTTTCCCTGACGTGCCGCGTTGCGCCCCCCGCTTCGATCGTCTTTCTTCGATCGTTCCTTGTTGGACGTTCTTCTTTCCCCTAAACGGACATACAGCCGATCTACACCCCGAAATCGGCTGTATGTCCGTTACTGGGAGAGCGCGCTCCCGCATCTCGCCCATCCCTCTAACGGACATGCAGCCGATTCGCCCACCCAAATCGGCTGTATGTCCGTTGAAGGGAAGAGACAAGGCCGGGAGATCGAAATGGGGCGCACAGGATAAAGAAAAAGGGGGCGGGAGAGAAGGGGAAGTTCCCGCCCCCTGAAGGGGCAGAGCCGGTTGGGGGAACGCTCTGCCCGATGCCAGAAGCCACAAGTTGGGGGAAGGCCTCTGGTCTTGTCTTACACAGGGTAAGTTTTGTTATGTGCGCAGTACACTGCGTATACCCATTACTATACGCCGTTTTCCCACGCGACGAGCCTCCTGTCGGGATCGAACCGACGACCTGCCGCTTACAAGGCGGCCGCTCTGGCCATCTGAGCTAAGGAGGCCAAACGTGCTGGACATCGCCCGGCACGGACGAATGACTAGCATACCAGCACGTCTCGAATGTTCAATTCACGCGGCGATACTGCGGTGTTGCTCCATCGATACCGCATGACCACATCGCGACAATACCGCAACAACAGCGCGGCGGTACCATCACGATACCGCCGCGCTGCGAACCGTCGTCACTCGCCGGTCGTCAGCGAAATCGGCTTGCCACTCGCGCCGATCGACGGCAGCTCGCCCGCCGTGCCGGCCTTGCTCGAATCCAAGCCGATCGACTGGAACAGTCCGTCGGTAATCGACACGCCAGCCGTCGACAGATCGTTCAGATTCCAACGCGTACCGTTGATCGTGATCGTCGGCGCCGTGAACGAACCCGCGTACGTGCCGGTCGTATTCAGCAGCTCCGAACGCTTCGGCGTATACACGTTGATCGCGTCCAGCCAATCCTGATAGTCACGGCCGAACGCGGCGTCCGCCACCGACTGCGACACGCCGGCCTTCACGGCCTGCTCCTTGAGCTTGTCGTCGCTCACCGGCTGGTAGTCGCTGCCTTCGGACGGCTGGAAGTCCTCGGCGTACAGGTTCTTGACGAACTCGAGCAGATGGTTCGGATCGTCGTCATGGTCGGCGATGTACAGCGCAGCGTTCGCGGCGCGGCTCGAATATTCGTCGGTCGAGTAGCGGTCCATAAACGACAGGAAGTGCAGCTCGAGATTGATCTGGCCTGCGTTCGTGAGCTTGATGAGCGTCGGGTCGAGCTGACGGTTGACCGAACCACAGCCCGGGCACATGAAGTCCATGTAGACGGCGACGGTCGGGACGTCGCTGACCGACTTGTTGTAGCCGTCTTTCGAGATGAGGATGCCGCCCTTCTTGTCGGCGCGCTCCGGCTTCGGCGACGCCCTTTCGACGGCCGAGTAGGCGTCGCCGACCGACATGTTCGCCTGCGCCTGCTCCTCGGCGGACTTGCGGGTTGCGTTCCAGATGGCCACGCCGGCGACCACCAGCAGCACGACGACGATCGCGACGACGATCGCGCCGATGATGGTCTGCTGACGACGTTCCTTGGCGGCCTTTTCCGCGGCAATGCGCGCGGCGGCCTCCTCGGCGGCGCGGCGGTCGGCTCGCGTCTTGCGTTTGGTGGTTTTGTTCTGTGCCATGATCAAAGTCCTTTCACCCAACAACCTCGCCCATAATAACCGAAACGGCGCGTACGGGGCCGATTTCTCCGGAAGCCGAGCAGCGGCGTGACAGCGCGGCGGATGCACTGCTTCGGGGCGATCGGCACACGCCACGCCGACCTACACCGTGAGAATTCCGCCGATCAGCGGCCGCCAGTCGATCGGATACGACAATGCCAGCGGCACGCAAGCGGCAACGGTCAGCGTGATCCAGATCACCAGCAACGTTGCGTCCCGACGGCCTGCACCGTTCCCGCGCATCGCCCCCGCGCCGAGCCGCAGCGTCGCCGATCGTGGTCCGAGCGCGCATAGCAGCCATCCGATCGCCGCGCCCGCGCCCAACGCCAGCCCGCTGGACGACAGCGGCAGATCGTTGAACAGCGGCACGGTGACCACCCGTCCGAACAGCCGCAGATCAACGTGCATGACCGGCAGCGCCAGCGCCCACGCGGCCGCGCACGCCAGCGCCGTCATCACCGCGCCTATCGTGAGCGCGCGCGGCACCGTCGCGACCAGCGCCTTGACCGCGTGCCACGGCAGACTCGCCGCGCCCAGCAGCATATCGCTGCCCTTGCGCTCGCCGCCGCGCCGGGCCTCGCGCATGAGCTGCGAGTCGGCGGCGTAGCCGAGCGTGGCGAGCAGCCAGGAGGTCGCGGCGGCGGTCGCGGCGGCGACCAGCGGCGTGCTGGCGGCGAATGCGGCCAACGGGATGGTCAGCAGCCACAGCGGCAGGACGCCGCGCGTCAGGTATTGGCTGCGCGTGACGTCGGCGGGATTGACGAAGGGGGCGGGGAACGGTTGGTTTGGTGCTGGCTGCGGCAGTGGTGTCGGTACTGGTACCGGTTGGAGGGGTGACGTGGGGTCCGTCATCTGCTGCGTTGCCGGGATGATGGGCGGTGCGACGGCCGTAGCCGTGACATCGTTTGCCGTGCGTGTGTGTCCTAGGGTTCCTGCGATACGTGATGGCTGCCGATCGGATGCGATGTCGTCCGGCGATGCGTCTGCGGATGCGGATTCCAGGTCCGGTTCGACGCCGGCCAGTCGGCTCAAGACGGAGCGCGGGTTCTGATGCGCCGGCATGGGCGGGATGACGACGGTCGGCACGGCGGTGGTGATCGGTGCCGTTGCGGCGGTTTCTTCGCCGGATGCTGCGGGATCGTGATGGTCGAGGATGCCGGCACCGCCGTCTGAAGGCAGTACGGTGGTCGATTCCGGTGATGCCGCGGCATCACCGGCGTACGGCAATACGGTGGTCGCGGAAGTCGTCGGCGGAATGGTCTCCGTGACGGCACCGGATGATGGCATGGCAACGGTGGGCGCCGCGCCCGGGGTCGGCAGGACCGTCGTTGCGGACGTTGCGGACGATGCGGACGGCAGGATCGCGGTCGCTGGGAGCGCGGTGGTCGGAGTCGGCGGTGCCGGGGGCTCGTTGCGCCAGAGCACGCGTGGATTATCCACGCCGGCACCCTCAAAAGGGCGCACCACCTCCGTTTCGCCGCTGTCGCCGGCGGCATCCTCCCAAGCATGTGGGTTGAGCGCATCCAGTGCAATCGCTTGCAACAGCTGGTCCGGAGTACAACGTTTGCTACGGTCCGGATTGAGCGCCGCGCGGAACGCGGCCATGGTGCCGGCCGGCATGCCGGACAGGTTCGCGTTGCCCGCCGCCGCCCGCTCGAGCACCGCCATCATCGGCTTCGTGCCGAACACGGGCGCTCCGGTCGCCGCGAACGCGAGCACCGACGCCACCGACCACCAGTCGGTCATCGCGTCGGACTCCGCGCCGTCGATGATCTCCGGCGCGATGAACCCCGGCGTGCCCATCACCAGGCCGGTCCGTGTCACATGGCTCTCTCCGCCGGTCATCGCGATGCCGAAATCCACCAATACCGGGCCGGAAACGGACACCATCACGTTCGTCGGCTTGATGTCGCGGTGTACGATGCCCGCCGCATGCACCGCCTTGACGGCGGCGATCAATTTGCGTGCGAGCCGTTCCAGATCGTCGCCTGTATACCGTCCGTTGGCTTTCACGTCGTCGCGCAGATTCTTGCCTTCGATCAGTTCCGTGACGATGAACGCGACCGAATCATCGAGTTCCATGTCAACGATGCCGCACACGCCGGGATGATCGACCTTCTTCAACGCCATTGCCTCACGACGCAAACGTTCGCGTGCGGTGAGCCGTTCGCGAACGCTGTCATCGACCTCGCCGCCTGCATTTGCGTCGCCGTCCGCGTCGCCGGTCGTATCGGACTCGTCGACCAGTGAGTCGCGCAGGATCTTCATCGCGTATTCCTGGCCGCCGTCGTCCCGCGCGCGCCACACCGATCCCATCGCACCGGCCCCCAGCCGCGAAATCAGCGTATACCCGCCGATCAGGTCGCCCGGTTTCAGATTCAACGCGCTCACATCGCTCATGCCTCCCATCCTAGCGAGTCCCCTTGCGCCCGGCTGAATGGGCGTCGTTCCTTGCCGACGGCCAATCTCCGCCGAACAGCCCCCCTAACGGACAACCAGCCGATTGCGACGCGAAATCGGCTGGTTGTCCGTTGGGGGTGATGGATGCGAGCCGTCGGGGAACATGCGGAGGAGTCCCCTCACTTGTCCGTCCTCTCTCCTCAACGGACATACAGCCGTTTTAGACCCACAAATCGGCTGGTTGTCCGTTGAGGGAGCGCGAATCATCGGGGAACGCTTGTACGGAGTGCATCCCGATCACTCGTCAATGCGTCCGAAAAACCGCGACATTGTGGATAACATACCCCCGAACTCACGTGTTATCCACAGCGAGTTATCCACAACACGCCGAAGCCTCACGTCTGCGTCCACATACCCCGGATCCGCTTGCCGTCACCCCGTCGCACCGACGACCATCGAATCATGAAACCGAACAAGGACGTCGAACGACTGGCCGACCACGCCGAACGGCATCGCCGCTGCTTCTATCCGCTCACCAACGCCGAGCAGAAAGCGGTCTCCGCGCGCTACCGTTCCGGCGAACTCGTGCGCCCGCACCGTCATGTCTACGCGCGTCCCGACTACTGGAACTCGCTGGACCCCGATGAGCAGTCGCGCCACCTCGTCAAAACGCTGTCGCGGCAGTACCCGCATCGCGTGTTCGCCGGCCCGTCTGCCGCCGCAACCCTGCATCTGGATGGTCCGTGGACGTTGCATCGCGACAATCTGATATTCGTCGCGACCACCGGTTCGACGTACTCGAAACGCATGCATCCCAAGCTCCGGCTCGTCGGCATGGCGGATGTGCCGGCGCATGTGGTGCGGCATTACCGGGATACGTGCGGCCGTATGCGGTGCGACGTCGCGCCGGTCGCGGAGTGCGACGTAGAAAATGTTACTTGCGACGCCGGTCTGCGGAACGTGCGCCCCGCCACGGAAGACGACGGCGCGCGGTTGGTGATGCGTGACGCCGGGTTCGGCATGGGATATGGCTACGCGCTGACGGATATGGTGCGCGTCACGTCGCCCGCGCGCACGTTGGTGGATTGTGGATTACGGTATCCGTTCGAGCAGGTGCTGCCGATGGTTGATACGGCGTTGCGGCGTGGGCTGACGAGCCGGGACGACGTGTTGGCGATCTGTGACGCGATGTATGAGGATTGCGGTGACGTGCTGCGGCTGTTGCATTATGCCGATCCGTTGAGCGAGAACGGCGGCGAGTCGCTGTGCCGCGCGGCGATCATCGAGGAGGGATTCGTGCTGCCGCAGCTGCAGCGGCCGTTCGTCGATCCCGCGAACGGACGCGACGAGTATCGTGCGGATTTCACGTGGTGTCTGCCGGGCGGGCGGATCGTCGTGCTGGAGTACGACGGCATGCGCAAGTATGTCGATCCGGCGATGACCGATCGGAGAGACGTGCGTGGCGTGGTGGAGCGGGAACGGGCGCGCGAGACGGCGTTGCGCGCTGCCGGCGTGACGACGATCCTGCGCGTCAGTCACACCGAAGTGGTCGAGCGCACGCCGCTCATCCTCAAACTCCAACGCGCCGGCATCCCCCGCGTCTCCTCCTCGTCCTGACGATGTCCCTGCCGCGAATACACCTCAACGGACATACAGCCGATTACGCCGCAAAATCGGCTGTATGTCCGTCGGAAAAGGAGCGAAATCCCTCCGGAAGCGCTCCGAGAAGTGCCTCCCCTCCCCCCATGCGTTCCTCGGCGTCACATGCCTTCCTCTAACGGACATACAGCCGATTGACCCCGGTATTTCGGCTGTATGTCCGTTGGGGAGACCGGTCGACGGAACCGATCGTGCTGGTAAAACGACAGGTTGTGTAAACGGACCGTCACGCCGCGCCGGAACCTGATTGAATCAGACTAGCGACGAATCGCGTGCGGCAACGTGGCATGGCGGATTCGCCGAAGCGGACGATACCAGCCAGTACAAGGGAGAACGTATGGAACTCGAAGAACTTTCGGTCGTCGAAAAAGCGGCGATGCTGTCCGGCGGATCGGAATGGGACTCGCGCGGCAGCGACCGCGCCGGCATCCCCAGCTTCGTGATGAGCGACGGTCCGCACGGCGTGCGCCGCCAGCTCGGCGAAGGCGACCACCTCGGCCTCGGCGCGTCCAAGCCCGCCACCTGCTTCCCCACCGCCGGCACGGTCGCCAACTCGTGGGATCCGGCGCTCGCCGAAGAGATGGGCGAGGCGCTCGGCAAGGAAGCACACGACCTCGACGTCAACGTGCTGCTCGGCCCCGGCCTCAACATCAAGCGCAACCCGCTGTGCGGCCGCAACTTCGAGTACTATTCCGAAGACCCGATCGTCGCCGGCCGCATGGCCGCCGGCCTCATCCGCGGCATCCAGTCGAACGGCATCAGCGCATGTCCGAAGCACTTCGCCGTCAACAGTCAGGAACTGCGACGCCAGGCCAGCAACTCCGTCATCGACGAACGCACCATGCGCGAGGTCTATCTTACCGGCTTCGAAATCGCCGTGCGCGAGGCCGCGCCGCTCACCATCATGACCTCGTACAACGAGATCAACGGCGTGTACGCGCACGAAAACAAGCACCTGCTGCAGGACATCCTGCGCGACGAATGGGGTTTCGACGGCATGGTCGTCTCCGATTGGGGCGGCTCCAATTCGGCCGTCGCCGCGGTCAAGGCTGGCGGCTCGCTCGAAATGCCGTCGCCGGGACTCACCTCGGTGCGCGAACTCGAACGCGCGGTGGAAACCGGCGCGCTGTCCGAAACCGATATCAACAAGCGTGCGGCGGAAGTCGCGAAAATCGCGGCTGCCACGCGACTCGTCGGCGTCGGTCGCGACGATCTGCTCACGGACGCGGACGCCGCTGCCCATCACAACGTCGCGCGGCACGTGGCCGAAGGATCAATCGTGCTGCTGAAGAACAGCGCGCCCACGGCAGACGGCGCGGCTGCGACGGCTGGCGCGACCGCCGCTGCCCCCGTCCTTCCGCTCGTGCCGGGCACGCGCGTCGCCGTCATCGGCGACATGGCGAAAACCCCGCGGTTCCAAGGCTCCGGCTCCTCCAAAGTCAACGCCACGCGCAACGAAAACATCCTCGACGAACTCACCAACGCCGCTGACCGCACCGGCGTCACCGTCACCGGCTACCAGCAGGGCTACGACCGTCAGGGCGCGCCCAACCGCGTGCTCATCGAAGACGCGGTTGCACTCGCCGGCCGCGACGACGTCGACGTGATCCTCGCCGTCGTCGGTCTCGACGAGCGCAGCGAATCCGAAGGCCTCGACCGCTCCACCATGGCCATCCCGCAGACGCAGAACGACCTCGTCGCCGCGCTTGCCAACGTTGGCAAGCCGGTCGTCGTCGTACTCGTCGCCGGCTCGCCGGTCGAACTGCCGTGGTTCGACTCCGTCGCCGCCGCGCTGTACGTCGGCCTGTCCGGCCAAGCCGGCGCGTCCGCGACCGTGCGCGCGCTCGTCGGCGAGGTCAACCCGTCCGGTCATCTGGCCGAAACCTGGCCGCTGCGCTACGACGACTGCCCGTCCGCCGGCTGGTATCCCGCCGCTGGGCGCGACGCGATCTACCGCGAAGGCCCGTTCGTCGGCTACCGCTACTACGAGACGGCCGGCGTGCCCGTGCGTTTCCCGTTCGGTTACGGCCTGTCGTACGCGACGTTCACGTACGCCAACCTGACCGCCGACGACACCGGCGTCGAGTTCATCGTGACCAACGACTCCGACGTGGACGGCGCGACCGTCGCGCAGCTGTACGTGTCCGGACCGTCGCGATCGGCGGCGAATGACGACAGCACTGACGGTGCGAACGTTGGCGTGCTGCGTCCCGCGCGTGAACTCAAGGGATTCGCGAAGATCCATCTCGCCGCGCACGAATCGCAGACCGTGCGCATCGAATTCGACCGGTATACGTTCCGTCACTTCGACACGAAGGCCGACAAGTGGGCGGTCGAGTCCGGTATCTGGACGCTCACGGTTGGTGACAACGCCGAACACCTGCCGTTGAGCACGCCGTTCGCCGTCGCCGGCGACGTGGACGCGAAGCCCGCCGATCCGGCGCTCGGCCACTATCTGACCGGCGACGTGAAGCATGCGACCGATGTCGAAATGGCCGTGCTGTTCGGCCGCAATGGTGTGGCTGCCGACGGCAAGCCGGTCGAGTTCGGCGTGAACGACCCGATCTCGTCGTGGGCCGGATCGCGCGGTTTCGTCGCCCGCACCGTCGCCAACACGCTCATTTCGCGCGAGGCGAAGGTGCGCGAAAAGACCGGTGCGCCCGACCTTAACACGCTGTTCATCCTCAATATGCCGCCGCGCGCCATGAGCAAAATGACGCAGGGCATGGTCGATTCGGCCATGGTCGACGCGATCGTCGCGATCGGCAACGGCCACACGTTCCGCGGCCTCGGCGGACTGATCGCCTCCTACTTCCGCAACCAATCCGCCAACAAGCGCATCGCAAAGGAGCTCAACCATGACTGACGTCACTCGACAGGGCAAGGCCGCGTCGAATGTTTCGGACGTTTCAGCCGCCTCGGCTGCGTTGGCCAAGTCGACCGCCGAGGAACTCGCCGCGATGGGCCCGATCCGCCGCTGGATCGCCACGCACCCCACCATCTGGGAGTTCATCCTGTTCAACGTGCTGTCGAACATCTCCACCGTCTCCCGCTTCGTGGTCACGTGGATCGGCACCGCCGTGTTCGTGGGCGTGCTCGGCCTGACCGCGCCGTTCCACTTCCTCATCTTTAACTACCCCGAGTCGGGCAACGGGCTGGGCGGCTTCCTCACGTTCCTGTTCGCCGAGGTGATCGCGCAGGTCGTGAACTTCTTCGTGCAGATGAAGTGGGTATTCAAGTCCGACTCCAGCTTTGCCGACGCCGCGTGGAAGTATGCGATCCTCGCCGTGGTGATCGTGGTCGTCAACCTCGTACTGCCGGGCTATGTGACCGCGCTGTGCCAAGGGTGGGGGCTGAACGCCGGCATCGCAGGCACCATCGCGTCGGTGGTGAACACGCTGCTCGCCGTGGTGGTGAGCTATCCGATCCTTAAGTTCTGGATCATGCCGAAGAAGTAGGGGTGCGGCGGCTCGTAGCCGGCGAGCTGTCTGTGCTCGTGGTCGCGCATGACCGGTCTGTTCACAGGCGCTTGCGTCGGGTCGTGACCGGCGATGTGTTTTCCTCCCACAAAGGTCTCCGATGAAGTGCTATCTGCTTCGTCGGGGACCTTTGTGCAAACTGAGAGGCAGATTTCGGGCGTTGCGCGAGTCTTTCTCCAAACTGAGAGGCAGCCTTTCTGCGTGCCACGATGTTATATGCCCCCTAAGTGGTGTCAGATGTGGCATTTATCAGTGGGGATTGCCTCTCAGTTTGGAGAAAGACCTGCACAGCCACGAATATCTGCCTCTTAGTTTGGCGAAAGACAATCCGTTGCGTGGTATGCCTGCGCCTTGCCCTCGGTGGCGACAACATCCCTCCGCCCGCCGATCCGCTGCGCGCGTTGTGCCCATCTTGCATGCCTCGCCCCATCGGGACTGGCGGTTTTCGCTCGCTGAGGGACGCGTGAGCGAGCGTTTTCTGCCATGCGGGTGAGGCGGTTTGGCGAGTGGCGGAGGCAGGGTGACGCATGGCGGAGGCGGTTTGGCGCGAAGTGGCGGAGGTGATTTGACGATTGAGAGGCTGATTTTGCGGGGCGTGGCAGTGCGTGGCCTGTTGCGAAACGCGAGGTGACACAGCGTCCCCGCTCGGTGTGTGCTACGTCAGTCCGCCCGCCCGTCGCGGCCCGCTCCCCCCCCGCCCCCGCTCACCGCGGCAGCAGCACCGTGAGCACAAACCAATGGTCCTCCGTGCGGATCGTCACCTCGCCGCCATATTGCGCCGCGATGTGCCGAATCGATTTCACTCCGAACCCGTGCCGCGCCGCATCCCGCTTGGTGGTACGTAGGTTCCCCGCGGCATCGGTGTCCAACGCGGATTCGTAGTAGTTCTCCACGCGGATCACCGTGAACCGCCCTTGCCCATACAGTGCGAGCCGGATGAGCCGCTGCTGCGGGTTGGGCAGTTTCGCCGCCGCCTCGATCGCGTTGTCGATCGCATTGCCGAACAGCGACGCAATGTCCATTGACGACATGCCGGCCAGCAGCGCCCCATCGGCTACGGCGGTGAACGTGATGCCGCGCTCGGCGCAGACGCGTGTTTTCGTGGTGAGGATGACGTCAAGCACCGGGTTGCCGGAATGTTGCTGCGCGCTGTATTCGGCCACCGACTGTTCGAGCTGCTCGAATCCGGCCGCCGCGTGTTCGGGGTCGACTTCGGCGCGCAATGCTGCGATCTGATGTTTGAGATCGTGCGCAAGTCGCCCGATCGACTCGAGGTTCTCCTTGGATGCCAGGTATTCCTGATGCTGGCTTTCGAGCTGCGCGTTGATCGACGCGAGTTCCGCGCTCGCCTCCATGCGTCGCGCCTGCTCCTGCTGTGCGTAGAGGATCGCGAATCCGCAGAAATCCACCAGTGTGCGGATGTAGAAGATCTCCTGCCCGACCGTTCCGGAGAATGGCGTGTTGGTGGAGACGAAGCTGAGGTTGCTCATGGCGAATGTCGCGATGGTGATGCCGATGGTACCGATCAGCAGTTGCCGTGTGGTTGCGGTCGGTTCGGTGTTGCTGAAGTTGCCACGTTCGACGAGCCATGCCGCGCCGATGCACAGCGTGTAGGTGATGATCAGGATCAGCCAGGATTGCCATGACGGCCATGCGAATGCCGCGCCGCCGGTGCTGTCTCCCTCGTTCCCGAGGCCTCCGAGGTGCGAGCCGACGAACGTTGTCAGCTGCCAGTACAGCGAGGCGACGAGTTCGGCGAGCACGAACGCGCGCGCTGTTATATAGAGTCCCTCGCGCCGCCCGGTTCCCGCGCCGATTCGGATGATCGCATACATGCTGCCGAACGCGAGCAGCATGCCGAACAGCCACAGCCACAGCGGCAGCGCACCGGCGGCGTACTGGATGGCGATCAGCACGGCCAGTCCTGCTGCGCCGGTTGCCATCGTTCGCCGTAGCGGCGCGCGGCGGTAGATGACGGCGAGGTACATCACGCAGGCCAGCCACTCGCTGATCGCCGAGTACAGTCGCGGAATATCGGGCAAAGCGTTGGTGATCGTCCCGTCGAGCCCGCCCATCACGCGCCACCCATATAGTCGGTGAGCGCTGTCAGGAACGCCTTTTTGCGCGGCCGGCTCACGCGCAAACGCTCGCCGTTCGACATGATGCAGTCCTGATCCGCCACGCCGGTCACGTGTCGCAGGTTCACCAGGTAGCACGAGTTCGACCGGAAGAAGTCGTGACCGGTGAGCCGTGTCTCGAAGTCCTTGAGCGTGCCGGAGACGGACATGCTGCCGCCGAGCAGGTGGATGATGATCGTGTGGCGGATCGATTCGAGGTAGACGACGTCGGCGAGTTCCAGCCGCTGCTGCCGACCGCCGACGTCGATGAGGATCGCGTCGTCCGCGCGGCGGCGGACCGTGTCGATCGATCGTTTGATCTCCTGTTTGAAGGCGAAGTATGGTACCGGTTTGAGCATGTACGACAGTGCGCCGACCTGGTATCCGGTGATCGCGTACTGCGGTGCGGCGGTGATGAACACGATGATGACGGAGTCGTCGCGCTCGCGGATGCGGCGGGCGGCTTCCATGCCGTCCATGTGCCGCATTTCGATGTCGAGGAGGAGGATGTCATAGACGGGAGCGTATTGTTCGGCGATTTGTGCGCCGTCGTCGAAGACGGAGACGACGAATCGTTCGCCGGTTTCCGATTGGTATTGGTTGAGGTAGTCGAGTACGCGTTGGCATGCGGACGGGTCGTCTTCGACCACGCCGATTCGGATTTCGCGCATGACTGACCTCCCGCGTCCCCGTGTCCGATCCTTCCCGATTCTAGCCGACGCGTCGGAGGGGCGCCGGGCGAGCTCACGTGGAGTGCCCCCCGTTCCCCTCTTCCTTGCCTTATCCATCCTCCCGTTTTCTCCACTCTCCCTACTTTTCCCCTCTTTTCCTCTTCCTCCTCTTCCTCCTCTTCCTCCTTTTCCTTGCGACTGTTCTTGCCCTCAGTCGGCTTCCCCCCTCAACGGACATACAGCCGATTCGGCCACCTAAATCGGCTGTATGTCCGTTAGAAACAAGACGAACATGCGCTGGAAGAGTCTGCGCGAGACGTACCGATCCCCTCTTTCCCGCGCTGTCCTCATAATGCTGCGTTGTCCCCGTGATGCTGCGTCGTTCTCGTGACGCTGCGTCGCTCCCGTAGTGCGTTCCGCACCGGCCTTCTCGTTGACGTTCTTCTCCCCTCGTAGGCTCCTTTCTCCTCAACGGACATACAGCCGATTCGGGCAGGGGAATCGGCTGTATGTCCGTTGAAGGGAGGACCGTTGATGAGGGGGAAGGACGGGGAAGGAGGAAGAGAAAGAGGAAGGGAAGAAGAGAGAAAGGGAACGTCGCCGCGACCACCTGATCGGCGTGTCTTTGTGAGCGCAAACATATTCCAGCAATCTCATCGTTAAGATCAACGGATCGCCCAAAACACGCCGTTGACGCGACCGAGACGGCGTGTATAGTAGAACGTGGCTCAGCGAAGAGGTCTTCAAAGAACCGAAGATAACTGAACGCCGAGGTTTGGGACTTAGCCAATGTGGGAAGTCATGAACCGAAGCACAGAATACAACCAAAAATCCCTTTACAACGGATCGTGAGACACGTACCTGTCTCTGAAAGGATGAACTATCATGGCTGAAGTCGTTTTCGACCACGTCACTCGTATCTACCCGGGCAACGACAAGCCCTCCGTGGATGATCTGAATCTGGATATCAAGGACGGCGAGTTCCTGGTGCTGGTTGGCCCGTCTGGCTGCGGTAAGTCCACCACCCTGCGCATGCTCGCTGGTCTGGAAGAGGTCAACAAGGGCCGCATCCTCATCGGTGGCAAGGACGTCACCACCATGCAGCCGAAGGACCGCGACATCGCCATGGTGTTCCAGAACTACGCTCTGTACCCGCACATGACCGTGGCCGACAACATGGGCTTCGCCCTGAAGATCGCCGGCACCCCGAAGGAAGAGATCCGCAAGCGCGTCGAGAAGGCCGCTGAGATCCTCGACCTGACCGAGTACCTCGACCGCAAGCCGAAGGCTCTGTCCGGTGGTCAGCGTCAGCGTGTCGCCATGGGCCGTGCAATCGTCCGTGAGCCGAAGGTCTTCCTCATGGATGAGCCGCTGTCCAACCTCGACGCGAAGCTCCGTGTCCAGACCCGTACCCAGATCGCCGCTCTGCAGCGTCAGCTGGGCGTCACCACCCTGTACGTGACCCACGATCAGACCGAGGCTCTGACGATGGGCGACCGCATCGCCGTCATCAAGCTCGGCATCCTGCAGCAGGTCGGCGCTCCGACCGAGCTGTACGATCGTCCGGCCAACGTCTTCGTCGCCGGCTTCATCGGCTCCCCGTCGATGAACCTGAACACCCACCCGGTGGTCAACGGCAAGGCGAAGATCGGTGAGGACACCGTGGATCTGCCGGCCGAGGCCGTCAACAAGCTGACTGCTGAGGACGGCGGCAAGATCGTCGTCGGCTTCCGTCCGGAGGATGCCTCCCTGGCCACCCCGGATGATCCGAACGCCTTCTCCCTGAAGGTCGTCAACGTCGAGGATCTGGGCTCCGACGGCTACATCTACGGCAACATCATCACCGATGGCTCCGCCGCCGAGGCTTCCCAGGTCATGTCCGACCAGAACAAGCTCACCACGATTCGTGTGAACCCGCGTGCGCTGCCGAAGGTCGGCGACACCGTCAAGATCAAGATCGATCCGTCCAAGATGCACCTGTTCGCTCCGTCGACCGAGCTGCGTCTGAACTAGTCGATCGGCCATCTTGGCCCGATAGATACTTGGTGCGGGAGATAACCGCACCAACCATTAAACGAGGCATTCTCTTCCTCTCTTAGGCCTCGTTGGAAAGGCCCCGCGTAGTAGCGGGGCCTTTCTTGTTGCCGGTGTGCGTCTCTGTGATCGCATGGCAGGAAACGCTCGCTGAGCGGAGCGTCAGCGAGCGTTTCCTGCCACGCGATACGCGGGCGGTACGGCGACGCGATGCCTGGTGCGCTCCCGGACCGCCGTCTGCTGCAGCCGGCGTCCACGCCACCCATCGGCACCGGCCTCGCTCACCCCTGCCCAACCCCGCAAGCCGTTCCGCCTGTGCAAGTACCATAGAACCTTATGGAAGTAAACGATTTGTCCCAACTGGACCCGCGCGCCCTCAAGGCCACATCCGTCAAAGCCGAGGATGCGTCCGCCGAATCCCACGAGCCGCAGGCGCTGAAGATCACCGCTGCCAGCTCGAACCCGAAGATGTTCACGCTCCCGTGGGAGAAGCCGCTCGCCACGTGGCCGCAGGAGCTGCTCGCCAACCTGCCGCGAGGCATCTCCCGCCACGTCGTGCGTTTCGTGCACGTGGGCGACGAGGTGTACGCGATGAAGGAGATCACCCGTCAGGTCGCCGAGCGCGAGTATGAGCTGCTGCGTCGTCTGCAGAAGCTCGACCTGCCCACGGTCCAGCCGATCGCCGTGGTCACGGGCCGTCATAACCGCGAAGGCGAGCCGCTCGAGGCGATCCTCGTCACGAAGCATCTCAAGTTCTCGCTGCCGTACCGCGCGCTGTTCGCCCGCAACCTGCGCCCGGACACCGCCGAACGCCTGATCGACGCGCTGGCCGTCCTCATGGTCCGCCTGCATCTCGCCGGCTTCTACTGGGGTGATGTGTCGCTGTCGAACGTCCTGTTCCTGCGCGACGCCGACGCGTTCTCCGCGTTCCTGGTCGACGCCGAAACCGGCGATCTGCATGTGAACCTGACCGAGGGCCAGCGCGAGTACGATATCGATCTTGCGCGCACGAACATCATCGGCGAACTCATGGATCTTGCTTCCGGTCGCCTGCTGCCGAGCGACGTGGACGAGATCGAGGTCGGCAACCGGCTTGCGGAGCGCTACCACTCGCTGTGGAGCGCGTTGACGGATACGGACAAGTTCGGCCCGGACGAGATGTGGAAGATCGAGAAGCGCGTCAACAAGCTCAACGAGCTCGGTTTCGACGTGGACGAGCTGGAGATGAAGACCGCGGACGACGGCAAGCGTGTGCTGGTGCGGCCGCGCGTGGTCGATGCGGGGTATGCGTCGCGTAAGCTGCTGCGTCTGACCGGTTTGGACGTGCAGGAGAACCAGGCGCGTCGTCTGCTAAACGATCTGGATGCGTACCGTGCGTCGACGTGGCGTGAGGGCGAGGAGTTGGAGATCGTCGCGACGGACTGGATGCGTGAGGTGTACGAGCCGACGGTGCGTATGATTCCGCGCGAGTACCGTTCGCAGATCGAGCCGGCGCAGTTCTTCCACGAGGTGCTGGATCATCGGTGGTTCCTTGCGGAGAAGGCCGGTCATGATGTGCCGATGGGCGAGGCCGTGAAGAGCTACATCGAGAACGTGCTGCCGCAGTACAAGCTGGATAAGAAGGACGTGGATGCGTTGAATGCCGAGGCCGATTCGGGCGTGGTGGACGACGAGTATACGTACAACGAGGGTTCCGGCGATTATGACGACGATGGCTACAATCCGGACGATGATCCGGATGCCGCGGTTTGGAGCCACTGAGCCGTAGCGTTCGTCCGTGGTGCTCTCTTTCAACGGACATACAGCCGATTGGGATACCGAAATCGGCTGTATGTCCGTTAAGGAGTTGGTGACCGTGACGGGTTGGGGCGGGGAACGTGGCTGTGTGCCGCCTGTGTGGCTGTGGCTTTTTCTTAACGGACATACAGTCGATTTGCCCGGTCCGATCGGCTGTATGTCCGTCAAGAGAGCCGTTACGATTCCGTCGTCATGCGAATGTATGCAGCATGTTCGCGTAGATATTCCCTGAGATACGGTATTGCGAAATCCACCTTGCCGTATCCGCGGTCTTCGATCACCTGCGCTTCGATCAGCCGCATGCGGTAGATGCCCGCGTATTTCACATCCTTGCCCATGCGTTCTGCGATCGTGGATGTCGATGATGGTCCGTCGTCCTGTGCCATCGCCAGCAGATATGTGCGGTCGATCGGTGACAGTCCGTCGAGTTCCGGGCCGTGAACCGTATCGCCGAGCCGGCTGAGGGCGTCGCGCACGCCGGCTTCGGCCTCGTTAACGGATACCGTGAACGATTCGTCGACGTTATGGTTGCGAATGGCGATTCGCCAGATGTGATATCCCACGAGTTGGATCATAAAGGGGTAGCCAGCGGTCGCCTCGGTTGCGATCTGTAATGGTTCGCCGTCGAGTTCCACACCGGTCTCGCGGAAGGTGGAGGTGAGCGCCTGCGAGACTTCCGACAGCGGTACGTCTCCGAGGCGTTCTGGTTGTGCCCGACGCAAGAAGGTCATGACATCGTCATTGAGCCAGCGTGAGGTCATTGACGGGAGTCCGGCGAATACGAACGCCAGATTTCGGTTTTCGCTCGTCAGATGCTGAATTGCGGTGGCGATGGATACCATGTCGTCGCGGTCGGCGGCTTGGGCTTCGTCGATGGTGATCAGCAACCCGTTGCCATGCCGCTCCAGTTCGTCGAGTCGTGTGCTCATGGCTTGACGTAGCGTCAAAGGCATCCGGGAACGTTCATAGTGCAGTCCTCCAAGACTGCCGCCGATGTTCATGACGCTGACGGATGGTTCGAACGATAGACTGAAATTGCCCTTCTGCGGCTGCATGCTGTCAATGAGCCGCTGTGTCATGCCGGAGGATGCCGTTTCGCTGAGCGTCTGCCAGCCGCGTTGTTCGGCGATGCGGCGGAATTCGGTAAGCATAACCGTTTTCCCGACCCCTCGAGCGCCGGTCACGCGCATGAGTCGTCCTGGTGCCCCGGAACCGTTGTCCAGTCCTTCTTCGAAATCGGAGAGGATGATGTCTCGACCGATCAGAGTCGGCGGTAGATGCCCGGCGCTGGGTTTGAAAGGGTTGGTTCTAGTGCGTGACATGGCTCCTCCGATGCAGCTTCGCTGTCCTGTGTTTATGTGTAGTGTATCAAAATCTAAAACAATCTAAAACAATATAAAAATATCTAAAGAAAGGGTGGGGTAGGTGTCTGATTTGGCATTAGACGCTGTGTTCCTCTCTCAGCGGACATACAGCCGAAACAGGTACCGAAATCGGCTGTATGTCCGTTGGGGGTTGGTGACTGTGGGGTGCGGGTTACTGCTGTGATTTGCGTGATCGCAGTTTTCTGTTCCTGACGGACAACCAGCCGATTGGGATACCGAAATCAGCTGGTTGTCCGTCTTTGTTGGTGGCGTATGCGTATGTGAGTATGCGGCTCTCTCCCTAACGGACATACAGTCGATTTGCTTGGTCCGATCGGCTGTATGTCCGTTGGGGGTTGGTGACTGTGAGGTGGGGTGGGGATGGTCGGCTGTATGTCCGTTAAGGAATAGTGATTGTAAGGTGCGGGTGTGGTCGGATGGTTGCTGTTGGGGGAGGGGAGCGCGATGGTGATGCGAAGGTATGCAGTGGATGGGAGTACGGGGGAGTGTGTCGAAGTGATGCGTGACGCTTTGCAATGACAGGATTGCTCGGGAATGCTTACGATTGCGTACGTTTGCTTTGGGGTGATTTCAACTTATTTACCGCGCGTTAATTAGCAAGTTTTGCGAAGGTTTGCAAACGGCCGCGTGTCGGGGGTATATTGGTTGACAAAGGGTCTGTAGATGTCGGCTCAATGACGAATGCGCCGTGAGGAGAGTTATGGACAACCGGAGAGATCAGCAACCGATGCGCTCGGTTATGACAACGTTCGCAAGGTGGGTTGTCGGGTGGCTGCGAGCAGTCGCAATGCGAACGTTCGCGTTCGCAAGCGCCTCCCGGTCGTCCAGTGCAGTGACGTTTGGCAACGCGGAGCCGCCCGTACGCGTGTATGACGAGGCAAACCACGGCACCCGCACCCTCGCCACCAAGGCCACGGCGCTGTTCGTCGCCATCGCCACGCTGCTCGCCTGTGTCCTCGTGGCCCCCGCGGCAAACGCGGCCGCCAACTATGACCTGAGCGGCGCGCAAAGCGGCTGGGTGGATGGCGACGAGACCAAGGTCATCATCGGCGGCAAGGATTACACCCCCGGCATGAGCGTGAACTACGGGGATTCGGTCAAGGTGCAGTTGCACTGGAAGGTTCCCAACAAGGACATCACTATCGGGGAGGGCGACACCTTCACGTACGATCTGCCGGCCGGCATCGCCTTCCAGTCCGAAGGTCCCATCAACATGCTCTGCGGTGACGGCAATGTATGCGGTTCGTTTACCATCAACGGCAACCACATCGTCGCCACGTACACCAGGGCCGATACCTCCGGCGAGAGCGGCGGCAACGTAACGGCGTTCGTCACCGCCAACGGCACCATCACCTCTAAGGCCACAGATGGCAACGACGGCGGCAAAACCGAATTCGAGTTCCCCGGCTACGGCAAGGTCGAAGTCGACATCGCGCCGATCCACCAGCTGAGCGCCTATAAGAACGGCGCCGTGTCCACGGATGATCCGTCCGTGTTCTATTTCGTGGTGGACGTCAAATCCACGGGCACCAACGATAACGTGCGGCTGGACGACACGATGGGAAATCTGCTCAACCTGCAGACCGACCCGCCGCTCGAGATCTACACCGATCAAGAGCTCAGCAAGCCGTACACCGGTGATTGGAGCGTGCTCAAGAAGGACGAGCACAGCTTCAGCGTCAACATCGACCATATGAAGGACGGCGAGCAGCTGCACGTCAAGTACTATGTGAAGGTCGACAGGCAGGCGGTCAGCGACGCCATCAAGGCCGACAAGAACACCGCCTTGGTGAGGAACACGGTCAAGTATTCCAGCGACAACGACACCACGAAGAAGGAGACGTCGCAGTCGATATGGATCAACAACAGCTGGACCGTCGAGAAGAAGGGCTCCGCCAGCACCAACGGGGACGGCACGGCAAGCATTACGTGGACGATCACCGTGGTTCCCGACCCCGGTGCCACGATGAAGACGAAGACCCTGGTTCAGGACATTCTGGGTCAGGGACTGCAGGAGCCCACCGGCGACATCACGATCACGTCCATGCACACGCGGTGGTATGACGGCAATCCCGACGTCACCACCGTGTCGTGGGAGGATCTGAAGAGCGGCAAGGCCACGTTGCCGAACCTTCCGACCGACAATACGAAGCCATACGCCGAGTACCGCATCACGTACACCACGAAGGTCGATAAAGTGCCTGAAGAAGGCAGCGGCGACAAGGACAAGTACACCAACCGCGCGGAAATCACGCCGGGCGACGGCAGCGGCACGTCCTCCGGTTCGGGTTCGGTGACCATCGGCCAAGACGCCGTGAACCTGTCGAAGTCGTATGTCGGCTCTGCCACCGAAAAGCAGACGCTGCAGTGGATGACGACCTTTACGGCCAAGGACAACCTTCCGGCCGGCAAGGTGCTCACCGACACCGTCGATCAGGACGAGAACGGCAAGACGTATGGCGACTACCAGCTGGTCAGTGCCAATGCCGATGACATCACGATCTACCTCGACAAGGACAGGAAGAACAAATACACGGGCAACGTCACGAAGACGATCGCCGCCGACCGCAAATCGTTCAAGATCACGTTCAACGACGCGATCCCCCAAAACACCAAGCTGTACATCTTCTACTCGTCCCAGGTGAAGGTCGGCACCCCCGACGGCACGAAGTTCTACAACACCGTGAACTTCGTGAAGAAGGACGCCGACGCGAACTACAAGCCGGTGATCGACAACCTCAGCAAAGGCAACCGTTACACCGGAGACAAGACCGATGGTAACAAGCTGACGCCGCAGGAACGCAATCTGTTCCGCTGGGAGCTCAAGGTGCATGACATCCCGTCCGGCACCAAGGACGTGACCATCACCGATACGTTGCCGAAGTATGACGACGGAAGCTGCGCGCTGGTGTACGTCTCCGATTCGCTGCGCGCCATGAACAGCAAGGGCACCACGTTCGCCGGCGCCAGCGTGATCGACAACGGCAACTGCACGCTGACGTTCACGCTGGCCAGGAACAGCGCCGCGTTCGCCCAGGCGCAGACCGGCAATGGCCTGTATCTGGTCTACGACACCACGTATGCCGATCTGACCAAGGCGAAGGACAATATAAAGTACACCAACAGCGCGCAGATCTCCGTGGACGGCGCGCTGCAGCTGCCGGATACCAGCACGATCACCGCCGGCAAGGCGTCGTTGGTGAAGAAGGTCGGCACGTATGACAAGAACACCGCGCCGTACATCAACTACACGGTGCAGGTGAACCCGGGCGCGATGACCCTGAACAAGGGCAATACGCTCGAACTCACCGATACGCTTGGACCGGCGCTCGCCCTGCTCATGAACAGCGTGAGCATCGTGGATGCCAACACCAAGCAGGAAGTGCTAGGAGCGACCTATTCGTATGATCCGGCCACGCGCACCACCGTGTTCAAGGTGCCGGACGGCCGCGCGATCACCATCACGTACAAGGCGACCGTGCTGCTCAAGCCGGGCACTGACTTCACGTGGGATACGGGCAGCAACGCCAGCAACGCCAGCAACAAGATCGTGTTGAAGGGATACGGCAACAACGGCGGCTCCAGTGAAACCACGCAGTGGGGCAAAGTCCAGGAAGCCCAGGGCGGCTTCTCGTTCAGCAGCAACGCGTTGCAGATCTACAAGTATGCCGACGGTGACACCACCAAGCCGCTGAACGGCGCGGAATTCACAGTGGAACGACTGAACAACGTCGACATGACCCAAGGCAAGACATGGGAGTCTGACAAGAAACCGACCACGATCGCTTCCGGCCTGACTTCCGGCACCAACGGCTACACGTCGGCCGTGGCGCTCAAGTCGGATACCATCTACAAGATCACGGAGACGAAGGCGCCAGAAGGGTATGTCGATAAAGACCTGCCAACGAAGTACATCGTGTTCCCGGGCAATGACCACAACTGGGAGTTCTACAAAGATGCGACGATCGACGGCAGCGAGTTGTACTCGGTTGTTATTGACGACGACAAGCACACCACCCTGCAGACCTATCTGTGGGCGGTGAGTAACAAGCGCGGCATCGAGAAGAGCTTCACGCTCAACAAGCAGGACGAAAGCGGCAAGCCGCTCGCTGGAGCCGCGTTCGAGCTGACCAAGGACGGCGATTCGTCATTCGCCCCGCAGTACTGGACGGCGAACGACAACGAATCCTCGCATACGTTCGAGAAGCTGACCCCGGGCACCTACACCCTCACCGAAACGCAGGCGCCGAACGGTTACCAGACGGCCAAGCCGGTCACCATCGTCGTGTCGGAGTCCGGCACGGTGATCGTGGACGGCAAGAACGCGAGCGATGCGAATGGCAACAACGTCGTGACCGTTACCGATGCCAGCGCCACCACGAAGATTCGCGCGACCAAGGTGTGGAACGACGGCGACAACCAGGACGGTGGCCGTGGCGTGGTCACGTTCCAGCTGTACAAGACGGTCGGAGGCAAGGAACAGCACCTGTCCAATCGGGACCAGGTGATCCGTCCAAGTGCCACCGGATCCGACCTGACCGTGGAATGGGACGACCTGCCCGTCAAGGAGGGCGGACAGGACGTGACCTATTCCGTCAAGGAGCAGTACACCGCCGCTGTCGGCTTCGACGGGTACACGCAGAGCGGCCCGGACTGCAAGGCGGACGGCGACGGCGTGCAGAACTGCGCATTCACCAACAGCTATACGCCGAAGACCACTCAGGTCACCGTGACCAAGAGGTGGGACGATGCCGACGATCAGGACGGGATCCGCCCCGATTCGGTCAAGGTGCAGCTGTACGCCAACGGCGAGAAGATGGAGGACACCCAGTATGAGGTCACGCTGAACGGAGACAATGAGTGGTCCCACACGTGGACCGATCTGCCGGTCTACCGCGACGGTACCCCGATCTCCTACACGGTGAAAGAGGACAAGGTGCCGAACGGGTACGCCGTGACCGTGAACGGCAACGCCACCGACGGATTCGTCGTGACCAACACGCACCGCCCTGAATCCGCGGAGGTGTATATCTCCAAGCGTGACCTTGGCGGCAACGAGATCGACGGTGCGGTGATGCGCATCACCGGCGTCGAAACGGAATCCGGTGAGAAGATCGAGCCGATCCAGTGGAAGAGCGAGGCCGGCAAGTCGCATCAGGTCAAGCTTGAGCCCGGTCAGTACACGCTCACCGAGATCCTGGCGCCGTCCGGCTACGAGAAGGCCGATCCGGTGAACTTCACCGTCGAACGCGACGAGAACGACGCCGACAAGCTGATCGTCAAGGTCAACGGCCAGCAGCAGTCCACCGTGACCATGACCGATGCGTACACCACGCACACGGTCAAGGTGTCCAAGCAGAGCCTGACCAACGGCGTGGGCGAGATCGCCGGCGCGGAACTGCAGATCACCGGCACCACGTTGTCCGGCGAGTCCATCGACCCGATCGGGTGGACGTCGGACGGCTCAACCAAGTCGGTCAAACTGGTGCCCGGCTCGTACAAGCTGCACGAAAAGAAGTCGCCGAGCGGTTACCAGCCGGCTCCCGACATCACGTTCACCGTCGCGCTTGACGGCACGGTGACCGTCGACGGCGTGGCACAGGATGACGGCAAGATCGTCATGATCGACGCGCCGGATGAAACCAACGTGACCGTCTCCAAGGTCGCCGTCTCCGGCACCACCGAGCTGGAAGGCGCGGTATTCGAACTGACCGGCACGACGTTCGAGAAGAACAGCGTGAGCGAACGTTGGACGTCCTCCGCGGACGGCCCGAAGACGTTCCAGTTGGCGGACGGCACATACACGCTCAAGGAGGTCAAGGCCCCGAAGGGCTATGACCTGATCGCCGACCCGATCGCGTTCACCGTGAGCCAAGGCAAGGTGATCGTGGGCGACAAGGCGCAAAGCGGCAACCTGATCCGCGTCGAGGACGCGCTCAAGCAGTACACGAGAGTATCCGTGCGCAAGCGCTGGGAGGACAGCCGAAACAGCGAGAATCTTCGTGAAGGTCTGACGATCTACGCCATCCTGCAGCGCAACGGTAAGGCGCTCGCCACGGAGGGCGAGTGCACGTCCGGCTCTAACGGCTACTGCGTCCAGCTGAACGACGATAACAACTGGGCGTACGACTGGACCGGTCTGCCGCGCAACGACGACGAAGGCAACCGCTACAGCTACACCGTGAGCGAGACGATCATCGATACGAGTGAGAAGGATGCGAACGGCAAGACCCACAAGGACTACTACCATTCATCGATCGACAAGAACCAGGGCGTCAACGGTGCCGAGTTCACGATCTACAACATCCACCAGCCCAGCTCGGTCGACATCGAACTCGAGAAGGACTGGAAGGACGGTGACAACCAGGACGGTCTGCGCCCGGCCGACGGCATCGGCATCCAGGTATACGGCGACGCGAAGTGCTCGTCGGTCGGCGATGACGGCGAAGCCGTCGAAGCGACCTGCAGTGATCTGTTGATCACCACCAAGCTCAAGCCCAATGCGGACGGCGAGTGGAAGTGGACGCTCGAGAACCTGCCCAAGGTTAACAAGGATGGCAAGGAATACACGTTCCGTGTGGTCGAAGACCCGGTGCCGGGGTACAACGGCTACGATCTGCAGGGGCAGTGCGCCTCCGACGACAAGGATAAGGACGGCAAGCCCGTCTGCACGACCGAGATCTCGAAGACCGATGCCGATGAGCAGAAGGGCGTCAACGAGAAGTTCACGATCACCAATACCCACACGCCGGCTACCACGGCCGTGACGGTGAACAAGGTGTGGAGCGACAACGACAACTTCAACGGCAAACGTCCCGATAGCGTGACCATCTGGCTGCTGTCGAGCATCTGGGACGGCTCGAACGGCTGGCCGGTGCCGCAGAATCGTGAATGTGTGGGTACTAAGGTCGTCGGCGTGAGCTGCGCCGTGCTGACCGTAAAGAATGCCGCGCCGAAGGCGGCTGCGTCCGTGGCGGATGGTTCGGACGGTGGCGCCGGCAGCGGATCCTCCACGGCCGATACCGATCCGAACGTGTGGACGTACACGTTCAAGAACCTGCCCAAGTACTACAAGGGCAAGCAGGTGAACTACAGCGTGACCGAAGAGGCCGTGGACGACTACACGCCGTTGGTCAAGGTCATGAAATCGGCGGCCGTGACCGACGATACGGCCACGGAGACCGCGACCCAGACCGAGAACGGCGGAACCATGCAGGCCAATGCGGCCGACTCTGATACGACCGTGCTGCAGCTCACCAACACGAACACGCCGGAAACCACCAGTGTGCCGGTGCGCAAGGCGTGGGGTGACCACGGCAACGCCACCGGCGTCCGACCGAAGGCGATCTGGGTGCAGATCTACGAACGTACGACCGGCACCACGGGCACGACGCTCACCGAAGCCGCGGGCAATCAGGTCACCGTCAACGGTTCGGCGTTCTCGAACGCCGACCTTACCGGCCTGAAACCGGTCGGCAGCCCGGTCAAACTCGATGACACCAACAGCTGGGCATACATCTTCGGTGCCACCGACGACAAGGACTCCCACGGCGTCCAGCGCACCCTCAGCAAGTACAAGACCTACGAGGTGCGTGAAGTCACCGAGCCGGACGAGAACGGCAAGTACCAGCCCGTCTCGTCGGTCGACGGCTACCAGCCGCCGATCATCACCGGCAGCCAGGACGGCAAGGGCTACACCATCACCAACACGATCATCCCCACGCTGCCGAACACCGGTGGCGAAGGCCTCGCCCGCACGATGCTGTTCGGCCTCGCGTTCATCGCGCTCAGCGGTGCGTTCCTGGCCAGCCAGCTGCGTGACGGCAACGGCATGATGATCGGCGGCATGCGCCGCGGCAAGCACGGCAAGAAGGGAGGCGCCCGATGATCGAGCGCGTCAGGAAGATGGCGGCCGCGCTGATCGGCGTGGCCATGGCGATCAGCGGCGCCGCGGCCACCTCGGTCGCGGCGGCGGCCGACGAGACGAACAAGACCGCCACCACGCAGACGACCGCCGCCACGAAGGCGCTGAACAACAGCGACGTGACGATCATCGCATTCCAGCAGTCGTGGAACACGATCGCGAAGGAATGCACGTCCACGTACGGCCCCGAAGGCGTCGGCTACGTGCAGATCTCGCCGCCCGAGGAATCCGTGCAGGGCACCGAATGGTGGACGGTCTACCAGCCGATCAGCTACTCGCTCAACTCGCGCTTCGGCACCGAGGATGACCTCAAGAACATGATCACGACCTGCAACGCCGCCGGCGTGCAGATCATCGCCGACGTGGTGCTCAACCACACGTCCGGACATGACGTGTCGTGGGTCGAGGACCAGCTTGGCGTGGCCGGCACCAAGTACAACGGCACCTACGGCCGCTACCCGGGCATCGGCATCTACCAGTACGAGGAGAGCGGCAACAACCACCAGTACGGTCTCGCCTCCGGTGACTTCCACGCGTGCCGAGACAACATCGCGGACTACACGGACGTCAAGGAAGTGCAGGAGTGCCGCCTGTTGACCATGTGGGACATCAACACCGGCAGCGAACGCGTGCAGAACATCCAGGCCGAATACCTCGCCAAACTGTGGGAGCTCGGCGTGCGCGGCTTCCGCATCGACTCCGCGAAGCACATCAGCACCAACGATCTTGCGGGCATCAAGGCGAAACTCGCGACGAAGATCGGCGTGGCGACTTCCGCCATCCCGTTCCAGCAGGAGGTCATCTACCATCAGGGCGAAGCCGAGGAGCTCGCGCCGAAGAACTACATCAGCAACGGCGACGTCACCGAATTCTCGTATTCGTATCAGCTGCGCCAGTACTTCAACGGCGACATCAGCAACCTGAAGAACATCAGCAACGGTCTGCTGCCCAGCGACAAGGCTACCGTGTTCGTCTCCAACTGGGATACCGCGCGCGGCTCCGAAACGCTGACGGTCAACTCCGGCTCGCGCTACGAGCTCGCGACCGCGTTCATGCTCGCCTACGACTACGGCAAGCCGAAGGTCATGTCCGACTACTACTTCGCCTCGGACAACTCCGATGCCGGCCCGAACGGCACCACCGACACGAGAACGCCGGACGTGGATTTTGACGCCGTATGCAAGGCAAGTAGCGGCGGAACATCCACGGCGGTCGCCGCCTCCGTGACCGACCGTCAGCAGGGCGACTGGCTGTGCGAGCAGCGCTGGGCGTCCGTGCGCGGCATGATCGGCTTCCACAACGCGGTTTCCGGCACCAAGGTCGGCAACTGGCAGAACAACGGCACCAACAACATCGGCTTCGCACGAGTCGACGGCGACGGTAACGCCGTGGGCTTCATGGCCATCAACAACACGCTGAAGGAGCACAAGGAAACGTATGACACCGGTCTTCCCGATGGCGAGTACTGCGACGTGTACAGCTCCGGCGACACCTGCAACAAGGTGACCGTCAAGGACGGCAAACTCACCGTGACGATCGGCAAGCGTTCCGCAGTCGCGATCTACAAGACCGCGCCGAAACCGAATGACTGGAAGGGCTACAGCACCACCGATTCCGGCTACGACGACCAGGTCGATACCGGCCGAATCGGCGACACCACGAGCACCATCTACTACAGGAACACCGGAAACTGGTCCAACGTGTACATCCAGTACGCGGTCGGCGACACGCTGCTCAACGGCGAACCGGTGAAGATGGATCCGGCGACGGCATCGGTCGACGGCTGCGCCACGGACGGCTGGTATGCGATCACCCTGCCGAAGGGCGTCAACACACAGCGCATCCGGTATCGGTTCACCGACGGCAACGGCAACTGGGACTACCATTCCGGCACCAGCACCGATGCGGCCAACGGAACCCCGTACGAGAATGCGGTGGGTACGGCCATCACCGCGATCGACAACCACGACGAGACGATCGGCGTGCCGTTCACCTGCGCCGTGTCTGCGAAGACCACGTTCACCGTGCACTTCGCCGACGCCACCGCCGCGCAGCAGAACGCGTCTGGCGTGGTCGTCTGGGGCGACGGGCTGAACGAAACGTACTATCCGTTCGACAAGACCGAAGACTCCGACGGCAAGCGTATGACCGCCGAAATCGATGGTGACCACACGACGCTGCAATACCGCATCGTCGCCTCCAAGGCGACCAAGGACAAGCCGGTCGATGGTACGATGCAGTCGTACAGCGCCTCCGTGATCGACAAGACGGACGGCAATGTGGTATCCAAGGTCCGCGGTTCCATCGAGGCATGGGTGGACGGCAGCGACGGCAAGGACTACGACTCGTCGAACGAGGCGCGTCACCCGGCCTCCGTGCCCCAGCCGAACGATGTGAAGAACCCGAAGAAACTCACCATCACCGTGCACTACATGCGCGCGGACGCCAATTACCAGGAATACGACCTCGACTCCGACTCGTGGAAGGGTTGGGATCTGTGGACCTGGTCGGGTGAACAGACCGGTTCCCCGGTGCAGTTCACCAGCCACGACGACTACGGCATGATCGCCACGTACACGCTGACGCAGAACGACAAGGGCAACCGTCGTCCTGAATACATCCTGCGCATGGGCGGTGATTCGTGGAGCGGCAAGGATCCGGACAACAACGACCATCTGATTCCCGAATCGGCCATCACCGTTCCCGCCGGTCAGGTCGAGAACGGTACCGCCGAGATCTGGCTGATCAGTGGAGACCCGACGATCTACACGCATCGTCCGGCCGTGTCCGGCGTGACGTTCAAGACCATGTTCGACTGGAACGTCAGCCCGCAGGCGGTGCCGTACGGCGGCACGGTCGCGGAACTCGACCCGCGTCAGGTGCCGCAGCGACCCGGCTACGCCTTCCTCGGATGGAGCACGAACACGAATGGTCCCGTCAACTTCACGCTGGGCGTGAACGGCACCCCGGTGACCAAGCGGCTCAAGCTGTGGGCGCAGTACGCCAAGGCCAATACGATCACGTTCGACAGCCAAGGCGGCTCCGCGGTCGCCATGCAGACGGTGCAGGACGGCCAGAAGACCGTCGAACCGACTGCACCGACGCGTGACGGTTACACGTTCCGCGGCTGGAGCACCACGAAGGACGGCACGAACGCCGACTTCGTGTTCGGCCAGGAGCTGGACGGCGACTTGACGCTGTACGCGGTGTGGACGATCAACCAGTACACGGTGACGTTCGACAGCCAAGGCGGCTCCGCGGTCGCCCCGGCGACCGTGGACCACGGCAATTCCGTGGACGCGCCGGCCGCGCCGACCAAGTCCGGCATGGACTTCGTCGGCTGGGTGACGGACGACGGCAAGGGCAACCCGACCGACACTCCGTACAACTTCGACGCTCCCGTGAACGGCGATCTGACCTTGCACGCCAAGTGGGTGACGGCCGGCACCAAGGTGCATCTGGTCACGTTCCATCGCAACGACGCCACCGACGCCTCTGGCGATACCGCCGAACCGGTGACGATCTACGTCGAGGACGGCAAGGCCGTGGCCGAGCCGAGCGGCGAATCGACGCGCGACGGCTACCGCTTCGCCGGCTGGACCACCGACAAGGGCGGCGTCACGCCGTACGACTTCTCGAAGCCCGTGGCGGGTAACCTTGACCTGTACGTGCACTGGGTGAAGACGTGGACGGTCTCGTTCGACCTCAATTACGACGGCGCGACGGGAATCGACGCGCAAACGGTTGATGACTCGAACGCCGGTACGACCGGCCATGACGCCGTTGAACCGGCCGAACCAAGCCGCGACAAGTACCGGTTCATGGGCTGGTACGCCGACAAGGCGCTGACTGCGGAGTTCGAGTTCGGCAAGACTCCGGTGACCGGCGACATCACCCTCTACGCCAAGTGGGAGAAGGCCGGCACGGTGTGGACGATCAAGTTCGACCTCAACGGCGGTACGGCTGCTGACTCGTCCGACAGCGCATTCGCCGCGCAGAGGGTGTACGACGGCGAGAAGCTGATCAAGCCGACGAAGAATCCTGCCTCGTGGACTGACGACAAGGGTGTGACGTACACCTTCCAGGGCTGGACGACCGTGCGCAACGACGCCCTCGCGGGTGCCGGAGCCGATGGCTCGTTCACCGGCGGCAGCGCCTTCGGCTTCGCGTGGAACAAGGAGACCAACCGGTACGAGAGCCTCATCCCGATCGACCGCAACGGCACGCTCTACGCCCTCTGGGCCAAGAACACGACCACCAAGTAACGAGGTCGGTTCCGTCCGATACAAGGCGGCGGCGAACGGTTGTCCCGTTCGCCGCCGCTTCGTTTTGCGCCGCCTGCGTTCCGACACCCTTCCCCTTCCTTCTCTTCTTTTTCCTCTCTTCCTTTTCTTTCCTTCCCCTACTTCTCTGTCCTTTCCCTCTAACGGACATACAGCCGATTCACCCACCCGAATCGGCTGTATGTCCGTTAGGGGGAGAAGAGTCACGTCCGCCTGATCGGCCTGATCCGCCTGATCAGCCGTCGTTATCCGTCGCCCGCCGCCGAAACTCAAGCGGCGAGCAACCATACCGCCTCTTGAACGCCGAACAGAACGCGCTCGTACTCCCGAATCCGCACTCCGCGCAGATCTCCCGCAGACTCGCGTATCCACTCGTGAGCATGTACCGCGCCGCATCCATACGCGCGTTCACGATGTACGTGTGCGGCGTGTACCCCGTCATCCGCTTGAACACGCGGATGAAATAGTACTCGCTCATCAACGCCATCCCCGCAAGCTGAGCCAACGGCAGCGGCTCGTGCAAATGACCGGCGATGTATGCTAGCACCTCCTCGACCGCATTGCGACTGCTGCGATCCGCCCGCGCGCGTCCGTCGCCCTTCCCGACGCTCGCATCGCCGCTTATGCCACCGTTCGCACCGCTGCGACCGTTGTCACCGTTGCTGCTGCCGCCGCGTCCGTCGTGTCCGTCACGACCGTCCCCGTCGCCTCCGTCGTTCCCGCTGCGCATGCCGCGCGTGCCGTCCGTACCAGCCAACTCATCCGCATCCGTCGTCCGTTCGTCGGCCGTCGCCATGCATTCCGTGAGGATCTCCGTGATCGCGAGCGACATGCGCGCCTCGCTCACGTGCTGTCCCTGATCGAACACGTCGTACAGCATGCGCATGCGACTGTACGCGTACGCCGACCGCTTCACCGTGATCACCGTGCCGAGCGCCGGATGGATCACATCGAAGTACGGTCGTGCGGCGATGCCGTCGAAATGCATCCAGATCACGTCGCTGTCGGTGAGTGCGCTCGCCTGATACGAGTTCGGCGCGTAGCAGTTGAGCAGGATGATGTCGCCGTCGCGTGCCGTCGCGTTCGCCGTGGCACTGCCGTTCGACGTGCGGAAGCGGAACGTGCCCGACTTGACCATCATGAGGTTGAAGCTGTCGAACGGCGCGCGGGTCAGGCGGTAGCCTTTGCGGTACCGGTACAGGCCGATCATGGTGGGGTACAGGTACGTGCGCAGGGCGGTGCGGCTCGGCCGGTACACATAGTAGTTCGACAGCGCCGTGTCGACGTGATGTTCCAGTGGCTTCATGGCGGTTTCCTACGGTTGCACACGGTGGATGGCGGGTTTGCGTGGGTTTCCTGCGGTTGCTCCGGCGGGTTTCCTACGGCTACCCACGCTTGGGGATGGCCATCCGTGGGTTTCCTACGGTCGCACACGGAACGGCCGGCTGCGGGCGTTGCCTCATCCCACCGTGGGCAACACCCAGCATATCAAAAAATTGCCCTATCGATCACCGAAGTTGCACAGAACCACCTCGCCGCGAACCAGCGCAAAACAAACCGTTTACGCTGGAATAACAACGACGTACCGATCAGCCATACCGATCAAGGAGTGTCCATGTCAGTTATCGATCCCCAACTCGCCGACATCGCAGCCAGCTTCCAGTTCGACGGCACCATCGACAGCATCGAACCGTACGGCGACGGCCACATCAACGCCACCTACCTCGTCGTCACCGGCACCCGCCGCTACATCCTGCAGCGCATGAACACGTCCATCTTCCCCGACACCGTGCACCTCATGCGCAACATCGAACTCGTCACCGCGTTCCTGCGCGAACACGGCAAGGAAACGCTCGAGATCATCCCCACCACCGCCGGCACGTCGTACCTCGAAGACGAGCGCGGCGCATGGCGTGCATACGTGTTCATCGAACACACCGTCTCCTACAACCTCGTGCCGAACGCCGACGTCTTCCGCGAATCCGGCGCGGCATTTGGCGAATTCCAGAACTACCTCGCCGCGTTCGACGCGTCGCAGCTCACCGAAACCATCGCGCACTTCCACGACACCCCGCACCGCTTCGAGGACTTCAAGGCGGCGCTCGCGGCCGACGTGAAGGGCCGCGCGGCCGGCTGCCGTCCGGAGATCGACTTCTACCTTGCGCACGCCGACGAATACGCGACCATCACCAGCGGTCTCGCTGACGGCACGATCCCGCTGCGCGTCACGCACAACGACACCAAGCTCAACAACATCCTCATGGACGAGACGACCGGCAAGGCGCGCGTGATCATCGACCTCGACACCATCATGCCCGGTTCGATGCTCTACGATTTCGGCGACTCCATCCGGTTCGGCGCCTCCACCGCGCTCGAGGACGAGCCCGACCTCGACAAGGTGCACTTCAGCGCCGACCTGTTCCGCGCGTACACGGAAGGGTTCGTCGGTGCGCTGCGGGCCAGCATCACGCCGCGCGAGGCCGCACTGCTGCCGACGGGCGCGCGGATGATGACGCTCGAGTGCGGCATGCGCTTCCTTGCCGACTATCTGGCGGGCGACACGTACTTCGCGACCAAGTATCCCGAGCATAATCTGGTGCGGTCGCGCACGCAGATCAAGCTCGTGCAGGAGATGGAGGAGCAGGACGACGTGATGCGCGCGATCGTGGCCGACGTGATGGCCGCGGGCGATGGTCGTGTCTCGGGCGATACGCAAGAAGGAGGACGTGCTGATGACTGATATCGCTGGAGTTGCCGGAGGACTTGCTGCCGATGGTGCACACGTTACGGTGACTGCGAACGGTGGCGATGCTGCGAACGTTACTGTTGCGGGAACCGACGGTGCGAACGTTACTGCAACGACGACGGACGATGCGAACGTTGCTGTGGCCGCGAACGTTGCTGCAACGGCAAACGGCTCGCTCGATGAAGTATATGCCGCGATCGACGCGCTGATCGATCACGCGCGTATCAAACTGGGACTCGACCCGCGCGACGTCGACTGGACGCGCAATCGTATCTTCTCGATGTTTGACCTGTCGTCGTACCGTCCGACCGGTGCGACTGCGAACGGTCGCGGCGTGGACGAACTGTTGGCGCGGCTACGCGAGACGGCCGTCGCGGCCGGACTGTTCGACGCCGAAGACGGGCCGGTCGTTGCCGATCAGGTGATGGGCGTGTTGTCCGCAGCGCCGTCGGCGATCCAGAACCGGTTCAGTACGATCGAACGTTCCGGCAACACCGTCACGGACGACGATGACGACAACGATGGCATCGCCGCGAACGGTGGCATGGACGCGATGCGCTGGTTCTACGACTACTGCGTCGACAACAACTACGTCAAGAAGGCCGTGCTCGACCGCAACCCGCGCTTCGACTCCCACGGCCTGACCGTCACCATCAACCTCGCCAAACCCGAGTTCAAGAACATGAAGAAGGCCGCCGCCGGCAACGCCGTCACGGGCGGCTACCCGTCCTGCACGATCTGCCATGAGAACGAGGGCTTCGCCGGGCGCAACAAGCGCACGTTGCGCACCGTTCCGATCACGCTCGGCGGCGAACCGTGGTTCTGGCAGTTCTCGCCGTACGGGTACTTCCACCAGCATGGCATCTGCGTGAACATGGAGCACACGCCCATGCACGTCGACCGCGACACGTTCGGGCATCTGCTCGACTTCGTGGACCGCTTCCCCGGGTACTTCCTCGGGTGCAACGCCGCGCTGCCGCGCATCGGCGGATCGGTGCTTGCGCACGACCATTATCAGGGCGGCGGCGAGCGGCTGCCGATGCACCGCGCAGCCACGTGGGCCGGTTTCGCGGTGCCGGGATACGATGACGTGACCGTGGAGATCCTCGACTGGCCGGGCACGGCGATGCGCGTCGTGTCGCGGTCGCGGCAGTCGATCATCGACGTGTGCGACCGGATCCGCGAGGCATGGGTCGACTATGACGACGCGGCGGCCGGAATCGCCAGCCACGACGCCGACGGCAACCGCCAGTCCGCGCTGTCGCCGAACGCGATCATCACCGAGCGTGGGTACGAGATGGGCCTGATCCTGCGCAACAACGCGGTGAGCGAACAGTATCCCGAGGGCGTGTTCCACGCGCATCCGGAGTACTGGGCCGTCAAGCAGGAGCCGATCGGGCTGATCGAGGCGATGGGCCTGTTCATTCTGCCGGGGCGGCTCGTGGAACAGCTGGGCGAGATCGAGGACGCGCTGGCGGCCGGGGCGACCGAGCTGCCTGACAACGTTCGCGAGTTCCAGCTGGAATGGGACGAGTTGATCGCCACGCTGGACGGTGGGGCTGCGAACGATGGCGGCGCCGGCACGCGTGATCGCGAGGCGATCCGCGCCGCTGTGCACGACGAACTCGGCAGCATCTGCGAACGCATCCTCGGCAACACCGCCGTCTTCAAGACCAAGGATCAGACCCGAGCGTTCCTCGAGGGCCTCGGCTTCGTCGCCATCTAACCCCTCAACGGACATACAGCCGCACTTTGGCGAGATAACCTGACGGACATACAGCCGAAAACGGGGGTCGGATCGGCTGTATGTCCGTTGAGGGGAAGAAGCCAAAAAGTCAGTCATACGCAGATCCCGCAAACAATAACGGACATACAGCCGATTTGCATACGTAATCGGCTATATGTCCGTTGAGAAAAAACGCGATGTGACGTGACGGAAGAGACGGAGACCGGGACAGAGAAAGCCCGGCGTCGCTACTGCTGTTCCGCCGCCGCGGCCTCGCGACGCGCGCGGGCCACCGCGTACAGGCTGATGCCCGCCGCAACCGACGCGTTCAGCGACTCGACCATGCTGGTGATCGGAATGCCGGCGATCGCATCGCACGACTCGCGCACCAGACGGCTCAGCCCCTTGCCCTCCGAACCGAGCACCACGACCAGCGGATCGGTCTCGAACCCGGTCTCGCCGACCATCTTGTCGCCGCCGCCGTCCAGACCGACCACGTAATAGCCGCGCTCCTTCAGGCTCTCGATCGCCTTCGTCAGATTCACCACGCGCGCCACCGGCATGTGCGCGGCCGCGCCGGCCGACACCTTCCACGCCGCCGCCGTCACCGAAGCGGAACGACGTTCCGGCAGAATCACGCCGTTCGCGCCGAACGCCGCCGCCGAGCGGATCACCGCGCCGAGGTTCTGCGGATCGGTCACGCCGTCCAGCGCGATGAACAGCGGACGCGCGTTGATGCGCGCCGCCGCCGAATTCGCCGCCTCCATCGCGCGAGACTTCTTCTCCGCGCGCTCGACCAGCTCGGCCAGCGACGAATACTCGTACGGCTGTACCTTGAGCACCACGCCCTGATGGTTCGACGAACGGGCGATGCGGTCCATCTCCAGACGGTCCGCCTCCAGCAGATGCAGGCCGTTCGCGCCCGCCAGCTTCACGATCTCGCGTGTGCGGTCGTCATGTTCGATGCGCGCCGCGACGTACAGCTGCGAGCTCGGAACGCCCACACGCAGCGCCTCGAGCACCGCGTTGCGGCCGATCACCAGATCGTCGGAATCCGAAGTGAACTTGGCCGCGCGGCGGCGTGCGGCCAGACGCGGGTCGGCCATCTGCCGGCGCTGGGCGATCTTCTTCTCGCGATATGCCTTGTGGTACACGCGGTCCTCGGCCTTGGGCGTCGGCCCGTGGCCGCGCAGTGCGTTGCGATGTTTTCCACCCGACCCCTTGGTCGGTCCTTTCTTAATAGCCATAGGCTTTATTGTCCTAAGAACGGACGACACGCCGGGCGACTGATCACGACACGCTTGATACGACCCGCACATCGCCGGAATGACGCCGTTCTCCGGATTGCATCATGCGTGTCGTGCACACCCGCCCGGCGTGTCGCCCGCAGAGTAGAGTATCCACAGTGAAGAAGCAACGAGAGATTTTCGGACTGCCCCTGCTGTTCTGGGGGTTGTGGCTGGCCCTGCTGATCCTGTGGATGGGCCGGTTCGTCATTTCGTTCATGTCGATGTATCTCGTCAAGGACCTGCACGTGGACGCGGGCGTCGCCGGCACCATCGTGTCGATGTACGGTTTTGGCGGCATCTTCGGCTGCCTGTTCGGCGGGTCGCTGTCCGACCGGTTCGGCCGCCAGTCGATGATCATCGGCGGCGAGATCGGCGCGGCGGTCATGCTCGTCATCCTCTCGTTCATCGACGATCCGTTCGTCATGGGCGTGGCGCTGCTCGTCTACGGTGCGATCTCGTCGATCCCGACACCGGCCATCGCCGCGTACATCGCCGACGTCGTACCGATCCGCGCGCAGAAACGCGCGTACACACTGCAAACGTGGGCAGTCAACTTCGGCTTCGCGATCGGGCCGATCATCGCGAATCAGCTCGTCAAGATCTCGTACACGCTGATGTTCTACGCGGAGGCCGTCATTCTCGTCGTCGCGACGGCCATGCTGATCGTCTTCTTCCACGAGGCGCGCAGGCTCACGGCTCGTGATGATCGTCGTGACAACGTTGCCGGTGCTGCGAACGTTACTGACGACGTGCCGGCGGTTGCGAACGTTGCCGCAAACGACGGCGTCGCGTCCGCCGAACCGCGCGTCTCCATGCTCGCGAACTACCGTCGCGCGCTCACCGACTGGCCGTTCATGTCGATGGTCGTGCTCATGTTCGGCTATACGATCGCGTACTTCCAGCTGACCAGCGGCCTGCCGATCGCGCTCACGCAGCTCGGCATGGGCACAGACCAGTATTCCGTGCTGCTCACGATCAACGGAGGCATGCTGTGCCTGCTGCAGATCCCGTCGCTCGCCGTGTTCAACCGCATGAGCAACACGCGCGTGCTCGTGCTCGGCATGCTCATGACGGCCGTCGGCTACTCGTTCCAGATCGGCGCGACCACGTGGCACGGCTTCGCGATCGCCGCCGTGCTGTGGACGTTCGGCGAGCTCGGCACGTTCCCGATCGCCGCGACCACGGTCGCCAGTCTCGCGCCGGCCGATGCGCGCGGCACGTACCAGGGCCTGTACAACCTTGTGTGGTCGCTGTCGAACGGCGCCGCGCCGCTGGTCGGAGGCTGGATCATCGGCGGATTCGGCAGCCGCACGCTGTGGATCTGCTGCACGGTGATGTTCCTGCTCGTCGCGGCCGGCCTGTACGCGACCAAGGGCGCGCGCGAACGTGCCGTCACGCGCAACCTGCGTGAGGCCGACCTGTCGTAGGCGGGCAGGTAGATAGCGGGCGGATGATCGGGCGCCGGTGATCGGCGAGCCTCCCGCCGCCGTCGGTTCCGCTCGGATTGGTTCCGTTCAGATCAGGCATGCCATGATCGTCTCGACGACCGTATCGGTCTCCTCTTGTGGCAGATAGCCGACGATGTCGGCGTTCCGGGCGACGAGATCGAGTGATTTCATCTGTTCGATCTCTACGAATCCTTCGATGTCGTACGTTGATATCGGATGGACCGGCAGATGCAGAGGATATCCGTTGTCCGTCGACGTGATGGGGCATACCCAGGTCAGGTTGCAGAGGCGATTGAAGTGTTCGTTGCCGACGACCAGCAGATAGCGTCGTTTACGCTGTTCGTGGCCGAGCGTGGGGTCCAGATCCGCGGCGACGACATCGCCTCGTCGGTATCCGTTCACAGTTCCTCCCGTCCGACCGCTGCTGTGAATCCGTCTTCGTGTGGTGCGTAATCGCCGTGATAGTCGGCGAACAGCGTACGGATATCGGGGACGATGTATCGGCCGACGTGTGTCGTTCGCGGTCGGATCGGGGTGATGATGATGCGCTCGCCTTCGACTTCGATGGAGACGCGGCTGCCTTCGTGGAGTCCAGTCCGTTCTCGTATGTCTTTGGGGATGCGGATGCCCTCGCTGTTGCCCCATTTGTTCACGATGCCGTCTGCCATCACCCCTCCTTGGTTAGATATACAAAGTATATCCCGAGTTGGCGGTGGAAGGGCGGTTGTGATGTTGTTCATGTTCGGTGCCTTTCTGTTGGATTGTCGACGACGGTAGCGGCTGTGGTCGGAACGTTCGCCGTGACCAGTCATTTGTTCAAGCATGTGCGGCGCCGGGGGAATTGTGCAAGCCGAAACGGGGTATGTGGTCGAAAGGGTGGGGTTGTCCACACTCGGCGTGTCTGTCCACATTTTTTGTGGATAAGTCGGATGGATGGTGTGTCGTCGGCGTCGCCGGCGCGACATACAGCGGCTTTTTGCAGGTCGTGACCGATAACTGGGCGACTCGCCCGGCGGTGTTTCGCTCTGCGGTTATCGGGTTATGGAATAATGACAACCGTACGCATCGGCAGCAGTTGCGCCGGTGCCCATAACCGCGCAGCTTTATCGCGGCCGGCCGGGGGAGGGGACAAACCCGTCGGGTTCGTGAGGGCTGACTACTCCGCGGCTATACCAAGGAGAACACCATGGTTGATCGTACGAAGGATCAATCCACAGCGTCCGCAGCGAACGAGGACGCGATTTCAGAGGAAGTGCGCGCCCAGCAGGCGCTGTTGAACGATACCGATCCGAGCCTGACCGACGCGGATGCCGTAGCCAAGGCGTTGAACGTCGACACGGCCACCGGTCTGAGCTCCGACGAGGCCAAGCGTCGCCTCGAGAAGTTCGGCCCGAACCAGCTGGCCAGCGCGCCGCCGGTGCCGAAGTGGAAGAAGTTCCTCGCCCAGTTCGAGGATCCGCTGGTGTATCTGCTGCTCGTCGCCACCGCGATCTCGGTGGTCGCATGGTTCATCGAACGCGCCAACACGCCGGGTGCCGGCGAACCGGTGCCGTTCGACGCGCTCGTCATCGTGCTCATCCTGATCGTGAACGCCGTACTCGGCTACATTCAGGAAGCCCGCGCCGAACAGGCCGTCGCCGCGCTCGCGCAGATGACCGCGCCGCAGACCGCCGTCCTGCGCGACGGCAAGGTCGTGCACATCAACACCACCGACGTCGTCCCCGGCGACATCGTCGTGCTCGGCGAAGGCGACACCGTCTCCGCCGACGGCCGCCTGTTCGCCGCCGCGTCCCTGCGCATCGCGGAGGCGTCGCTGACCGGCGAATCCGTTCCGGTAGGCAAGAAGCCGGAAACGCTCGCCGCAGCCAAGGCGCTCGGTGACCGCGCGAACATGATCTTCAACGGCACGTCCGTCACGCAGGGCACCGGCCGTGCCATCGTCACCGGCACCGGCATGAACACACAGGTCGGCAAGATCGCCGACATGCTCGCCGCCACCGACGACGAAGCCACCCCGCTGCAGAAGGAGATGGCGCACGTCTCCAAGATCCTCGGTCTCGCGGTGTGCATCATCGCGGTGGTCGTGCTCGCCGCGCTCGCGCTCACGCAGGGCTTCCACTCGGTGCATGACATCATCGACTCGCTGCTGCTGGCCGTCTCGCTGGCCGTCGCCGCCGTGCCGGAAGGCCTCGCCGCGATCCTGACCGTCGTGCTCGCGCTCGGCGTGCAGCGTATGGCCAAGCACAACGCGATCGTCAAGAAGCTGTCCTCCGTGGAGACTCTTGGTTCCGCGTCCGTGATCTGCTCCGACAAGACCGGTACGCTGACCCGCAACGAAATGACCGTCGAGCGCGTGGTGACGCCGTCCGGCGAAGTGCAGATCACCGGCACCGGCTACGCGCCGGAAGGCCGCATGGTGATGGTCGACGCCGCGGACGGCGACCTGGCCGTGCCCGCCGGCGTCGAGGCCGAAGTGATGGCGACGCTGGGCGCCGGTACGCTCGCGAACGACGGCGACCTGCGCGAAAGCGAATCCAAGGCCGGTACGTGGGAGGCGATCGGTGATCCGACCGAGGTGTCGTTGATCGTCGCCGCCCGCAAGGTGCACGCCGACAAGAAGTACGCGAACTTCGAGCGTGTGGCCGAGGTGCCGTTCACGTCCGAACGCAAGCGCATGGCGATCGTCGCCAAGGACAACGCCGACGCCGGCAACCTGACCGTCTTCGCGAAGGGCGCGCCGGACGTGCTGCTTGCGTACTGCACGCGCATCGCCGTGGGCGGCGCGGTCCGTCCGCTCACCGAAGGCGACCGTCAGACGATCCTCGCGACCGTCGAGAAGCTGTCCGGTGAGGCGTACCGTACGCTGGGCGAGGCGTATCGTCCGCTCGGCGTCTCCTCGCTGGCCGAGGTTCCGGGCATCGTGACGAACTCGGCCGGTCAGATCACCGATATCTCCGAGCAGTCCGATGTGATCGAATCCGATCTCATCTGGGCCGGCATGGTCGGCATCATCGACCCGCCGCGCACCGAGGTCCGCGACTCCGTGGCCGAAGCGCATCGCGCCGGCATCCGCACCGTCATGATCACCGGCGACCACCCGCTGACCGCGGCGCGCATCGCCTCCGACCTCGGCATCATCGAGAAGGGCGGCAAGGCGCTCACCGGCGACCAGCTCGACGCGCTCGACGAGGCCGGTCTCGACAAGGCGACCTCCGAAGTGTCCGTGTACGCGCGCGTCGCGCCGGAGCACAAGCTCAAGATCGTCGAATCGCTGCAGCGCCAGGGCAACATCGCCGCCATGACCGGCGACGGCGTGAACGACGCGCCGGCCGTCAAGTCCGCCGACATCGGCGTGGCCATGGGCATCACCGGCACCGAAGTCACCAAGGAATCCGCGAAGATGATCCTCGCGGACGACAACTTCTCCACCATCGTCGCCGCCGTGCGCGAAGGCCGCGTGATCTTCGACAACATCCGCAAGTTCCTGCGCTACCTGCTCAGCTCCAACGTGGGCGAGGTGTTCACCGTGTTCGGCGGCGTCATGCTCGCCGGCGTGCTCGGCATCACCCAGCCCGGTTCGCAGGGCGTGACCGTGCCGCTGCTCGCCACGCAGCTGCTGTGGATCAACCTGCTCACCGACGCCGCGCCGGCGCTCGCGATGGGCGTCGATCCGCAGACCGACGACGTGATGGCCCGCAAGCCGCGCAAGCTCACCGATCGCGTGATCGACAAGGACATGTGGATCGACATCGCGTTCATCGGCATCATCATGGCCGCCGTGACGCTGATCGGCATGGACATGCACCTCGCGGGCGGTCTGTTCACCGACCGTTCCGTGGACGCGCTCGGCCACGATGCGCAGATGACCGAGGCCCGCACGATGGGCTTCACGATCCTCGTGTTCGCGCAGCTGTTCAACGCGATCGCCTCACGTTCGGCGCGCCAGTCCGCGTTCGTGGGCCTGTTCAGCAACAAGTGGCTGTGGGGCGCGATCGGCATCTCGATCCTGCTGCAGGTCGTGGTGATCTACGTGCCGTTCCTCAACGACGCGTTCGGCACCACGCCGCTCGACTTCGTCGCGTGGTTCGAATGCATCGGCCTGGCGGCGATCGTGCTGGTGGCTTCCGAGATCTACAAGGCCATCATGCGCGCCGTTGACAAGCGTCGCGGCGTGACCGCATAAGTGCATGTGACTGAAGTGGCTCCCCTCAGTGAGGGGAGCCACTTCAGTATAGGGATTTATATTAGGGACGTCAGTCGTCGACGTCGGCCTTATAGAAGTTGATGTAGGAACGGCTCGGGGTCGGCCCGCGCTGGCCCTGATAGTGCGAGCCGGTCTCCTTGGAACCGTACGGATGCTCGGCCGGCGAGCTTAGCTGGAAGAAGCACATCTGACCGATCTTCATGCCCGGCCACAGCTTGACCGGCAGCGTCGACACGTTGCTCAGCTCCAGCGTGATATGGCCCTCGAAGCCTGGGTCGATGAAACCCGCGGTCGAATGCGTGAGGATGCCGAGGCGACCGAGCGAGCTCTTGCCTTCCAGACGCGCCGCGATCGTCGCGTCGAGTTTCACATACTCCCACGTCGAACCAAGCGCGAACTCGCCCGGGTGCAGGATCCACGGCTCGTCGGAACGCACTTCGAACTGTTCCGTGAGCGCGCCTTGGTTTTCGGCCGGATCGACGTACGTGTACGCGTGGTTGTTGAACAGGCGGAAGAATCGGTCGAGCCGCACGTCGATCGACGCGGGCTGCACCATCTCGGGAGTCCATGGATCGAGCGAAATATGGCCGTCGGCCTTGGCGGCAAGAATATCGCGATCGGACAGCAGCATGGTCGCTCCTTATGTTGACTGGTGTTGATTCGGGTATCTCTCACCAGTGTAGCGTCAGTCGGCTATGTACTTGTCTGTACTCGGCGGGCGCGTTCATCGTCGGCGGCGACGATGATTTTCAGGAAGTTCTCAGACAAACACATTATTGCGTCAAGGAACCGGTGGTTTCATAATAACTGTCAGCAAGAGCTGAACAGGAACAGCAGCAGTTCCCGACAATTGAACCCCTTTCTTCTTCTCTCTCCTTTCTCTCCCCGGCGGCACCCCCGCCGGGGTTCTTTTTCTCGTTGTTTTTGCTCTCTTCTCCCCTTCTTCCAACGGACATCCAGCCGATTCCGCGGCGCAATCGGCTGGATGTCCGTTAAGAGGAAGCGGAGAGGGGGCGGGCGACATGTCCGACATGTCCGGGAAAGGGGCTGGCCGTGCGGCGATGCGGGCGAAAACGGTATATTGGGCGATATGAGCGAAGACGCAACGGTTGATGTGCACGGCGATGGCGGACAGTCGATGACGATCAGGCACGCGCTGTACTCGCGCGGCGGCGGCAATGCCGCGCCCACGCATCCGATCTTCCTGTGCCTGCACGGATGGGGATCGAACGAACGGGACATCGCCGACATCATGCGGTACATCGCGCCGTACAATGACTACGTATCGTTGCGTGCGCCGATCGTACTGGAACCGGGGCCCGACGATCAAGACGAGCGAGATGACCAAACCGACTCGTCTGACCAGACGAATCGCGCCGATCCCGACGCATCCGACACCATTGACGATTCGCCGTACCGCAGTCATCCCGCGTACGCCGAACCGGGCGTATACGCGTGGTTCCGTGAGACGGTGCCGTCCGGCGACGATCTTGACCGTGCGGCGTTCGCGGCGGCGACCGCGATCGACCGGTGGGTCGCCGACAATGTGCCGTTCGACCGTGACATCGTGCCGTTCGGCTTCTCGCAGGGCGGTCTGCTCGCCACGCATCTGCTGCGCATACATCCCGAACGATACCGCGCCGCGATCAACCTGTCCGGGTATCTCGCGCCCGGCAACGTGCCCGGCACCGCGCCGGCCGACGATCGGCTCGCCGACTTCGATACGCCCGTGTTCTATACGTACGGCAAGAACGATGCGGTGATTCCCAAGTACGAGCTGTTCGCGGCGGCGGCGTGGCTCGAGGAGCATACATGGCTGACGACGAAGAGCTACCGCGCGTTGGGGCATGAGGCGAGTCTTGAGGAGTTCGCCGACCTGCGGCAGTGGCTGATGCTGCACGACATCACGTCGGGCGTGCTGTGACGAATTCCTGATCACGAACGGACATACAGCCGATTACATGGCCCGAATCGGCTGTATGTCCGTTAGGGGTGTGCTCAGCCGGAGGGCATGCCCCAGCCGAGGACGCGGCCCCGAACGGGCATGCCCCTGAAGAGCGAGGGAAACCGCGTCAGATGCTCGAGTCGGCGTCGACGCTCATGACGTACACATTGCGGCGCAACGCCTTCGCCTGCGCACGCGTGATGTCGCCCGCCTCGACCATGTCCTGAATCACGCCGAGCTCGATGCCGTAGCTTTCGCGCTTCACGTCCTCCGCCATCGCGATCGCCTGCGCGCTGCCGCCCATGTTCGGCCGCGCGCGCAACGCCGACTCCGCACGACGGTAGTCGAGCAGCAGCGCCGAACAATGCTCGGTGTTGTACTGGTCGCGCGTCATCTCCTCGTACAGCCGGTCGATCACGTGGTCGAACGCGTCGAGCTGCACCATACGGGTGTGCGCGAAGATCTCGTCGTCACTGAACAGCGGCGTGGTGCGGCGGATGCGGCTTGACGTGCGCCGCACCAGCGTGAGCGTACGACGTTGCAGCGCGCGCAGCCGTCCCTTGATCTGCCACATCGCGCGTCCGGAGTTGCGATCGGTGTCGATGTGGCGCAGCGAATTCATGATCTGGTCGAGCAGTCGTTCGCACGCCTCGATCTCGAGGTCGCGGTCGTGCGCGGACCGCGTCGCCCCGGCGGTCGCGTCGCCGGCGGACGTCGTCACGCCAGTCGCCGTGCCCTGTTTCGTATCGATCAGCCGCTGCTTGACGTAGTCCTTCTCCCAGCCGAGCGCATCGATCTGCAACTGCGCGTAGCCCTGCGGATCGAGCTCGCCGACGCGTTGCTTGAGTCGCGTGATGCGTTTCGTATACGAGTCGATCACCATGAGGATCGCACGACGGTTCTCGTTCGTCACGCGACCGGTTAACTCCTCGACCGTACGACGCAGCACCTCGATCGTGACCTCCGTCATCTCCAACGACGTGTCCTTCGACCGGTTCGGTGCAAGCAACGGCAGCAGGAAGTTCGCCAGCAGCAACGTCACGATGATCACGCCGGATGCGACGAAGATCAGTTCGTCACGCATCGGGAACCAGTGGCCGTCCGCCAACGCATACGGGATCGTGAACATCAGCGACAGCGTGATCGTGCCCTTCGCGCCGCCGAACGTCATCACCGCCGCCGAACGCAGACGTTCCGGCGTCATCTTGCGGCGCAGATGCGTGGTCTGGTCGCGCGCCACACGCAGCATCGCGCTCACCCACACGAACCGCATCACGATCACGACCAGCGACACGAGCAGGATCACGCCGATCAGCAGCGTATTGCTCACGCCCGGATCGTCCCAGCTCGTGCCCATCGCGTCGGGCAGCAGCATGCCGAGCAGAATGAACACCGCGCCGTTGAGCGTGAACGACAGCACGCCCCACACGCTGTTCGACACGATGTTCGTACGCGCCACGTTCGGGCCGACGCCGGTGCGGTCGAAACGGATGAACAACGCGGACGCGACGACCGACAGGATGCCGGACACATGCGCCACGTCCTCGGCGGCCAGATACAGCAGGAACGGCAGGAACAGCTCCATGAGGATGCGCGTGGTGGTCGTCTCCCAGCCGAGCGAACGGATCGTTTCGAACAGCCAGTTGGCGATCATGCCGATCGCGAGGCCGAACAGTCCGCCGCCGATGAACGACATGACGAATTCGCCGGCCGCCTCGCCGACTTCGAATCGGCCGGTGGTCGCCGCGGCGATCGCGAACTGGAAGCCGACGATGCCGGACGCGTCGTTGAACAGCGATTCGCCTTTGAGCACGCCCATCTGACGGCGGGTGAGCGCCGCCTCCTTGCCGAGGGAACTCACGGCCACCGCGTCGGTCGGGCCGAGCGCCGCGCCGAGCGCCAGAGCCGCGGCGAGCGACACGGCCGGCCAGATCGCGTGCAGGATGAAGCCGACCGCGACCATCGTGGCGATGGCCAGTCCGATCGCGAGCGACAACGACAGTTTGATGGTGTTCAGCAGCTCCGATTTGTCGATTTCGTGCGCCTCGAGATACAGCAGCGGCGCGATGAACAGGACCATGAACAGTTCCGGGTCGAGGCCGACGTCGGGGAAGAACGGGAGCTGCGAGGCGATGGCGCCGAGCGCGATCTGCACGAGCGGGGTCGAGACCTTCGGGATGAACCGGCTGATGAACGAGGACAGTACGACCGCCGCGATGATGCACAGGATGAGCTGAAATACCGCCACGGTCTCCTCCTTTTCGCGCGGCCGGCCTTTGCCGTGTTCAGCCTATCAGCTGGAAGGGCTGCGACACGTTACGTTTCTCGCTGAGCGACGGGGCGCGGGGTGGGGGAT
>NZ_WBSM01000008.1 GCF_009299505.1 Bifidobacterium ramosum | reverse complement strand
CCAGCTCCGGCCAAGAAACAAACCGACAGTTGAATGACACCGACATGACGCATGTGTCAACCATGCCCCAGGACATACCGTCAACCATGCCCCGACACATGCGTCATTTAGGCCCCGAGACATTACAGTCTGGTACGGCATGCTTGTGGTCGTTTTCGGCGCAGCGGCGACATACTCCTTCTATACATATCTTTCCCCTATCCTCACCGAGGAAATTGGCGTCCCCGAGCGGTACTTGAGTCTTGCCCTGACCGCGATTGGTCTTGCGGCGTTGTGGTCCAATCTGTACAGCGGCAAGTTGGCGGCGCACGGCACCGGCTCGCAGCCGATCATCGGTCTGATTCCGCTGTACCTGTTGCAGGCCGTCTGTCTGGCCGTGCTGCCGTTCGCAAGTATGATTCCGGCGCTCGGGGCCGTGGATCTGCTCGCACTGGCCTGTCTCATGTACCTGCAGAATTCGCCGTCGCAGGTACTGCATACCGCCATCGCTGCCGAACGGTTTCCTTCGTCTATGACGTTGGCCTCTTCGATGAACGCGATGGCATTCAACATCGGCATAACCTTGGGTTCCACCATCAGCGGACTGGCCATGACGCATCTGGGACTGCGTTGGCTCGGCCTCTTCGGCGCGGTGCTGGCATTGGGTTCGGCCGGCGTGCTGATGCTGCTCAAGCGCACGGAATCGCGCGGCATCGCGTGCTAGCTTTGGCTGCTGTTTCAACAACACTCAACCCAACAATGAAGTAAGGAGTAACCATGAGAACAGCGCTGTGCTCACCCGGCAGCTACATCCAACAGGAGGGTGCGCTTGGCTCGCTCGCCTCGGAATACGTGGAACTCGGTTCGGCGGGCGCGTATCTGATCGTCGACCCGTTCATCGACCGGATGTACCGCGATCGAATCACTTCGAGTTTCGATGCCTCGAACACTCCATATCATTACGAGGCGTTCGCCGGTGAATGCTCGATGACTGAGGTCCACCGTCATCAGAAACTGCTGGACAAATGCGATGTGGTGCTCGGTATCGGAGGCGGTAAGTCGCTCGATACGGCCAAAGCCGTGGCGCATTTCGCCGAGCTGCCGGTCATCATCGTGCCGACGGCCGCGTCTTCGGACGCGCCGTGTTCGCGGCTTTCGGTGCTGTACACCGACGACGGGCAATTCGACCGGTATCTGCCATTGCCCAGGAACCCGGACAAGGTGATCATGGACACGGACGTCATCGCCAAGGCGCCGGCCAGACTCCTGACGGCCGGTTTCGGTGACGCCTACGCTACCTATTTCGAGGCTCTTGCCTGCATCAAATCGAACGCGGTCACCATGGCCGGCGGCCATGCCACCAATGCCGCCGAAGCGATGGCATGCCTATGCCATGATCTGCTCATTGCCGACGGCGTGAAAGCCTTGGCGGCGGCGCATAAGGGTCTGCGCACCCGTGCCTTGGAACAGGTGGTCGAAGCGAACACGCTGCTCAGCGGCATCGGTTTCGAGTCGAGCGGATTGGCGGCGGCGCACGCCGTGCATAACGGCCTGACCGCGCTGGAAGGCACGCATAAGTATCTGCACGGCGAGAAGGTGGCGTACGGCACCCTCACGCAGTTCGTACTGGAGGACCGGCCGATGGCTGATTTCGAGGAGGCGTTTGGATTCTTCCGCGCGGTCGGCTTACCAACCACCTTGGCCGACATCGGCATTGCAAACGCCACGGACGCCGACCTGCTGCGCGTGGGCAAACTGGCCTGCTCACCGGACGACACGATGGGCAACATGCCGTTCGAGGTCACTCCGTCCGACGTGGCCACCGCCCTGCGTGCAGTGGACTCGCTCGACGCCGTAGTCGGATAGTGGGACTTGTCCGTATGAACGACCTGTTGCTGGAGAAACAGCCTGATGTCGTATAGCGACATCGTCGAGTTCAAATTTAGTCAGCAAGAAGTGATTGCTGCATAGCGCTGAGGGTCTTGGAAGTCCAGTGATTCCAAGGCCCTCGGTCTTTCATTGACATGACTTTCCGGTCAGATGCTGACCGACGTATGGCCGGGGACGAATTGCGCCGCATCCCGTCTTCGTACCGTATGCGGTACATGGCGTGCCGCATACGGCGGGAATTTCGGCCTGAGCGGATCGCCGCCGCTAGCATGGTTGGTGTTGATGTGTAGGCCGCAGCCAGAGGGGATGCATGACATGACGGGCATGAACGAGCTGGACAAGTGCATGGCGGGGGAAATCTACGATTGCCACGATCCGATATTCCTTGAGTACAAGAACACCGCGCGGCGGCTGCTCGCCGAATACAATCGTCTGCCGTACGACGCGAAGACACGCAAGCGGGAGATCCTCGAATCGCTGTTTGGCTCGATCGGCGCGAATGTGTCCGTCGGATTGCCATTCATCTGCGACTACGGGCGCAACATCCGCATCGGCGCGAACGTGTCCGTTAACATGAATTGCACGTTCGTCGACTGCAACACGATCGATATCGGATCGGACACGCTCATCGCGTCGAACGTGCAGCTGTACACGGCCACGCATCCGGTCGAACTTGCTGACCGTCTCGCCGACGGCTGGAAGCCGGGCGATGCGCACTACCGGTGGAACACGTACGCCAGGCCGATCCGCATCGGACGTGGCTGCTGGTTGGGAGGAGGCGTCATCGTGCTGCCGGGTGTGACCATCGGCGATGGCACGGTGATCGGAGCCGGTTCGGTCGTCACGCGCGACATTCCCGCGAACGTGGTCGCCGTCGGCAACCCATGCCGTGTGCTTCGTTCGATCAACGGCTCCGATCGGGCAGATCCGTCCCGGATCTCAGCTTGACAAGACGACGGGCCAGCGATTCGATGACGAACACGGCGGGCAGCTGGCTGGTCGCGTTGTATCCGCCGTTGACGCGTTCCGACGCGAGGCCGGCAGCGAACGACCAATCGCACATCTCCTCCATCGTGCTGCCGGGCGTGTTCGTCAGGGCGAGCAGCGTTGCGCCGCGCGAGGCGAAACCCGCCACCGTCTCCAACAGTTTCGGCATCTCGCCGCTCTCCGACACGGCGATGACCGCCATGCCCGGCCGGGCGAACGTTCCGGACGGGTAGAACGCGTCCGTCAATCCGATGGCGAACAAACCGAGATTCGCGAACAGACGCGCGCCGTAGTCGGCGATCGTGCCGGATGATCCCTCTCCGATGAAGATGATCGGATCCGCTCGTTCCAACAGCGAGGTCGCTTCGCCGAGCATCGCCTCGAACGCAGGGGAGTCGGCGCGGGAGAAGAACAACGACAGTTCGCCCAGATCGGCCTGTGGAACGGGGTCGCGATCCGGGCTGTTGGCGGCGGCGCGTGCTGCATGTCTGAATGCGTCAAACCCGTCGAATCCCATTTTCGCGCACCAGCGCATCACCGTGGACGGCGAGACGTACGTTGCCGTTGCCAATTCGCGAACGGACATATACGCCGCGGACTCGATATGCGCGGAGACGAATCGGCAGATCGCCAACTCGGTACGGTTGCACCGTTTCAACTGCTCGAAGGTGAACATGCCTGCCAGTGTATCGCGGCGCAGCCGTCTTCTTACGGCGGACCTGTTTCGACTTGAGTTCGGGTGCATATGAGACAAGAAGCGTAATCTTCACCGTGGCGTTGTGCGGGAGATCAGTGCGACGATGCCGAGCGTGACGGCGATGATCACAGTCGCCGTGGCGAAGCTGCCGGTCATCGCGGATTCATAGGCGCGGGACGCTACCTGTCGTATCAGGTCGCCCGTCGCGCTGGTGAGCCCGGCCGCCTGTTGGAAGTCCAGCGTCACGGATCCGGAGGATTGCGGGTGCTGCCCGGCGGATTGTGCGAGATCGCGGAATGCCGCCGCATATAATCCGCTTTGTATACTGCCGAAAATTCCCACGCCGATGATGGAACCGAATTGCCGGAACACGGTCAGCAGACTGGAACCGGCGCCGGACTGCTCGACCGGCACCCGGCCCATGGCCCAGGTCAGCATCGCCGGCTGACCGGCGCCCAGTCCGAATCCGGCCATGGCCTGACCGATCAGCGCCGTCGATTGTTTCGCCGCGTCGCCGGGCCACCACATGGCGGCGCCGATCGTCAGCATGCCGACGGCCAGACATCCCAAGGCCAGCAGGCTCGTACCGCGCGAGCCGATGCGGGAGACGACCCAATCGTTCATCCGCGATCCCACGATGGACGCGACGACCAGCGGCATCAGCAGCATTCCCCCGATCAACGCCCCATGACGCAGCACCGTCTCCAGATAGGCCGGCATGATGAAGATAATGCCGTACATCGAGAAATTCAGCATCATCAATGCCGGCGCGCAGGCCGCGAACGAGGGATCCCGCATCAGGTCGAGTGCCATCAATGGATTGCGGGATGCGCGGTCATGCAGCACGAATCCCGTGATCAGCACGGCGCCGATCGCCATCGGAATCCATGCGTCCGCGGCCAACGCTCCATGTTGGGCATTGACCAGACCCGCCGAGAACAGGGTGAATCCGGCGAACATCATCGCCACCGACGCCCATGGCACATGCGGCGACCGGGACTGGTGCGGTCCGCCCATTGGCGGAACGTTCATGTGGATGACCATGATTACGGCGAGGAACACCACGCCGTCGAACCCGAAGATGCCACGCCAGCCCAGTGTGGCGGTGAGCGCGCCGCCGACGAGTGGGCCGAACGGAACGCCCAGCGTGCCGGCTATCGCCCATGCGGTCATGGCGCGGGATAATTCGGAACCGTGAAACAGTATGCCGAGCAGCGCCTGCCCCATTGGGATGACCACGCCGGCGCCGGCACCCATGATCGAGCGCGAGACGAGCAACGCCGGCACGTTCCCGGCCATGAGACCGATCGCGGACGCGACGACGAACATGCCCAATCCGGCAAGCATGGTCTTCAGATGGCCGAGCCGGTCGCCAAGGAATCCCGCCAGCAGCACCACAGCCGCGAAGACGAGATTGTAACTGGAGACGATCCACTGCTGTTCCGCCATGCCCGCGCCGAGTGATTCGGCGATGTTCGGCAGCGCCACGTTGAACGCGGTGGTGTTGACCATCATCACCAGTTCGGCCGCGCATAGGCAGATTAAGGCGAGGCTGAGATTCTTCTCGTTCGTATCATCCATCATTCGACCTTTTAAGATACTGATGAGTTTCTTATAAGCCGCACATGATTATAGAGAGTCGCAAATAAGAAACGCCGTGGTATCTTGTAAAGGATGGCGTGAACGATCTTCGATCGCAACGCCGATGCCCCGTATGGAGATGATCCCATGGAAGAACACAACGCGCCAAAGCAAGCCCGCCGTCGGGGCAAGGCGTTGGAAGAAGCCATTCTCGAAGCTGCGTGGGAACAACTGTCCACATGCAGCGCCGAAGAGTTCACCTTCGACAGCGTGGCCGCCAGGGCGCACACCAGCAAGCCGGTGCTGTACCGCCGATGGCCGAATCGTACGGAACTGTTCGTGGCGGCCATGAAGCAGCATCGCGGCCACGCCGTCATCGAACGCCCGGACACCGGAACACTCAGGGGGGACGTTATCTCCATTCTGCTGCAACTCAACCGCAAACAGTCCGATGCGGTGATGGCGCTGGCCAAGTTCGGCGTCTACGCCGACTGGCTCGGCATCAGCGCGCACGAACTGTACGAACGCACGATGATCAGCGACCAACCCAGCATCATGCTGGCGATCGACAACGCACGGGCGCGCGGCGACATCACCTGCGACTTGCCGGAATCGCTATTGCGTATGCCCGGAGAGCTCGGGCGCGCGATCATATTGCGCGACATGCATCCCTTGTCCGAAGCGGACATCATCGCCACGGTCGACGAGCTGTTCCTTCCGCTCGTCGACCATTACGAACGTCGGGCGCGAGCCGCCGCCGGTGCGTAGTGCGCCGGCAAATACGATGGGTGCGACACGCGAGAGAGTTAACGATAATCTACAAAGGGGAGTATCGTGGCCGCCGTTTTCATCGACGACGATCATCCATGGCGGGTGGTCCCATGACGGAAAAGAGAGGAACCGAAATGACGTCGATCAGTATGCCGCAACAAAGCCAGGCCGGCCGCAAGAAAACGGTCGCGCCGGATACCAAGACTCCACAATCCGGTGGTTCCAGCGTGGCCGACGCGCAGCAGCCGAAACTGCCATATATCCTGTGCGCGGGTCTGTTCTTCGGGCCGCTGACGTGGATGGGGCCGGTCGGTGCGGGCCGCAACATCCTCACCCCGCAGATCTTCAGCAACATCGACCCGGCCGGCAAGGTCGCGGCCGTCGCCATGATGTCATCGTTCGTGTCGCTCGCCGGACTGATCGCCAACTTCGTGTTCGGCGCGCTCTCCGACGTCACCCGCACCCGCTGGGGCAAGCGCAAGCCGTACATCGTCGGCGGCCTGATCGTGCAGGCCCTCATGTTCGTCGTTATCGCCAACGTGACCTCGATCGGCGCGATCATCGCCGGCTGGGTCGTCGTCGCCGTCGCGGAGAACGCCATCGCGGCCACGATGGTCGCCCAGCAGTCCGACCGCATCGCACCGCGCTGGCGCGGCACCGCATCCATGTGCTGGGGCGTCGGCTGGACCTGCTGCCAGATCATCACCATCATCGCCTCGCAGTTCCTCGGCAATCCGCAGGCCGGCATGTATCTGCTCGCCGGCATCTCGCTCGTGCTCGGCCTCGTGCACGTGCTGCTCATGAACGAAGGCTCCAACCTCGACGAGCCGCGCGTTCGCTTCGACGCCGGCGATCTGCTCAGCCACTTCTTCCTGCCGATCCACGGCGCGCGCGACTACTATCTCGCGCTCGGCGGCAAGCTGCTTATGGTCGTCGGCGGCACCTGCGTCAGCCTGTACCAGCTGTACATCTTCACCGACTACATCCACCTGAGCGTCGACGCCACCAAGATCGCGGTCGCCACCATGACCTCCATCTCCATGGTCACCGGCATCGTCTTCGGCGTCATCGCCGGCCCGCTCGCCGACCGGTTCGGCCGGCTCAAGGCGCCGGTCGCGATCTCCGTCATCTTCATCGGCGTCGCCGCGATCTTCCCGTTCGTCTGGCCGCAGGCATGGGCCATGTACGCGTTCGGCGTGATCACCGGCGTGGCGAACGGCGTCTACAACTCCATCGACGGTGCACTCAACCTCGCCGTGCTGCCGAACAAGGACACCGCCGGCAAGGACCTCGGCATCATCAACTTCGCGAACACGCTTTCGCAGATCATCGGCACCGCGATCGCCGGCGGCATCATCACGCTGTTCGGCACCTACCGCGCCGTGTTCCCGGCGTCGTTCGTGATCTCGCTGCTTGGCGCATGCCTGTTCTTCTGCATCCGGAAGGTCAAGTAAGTCAGTCGTACGACGGGCCGGCCGCGCTGACGGCCGGCCTCGTGGCATAATCGTGCGCATGCGTATTGTCGTGCAACGAGTATCACAGGCCAGCGTCGATGTCCTGAACGAATTGGGGACGGTCGATCCGACGTTCGAATTACAGCAGATCGGTCCCGGATACATGATCCTGGTGGGCGTGTCCGACGCGGACGGTGAGGCGGAGGTCTCGTGGCTTGCGCACAAGGTGCTCAACCTACGCGTGTTCGAGGACGGTCAGGGCAAGATGAACCGTTCGATTCAGGACATCGGCGGCGAGATCCTGTCGATCTCGCAGTTCACGCTCTACGCCGACGTGCACAAGGGCAACCGGCCGAGTTTCGTGAAAGCCGGCGCGCCGATGCACGCCGAACTGGTCTGGCGCGATTTCAACGACGCCCTGCGTTCCGGGGGAGTGCCGGTGCGCGAGGGGCGGTTCGGCGCGCACATGCGCGTCGGATTGGTGAACGACGGTCCGGTAACGATCGTGATCGACACCGATGTCGATATGCCTCATAAGGCATAGCGCCGAGCGGTTGTGACGCGGCGTAGATCATGCGACATGCCGATAGAACATCTGTTCGACTCCTCTTGTTATGCTGGTCCTACCGACCTTCACCAAGGACAAGGGGGAATCCATGAACGACAACGAGGTAAACGGTCAGTCGGGGAACGCTGATCCGGCGCAGGGCGCTTCGGTCAAGCAGGCGCCCAAGCAGAACGGCGGCAAGACGCTGCCCGAACCGTACGAGAAGACCACGTGGCACAGCACCACGGTCGACGGTCGCGAACTGCGCTACCAAGCCACCGTCGGCACGATCACCATCGACACGCCCAAGGTCAAACCGGCGGCCAGCATCTTCTTCACCGCATTCAACCTGGCCGACGACGAGGGTCATGTCGACGGCACCCGTCCGGTCACCTTCATCTTCAACGGCGGTCCGGGCTCGTCCACCACGTTCCTGCTCATGGGATCCGTGGCGCCCAAGCGCATCGACGTGCCCGACGCCGCGCCCGTGCCGGCCGCGCCCTATCGGCTGACCGACAACCCGTACACGCTGCTGCCGTCCTCCGACCTCGTGTTCATCGACGCGGCCGGGGCCGGCTTCTCCGAAATCCTAGACGCGGCGAAGCCGGAACTGTGGTCCGTGGACGGTGACGTGGCGGGATTCAGTGCGTTCATCCGCGCGTATTTGTCGAAATACCATCGCTGGAACTCGCCGAAATACGTGCTCGGCGAATCCTACGGCACCACGCGCGGCGCGGCGCTCGCATACCGTCTCCAGCAGGACGGCGTCGCGCTCAACGGCCTCGTGCTGATCTCCAACATCCTCGACTACGCCTTCGTGCTCGACACCTCGGACCAGTTCTACATCGGCTACTTCCCGACCTTCGCTTCCGTGGCGAAATACCACGGCAAGGCCGCGAACGACGTCGAGACCGCGGCCCATCTGCAGGCCGCCCGGGCCTTCGCCAACGGCCCGCTGCGCCAGGCGCTCGCCGCCGGCGCGTCGCTCGACGACGACACCAAGTGGAAGGTCGCCGAACGGTACGCCGAACTGACCGGTCTGGACGCCCGGTACGTCTATGACTCCGACCTGCGCGTGGTGGACATGCGGTTCCGCAAGGCGCTGCTGCGCGACGAAGGCAGGATCGTGGGCCGGTACGACGGCCGTGTGGCGGGCTACGACCTCGACCGCATGAATGACGAGGAGACGTTCGTCGTGGACGACGCGTTCCTCGACCCGGCGTATTCCAGCCTGTGCAACGCGTACCTGCGTGACGAGCTCGGCTGGGACCGCGTGCCGGAACGCCGCGGCTTCGCCGACTTCGACTGGAACGCCACCGAGCCCGGCAAGGGCTGGACATGGTGGCACGAGCAGCCGGGCATGACGAAATCCGCATGGGGATCGAAGATCCCGTTCCCGAACGTCGTGCCCGATCTGGCGGCGGCGATCGCCCATCAGCCGACGCTCAAGGTGCTCATCGGCAACGGCATCTACGACCTGTGCACCCCGTTCTTCCAAACCGAATACGACATCGACCATCTCGGGCTGCCGAAGCCGCTGCAGTCGCACGTGGCATTCACCTATTACCCGGCCGGCCACATGCTGTACTCCGCCGAAACGAGCCTCGCCAAGTTCTCCGATGATCTCCAGCGGTTCTACAGCACGGACGCAGACGGGCTGTCTACCCTGAACGAGCGTCCGGCCCTGCCGGCGCCGCAGATCGCCCTGTAGGAAGGTGTACGGCAGGTCTCGTCGCGCAGCGCGGGCCCGTCGTCCCGTCCATCGTTCCGGCTCCGCCATCCGATGAGGGCGGAGCCGTCCCGATCACTGAACCCAACCGACCGAAAAGGATGAACCCATGACCACGACCGCCAACTGGTCCGACCTTGACCTGAGCACCATCGACCTGTCGCATCTCGACCTGTCGTTCGTGGACCGGATCGTGCTGTGGTACGGCACCTTGCCGTCCGCCGCGCAGACGCTGCTGACCGTCGCCGTCGGCGCGGCCATCGCCTACGTCGTGTTCCGTATCGTCATCAAACTCATCAAAGGCATCATCATGTCGGTCATCGCCGCCGTGCTCGCCTTCCTGCTGACGACGGTGCCCGGCAACCTGCTGCTGTCGCAGGCGTTCGACCGAGTCGAACAACAGATCACCACCAGCATCAACCAATAACCGGCCGACGGAAGGCGCCAGCGGCGCTCGGCTCGTCGCACCGAGGATCTCGTCGTGACCGGCGGCATGTGCCGCAGACGGACTATCCTTGTGCGATGAGGAACCAATCAGGGGAGGAACGCATGGATATCACGCACGCATTGACCTCGATCGCGCACACGGGCAAGGAGCCGGTGTTCCTGCTCCTGCACGGATGGGGCTCGAACGAGCATGACCTGCCGAGTCTACTGACCTATTGCGCGCCGGGAGCCGACTATGCCTCGCTGCGCGCGCCGATCGCCTATGGCATGGGCTACACGTGGTTCGGCAAGTGGGAATACGACGGCGTGCCGACCGGCGAATCGTTGGACGAGCAGGCTCGTGCCGCCGGCGACGCCATCGATGCATGGGTCAAGGCCAACATCCCCGCCGAACGTCCGATCGTGGTCATGGGATTCTCGCAGGGAGGCCTGCTCGCCGGCGAAATGCTGCGGCTCGACCCCGAACGGTACACGGCGGCGGTCAGCTTCTCCGGCTTCCTCGCTCACGGGGCGTTGCCCGGCGACGACACTCTGGCGCAACGGCGTCCGCCGATGTTCTACGGCCGAGGTTCCGCCGACGACATCTTCCCGGCGCAGGAGGTGCGTGACATGGTCGACTTCTACCAGGCGCACACCACGCTCACCGAACGAGTCTACCCGGGCATGACGCACAGCATCTGCATGGACGAGATGCGCGACGTCGCGACGTTCCTCACGGACAACGGTCTGACACGTCCGCGCATCTGGTGATGCGGAGCATGCGGACGCTATAGTGGTGCATGTCGTCGCCACGGAAGGGGTCGGAAGGATGACGATGAACATGGATGACCGCACGCTGGTATCGGTGATCGTGCCGGTATACCGCGTGGAGCAGTACCTGGACGAATGCGTGTCCGGCATCGTTGCGCAGACCCACCGTAACCTCGAGATCATCCTCGTCGACGACGGATCCCCGGACCGTTGCCCTGCCATGTGCGACGCATGGGCCGCCAAAGACCATCGCATCCGGGTCATCCACAAGCCCAACGGCGGTCTGTCGGACGCGCGCAACGCCGGACTAGACGCTGCCGGCGGCGATTGCATCTACTTCGTCGACTCCGACGACACCATCGAGCCGAACCTCGTCGAGCGCGCGCTCGACACCATGAGCCGGTACGACGCCGATCTGGTCATGTTCCAGTTCGACACGATCTCCGAAAACGGCACGCCGCTGGTCTCCGACTACAAGCACAACGACTTCGACGAGGTCATGATCATGACGCCGGAGGAAGGGCTCAAGGCGCAGATCAAGGCCGAAATCGACGGATACTTCTGGTCGTTCCTCGCCGCGGCCCCGATCTACAAGGACCACGGCTTCTCCTTCCCGGTCGGCCGCAAGATCGAAGACATGGCGCGCATCTGCAACGTCATCGGAGAATCGCATCGCATCGTGCGCATCCCCGAGGTGCTTTACCACTACCGTCTGCGCGGCGGATCCATCACCAGCGCATGGTCGCCGCAGCTCATGCGCGACTGGACGAAGGCCGCCGACGACCGCGAGACCTACATCCTCGAACGGTATCCCGAGCTCAAGGGATTCATGCGGCTCCAGCAGCTCAATTTCTTCGCCAATCTCGACTACGAGACGATACGGCAGACCGTCACGGCAAGCCTCAACATCGATCCGGAGGACGCCGACGCCATCCGCCGGCGCATCGACCGGCTGCGGGACGACATCGTCAGCAACGGCGATGAAGTGCCGGAATCCACCCGCTCCCTGCTCGACCTGCTCAAAGCCTCCGTGGGCGACGCCGTCGACGACTTCCGCGAGATGCGCGACGAATGGAAACGCATCGGCCGCGGCTGGAAGGAATACATGCACGAGAAAACCAGCGTCGAAGGCGACCGGCGATGAGGGTATTCGACTTCGACGGCACGATCTACGACGGCGAAAGCCTGTTCGACCTCTACCTGTTCAGCGCACGGTACGATCCCACGGTGTTCCGCCACATCGCACCGGTGCTCCGCTACGCCGTCAAATACAAGCTGGGCAAGGCCACGCTCGAACAGATGGAGCACGGCGTGGGCAAGATCGCACGCAAGTACCTGCGCGACCTGAACGCCTCGCCGACCGTCTCACGACTCGCCGACAACGACGGAACCAAAGCCGACGGCGACGGCCGCCCGTCCGACGGTCTGGACGCGCTGGTCACGGCGTTCTGGGACCGCAACATGCGCCGCATCAAACCGTGGTACCAACCGCAACCCGACGACGTGATCATTACCGCGTCCTTCGACGTGACCGTCGGCGAGGCATGCCGCCGGCTCGGCGTGCGCCACCTCATCGCCTCGACGATCGATCCGGACACCATGGAGGTCACCTACCTCAACTTCAACACCAACAAGCCGAAACGGTTCCGCGAACTGTTCGGCTCGGACGCGACGATCGACGAGTTCTACACCGACAGCCGCTTCGACCAGCCGATGATCGATCTGGCACGCCATGCATTCATGGTCAAAGGCGACACCATCACGCCGGTCAAGTAGGTAACCGACGACCAAAAGAGGCATGACGGAGGGGAGCCGCGTATGGACCAGATCGCCAGCGAAGCGAAACTGCGGTATCTCGACTTCATCTCACGCGAGGACCGCATCCGCCACCACCGGTACGTGGAGGAGATGAAGCAGTACGACCTCATGCGTTCCGGCGACGGCGCGGCCATCGCCGAAAGCGCACGGTTGTGGGACTCCGGCCTGTACGGCCATCTGTCGGACGATCCGGTGCGCAACGCGAAATACCGGTTCGTCACGTCGATCACCCTCGCCACGCGGTTCGCGATCGAAGGCGGCATGGATGAGGAGGACGCCTACAATGCGTCCGACCTGTACATTCAGGACATGGACCGGTGCAAGGACGCGAACGACGTGCGCCGCCTGCACACCGACATGATGACGTTCTTCACCTGGGCCATGGCCGACATGCAACGCTCCGAAATCCATTCGAAGGCGGTGAGCGAATGCATGGACTACATCCACTACCATCTGCACGAGCGCATCACCGTCGCCCAGCTCGCACGGCACGTGAACCTTAACCCCACGTATCTGTCCGAACTGTTCGCCCGCGAAACCGGTACGCCGATCTCCCGGTACATCACGGGCAAACGCATGGAGGCCGCCGAGAACATGCTCAAATACTCCGACTATCCGCTCGGTGAGATCGCGCAGATCCTCGCCTACCGGTCGCAAAGCCACTTCACCAAGGTGTTCTCCAAGCACGCCGGCATGACACCGGGCGACTATCGCAGGAAATACGCCACGACCGGCATCTGGCCGCAGTAGCGGCCGGTGTCCCGTCCGTCATCCGCATCGTCGCGCGGCGGGCGCAGGTGACGGCAGCCTGTACGGCAGGTGAATTGTCGCCGCGCGCATCCGATTCGGCTTCCTCGCGTGCGGCGACGTACGATACGGTAGAACAACGAAGTTACGGACATCGGAAAAGAGGACACGGCCCATGGGAATGCCGCTGGATGTGTATGTGATCCGACACGGCGAGTCGGAGGCGAACGTGATCATCAGCGCCGGCGACCGCGGCGACAATTCGCTGTACACGCAGGACAACGTCACCGTGCCGGACCGTTCATGGCGCCTCACCGCAACCGGCCGCAAGCAGGCCGACTGCATCGGCCGCTGGCTCGTCGACCAGCAGCAGCTCTTCGACCGCTATCTCGTCTCGCCGTACGTGCGCACGCGCGAAACCGCGGCCACGATGGCGCTGCCGAAGGCGAAATGGGAGGAGAATCGCGTGCTGCGCGAACGGTCGTGGGGCGAGATCAACACGATCACCAAGGACGACTTCCGCGACAACTACCCGCGCAACTGGATGTTCAAGAACACCGATCCGCTGTACTGGCGGCCGCCGGCGGGCGAGTCGATCGCCGACGTCGCCGAGAACCGCGTGCACAACCTGCTCACGTCGCTCGACCGCAAGTCGGACGCCCAGTCGGTGGTGATGGTCAGCCACGGCGACCTGATGCTCGCGCTGATGCTCGTGCTTGAGGACCTGTCGGACGAGGAGTTCATGCACCGTGCGGCCGCGCCCGAATGGCAGATCACGAACTGCACCTGCCTGCACTATTCGCGGCGTGACCCGGCCACCGGGCGCACCTACAAGCGGTTCCGCTGGGAGCAGACCGCACGGCCGGTGCTCAACGAGGAGAACGGCAAATGGGAGGTGCAGGTGACCGACTGGCGGTCGTTCAAGAAGCCGACCCTGTCGAACGGCGACCTCGTGGACGTGGTGCGCACCGTCGACCCGCATCTGTGACGGCGGCGCGGCTCCGGGCCGAAACGTGAAGGACCGGTGAACAGGTTACAATGGCTCACGATGCGCGGGCGCATGACGTAACGCGCCCGCTCGGAGAGAACCGAAGGAGTTCATCTATGAAGAACCTGTTCACATGGGCGCTGCACGGCGACGGCAAGACGCTCGCCCCCGGCGAGGTCGTCGAACCCGACGAGCGCCTGACCTGGCCGCGCACCGCCGGCATCGGCGCGCAGCACGTCGTCGCCATGTTCGGCGCGACCTTCCTCGTGCCGATCCTCACCGGCTTCGACCCGTCGACCACGCTGTTCTTCACCGCGCTGTCGACCGCGCTGTTCCTGCTCATCAACAGGAACGTGCTGCCGAGCTACCTCGGCTCGTCGTTCGGTTTCATCGCGCCGATCACCGCCGTCACCACCGCGCACAAGGGCCTCGCGGTCGCCAGTTTCGGCATCATGGTCACCGGCCTGCTGCTCGCGCTCGTCGGCGTGGCCGTCCACTATGCCGGCTCGAAGTGGATCGACATCATCATGCCGCCGGTCGTCAACGGCGCCATTGTCGCGATCATCGGCTTCAACCTCGCGCCGAGCGTGTGGAACAATTTCAAAGCCGCGCCCGACACCGCGCTCGTCACGCTGGTCGCCGTGCTGCTCATCGCCGTGCTGTTCAAGGGACTGACCGGCCGACTCAACATCCTGCTCGGCGTGATCGTCGGCTACGTGTACGCCTGCGCCCGCGGCCAGGTCGACTTCTCCGCCATCGGCAAGGCCGCCTGGATCGGCCTGCCGCACTTCCACACCCCGCAGGTCGACTTCTCCATCCTGCCGATGTTCCTGCCCGTCGTGCTCGTGCTCGTCGCCGAGAACGTCGGCCACGTCAAGTCCGTCGCCCAGATGACCGGCCGCGACTACGACAACCAGATGGGCACCGCCCTGTTCGCCGACGGCCTCGGCACCGCCATCGCCGGCTTCGGCGGCGGCTCCGGCACCACCACGTACGGCGAGAACATCGGTGTGATGGCCGCCACCAAGGTCTACTCGACCGCCGCCTACTGGTGCGCGGCCGGCTTCGCCCTGCTGCTGAGCCTGTGCCCGAAGTTCGGCGCGATCATCAACACCATCCCCGCCGGCGTGCTCGGCGGCGTGACCACGCTGCTCTACGGCATGATCGGCATGATGGGCATCCGCATCTGGGTCGAGAACAAGGTCAACTTCGACAAGCCGCTCAACATCATGGTCGCCGCGATCGTCATGATCATCGCCATCGGCCAGTTCGAGTTCGCGTTCAACGGCATCCAGTTCAACGGCATCGCCATCGGCACGATCGTCATCCTCGTCGCCTACCACGGCCTCAAGGCCATCGGCAAGGCCACCGGCACCATCGCCAAGGACGATCCGGACATCCTGTAGCCGTCCGGTCCCGGCCGTCACGGATATCGAGGCTCCCCGCGCATAACAGGGAGCCTCGATTGCGTATTGGGGCGGCCGAGACGGCGGAATCGATGGGCGGAGGACGGTGGTTGGGAAGCGTTACGGCCGGGACCGGAATGCGCCGGGCGTGACGCCGACCCGTTTGCGGAAGACGTTCACGAAATAGCTCGCCGTGGAGAACCCGCACGCCCGGGCGATCTCCGTGATCGATCCGTTCGTCTCCCTGAGCAGCCGCCGGGCCTCTTCGACGCGGCGTTCGGTCAGATACTCGTTCGGCGTGCGACCCACGTACTTGCGGAACAGGATGCAGCATTGGCTGCGGCTGACGCCTCCTGCCGCCGCGACATCGTCCAATCCGAGCGGATCTCGGAACCGATGCTGGATAAGACCGGTCATGCCCAGAACGCTCATGCGGTTGCGCTGCTCGATGGACTCGTCCTCGCCCGGCCCATCACCGCCATTCGGCCGGAATCGGTCGAGCACCATATCGCACAGCTCGATCGCCGCGGCCACCGCCGGCAGCGGCGACATATCGGTGCGGTTCTCCGAGCCGCGCACCCCGCCTCCCGGAGCCAGCCTCACCACACGCTCGATGCCCATGAGCACGTCCTGCTGCCAGCCGACATCCGGCGTCAGCAACAGACAATCGTCCATATGCTGCGCGAATGCCCGTTCGCAGCGGGCCGTTACGCTCGGCGTCAGATGCTCGAACAGGGACGGGCTGATCACCGCGCACGAGAATCGCACATCCTGTCGCGTAGGGGAGAAGCCATAATGCAGGCGGCTTGAATTGACCACCACTCCTTCGCCGGGATGGAGAACCGTGACCCGTCCGTTGACGAAATGATGCAGATCGCCGTTGATCACATGGATGAATTCAAGGTCGCGATGCCAGTGGCACGGGCACCGGCAATCAGGAAAGATCGACAGCGGATCACAGCGCGCGTAGATCGGCAGTTCGGGAATGTTGTATTCGATGCGCTCCGACAGATCGGAGAGCACGGTGATCCTCTTCATTGGGCGCATGACATCCTTCCATCGTCGCAATCTACTATTTTGATATTACCGTGTCGAGAAATGCAATCGTGACATCCGTGTCGGTGCCTTCGAAAACCTATCATAAAAGCATCTTCCAGCTGCAGAGGAAGAACGCAATACCAACGCCATCGAAACGATGATATGGACGGTTCCGCCATATCGGGCATCTCGATGCATATGTCACAAGGAGTGATCGAAATGCGTAGCCATGCACTGAAGAACAACGCCGTACTGTCCGACCTGGCCTTTGAAGGCAACCGCCTGCTCGACCGGTTCTTCGCCACCTGCCGCGCGTGGGTGGCCCGTCAGCTCGTCCATCCGGACGAGGAGAACTGGTGGGCGATGTGGTATCCGAAGAACGCCGCGCAGATCGGCTGACCCGACCTGAGGGTGGATGCGTCGCCAAGGGTCTGGACGTCTGCCGCCCATGCGCGCCGCCGGGCGAAACGCGGGTCTGACCGGTTCGATATGCTGACCGTGAACTTCGCCGCACGGCACGGCATCCGCACGGAAACGCAAGGAGGCACATATGGCAGCATCGAACGGACGGAAGATCGCGATCGTTACCGGCAGCGCATTGGGACTCGGCTACGAACTGACCCGACAGCTCATCGAGCGCGGCTGGTTCGTCGCCGGCATCGACTTCAACGCCGAACGGCAGGACGCGCTCGCCGAGGAATTCCCGTCCGACGTCTACCGTGGTTATGTGGGCGATGTGTCCGACGAGGCGTTCGTTCGGCAGTCCGTCGCCGAGATCAAGGCGCTCGGCCATATCGATCTGCTCATCAACAACGCCGGCCAGCCGTCGTTCAAGGTCCCGACCGGCTATGAGGCAGCCGACATCGACAAGTGCCTCAAAGGCCTCAAGGGCATGATCCTGTGGTCGGTCGAAACGCTCAAGGCCGACGATGAGACAGACCTTAAGATCGCGAACGTGATGAGCACCGCCGCCACGCGCGGCAACGCGAACGAATCCGTGTACTGCGCGACCAAATGGGGCGAAAAGGGCTACACGCAAAGCCTCAAGGCCGCCTACAAAGGCACGAGCGTGAAGGTCGTCGGCGTCTACCCGGGCGGCATCGACACCGCGTTCTACCGCGACAGCCACGACTACGTCTCCGAGGAAAAGCAGCACACGTTCATGAACCCGGCCGAACTGGCCGAGGTCATCCTGTGCAACCTCGTCAACGACGCGAACCTCACCGTCTCCGACATCCTCATCGAACGCAACTACGTGTGAAAGTAGCGGGCACCGGCTACAGTGATCAGGTTTGCGCACCTTGCGCGAGAATCCTGACATGAAAGGCCGCTGTGCCCAAGAAATTCACCAAGAAGACGTCCAAAGCCAAGAAGAAGACCTTCGTCGACGACCTCGCCGAACCATATGCCGTGACCGAGCCGGCCATCCCCGCCGAGCCCGTGCCGTTCGCCGAACTCGGCGTGCCCGATCCGCTGCTGCGCGTGCTCGCCGCCGACGGCAAGACCACGGCGTTCCCCATCCAGGCCGATACCCTGCCCGACTCCCTGTCCGGCCGTGACATCCTCGGCCGCGGCCGCACCGGCTCGGGCAAGACGCTCGCGTTCTGCATCCCGCTCGCCGCACGCCTGTGCGAGGCTGCGTGGGAGCCGGGTATGCCGATGGCCGACTATCGCCGCAGCATCAAGGCCATCCGCGCCGCGCACCTCGAAGAACGCAAGGCCGACGACTTCATGCCGCACCCGCGCGGCCTCATCCTCGCGCCCACTCGCGAACTCGCCAACCAGATCAACGACGTCGCCCTGCCGCTCGCGCAGATGGCCGGCATGACCACCACCACCGTGTACGGCGGCGTCAAGTACAGCCGTCAGATCCGCGATCTCAAGGCCGGCGCGGACATCGTCGTCGCCTGCCCGGGCCGACTCGAGGATCTGCTGCGTCAGAACGCGCTCACCCTGGCCAGTGTCGAGATCGTCATTATCGACGAGGCCGACGAAATGGCCGATATGGGCTTTCTGCCGCCGGTCCGCCGCATCCTCGAACAGATCCGGCCCGACGCGCAGCACATGCTGTTCTCCGCCACGCTCGACCACGGCATCGACGAGGTCGTCCGCGACTTCCTGCATGATCCGAAGGTGCACAGCGTCGCCGAACCCGAACATGCGGCCGACGCGATGGAACAGCACGTGTTCGAGATCGAGAAGTCCGACAAGAACGACATGGTGCGCACGCTTGCCTCCGGTGTCGGCAAGCGCATCCTGTTCACCCGCACCAAGTTCCAGGCGAAGAACCTCGCCAAGAAACTTACCCAGTCTGGCATCCCCGCATCCGAACTGCACGGCAACCTCTCGCAGAACCAGCGCGACCGCAACCTCGCCGCGTTCGAGGAGGGCGACGTGAACGTGATGGTCGCCACCGACGTGGCCGCGCGTGGCATCGACGTGAGCGACGTGGAGCTCGTCGTGCAGGTCGATCCGCCGGAGGACCCCAAGTCGTTCGTGCACCGGTCCGGCCGCACCGCGCGCGCCGGCAAGTCCGGCGTCGTGGTCACGCTCGTCGCGCCAGACCAGCGGCGTGAGGCCCGGCGCATGCTCAGGGCAGCCGGCATTGAGGCCACGCCGGTTAAGGTGCGGCACGATTCGCCCGAGGTACGTGAACTGGTCGGCGAGACCGCCGCATTGGTGGAGGGTTGGAGCCTCGACCAGACGCAGCCGGCCGGCGGACGCGGACGCAAGGGCCGTGACCGCAAGGGACGCGGCGATCGTTCCGACGACCGGGCCAAGGCGCTCCGGCATCTGCCGGGTGCGGACCTGACGGACGACCGCGATCTGGAGGGTGGCGGCGAGACGCGTGAGCATCGGGCGGAGCGACTGATGCACGAGCGCAACGCGATGAAGAAGGAACGCCGGCGTCGCCGTGCCGCCGAACGACTGGAGCGCGCCGCGCGTGCCGCCGAGCAGATCGCCGCGTCGGCTGCATCGTCGTCTGCGTCCGCGGTCGTATCCGCCGCGTATGACGGCACCGATGACACGACCGTGACTGCGACGGGCGTCCATGACGCACGCCGCAAGCCGCGCGGCAAGGCAGGGGAGCGACGCGCACGTCGCGAACGCGAGGCCGCGCTCGGCATCGTCCGCGACGACACCGCGACCGCTGCTTCGACCGCCGCCGTGCGATCGTCCGACCATGATCGGACGCACGATCGCACCGCCGTGGCGCACGGCCGGTCCACGGCCGCGGATCGCACGGCCCGTCGCAACGGCGATATCGACCGCGACCGCCGACGCTCCGGTGCCGCCTCGTCCGGCGTCGCGTTCAACAAGTATGGCAAGCCGGTCAAGGACCGGTCCTCCGGCACGCGGTCCCGTTCCGCGGACGACCGGTCGCACGGCGGCAAACGCATCCATCGCGACGAAAACCGCATCCTGCACGACGAGCGTGGCGAAGCCGTCAAGCGTCACGAACGCCGCATGATGGCCAAGTACGGCAACGCCGACGGTCCGCGCCGCCGTCACTCCAAGATCAAGCGCGCCCCGTTTCGCAGCATGGGCCGCTGACCGACGCTACGTGCGCCGGTCGTGCGGCGGTTCGTCATGCGCGCCGATCCGTCTATGTGCATGCCGCCGGTCACGCATGTGCCGATGATCGCTGCACGATGAGCCGCCTGCCGCACGTGCCACGTATCGGCCCGTCGTCCCCGTCCCCGCGTGGCAGAAAACGCTCGCTGACGCTCCGCTCAGCGAGCGTTTTCTGCCACGCGGGCATTCTCGGGGTTTCGTCGGCGGCCCGCATAAGATGTTCACCGTGACGAACCAAGACCAGACCACACGCACGCCGACTGCGACGTCGGTTATGCCTCCGGCGCCGGCACCTTCCGGCGACGCGCCCGCACGCCGTCGGCGCGCCTTCGAGGCCGCATTACCGCTGACCCTGCCCATCGCCGCCGGATTTCTGTTCCTTGGCTGCTCCTACGGCCTGCTCATGCATGCCAAGGGCTTCGCGTTCTGGTACCCGGTCTCGATGGCGTTCTTCATCTTCGCCGGTTCGATGGAATTTGTCACGGTGAACCTGCTGCTATCGGCGTTCAATCCGCTCGCCGCGTTCCTGCTGGCGATCATGGTCAACGCGCGGCATCTGTTCTACGGTCTGTCGATGCTTGGCAAATTCCGCAACATGGGCTGGAAGAAGCCGTATCTGATCTTCGCGATGTGCGACGAGACGTTCGCGATCAACTCGTCCGCGACGATTCCGCCGGACGCGGACCGCGGCTGGTTTATGCTGTTCGTTTCGCTGCTCAACCGCTGGTATTGGATCGGCGGTACGGCGCTCGGCTGGCTGGTCGGCGGCCTGCTGCCGTTTTCGACGCGCGGCATCGAATTCGTGCTGACGGCGTTGTTCCTGGTGATCTTTCTCGACCAGTGGATGGGGGAGAGGCGGCACGCGCCCGCGATGATCGGCGTGCTGGCGTCCGCATTGTGCCTGTGCGTGTTCGGTGCGGACCGGTTCATGATTCCCGCGCTGGTATTGATGCTGATATTGTTCGCCGTGCTGCGGCCGTATCTGGATGACATGAAGGCCGACGAAACGGTTGGAACGGTGACGACGGACGGTGAAACGGCGGCCGCCGAGACCGCGGACGATGAACAGGGCGAGCAGAAGGAGAACGGACGATGACGATGAGCCTGTGGCAGGCCGTGGCGACGATCGCCGTGGTCGCGTTCGGTACGATGCTCACCCGGTTCGTGCCGTTTCTGCTGTTTCCCGAGTCGAAGGAGCCGCCGCGGTTCATCCGCTATCTCGGCAAGGTGCTGCCATATGCGATGACCGGTCTGCTGGTGGTGTATTCGCTCAAGGACGTGTCACTGATGTCCGGCAGCCACGGGATTCCCGAGGCGATCGCGATGCTGGCGATCATCGCATTGCACGTGTGGAAGAAGAATATGCTGCTGTCGATCGCCGGCGGCACCATCCTCTACATGCTGCTCGTCCAGCTCGTCTTCGTCTAGCTGGAGTCGTCCATATCCGCGTTCCCTCCCTTCAACGGACATACAGCCGATTACGGGGACAAATCGGCTGTATGTCCGTTGGGGAATTGAGACGGATGAATCGTAATCGATGAATCGTAATCGATGAATCGTAATCGGAGACGTAATCGGGGCTGTAATACTTGCTGTTCCCCTGCCGCGCCTGCTCGTTTCCGTTCCTATTCTCTAACGGACATACAGCCGATTCGGCCACGAAATCGGCTGTATGTCCGTTAGAGAATAGGAACGGCGGATGGGGACGTGGTGCCGGTCGGACGTGGACGCCGCCGTGGCGACGGTCAGACGGCCAGTCCCATGCGGTATTTGAGCGCCATGACACGGCGCGCCGACCGTGTGACCTTGGCGGCGAACCCGGTGTCCGAACGCGCCCGTGCCAGCAACCCGTCGATGATCGGTTGTACGTAGTCGGTCTCGCCGATGCAGGCCAGATCGCCGCCGGCCTCCACAAACCGCACGCCGAGCTGATCGACCGGCACCGCGCCGACCGCGGCGGCCGACAGCGAATCCGACGTCACCACGCCGTCATAACCGTCCGTGCCGCGCAGCAGCCCGTCGATGATCGTGGACGAAAACGCGGCCGGATGATCGGCGTCGATCCGCTCATACGTCGCCAGCGACATCATCACCAGTCCCGGATCGGCCTGCCGAACCACCGTCGCGAACGCGCCGACCTCCGGACCGGCCTCCGTGGTCGTCGTGTCGAGGATGCCGTCGGCGGTGAAATCCGTGTTGCCAGTCACCGCTCCCAGCCCCGGATAATGCTTGACCGCCGACCACACGCCGGCGTCGCGCAACCCTTGTGCAAACGCGACGGCATGCGCCGCATTGCCCGCCGCATCGAGCCCGAAATCACGGTCCAACATGCCGATCGGCGCGTTCGCCGTACGATCGACGGTCACTGTATCCGCCACCGGCGCCAGATCGACGTTGATGCCCGCCTGCGCCAGCTGCGAGCCCCACACGCCCGCGGCCGAACGCAACGCGTCCGCGGTCATCCGCCCCTGCTCGACGGCGGACGGCATCGCATCGAAGCCGGCGCCCTGCAGATGCTGCACCAGACCGCCCTCCTGGTCGGTCGCCATGATCAGCCGGTTGCCGGCCGGCGCATACGATTGCAGCGTATCGGCCGCGGCGCGCACCGACGCGACGCCGTCATTCCAGTTGCCGATGATCAACACCGCGCCGACATGCCGTTCGCCGATCAGCGACTGCATCGTCGCGGGATCGGTACCGGCATACAGCGGCGCCATGATCAGCTGCCCCACCTGCTCTTCGAGACTCATCGACGCGACCGCACGCCGTGCCCGGGCCTGATTCGCGTCCATCGGCGCCGGCACCGCGGCACGGATCAGCGCACGGCGTATCAGCGTCGGCGTATCCGCCGGCGCAATGGTACCGGTATCGCCACTGGCGTTCGCGTCTGTCGTACCGTCCGGCAGCGGCGCGCACGATGTCAGCGCCAACGTCAGCGCCGCGCACAGCAGCGTCGCACACGTCATACGGACACGGCGCAGGATCCGATCGATACGGTCATCAGAACGTTTCACAGTTGTCGATTATCGCACGTTCGCCGTGCCGATGATCGATACCAAGGCGGCTGGTCGACGTCGTTCAGCTGCTCTGGTATTGCACATGCGCCGCGCGTTCGCTGAACGTCAGCTGAAAGCATTCCCGCCAAGCTCTGGGCGTAAGCCCCTCCGCACCTGACGCTACGCTGGGACCATGTCATTTTTCGATGCGTTTGGTCCATTGTTCGACGGTTCCCAGGGCGGCGATCGCCGGGGAGCCGACAACGGCGACGATCCGGTGATCCTCAACGTCCAGACGGACGGCGACACCGCATCCTCGCCATATTCCGGTGCCGCCGGCGGTCCGTCGCAGCCGCCGCGCCGCCCGACGGGCCCGCGCATCACGCAGCGTCCCAGCCGTCCGTCCTCGAATCGGGGCAGCAAGATCCTCATCGGCGTCGTGCTTGCGCTCGTCGTCATCGTCGGCCTGTTCTTCGGTCTCGCCCAGTTCATCACCGATCTCATGTGGTACGGTCAGCTCGGCTTCCAGAGCGTCGTATGGACGCAGCTGGGCACTAAGGTCGGTCTGTGGATCGCGTACGCGCTGCTTATGGCCCTGACCGGTTTCGTCTCCGCCGTGCTGGCGATCCGTGCACGCCCCGATTCGGACGACGGCTCCACGATCCGCATCAACGGCGACGTGATCGAGATCGGCAAGGGTGTCGCCTCGAAGACCGCCCGCCGTGTCGCCGTCGTGGTCTCGTTGCTGGTCGGCGCCGTGTTCGGCGCGCAGTTCAACGCGAACTGGGCCGACGTGCTGCTCATGTTCAATGCGCAGTCCTTCGGCACCACCGACCCGCAGTTCGGACTTGACAACGGCTTCTACGTGTTCGTGCTGCCCGGCCTCAAGCTCGTGGTCGCGGCCGTGTCCATGCTCCTCGGCGTCGGCCTCGTGTTCTCCGTCGTCTCCCACGTGCTCATGGGCGGCATCCGCTTCACCATGCCCGTGCACGGCCGCGGCATCCTCGCCGTCACCAAGCGCGCCCGCCGTCAGATCGCCATCTGGCTCATCCTCAACATGCTCGCATGGTCCGCACGTCAGATCATCGGCGTGTTCACCCATCTGACCGAGCAGGGCAGCCGCATCACCGGCGCCACCTACACCACCGTCAACGCCACCATCCCGGTCACGTTCATCATGGCCGCGATCACCGCCGTCCTCGGCGTGTTCCTCGGCATCTGGCTCATGCGTTCACACGCGCTCGAAGGCCCGGCCAAGCCGACCGTGCGCGCCGTCGCCGCGCTCAAGGCGTGGCGCACGCCGGTCGTGGCCATCGCCGCCGCGCTCGTCGTCTCCATGGTCCTCACCGTCGTCTGGCCGATGCTGTTGCAGCGCTTCAAGGTCAACCCGAACGCGCAGGAGATGGAATCGACGTACATCCAGCGCAACATCAAGGCCACGCAGCAGGCGTACGGCCTCGACAACGTGAAGGTCGAACAGTATCAGGCCACCACCAAGGGCGAGTCCGGTGCGCTGTCCGGCGAGGCCGACACCACCGCGCAGATCCGCCTGCTCGACCCGCAGATCGTCTCGCCGACGTTCAAGCAGCTGCAGCAGTCCAAGCAGTACTACACCTTCGCCGACACGCTCGCCGTCGACAAGTACGACATCGACGGCGAAAGCCAGGACACCGTGATCGCCGCCCGCGAACTCGACCTCGACGGACTCGACAACCGCAACTGGGTCAACGACCACACCGTGTACACGCACGGTTACGGCGTCGTCGCCGCATACGGCAACAAGGTGACCGCCGATGGCCAGCCGAAGTTCTTCGAATCCGGCATCCCCACCCAGGGCAAGCTCACGGATTCCGAGCAGTACGAGCCGCGCATCTACTTCTCGCCGAACGCGACCGAATACTCGATCGTCGGCGCGCCGGAAGGCACCAAGTCGTGGGAATTCGACTATCCGACCGGTTCGGAGGGCGCGACCACCACGTTCACGGGCGACGGCGGCCCGTCGGTTGGCAACATCTTCTCCCGTCTGCTGTATGCGATCCGCTTCGGCTCCGACCAGATCCTGTTCTCCGACCGCGTGACCAGTGCCTCGCAGATTCTCTACGATCGCTCGCCGAAGGAGCGCGTCGCCAAGGTCGCGCCGTACCTGACGCTCGACGGCCGCGTGTATCCGGCCGTGGTGGACGGCCGTGTCAAGTGGATCGTCGACGGCTACACGACCTCCGACGCGTACCCGTACTCGCAGATGACCGATCTGGGCGCGGCGACCGCCGACTCGACCACCGAAACGTCCGACACCGTGCAGGGCCTCGGCTCGCAGCAGGCCAACTACATCCGCAACTCGGTCAAGGCCACCGTCGACGCATACGACGGCTCGGTCGACCTGTACGTGTGGGACGAGAACGACCCGGTCATCAAGGCCTGGCAGCAGATCTTCCCGGGCCAGTACCATTCCGTCTCCGAGATCTCCGGTGACCTCATGAGCCACCTGCGCTACCCCGAAAATCTGTTCAAGGTGCAGCGCGAACTGCTCGCCAAGTACCACGTGACCTCCGCAAACCAGTTCTTCTCCGGCGAGGACTTCTGGCAGACGCCGGTCGACCCGACTGAATCCGAGGCCGATCAGGCCAAGGATATCCTGCAGCCGCCGTACTACCTGACGCTGCAGACCGGTGGCACGAACGAGCCGATCTTCTCGCTGACCTCCTCGTACATCCCCGCCGGCACGTCGACGCGCGAGATCCTGACCGGCTTCCTGTCGGTCGACTCCGACGCGGGGGGCGAGAAGGGCGTGATCGGCAAGAACTACGGCACGATCCGCCTGCAGGAGCTACCCAAGGACTCCAACGTACCCGGCCCCGGCCAAGCGCAGAACAACTTCAACGCCGACGCCGACGTGTCCAAAGAACTCAACCTGCTGCAATCCGGCTCCACGAACGTGGTGCGCGGCAACCTGCTCACCCTGCCGCTCGGCGGCGGCCTTGTGTACGTGCAGCCGGTGTACGTCAAGTCGAGCGGCTCGACCTCGTTCCCGCTGCTCAAGAAGGTGCTCGTCGCGTTCGGCGATCAGGTCGGGTTCGCCGATACGTTGGACGAGGCGCTCGACCAAGTGTTCGGCGGCGACTCCGGTGCGGCCGCGGGCGACGCGGAGAACGCGGCCGGCGGAACGGGCGGAAACGGTTCCGGCAACGGGTCGTCCGATCAGAACGGTTCCGGCACGACCGGCGGCGGCAAGGGCAACGACACGTCCGGCAATCAGTCGAACGGCTCAGACCAGAACGGCTCCGGCTCAGCCTCCACGAACGCCGACCTCAAGGCCGCGCTCGAGGATGCCGCACAGGCCATGAAGGACGCGGACTCCGCCATGAAGAACGGCGACTGGTCCGCCTACGGCGACGCCCAGAAACAGCTGCAGGAGGCGATCAACAAGGCCCTCGAGCTCGAGCAGCAGTAGCAGGGGGCGCCTGCGGTTCGGACATCACCGTCCGAGTACCAGCGAGGGGTCGCGGTTCATCAATCCATAACGGGATGAACCGCGACCCCCTCTCGTCATATCGCATGCCATCGTCGACGCATACGCGGCAGCCGAACGATCACTCGTCGGGATTCTCATCGTTCTCGACCGGTCCGAGCAGCACACGCTCGCACACGTTCACGATGGCCATAAGCAGTACGGTCAGCGCCACGATCACGATCGTCGCGGAGAAGATCAGCGGTGTGCGGAACGAGTTGTACGCGGCCTGCAGCCAGATGCCGAGGCCCTTGCGCGCGCCCAGATACTCGGCCGTCGTGGCCGTGGCGAAGATATAGGCGGCGCTGATGCGCACACCGCCGAAGATCTGCCGAGCCGCCACGCGCAGCTTCACATGCCACAGCGTCCACACCGGCGTCGCGCCGCAGGTGAGCGCCACATCCGAATAGAACTGCGGCACCGCCTTCAATCCACGGATCGTCTGCACGGCGATCGGGAACAATCCCCAGAACGCGGTGATGACGATCTTGCCGGAGATCTCAAACCCGAACCAGATCAGAAACAGCGGGGCGATCGTGATCAGCGGCATCGTCTGCGCCGCATACAGCAGCGGGTACAGGGCCGCGTTCAGCGTACGGAAGCAGTAGAACGCGATACCGACCAGTATGCCGGCCAATACGGCGAACGCGAAACCGACGAATCCCTCGAACGCGGTCACCTGCGTCGCCGGCCACAGCGTAGGCCACGCGTCGATCGTCGCCTGCACGATCTGCGTGGGGGAGGAGAACATGCTCGCCGGTATATGCGCGAGCCGCACCCAACCCTCCCATACGGCCAGCAGGATGATCACGGCCGTCGTCGTCGCGATCCGATCCTTGATACGTTCGCGGCGTTCCTCCAGATCGTCGTGCCGAGTATCCATCATCGTCACCTTCCCCTTTCCGTGGGGTATCCCATGCTCCACCAACGAAAGGCGACCTGCGGTAAGGTGAGGAGCCCGCGCGCCGTTTCGTCCGAAACCCGACAGGCCGTACGCATACGGCCCATACGGCCATGACCCATTATGAACGGTTCGCGGACTTTCCCCGAACTGTGGCGGCGGTTGTCAACCGTGCAGGTACAATGGCAGTGCTTCAGCGCCAATGTGTGGCAAACCGGACGGCATGGATATCGATGGCAGCGTCCGGGGGCATTGGGCAAGCGGAATCAGGCCCTCCGGTCGTGCTCTGTCGAACTCCGCTTGAAAGCGTCCCAGAGCGCGACGCGCGGTATCACCGCGTTTACGAGAAGAACTGATTTAGGGAATCATCATGACGTTCATGTCAACCATGCGTACCACCATCACCCGCGTGTTCGCGGCCGGCGCGGCCGCGGCCATGGCATTCGCCGTCGCAGGCTGTGGCAACACCGCCAACAACGCCTCCGACACCTCGTCGAACAAGCTCACCAAGGTCACGTTCATGCTCGCGTGGACGGCCGACACCAACCACATCGGCGTCTACGTGGCCAAGAACAAGGGCTACTTCAAGAACGCCGGCCTCGACGTCGACATCGTCGCCGTCGCACAGGCGGGCGCCGAGCAGGCCGTGAACAACGGCGTCGCCGAATTCGCGCTGTCCAACCTGTACAACGCGGCCAGCTACACCGACCTGAAGGGCGCGCACATCAAGCAGGTCCTGCAGGTCCAGCAGAAGCCGAGCGCCATCTGGTGCGCGCTCGCCAGCAACACCGCCATCAAGTCCCCGAAGGACTTCGACGGCAAGACGTTCGCCACGTTCGGCGGCAACGAGTCCGACATCGTCATCAAGCGCATGATCCAGAACGACGGCGGCAAAGGCGAGTTCGACAAGGTGACCGTCGGCACGTCCACGTTCAAGACGCTCGAATCCGGCAAGGCCGACTTCGGCGGCTTCTACTCGACGTGGGAGGGCGTGCAGGCCGAAATGTACGGCCCGCAGCTCAACTGCTTCAGCGAGCCCGACTACGGCGTGCCCGGCAACGGCGACGCGATCGGCATCATCACCAGCGACAAGATGATCAAGGAACAGCCGGACGTCGTACGTAAGTTCGTGCAGGCTGCCCAGCAGGGCTACGAGTACGCGTACTCGAACCCGGACGACGCCGCGGCCATCCTCGCCAAGGACGCCGCCGACTACAACCTCGAGGAGGCGTTCGTCAAGAAGAGCATGCACGTGATCGTCGACGGCCAGTACTGGGGCGACCCGGCCAAGATCAAGGACGGCTCGTTCGTGCTCGGCACCAACGACTTCGTCGAAACGCAGAAGCGCTTCGACTTCCTTGGCGAAGGCCACGCCTACACCGACGCCAACGGCAACCCGACCGACAAGGTGCCGCAGGCCAAGGACGGCGCCACCAACGAATTCCTGAAGGGAGCCAAGTAACCATGACCCGCCTCGTGCTCGACGTCGACACCGGCATCGACGACACCCTCGCCCTGTGCTATCTGCTCGCCTCGCCCGAGGCCGAGCTTCTGGGCGTCGTCGGTACCTACGGCAACGTGACCGCGCGCGACTCCGTGTGCAACAACCACGCCGTGCTGCGACTGTTCGGGCGCGAGGACATTCCGGTCATGCTCGGATGCGAGGCGCCATCCTGGGCCGACCTGTTCGAGGTCGACGCGGGATGCGCCCGTTTCCATGGCTCCAACGGGCTCGGCAACGTCGATCCGGCCGATTATCTGGACGGCCGGACGGACGATGCGGCCACGGACGATGTGGCCATAGACGGCGATGCCGATGACATCGCCGGCACCGCAGCGAGCATGGACACGACAGTCGCCCGTCCATCCGTCGCCGCATTCCGCACGCGACTGACCAAGTCGGTCGGCGGCGAGCGTATCGACGTCGATGCGGCGGCCGAATCCACTGCGCTCGCCGATGCGGCCGCCGCATCCCGCGACGGCGCAGGCGTGCGGTTCATCGTGGACTCGGTGCGCGCATACGGCCGTGACGTGACGGTCGTCGCGACCGGCCCGCTCACCGACGTGGACGCGGCCATCCGGCTCGCGCCCGACATCGTGCCGCACCTGCGGCTCGTCATCATGGGCGGCTCGCTCACGCAGGAGGGCAACTGCTACGACCTGATCTGCGAAACCAACATCTTCCAGGATCCCGAGGCCGCGAACCGCGTGTTCCGCTCCGGCGCGGATGTGACCATGATCAGCCTCGACGTGACGCACCAGTGCCTGATGACGCGCGACGACGCCGACCTGTGGCGGGCGACCGGCACGCGGCGCGGCGCGTTCCTCGCCGACATGGTCCGTTTCTACATCGACGCGAACGAGGCCAGCGACCCGATCTTCCTCGCCGGCAGCCCCCTGCACGACCCGCTCGCCGCGGCCGTCGCGCTCGACCCGACGCTCGTCGGCCTGTTCGACGTCAACATGATGACCGAAACGGCCACCGGCAACGGCCACGGGTTCCGCGGCCGCACCATCGGCGACCCGACCCGGCTGCGCGACCCGCACAAGACCGCGCACGTCGCGCTCACCGTCGACGCGCCGTGCTTCACCGCGCGGTTCCGTGACCGGCTCGCCGGACTGTGCGCGGCGTAACGCCGTCCGGCCTGCCGCATGCCCGGTCGCGCGCGTGATACGGTGCCGTGCGGCCCGCGTGTCCGGGTGCTATGGTCGGTAGACATGCTGAACTATGAGATTCGTCCCGCTGAGGACGCCGATCTGCAGGCCATCACCGACATCTACAACGAAGCGGTCATCCGAGGCGGCGCGTCCGCCGATCTCGAACCGGTGTCGCTGGAGATGCGTCGCGCATGGGTCGACTCGCACAGCCCGCGGACGAAGTATCCGGTCGTCGTCATCGACGCGATCGATACGGCGACCGGCGAACGCACGACCGCCGGCTTCGGCTCGCTGTCGAAGTTCCATCAGCGCGCCGGCTACGACGGCGTCACCGAACTGAGCTACTACATCGCCGGCGAATATCACCGGCAGGGACTCGGCACGGCGATGGTCTCCTGGCTGCTCGACGCCGCCGTCGCGCGCGGGTTCCGCCACGCTGCGGCCATCATCTACGCCGACAACGCCGGCTCGGTCGCGCTCATGCGCAGGTTCGGCTTCACCCGGTTCGGCCTGTTGCCGGCCGCCGTGACTACCGCCGGCGACGATACGCTCCACGACATGAGCTACTGGTACAAGAAGCTGTGACAGGTTCGGTCCTGTGCGGCCGTCCTGATACGTCTGGTGAGTGGGGTCACGTGACGGTCCTGTTCCTCGGCTGGCTGGTCGGGCCTGATCTGGCCGGTGCGGGGGAGGGGAGGCCACGCGATGGAAATGACGCTGTTTTTCCATCGCGTGATCGGCTGTGAGTCACGGGATGGCAAAACGGGGACGATCTTCCATCGTGTGACCTCAATACACGGTCACGCGACGGCAGAGTATCGTGTCAATGCCGTCGCGTGACGATATCGCTGGTCACGCGATGGCAAACGCGCCGGAATTACCATCGTGTGACCCAGATATACGGTCACGCGATGGGAAAACGACGCCGATATGCCATCGCGTGACCTCGCCGGGCCGGTGATCTCACCGCGGATGCCGCCGATGACGGCGGGAACGGGTATGATTCGTGTGTTTGCGTACGGTCGAACACCGTGACGGCAATGCCGTGATGGACGGTGGAACGATGACAAGGGAACACGAAGGAACAGGGCAATGGCATCTGATTTTTGGCTGATCGTAGGACTGGGCAATCCGGGCAAGAAGTACGAGGACACGCGGCACAACATGGGCTTCATGACCGCCGATGTACTCGCCGAACGCTGGTCCGTCGCGTTCTCCGACCATAAGGGGCTCGCCATGCTCGGGAAGGGCGCGATGAACCTGCAGGGCCGCACCGTCAAGTTCTTCCTCGCCAAGCCGCTCACCTACATGAACGATTCGGGCAACGCGGTCGCCTCGATCAGCGCCTACTATCAGATCCAGCCCGACCACATTGTCGTCATCCATGACGACATGGACCTCGAATTCGGCCGCATCAAGGTCAAGGCCGGCGGATCGGCCGGCGGCCACAACGGCATCAAATCCATCGACAAGGCGCTGAACACGCCGAAGTACGCGCGCGTGCGCATGGGCGTCGGCCACGCGAAGCGCGGCGCCAACGCGCACGACAACACCATCAACTGGGTGCTCGGCGGCTTCGGCCCCGACCAGCGCAAACAACTGCCCGAATTCCTCATGGACGGTGCGGACGCCGCCGAGGACATTATCTTCAACGGACTCGCGAAGACCCAGGAGAAGTTCAATGGCCGCTGACGCAGCGCAGACGCGCGGGACATCGAACGGCGTCATGCCGACCGACGGATCGCTGACCGGCATCCTCGACGCGCTCGGCAGCGACCCTCAGTTCCACGGACTGATCGTCGGCGACATCGACGCCGTGACCGGCAAGGACATCGACCCCGCCATCACCATCGGCATACCGGAAGGCCTACGCCCGGCACTGGCCGCCGCAGTGGCCGCGCGCCGCGCGCCGGTCGTACTCGTCGTCGCCTCCGGGCGTGAAGCCGAAGAGACCGTGAACGCGTTGCGCTCCTGGTATGACGGCGATCCGAACGAGATCGCCCAGCTCGAGGCATGGGAGACCCTGCCGCACGAGCGTCTGAGCCCGCGCGCCGACACTGTTGCCAGCCGCATGGCCGTCTTCCGCCGGCTTACGCACCCGAGCGACACCGATCCGATGTTCGGGCCGATCCGCATCCTCGTCATGCCGGTGCGTTCGCTCATCCAGCCGGTCGTCAAGGGACTCGGCGACGTTGAGCCGCTCGTGTTCACGCAAGGTGAGGAACTGTCGCTCGACGAGGCGTCCCGGCGGCTCGTCGAAAACGCGTATACGCGCGTCGATCTCGTCATGGACCGCGGCGAATTCGCCGTGCGCGGTGGCATCATCGACGTCTTCCCGCCCACCGCGCCACACCCGGTGCGCATCGAGTTCTTCGGCGACGAAATCGACACGATCAGGGAGTTCCACGCCTCCGACCAGCGCACGTACGGCAACGGCATGCACACCATCTGGGCGACGCCCTGCCGCGAACTGCAGCTCACACAGGCCGTGCGCGATCGCGCGAAGAGCCTCATCGGGCAAATTCCGAACGCCGACGACATGTTCGAATCCATTGCCAACGCGATCCCCGTCGAAGGCATGGAATCGCTCATGCCCGCGCTCATCGACGACATGGAGCCGATCGCCGGCATGATCGACCGGCATGCGATCGTCATGCTGTCCGATCCCGAGAAACTACGCCGCGCCGCCGAGGACCTCGCGAAAACCGCGAACGAATTCCTCGCCGCCAGTTGGCATGTCGCCGCCGCCGGACACGGCGCCGGCGCGCCGATCACGTTTGACCAGGCCAGTTTCCTCGACTTCGAAGAGACGATCAACGGGCTTGAGTATTCGGATCACGACGTGTGGAAGCTGTCCAGCTTCGGCGTGGACACGACCATGCCGAACCATGTGCAGCTCGCCGCGCAGAACCCCGGCGAATACCGCGGCGACGAGGCGAAGGCCGCCGCCGGCATCGAAGGCCTCATCGACGCCGGATACCACGTCACCGTCACCGCCGCCGCGCAGGGCACGCTCGCACGACTCAAGCGCGCGATCAACGAGACCGGCATCGCCAGCTTCGACACGATCCGGTCGCAGGCCGTCGACGGCTTCGTCGACACCGCCGCGAAAACCGCGCTGCTCACCGAACGCGACCTGACCGGCCGCTCGTCCGCCGCCGGCGTCGCGAAAACACCGAAACGCCGCCGCAAGGCCATCGACCTGATGGAACTGAAGCCCGGCGATTTCGTCGTGCACGAACAGCACGGCATCGGCCGGTTCGTCGGCATGAAACAGCGCGAGATCGGCTCCGGCACGAACAAGACCACACGCGAATACCTCGTCATCGAATACGCGCCGAGCAAACGCGGCGCCCCGGCCGACAAACTGTTCATCCCCACCGACCAGCTCGACCTCGTCAGCAAGTACATCGGCGCGGAGGTCCCCAAACTCAACAAGCTCGGCGGCTCCGACTGGGCCGAAACCAAGGCGAAGGCGCGCAAGCACGTGCACGAGATCGCCGAGGATCTGGTCAAACTGTATTCGGCGCGACAGCGCACGCCCGGCTTCGCGTTCAGCCCGGACACCCCGTGGCAGAAGGAGCTGGAGGACGCGTTCCCGTATCAGGAGACGGCCGATCAGCTCACCACGATCGACGAGGTCAAGGCCGACATGGAGAAGCCGGTGCCGATGGACCGTCTGATCTGCGGCGACGTCGGCTTCGGCAAGACCGAGATCGCCGTACGCGCCGCGTTCAAGGCGATCCAGGACGGCAAGCAGGTGGCCGTGCTCGTGCCGACCACGCTGCTCGTCCAACAGCATTACGAGACGTTCTCCGAACGGTATGAGGGTTTCCCGGTCACGGTCGCGGCGATGAGCCGTTTCCAGACGACCAAGGAGATCAACGAGACGATCGAAGGGCTCGAATCCGGCGCGGTCGACGTGGTGATCGGCACGCACAAGCTGTTGAACCCGAAGATCAAGTTCAAGGATCTTGGCCTCGTCATCATCGACGAGGAGCAGCGCTTCGGCGTCGAACACAAGGAGACGCTCAAGGCGCTGCGCACGAACGTGGACGTGCTGAGCCTGTCCGCGACGCCTATCCCACGCACGCTCGAGATGGCCGTGACCGGCATCCGCGAGATGTCGACGCTCGCGACCCCGCCCGAGGACCGTCTGCCGGTGCTCACGTACGTCGGCGCGTACGAGGACGCACAGGTCACTGCGGCCGTACGGCGCGAGCTGCTGCGCGGCGGTCAGGTGTTCTTCGTGCACAACCGCGTGCAGGACATTTCCAAGACCGCGGCGAAGATCCACGAGCTCGTGCCCGAGGCGCGCGTCGGCATCGCGCACGGCAAGATGGGGGAGAAGCAGCTCGACCAGATCATCCGCGATTTCTGGCACCGCGACATCGACGTGCTCGTGTGCACGACGATCATCGAAACCGGTTTGGATATCTCGAACGCGAACACGCTCATCGTCGATCATGCCGACAAGTTCGGTCTGTCGCAGCTGCACCAGCTGCGCGGACGCGTCGGCCGCGGCCGGGAGCGCGCGTACGCGTACTTCCTCTATGATCCGACCAAGCCGATGACTCAGCAGTCGCACGACCGTCTCGCCACCATCGCGCAGAACACGGCGCTCGGTTCCGGCTTCGACGTGGCCATGAAGGATCTCGAGCTGCGCGGCACCGGCAACCTGCTCGGCGACGAGCAGTCCGGTCACATCGAAGGCGTCGGCTTCGACCTGTACATCCGCATGGTCTCCGAGGCCGTCGAGGCGTACAAGGCGCCCGAGGAGAGCGTCGAGCCGCTGGCCGTGACCATCGACCTGCCGATCGAGGCGTCGATTCCGGTGGACTACATCGACTCCGACAAGCTGCGGCTCGAGGCGTACCGTAAGCTCGCCGCCGCCCACACCGAGGACGACCTGCACGATCTGGCCGAGGAGCTCACGGACCGCTACGGCAAGCTGCCGGAGGAGTTCGAGATGCTGTTCGGCGTGGCGCGGCTGCGTATGAGGGCGCGCAAACTCGGCATCTCGGAGATCATCGCGCAAGGGCGCAACGTGCGCGTCGGCAGGATCGACCCGCCCGAATCCATCCAGATGCGCATCAACCGCATCTACAAGGGCGCCCAGTATCGGCCGGTCACGCACACGTACCTGATCCCGTCGCCGTTCGCCGGCTCGCTCGGCTCCGGCCCCATGAGCGGCGACCTGGTCATGGACTGGACCAACGACCTGCTCAACGACTTCGCGTGGACGCCGAAGAAGAAGTAAAACTCTGCAGCTGATACCTGCTCGTGCCATTATCGATTGGCGTGAGCAGGTATCATATTGGTCGTGTGTGAGAACGATGAAGGAGTCTGCAATGACTAACAATGGTGTTGCATATGTAGATGATGGCAGTAGCAGTCGCTCTTTATTTGATGAAAACGTATTCGAACGGGCAATTATCGGTCATCTCAAAACCTTGGGATATGACTATCTGTATGGTCCGGATGTCAGTCGTACCGATGACTCATATCGGGACGTGATGTTGCCTGGTGTCCTTGAATCATCTCTTCAACGAATCAATCCTCAAGCCCATCCGGCCGCCATCGAGGAAGCGTTGCGCAGGGTTGCCAATGTCGAAGGTATTGATCTGTTATCCCGCAACGTAGAGTTCACGGACTACATGCAGTCCGGCATTGATGTCTCGTATTTTGATGGAGAGAACACCGTATCTGACCATATCAAAATCGTAGATTTCGATCATCCTGAGCGGAACACGTTCACGGTGGTCAATCAGTGGACCTACGTCGAGTATGAAGAGAAACGTCCTGATCTGATCATCTTCATCAACGGCATGCCGATGGTGATATTCGAACTGAAATCACCGTCGAGGGAAAACGTTGATGCGTCAGACGCCTATCGACAGTTGCGTAATTACATGAAGGTCATTCCGACGTTGTTCGTATACAACGCGTTTTGCGTAATGACCGATATGGCCGACACTCGTGTGGGCACCATCACCGCCAACGAAGACCGGTTCATGCAATGGAAGACGGCTGATGGAGATTATTCGAAGATCAGCACCGGGAAACCTGTCCGATGGACGACCATGCTTGACGGCATGCTTCCCAAGGAACGACTGCTTGACATCCTCCGTAATTTCATCTGCTTCTCGAAATCCGAGGATGGAACCGCGAAGATTCTCGCGGCGTATCATCAGTATTTCGGTGTGCACAAGGCCATCGAAAGCACATTGCATGCCATGAGCACCGATGGCAAAGCCGGTGTGTTCTGGCATACCCAAGGCTCCGGCAAGTCGCTATCGATGGTGTTCTACGCTCATCTTTTGCGGGAACAGGTGGGTAGCCCCACCATTGTGGTGACTACCGATCGTACTGATCTTGATGGCCAACTTTATGGCCAGTTCGCGAAATGTAAAGATTTCCTACGCCAGACTCCACAGCAGGCGACTAGCCGGTCCAACCTTATCGAATTGCTGAACAATCGGGAAGCCAACGGCATCGTATTCACTACGATGCAGAAATTCAGCGAATCGGACGAATCGCTCTCCGATCGTAGGGACATCGTGGTGATGGCGGATGAGGCCCATCGCAGTCAGTATGGCCTCCAAGTAAAATTGCATGCGGACGGCAGCCATTCGATAGGTGATGCTCTGAAAGTTCGTCAGGCGTTGCCGAACGCCTCGTACATCGGATTCACCGGCACGCCGATTGAAACGCAGGACAAATCCACACGCGAGATATTCGGCGATTATGTGGATGTCTACGACATGACGCAATCGGTCGAAGATGGTGCCACGCGTCCGGTGTTTTACGAGAGCCGTGTCGTGGCCCTCAAACTGGATGAAAACGTACTGCAGAAGCTGGATGAGGAATACGCGAACATCGCCGACGATGTTGATGAACTGGCCATTGACCGCAGCAAGCATGATCTGGCGACCTTGGACAGCGTATTGGGTGCGTCGGAGACCATCGATTCACTGTGCCGCGATATTGTGCACCATTATGAGGAAAACCGCGCGGATGAACTGACCGGTAAAGCGCTGGTGGTCGCATATTCCAGAACGACCGCCATGAAGATGTATGACAAGTTCCTCGAGCTGCGACCGCAGTGGAAGGACAAAGTGCATGTTGTGATGACCTCATCCAATCAGGACCCGGAGGAATGGCATACCATCATCGGTAACAAGGCGCATAAGCTTGCGCTCGCCAAGCGGTTCAAGGATGACGACGATCCGTTCAAAATCGCCATCGTGGTGGATATGTGGCTGACCGGTTTCGATGTGCCGTCACTGTCCACAATGTACGTATACAAGCCTATGAAGGGCCATAATCTTATGCAGGCCGTCGCGCGAGTGAACCGCGTCTACAAGGGCAAGGAAGGCGGACTGATCGTTGATTACATCGGTATCGCCGGGGCATTGAAGCGCGCGATGCATGATTATACCAAGCGAGACCGCGAACGCTATGGCGATATGAACGTGGCCGATACCGCCTACCCGTTGTTTCTCGACAAACTCGGTGCCTGTCGTGATTTCCTGCATGGATTGGACTATCAACAGCGCATCCATACCGATTCCGCGGAACAGATGGCCGAGGTCATCGCCGATGGCGCGGATTATCTGCTTGATCCCGAGCGTGAGAAGGATCGCAAGGACTTTGTGAAATGCGCCAAGGAGATGGCTCAGGCGTTCGGCCTGTGCAGAAGCATGGTGCCCGACGATCTCAAACTTGAGGAAGCCTACATCGATGTGTTGCGCACTCAGCTGCTCAAAGTACTGAACACGAATCCCGGCAATCCTCGTATGTCGCTAGGCGAAGTCAACAAGCGCATCGCCGCCATCATGGAACAGGGCGTGCATAATGAAGGCGTCATCGATCTGTTTGAAGATCGGAACGTCGAAGTGTCGCTGTTTGATGAGTCGTTCCTTGCCGAAGTAGCGCAGATGAAGCAGAAGAATCTCGCCGTCGAGTTGCTGCACAAGCTCATTGACGATCAGGTCAAGGCATATCGTAAGAAGAGCGTCGTCAAGGCCGGCAAATTCTCCGAAATGCTGCAGCAGTCGGTCAACGCGTATCTCAACGGCATGCTCACCAACGCTGAAGTCATCCAGCAACTGCTTGACATGGCCAAGGAGATCATGGCCGCTCGACAAGAAGGCAAGACGCTCGGCCTAGATGATGAAGAACTTGCCTTCTATGATGCGCTTACCAAACCACAGGCCATCAAGGACTTCTACGACAACGACGAGTTGGTCGCCATCACCCGGGAACTGACCGACACGCTGCGCAAGAACCGCACGATAGACTGGCAGAAGAAAGAGGACGCCCGCGCCCGCATGCGCCGTTCGATCAAACGATTGCTGAAAAAGCATAAGTATCCGCCGGACGAGGTGCCGGACGCGATCGACACGGTCATGCAGCAGTGCGAATTGTGGGCTGACTACGGAGAGGGAAACTGATTCATGGCGAAGAAAACAAGCACCAAAGCTCTCGGATTCGAGGAACAGATCTGGGATGCGGCCTGCAAATTACGTGGCAACATCGACGCATCCGAGTACAAGAACGTTGTGCTGGGGCTGATCTTCCTCAAGTACATTTCGGACAACTTCGAAGCCAAGCACGCCGAACTGGTGGCCGAAGGAGAAGGATTCGAGGAGGATCGCGACGAATACACATCCGAGAACATCTTCTGGGTGCCGAAGGAAGCTCGATGGGAAGTCGTGGCAGCGGCTGCTCATACGCCCGAAGTTGGCAAGATCATTGATGAGTCGATGAGGCTGATCGAGCAGGAGAACAAGAAGCTCAAGGGCGTGCTGCCCAAGAATTTCGCGCGTCCCGAACTGGACAAGCGCCGGCTTGGGGAAGTGGTCGACCTGTTCACCAATGTGAAGATGGCCGAGAACGGCGACACCCACGATCTGCTTGGCCGTACCTACGAGTATTGCCTGTCTCAGTTCGCATCTCAGGAAGGTAAGAACGCCGGCGAGTTCTACACGCCGAAATGCGTAGTGAAGACGCTGGTGAACGTGCTTGAACCGTTCAAGGGGCGTGTCTACGATCCTGCGTGCGGTTCCGGCGGCATGTTCGTGCAGTCCGCCGAGTTCGTGCGTAACCACCAGGGCAACATCAACAACATCTCCGTTTATGGTCAGGAGTCCAACCCGACCACATGGAAGATGGCCACGATGAACCTTGCCATTCGTGGAATCGACGCTGACCTTGGCCCGAAGAACGACGATACGTTCTTCAACGATCTGCACCGCACCGAACGGTTCGACTATATTCTCGCCAACCCGCCGTTCAACCTGTCCGACTGGGGCGGAGACAAGCTCAAGGATGACCCGCGCTGGGAATACGGTGTGCCACCCGAGAGCAATGCGAACTTCGCGTGGATGCAGCATATGATTCACCACCTATCGCAGTCCGGCCGTATCGGCTTGGTGCTCGCCAATGGCTCGTTGTCATCCCAGACGAACAACGAGGGCGAGATTCGCAAGAACATCGTCAACGCCGGGCTGGTGGAAGGCATCGTTGCCATGCCGACGCAGCTGTTCTTCTCCACGCAGATTCCGGTATGCCTGTGGTTCTTGCGCAAAGGGCGCCCTGTCGATTCCAAGACATTGTTCGTGGACGCGCGCAACATGGGCACGATGATCAGTCGTTCGCAGCGGACGCTGACCGATGAGGACATTCAGAAGATCGCCTCCACATTTGATGCATTCCGTGACGGAACATTGGAAGAGGAGAAAGGCTTCTCCGCGGCGGTGTCTATCGAGGATATCGCCAAACAGGATTTCATTCTTACGCCGGGCCGCTATGTCGGCATCGCCGAACAGGAAGAGGACGATGAGCCATTCGATGAGAAGATGAAACGTCTGACCGGTGAACTCGCCAAATGCTTCGAGGAATCCAACCGACTGCAAGCCGAAATCAAAAAGAACCTGGAGGCGATTGGGTATGAGCTTTGAATGTGCCTTAGAAGAAATATGTGACCTCATTACGGATGGTTCTCACTATAGTCCGAAAGCGCTTCCGGGTTCAGGCTTCTACATGGCATCTGTTCGTGATATGAATCAAGATGGTTTTATCTTTGATGGATGTAAAGAGATTTCCGAGAACGATTACAATGCTTTGCAAAAGAATGGATGTTGTCCGGAGCCTGGAGACATACTTATCGGCAAAGATGGTGTCCGGTTCTTTGAAGATATGTTTATCTATAGGCAAAGTCAAAAACCTGCGTTGCTGTCTTCAATCGCAATAGTAAGACCTAATACAACGCTTGTGGACACGAGCTACCTATTCAACTATTTACGTCAGCCGGCTGTAATAGCCGATGTGAAGTTAAACTATGGTTCAGGTTCTGCAATTCCGCGAATTGTTCTTAAAGATTTTCGTCGTTTGCCTGTTGTTTGTCCTTCGATGGAAAGACAGCGAAAAATAGGAGCGGTTATTTCGGCTTTCGATAACGCAATTAATAACTTCAATCGGACAAACGGCCATTTGCGTGAACGGTTTGATATGGCGGCGTATACAGTTTGATCTTCGATACGTCAATCTCGCCTGACATAAGTTTGGGCAACAGGGCACTACGAAGTGTTTCCAATCTTTTTAATTCGATGCTCGTGTTTCTGATTTGCTTGATTACAGGATCTGCGAACATGCAGTAATCTCGAATCTCTGATGCGCACGGGTTTGGCACAGCATATGCAAGAGTGTCGCCAGGATGGACTCGCTGACGTGAACCTGTGGAACCAGTCACGTGTCCTTCAAGATAACCAAAAAATCTATCCTGCATCAGAGCTGAGCAATAGAAGCTATAGTCCTTTTTATTGCTAGGAACATATTCGATAAATTCCGTGGAACATATCGCGCTATCGGCGTTTATCAACTGCGGCAGCCATAGGCGTTGTGTTGTTGGATTAAGCTTCGACACCAAAACAGAATTTGGTACGACTTCATATTTGTTGCTTTTGATTGTGTTCCCCAAGTCGAAAGAAGGGTATTGTTCGGCATCAAATGCTGGGATACTGTAATGTTCCCAATACTTATCCGGATCATTAGCAGGTTTCACTGACTTTTTCCAGATGGAAGCGACGTCTCCTAACTTGATAACAGGCGTATCTTCATTCTCAAATCTATTGGCGAATTCAATCTTAAGTAACTCACGCAAATGGCCGTTTGTCCGAGTAAGACAGTCAATCTGTTGATCGTATGTTCCTAGAACATAGGCGATCTTATGCTGCGTCGTGAGATCGGGAATGGTGACTACACAATGGTGAACGTGGTTTCGGTTGATGCCCGGAACTGCGCTCGCTGTTGTGTAATTGTTCCAATTGATAGTTTTCAGTAGGTAGTAAATAAAGTGTGGGTAATTCCCCTTGAAATCGGAGACATACAGAGTGGTGTTTAGCGGCCAATAGTTATCTGTCGCATAGAAAACCTCACCGATGGTGCCGTATCGTCCGGTGATTACTCCTGGCCCGTGTACTGCGGCCTCATTGTGAACCCCAGAACGTCCTGAAGACGAATAAACAGGGACCTTACCTTTGACTCGTTTCTTTGAAGGCAGATCGTATCCACGCTTGAGTGTGATTGCCTCGCCAAGCGCCATGCTTCGCCATGTCATTGATTGCATACCTATCGTTATTTGTGTGTTGTAATCAAGCCTGTCCGTAGAAGTCCTCGGTGCTGTATTCCTTCCACCTGAGGTACATCTCCCGATAGTTCTTCTTGATGAATTTCTGGATAGTGGCGGCTTCCTTTGCGGTGAGTCTGCCTTGCCTCTCGAGCGTGGTGTCGCCGTTGGCTTTGACAAAGAATTTCGCGGAACCCGATTCGGTGAGCTTGGTGTCGCTGGCATGCACATGCATACATTCGATGACACAGAACGACGTGAAATACAGGTAATACCCGGCGACCATGAACTGGAAGTACTTAGGCATGGTCAGTCTCCAGAAACTCCTTGTTGTTTCGATAGTATTCTTGCACGATACCGACTTCCATGTCGTCCATGCTGGTTTCCAGCACGTTGCCGTCATGATCGAGCACCAGGGCTGATTCGGGCGCATTGAGGTTCAACACTTTGACATGTCCGTCATCCGTGTTGGTGAATGCATAGCCGTTCACGATCATTCCTGCGCTACCGGCAATCGAAGCAATGTCAGGCATGGGCTATCTCGACTTTCTGAATCGGCTGTAGGAAATGGTTGGCGTCGATGTAGAGATCTGTGAGCACCGGTTCCAGGTCGATGTATTCTTCTTCTGGCGCGGTATTGTGCCGGTATTTCGCATCCACCACGAGGTACCCGTTGTCCCATTGCTTGACATTGGTATACCGTTCCAACGAGTAAGGTGCGCGGAATCGTATGCGTGTCTTGCCGTACTCAAACACGGTGAAACCGTTCTCTGCACTCAGATATGCGGTATGGTTTGTCTGCTGAGTGGCGCTTTCTGTTGCGTTCAAACTATCTCCTTCCGCTAATAATGAGTGTTGGCCAGTGCTGATTCCGATTATAAGAGGAAGTGGATGATTATCCCAGATATCGTCGGTGTGATGCCTTCACGTTGCTCTGGCTGACGAGAGCGTATTGCATGGTGGTATCTATCTTGACGTGTCCGAGCAGTTTTTGCACCTGCTCGACTGGCATACCGCGGTTAATGGCATTAGTGGCCATAGTGCGACGGAACTTATGCGGGTGGATACGGGGGAGTCGAAGCTTCCTGCCAAGGGCACGAAGCCGGCTTTCCACAGAACAGATGGCAATGCGATCGTGATCTCCGCTGAGACTGACGAATAATGCAGGGTTGTCGTCACTGCGACTTTGCAGGTATTCCTCAAGATGCAGTTTGGCTCGGGCATCGAAATAGGCTCTTCGCTCCTTGTTGCCCTTGCCTTGTACGATGCATTCGCGTTCGTTGAGATCGATGCTGTCTCGGTTGAGCTTTACCAGTTCACCTACGCGCATGCCGGTGGAGGACAGCAGATCGATTATCGCAAGGTCGCGTGATGTCTCGCAGCCGTCGCGAAGACGCTCCATATCCTCGTCCGATATGGTTTCCTTGACGCGAATCGGCGCCTTTACTCGTCGAATTTTTCTTGCCGGACTTTTGACGATGTAGTCCTCATCTTCCAGCCATGCGAAGAACGTCGCGAGTATGCGCCGGATATTGTCGACCGTGACTTTACTCACATTGTGTGTCTCTTGATACTCGGTAAGGTATGAGCGAAGTTGCTCGGTATCTATTTGGGGCAGTGGCCTATCGATCTTCTTGATGTAGTGCGTAAGCGTTGATTCGTAGTATTTCAACGTGCGTTCGCTGCATCCTTCAAGTTCTTTGGCGGTAAGGAAGGAGTCCAAAAGGGTCGCTGATTCGTTCCCAGTGTCCTGCACGTCTGTGGCCAGACTGGTTGTCAATACATGCTTCAGTTGCCTAAGCTGGCGGGAGTTCAGTGTGTCCTGCATGGCTTTCAATATTGAGTCAATCGTTGCATCGCCAATCATTATGTTCGCTTCCGTGATGGGTGGAGATGGATTACTGGTATCCATAATGCGGAAGTTCAACGAGTTTACCGTCTCAGATAAACGGCCATTTGTTGGAATTAGCAAGAAGTCTATTTCTGCAGGAAATAGTCAATGCGCAAAATGGTTGGGGAAAAGGATCACTGACTGATATTGCAAATTATCGTAATGGTCTTGCCATGCAGAAATTCCGTCCTGAAGGGCATGACAAAGGCCTTCCGGTATTGAAGATACGTGAGTTGCGAGAAGGGAAATGTAGTATAGATAGCGAACGTTGTAAAACAGATATCGCCGAAGATGTCCTTGCACATGATGGCGATGTAATCTTTTCTTGGTCTGGCTCATTGTTGATTGACTTATGGGCTGGTGGAGATGCTGGCTTAAATCAACATCTTTTCAAAGTCACTTCGGCTAAATATCCGAAATGGTTTTATTACCTTTGGACAGATTATTATTTGCCAAGGTTTATATCGATGGCGGCGGATAAGGCTACAACGATGGGGCATATTAAGCGTTCTGCACTTGAAAATACTTCTGTCGCCATTCCATCTTCAAAAGATTTTCAGTTACTAAATGCACTATTTACGCCGATAGTGGATAAAATCATCTCATCAAAAGTCGAAACTATAAAACTTGCGCAACTTCGTGATGCTTTGCTACCCAAACTCATGTCGGGCGAGATTGATGTGTCGAAGGTTGAATTGCCTACGCCGCCAGCACAAACCATTCACGCAAATGGCCGTTTGCTGGTAATCAGGATCAACGCATATCGTGATGAATCATCGAGAGAACGCTGTTCCACTACGGAGGCGGCTCCCAGTGTTCTCCGAGTGTTTCCCAATGTTTACCTCAACATCGACGTGTGAGCGTTCACTGAACCTACCTTGGAAGTATGCAAACAGCATATTCCATCATGAAACGAGCGGGTATCGCCGCTCTGGTGGCCGCCAGCTGCTTTGCGATGACTGCCCCGACAGCCTTTGCGAACGACAACCCGTCGACCAGTCCTTCCGAAACCACCATCACGCAGACCGGACTCAAGCCCGGCCAGATCAAGCACGTGTGGACCATCATCCTCGAGAACAAGTCGTATGACGCCACATTCACGGGCCTGAACCAGAACAGCTACCTGTGGAAGACGCTGCCCTCCCAGGGCGCGCTGCTCACCAACTACTACGGCACCGGCCATTACAGCATGGACAACTACATCACGCTGGTGTCCGGCCAGGCCACGTCCAAGGACCTGCAGGAGGACTGCGGCGTCAAGAACTTCGACTTCGGCAAGAACTCCGACATCATCACCGAGCACACCGGCAAGACGGCGTTCGACCAGAATGACAACTACGGCCAGGTGAAGTCCCCGGCCGGCCCGAACGCGGCGAACGGCGAGAACGGCTGCACGCTGCCGAAGGACGCGCCGACGCTGTTCAACCAGCTCGATGCCGCCGGCCTGACGTGGAAGGGCTACGCGCAGGATCTCGGCAACCAGCCCGGCCGTGAGGACGGCCTCGGCGGCGCTCCGGGCAAGCGCGAGAACAACCCGACCACCAACCCGAAGGTGATGAAGCCGAGCGACGAGGACAAGCAGGCCGGCATCACCTCGTTCACCGGAGCGCAGGAGAACGACCAGTATGTCGCCAAGCACTTCCCGTTCCCGTGGTTCCACGCGATCACCGGCGACGACAACACCGGCACCGATTCGCTGACCAAGCCGGCCAACGGCGGCACGATGACCGACAAGAACCACATCGCCAACCTTGACGACCAGACCTACGGCCTGATCGCCGATCTCAAGAAGCCGGCCGATCAGGTGCCGGCGTTCAACTGGATCACGCCGAACAACTGCTCCGACGCGCATGACGCCGTCTGCAAGGGCAACAACCTGTCCGGCCTGTTCGACGACAACCTCAACCCGAACTACAACCTTCCTCTCGACACCGCGCCGAAGAACCACACCGGCGGCCTGTACGCGGCCGACCTGTGGCTGCGCTACTACATCCCGCTGATCGAACGCTCCGCGGCGTTCAAGGACGGCGGCCTGATCGACATCACGTTCGATGAAGCGAACCCGCCGTTCTACGGCATGTCGTTCAACAACGCGACCGACGACACGAAGGTCGCCAACGACGCGAAGGCCAACGAGAAGTACCAGTACGCCGCACCGACCATGAAGGACTTCCAGGAGGGGTACAAGCAGTACTCCGCCGGCACGTTCCCGCAGGCCGGTCCGATGGCCAAGAACTACATCAACGCCGACCTCGCCGGTCAGAACATCAACGGTCAGGACGTCAACTGGGAGCCTGAGGGTCCGAACACGCCGCTTGCCACGGACAAGAACGGCAACCAGCTGTACCCGGGCTCCGGCGACAACGGCTACATCACCCGTCCGCCGTCCTGCGATGACCCGCAGGATGCGGATCTCGTGAACGCCGACAAGAGCAATTGCGTGCCCGGCGCCCGCAACACCGGCTCCGGCTTCTCCGAGGCCGAGGATCTCGACGCGACCGCCAAGGCCGGCACCGACACGATCCAGGGTTCGGTGAGCGTCACCGACATCGGCCGCAAGGTCACCGGCGAAGGCATCCCGGACGGCGCCTACGTCGGCTCCGTCGTCAACGAAGGCCCGAACATGGTCGCCACCAGCAAGGACCCGGTCACCAGCGCCTCCTTCAAGATCGTCGACATGCAGGGCAACCCGCTGAAGACGACCGGCGACGTCACCGAGGTCACGCTGTCTGCGACCGGCATCCCGGGCCACCTCAACGACGGCGAGACCCCGCTGTCCACGTTCGACGCGCAGGACGCCACCCCCGGCGGCGGCGACACCGGCTCCGTGCTCATCTCCCCGCTCATCAAGCCCGGCACCGTGGTCTCCAAGTACTACAACCACTATTCGTGGCTGCGCACGATGGAGGACATCTTCCAGGTCTCGAAGGGCAACGACAACCGCAAGCTGACCGCCGGCACGGTCAGCGGCGGCCTTGACGGCCAGGGCCACCTCGGCTTCGCCGCGCAGGCCGGCCTCGCCCCGTTCGGTTCCGACGTGTTCACCGCCGCCGCGACCAACGGCAACGATGGCCATCAGACCGGCAACAACGCGAACCCCGGCAACAACGGTCAGAACAACAATGGCCAGAACGGTGGAAGCCAGAACGGCAACACCCAGAACAACGCTAACGGCAGCCAACAGAACATTGGCAAGACCAACAGCCAGAACAAGTCCAACGCCACCCAGCCCAAGTCCAACGCCCAGGCGAACAACGCTTCGCAGAACACGAAGCCGCTGTCCAGCACCGGCGTCGCCGTGGCCGGATTCGTCGCGCTCGCAGCGGTCCTGTTCGCCGCCGGTCTGGTGATGTTCATGCGTCGCCGTCAGCACGAGGCGTGATCGACCATGCGCAACGCAATCCGTAAGACAGTCGGACTGACACTCGGTGCGATCGCCGTCGTGAGCATGCTGGCCGCATGCGGCTCCACCCCGTCATCCACGTCGGTGGCCGACAGCATCGGCAGCATGCCCGGCTACCTCGCCAAATACAGCGGAAACTCGTCGATCGCGAACGGCAGCGTCGGCAATCCAGCGCTGTCATTCCCGGGCAGCCCGGTGAACGTTTCGATGGGCAAGGACAAGGGCGAGGTGCGCATCGACATCGACGGCCCGTCCTATCCGAGCACCGGCAAGGTGAGCGACGACGCGGTTCCGGCGACGTTCACCGCCACCATCACCAACACCGCGAAACAGGGCGGCGCCACGGTCTCGCTGTCGAAGAGCGTCTTCGACGTGCTCGACAACGGCGGCGCCACTCATGTGCTCATCCCGTCGCCGGCCCTGCCCAAGGAGCTTGCTCCGGGGCAGCAGGTGAAGGTCGAGCTGCGCACCACGGCACCGAGCGGCGAAGGCCTGCTGCGGTTCCGTCCTGACGGTGGCAACTCCGCCGCGGGGTGGGATTATGTGATGGAAATCGACTGACGCGCCGGCGTCGGTCGTCGTCATGACCCATGCGAAAGGGCCGTCTCTCGATAGGGGAGGCGGCCCTTTCGTCGTATGCGCTCAGCTGTCAGCCGACCTTGTCGAACCGGAATCCGCCGGCCGCCTTGGTGCTGTCGGTCGGTGTGAAGCGAATCCAGCTCTTCTCGCCGGCGTCGGCGACGGTCATGTCGATGACGCCGCTCGCCACGCCGTCCGGCGTGCAGCTGATCGTCCGGTGCTGCGTGTGTGCTTCGTCGATGGTCAGTTCGGCGTCGAAGCTGCCGGTGCCGGAGCAGACCATCGTCAGCCGGTACTTGCCGACCGGCACCGGGGCCAGCGACATGGTGGCGGTCGCGGCCGGCGGCACGGCGTTGCCGTCCTGGTCCACGGTGGCCGTCGACCACCACGACGCCTTCGACGAATTGACCACATCGGCATCGTCGTCGTGCATCATGTCGTCGTCGAATCCGACCGCCCGGTTGACGGCGGCCATGCGTCTGACGTCGTCGTCGCTGACCGGCTCGGACACGGTCAATTTGTGCTCATCCGCGACGCCGAGCTTGACGGCGATCGCTGCGGACAGCGGGAACGATCCGTCCGCGTTGCGGATGTTCGTCGGCGTGTTCCGGTTGGCGTCCTTCACCTCGAACGTGCTGAGCGCGGGCGTCAGCTGTGCGTACGTGCCGTCGTGATAGGAGAGGAAGAACACGTACTCGCCGCCGACGGCGAGCTTGCCTGCGTCGGAGCCGGAGGCGGTATAGCCGTGCATGCTGATGACGTCTCCGGATTGCGGCAGCCCGTCCGTGGAGTCCTCGTCATTGCCGTTGACGGCGCCGAGCACTTCGGCCGTGATCGTGGTGTCATAGCCGGTGTCCTGCTTGGGTGGCTGGGTGCATGAGGTGATGCGTGCGTAGACGATCCGGTCGGACGACGCCGTCAGGTCCTCGATCGAGTCGTACCACGGCCAGTCGTATTGCGCCTGCGAATCGCGGCCCTGGCATGCGGTGCCGGTGGCCGTGCCGGTCCGCGACGGTGTGGCGGACGGCGTGCCGCAGCCGGCAAGCCCGGCGCACAGCAGCGTCACGGTCAGTGCGGCGATGGTACGGACGATATGCGACGAACGTGCGGTGAGGTTGTTCATGACGACTCCTTCGTCCCGCGGAACCCGGTATGGGTCCCTTCCTGTCTTCCATTGTCCGCCGACCACGGTGCCGGGGCGAGCGTCCGTAATGCCACGCATTACACTGGACGGTTATGAGCAACGAACCCGATGCGATCAACGAGACCGACGAGATCAACGAAGCCGGCGACAACGGCGGAAACGTCGAGCCGCGGCCAGTCGCGGCCGGCATGCACATCCGCCGCGCCGAGCCGCGCGACATCCCGCAGCTGCACAGGCTGCTGCGCGAGGTGCTGGAGGTCCACCACCGTGGCCGCCCGGACCTGTTCAACACCGGCGTCACCAAGTACACGGACGACGAACTGGCCAGCATCCTCGCCAATGACGACACCCCGGTGTTCGGCATGTTCGCCGCCGACGACGCGACGCTGTACGGCTACGCGTTCTGCATCTTCGAGCGGCATGAGCACAGCCATATCCTCACCGACATCACGACGCTGTACATCGACGACATCTGCGTGGACGAGGCGGCCCGCGGCCGGCACGTCGGCACCGCGCTGTACTGGCATGTGCTCGATGTCGCGCGAGACTCCGGCTGCTACAACGTGACGCTCAACGTGTGGTCGTGCAATCCGGGCGCGCAGGCGTTCTACGAGCGGATGGGACTGACGCCGTATAAGATCGGCATGGAACAGATCCTGTGACGTGGTCCGTGCGACCGGGCGAGACTTGCGGATGACGTAGTCCGCGCGGTGTGAAACGTAGGCGCACGGCGGCGCACGGACGGCGAACATGAACGGGACGTGAATGGCGGATGGCCGGCAGGATGGCGGCACGCCAATGATGTGAGCGCTCACATATTCGTGTCGCGCGATCTTGCGCGTCGTCCATCAATCCCGGTATTCTTAAGGCTGTCATCACAACCTATACGTTAAAGGAGTAGTTGTGGCAGCAATTGAAAGCGTGTACGCGCGTCAGATTCTCGATTCCCGTGGCAACCCGACCGTGCAGGTCGTGCTGGACACCGAGGACGGCGCCCAGGGTCTGGGCCTCGTTCCGTCCGGTGCCTCCACCGGCGAGGCCGAGGCTTGGGAGCGTCGTGACGGCGACAAGTCCGTCTACGGCGGCAAGGGCGTTCTGAACGCGGTCAAGGCCGTGAACGAAGAGATCGCTCCGAAGGTCATCGGCATGGATGCCTCCGACCAGCGCGCTCTCGACGACCTGATGATCGAGCTCGACGGCACCCCGAACAAGGGCCGTCTCGGCGCCAACGCCATCCTCGGTGTCTCCCTGGCTGCTCTGTACGCCGCCGCCGAGTCCGCCGAAGAGCCGCTGTACCGCTACATCGGCGGCACCAACGGCCACATCCTGCCGGTTCCGAACATGAACATCATGAACGGCGGCGCCCACGCCGACTTCGCGACCGACATCCAGGAGTACATGATCTCCCCGTACGGCTTCGACACCTACTCCGAGGCCCTGCAGGCCGGCGTCGAGGTCTACCACACCCTCAAGAACGTCCTGAAGAAGGAAGGCCTGAACACCGGCCTCGGCGACGAGGGCGGCTTCGCGCCGAAGATGAAGTCCAACAAGGACTCCCTGAACTACATCATGGACGCCATCTCCGCCGCCGGCTACGAGCCGGGCAAGCAGATCGGCATCTCCCTCGACGTCGCCTCCTCCGAGTTCTACAACAAGGAGACCGGCAAGTACCACTTCGAGGGCGACGACCGCGACTCCCAGTACATGCTCGACTTCTACGAGCAGCTCATCGAGGAGTACCCGATCGTCTCCATCGAGGATCCGTTCCAGGAAGAGGGCTGGGAAGACTGGACCGCCATCACCAAGCTGCTCGGCGATCGTCTGCAGTTCGTCGGCGACGACCTGCTGGTCACCAACCCGGCTCGTCTGGCCAAGGCCATCGAGCTCGGCGCCGCCAACTCCCTGCTGGTCAAGCTGAACCAGATCGGCACCGTCACCGAGACCCTCGACGCCATCGAGCTGGCCACCGCCAACGGCTACACCTCCATGGTCTCCCACCGTTCCGGCGAGACCCCGGACACCACCATCTCCGACCTCGCGGTTGCCAAGAACACCCGCCAGATCAAGACCGGTGCCCCGGCCCGTGGCGAGCGCGTCGCCAAGTACAACCGCCTGCTGGAGATCGAGGAGGAGCTCGGCTCCACCGCGAAGTACGCCGGCTACAGCGCGTTCAAGGCCTGCAAGAAGTACCTGGCCAAGTGAGTCGGCATCGCGAGGCCATGACGCGTCGCGTGTCGTGACCATCGCGTAGCGATCATCGCCCGCCGCATTCGTCCGTCGAATGCGGCGGGTATTTTTATTGCCTATGGGCGTACGATCAGGCAAGGGAACATCGACGGGAACCGGCGGCAAACGCAACCGTATGACGCACACGTCGCGCGCTGCGCGCGACAGGGCATCGGACCGGCATGCCGCGGACCGTTCGTCGGCGTCGCGGTCGGCATCCAAGACCGCCGCCCCGCGCCGCCCGTCGGCATCCGCGCGCGGCTCCGCCCGCACCACGAAGGCCCGCACGCGCAGCAGCGGGCCGATCGTCTTCTTCATCGCGCTGTTCATCGTCGCGCTCGGCTCCATCCAACTGCTGTCCACGTTCTACACGTACGCGATCAACCTGTCCGAACTCAACGGGCTCAAACGCGAGGAGGCCTCGCTGATCGCGCAGAAGCGGGAACTCGAGAACAGCATCGCCCGCTGGAACGACAAGGCGTACGTCGCCGCGCAGGCGCGCGAGAAACTCGGCTTCGTGTTCCCGGGGGAGCAGGTCGTGCATGTCGAACATCCCGAAGCCGTCACCGGCTCCACAACCGACTCGGCCGACGGCGAAGCCACGGCCGGCGATGACAAAAAGGCGTTGCCTTGGTACAGTGAGCTGGCATATTCGTTCGAAAAGGCGGACGGCGACAACGATACGAGCTCGTCGAACTCGTCCAAGGACAACGACGACGCGTCCACGTCCACGACCAATGGCGCCGACGGCGCCGACAGCACGGAGGATCAGCAGTGACACAGCAGGAGACGCCCACGGCAACGGCCGAGCAGGTCCGGCGACCGGCCACGGAGACCAGCGGGACGCAGGCCATCGACCAGACGATCATCGATCAGGCCAGACGGCTGGTCGACCGGTGTCTGGAATACCCGGCGACCGACGACGACATCGCGATCGTCGAACGGCAGCTCGGTCGCTACCCGCGCGGCATGGTCGCGGTCGGTGCGCGGTGCGTCTGCGGCCGCCCGCTCGCCGTGGTCACGCGTCCGGTGCTGCCGGGCGGCGTCCCGTTCCCGACCACGTGCTACCTGACCGGCCCGGAGGCCGTCAAGGCCGTGTCCCACGTCGAGGCCGACGGCGTGATGCGCGAGTACAACGAGCTGCTGGCCTCGGACGCCGACGTGCGCGCCGCCTACGAGCGCGCCCACCTGCTGTACCTGGCGTTCCGCCACGAACTCGCCGTGCGGCTCGGCGACGGCGAGGAGCACATCGCCGGCACCAGCGCCGGCGGCATGCCCGTGCGCGTCAAATGCCTCCACGCGCTGCTCGCGCAGACCTTGGTGATGGGCGAGGGCGCCAACCCGATCGGCGACCTGACGCTGGCGCGCATCGCCGGCGAATTCAGCCCGTCCGTGTGCCGGTGCACGGTGGACGGCGAGTGACCGGCGACAGGCGGCGAAAGATACCACAGGCAAGGGGAGTGATTGCCATGAGCGACGACAAACGTGCGGTGACCGTGGCCGGCATCGACTGCGGCACCAATTCGATCCGACTGAAGATCGCCCGCGTCGACGCGGACGGCATGCACGACATCGTGCCGCGCACGCTGCGCGTGATCCGGCTCGGCCAGGACGTCGACAAGACGCACCGGTTCGCCGACGAGGCGCTGGAGCGCGCCTACGCGGCGGCCCGCGAGTTCGCCGGCATCCTCGCCGAGCATCCGGTGGACGGCCTGCGGTTCGTCGCCACGTCCGCCACGCGCGACGCCGCCAACCGCGAGGAGTTCGAGGACGGGATCGAGCAGATCCTCGGCGTGCGCCCCGAAGTCATCCCCGGCACCGAAGAGGCCGACCTGAGCTTCCTCGGTGCCACCAGCGTCGTGCCGCGCCACGACCTCGCCGCGCCATATCTGGTGGTCGACCTCGGCGGCGGCTCCACCGAACTCGTGCTCGGCGGCGACGGCGTGCACGCGCCCGACACGCGCGTCGAGGCCGCGTATTCCATGAACATCGGATCGGTGCGCATGACCGAACGGCACCTGCACACCGATCCGCCCACGCAGGCCGAGATCGACGCGGCCGTCGCCGACATCGACGCGCACATCGACGAGGCGTTCCGCACGGTGCCGGCCGGCAGGACGCGCACGATCATCGGCGTGTCGGGCACCGTCACCACCATGACCGCCCTTGCTCTGGGACTCAAGGAATACGACCACCGCGCCGTGGACGGAGTGCGGCTGAGCTACGCGGACGCCTACGCCGTCGACGACCGGTTCCTGCGCATGACGCGCGCGGAACGGCGCGAATACAAGACCATCCACCCCGGGCGCATCGACGTCGTCGGCGGCGGCGCGCTGGTGTGGAACCGCGTGCTCGCCAAGGTGTCGGCGGCCGCCGAAGCCGACCACGGCGAGGCCATCGACACGTTCGTCTCCAGCGAACACGGGCTGCTCGACGGCATCGTCCTCGACTATGGGCGCCGTCTGCTCGCGCGATAGCGTACAATAAAACGGTTGGCCGTTCGCGCGGCCGACGCCCCTGTGGCGAAATGGTATACGCAGTCGACTTAAAATCGATCGCTTCGGCTTGCGGGTTCGAGTCCCGCCAGGGGCACCTTGAAACATTCGGTTTTCTTTTGGCCGATAGACTGGCCCGCGTTGTTGCGGAAGGCCGCGCATGCGGCCACATGAGGTAAAGGAACGAACAGCATGGCCGGTTGGATGGACGTAAGCCGTGAATCGAAGGACAGCCTGCCCACGATGCTCGTGCAGGCGATCGTCATCGCCGCGGCGATGTGCGTGTGCGAGCTGGTGAGCACGCCGATCTATGTGATGATGTCCGGCAACGCGTTCACCGCGCTGCCGTGGTTCCTCGTCGCGGACCTGTTCGCGGTCGCGTTCACGTACACGGTCGGATTCGTGCTGCTGTGGGCCGTCGAGTCGCTCACCGCGAGGCTGGACATTCCCAAGTTGCTGCCGTTCGTCTACGCGTTGGCGGGCCTGATCGGGTTCGCCGCGTGGGGGTGCGCCGTCTACCCGGCGGTGATCGACTCGATCATCGTGCCGGCCCACGGCGTGGCGCTGACCGGTGCCGCCAGGTTCGGCATCGGCGTCAACTGCGCGGCCGCGGGATTCGTCGCGTTCTTCTTCGGTGCGATCCTGCCGCAGCGCGTGGCGGAGCGCCGCACGGCGGTGATCGCCGTGGGCGTCGCCACGCTGGTGTTCGCCGTGCTCGGCGGCATCGTGTACGGGATGACGCTGTCCGCGCTGTCGTGACCGGCGACGCCGCCGCGTGACGGACGAGACGCCGCGCCGCGCACGTCGGAACCGTGTCCGGCGACGTGTGCGAACGCTTGCGCGGCCGGGCATCACCGAGTATCCTGATGCACATTGTGCGTTCAATCGGTCCAATCAGGAGGGAACATATGGCAGCGAACATGCCCAAGGTCAACGCCGAATTCGGCGCGACGCCGGTCATCGAATTCGAGGGCGACGCCCCGGCCGGCCTCAAGTCCGTGGAGCTCGTCGAGGGCGACGGCCCGATCGTGCGCCGCGGCGACACCGTCACCGTGAACTACCACGGCGTCGTGTGGGGCAAGAGCGAGCCGTTCGATTCGAGCTTCGACCGTCACCAGCCGGCCAGCTTCGGCATCGGCGTCGGCCAGGTCATCAAGGGCTGGGACCAGACTGTGCCGGGCCATAACGTCGGCTCTCGTCTGGTCGTGTCCATCCCGCCGGAGTACGGCTACGGTTCGCGCGGCGTCCCGCAGGCCGGCATCGGCGGCGGTGATACGCTCGTGTTCGTGATCGACATCATTTCGACCCGTTGACCGACGATATCGACGATATTAAGGAGGAATCATGGGTGAAGAAAAAGTCGTGCCGTTGACGCAGGACGCGTTCGACAAGCTGAAGGACGAGCTCGCCTATCGTGAGGGCCAGTATCGCGACGAGATCACCAAGCGCATCGCCGCGGCCCGCGCCGAAGGCGATCTGTCCGAAAACGGCGGATATCAGGCCGCGCGCGAGGAGCAGAGCAAGAACGAGGGCCGTATCAACGAGCTCATCGTCAAGCTGCGCAACGCGAAGATCGTCGAGGCGCCGAAGGCCGGCACCGTCGGCAACGGTTCGCTGGTGACCATCGAACTGGCCGGCAACGAGATGACGTACGTGCTCGGCGCGCGCGACATGGCCGCCGTCACCGACTACGACGTGCTGAGCGAGGATTCGCCGATCGGCAAGGCCATCATGGGCGCCAAGGTCGGCGATGCCGTGAGCTATCAGGCTCCGAACGGCCGCACCATCAGCGTGACCATCAAGGAAGCCAAGCCGGTCGAATAACGACCGTTCCGTCTTCCGACGATGTTGAGGCCCTCTCTCGCGAGATGCGGGGGAGGGCCTCAACGTATCCACGGCATGTGAGATCGCGCCGGTCAGTGCCGTCGGTGCCGATTAGTGCCACAGCGACACGATCACCATGTAGATGGCGACCATGTGGCAGGCGTATCCGGCGACGGTGCCGGTGTGGAAGATCTCGTGAAAGCCGAACACGCGCGGCCATGGGTCCGGCCTGCGCAGACCGTACACGATCGCGCCGGCGATGTAGCACGCGCCGCCGGCCGCCAACAGGATCACCACGGTGGGGCCGGCGTACGGCGACGTCCAGAACAGGCGCATGAACGCCACGCCGGACACGCCGAACACGATGTAGACGATCACGTACAGCCAGCGGGGCGCGCCGATCCAGATCACGTGGATGATGAGCGCGACGAGCGTGCACGCCCACATGCCCGTGATGATCGAGTTGCGCCAGAACGGCGTGAGCGCGAACGAGACGGGCGTGTAGGTGCCGGCGATGAGCAGGAAGATGTTCATGTGGTCGATGCGGCGGAGCACATCGGTGACGCGAGGCGACCAGTCGCCCAGATGGTAGGCGGCCGAGTTGCCGAACAGGACCAGTGAGCAGGTCATGAACACGGCGCACGCCCACTTGAGCCCTGCGCCCTGCGCGAGACAGATCAGCACGATGCCGGCCGCCAGGGCGAGCGGCGCGGCGACCGCGTGGATCCAGCCGCGCAGCAGCGGCTTCGGCCTGCCGTGCACGTCGAGCCGGATCTTGCGTTCGACCTCGGCGGGGGAGATGCCCTCGAGTTTCGCGGCGCGGGCCTCGGCCTTGGCGATGACCGACAGCGCATGCTCCTCGCCGTGTCGGCGGATGCGTTCCGCCTTGGCTTGCGCCTTGACACGCACCGCGTCGGCCTTGGCCTGCAGCGCGGCCTCGCGCGCCTGCGTCGCGGCGTCGCGTGCCGCGGCCACGGCCGCGCGTTTGCGGGCGATCTCATCCTCGGATATCGTCGCCATCATATCCTCCCAACCAGTAGGTTCCGGTAGGTTACGCTACCGTAACCTACGATAACGTAACCAAATGATTTGTCAAGATCGACGTGGTGAGAAACGCCGCACGCGACGCCGGGCCGGTGCCGCCGCCGTTCGCCCCGCGAAAAGCGCGTGCGGACACGCGTATTGCGTATCATGGTAACCATGGCAGATTTCACACAGATATTGGCGACACGACCCGACTTCGACGAGAGCGACCGCGAATGGCTGCATCATCTGGTGGCCGACTGGCAGGTGATCGCCGATCTGAGTTTCGCCGACCTGCTGCTCATCCTGCAGGACGGCAACGGCGACTATCTGGTCGCCGAACAATGCCGCCCGTCGACGGTCGCGACGCTGCGCGCCGAAGACGTGGTCGGCAAACCCGTGCCCGAGGACATGATCGGCGAACTCGACGCCGCGATGCGCTCCAGCGTCGTCTTCCGGTCCACGGTGCTGCGCAACGTCGGCAAATCCACCGTATGCAACGTGTACGCGCCCGTGCGCCACAACGGCAAGACCCTCGGCCTGGTCGTGCGCGAGACCAACATGGCCACCCGCGAATCCAACGGACGCAACGAATCCGAAAGCATCAACGCCGGCAAGCAGCTGTACGAGATGATTCCGCGCGGCCAGTTCCCGTACCTCGATTCGGTCATGAGCCAGCGCCACAACGCGCGCGTGGCCGACGGCTTCATCATCCTCACCGAAGAGGGCGTGGTGCGTTACGCCTCGCCGAACGCGATCAGCTGCTTCCGCCGTCTCGGCTCGCTCGACCTCATGCAGGGCAAGTTCCTCAGCGAGATCGGCACGCAGCTGCTCCACGAGAACGACCCGCTGCCCGAATCGCTGCCGCTGGTCCTCAGCGGCAAGGCCGCCGTCGACTCCGAACTCAACGCGAACAGCTCCGCCGTCTCCATGCGTTCCATGCCGCTGTACGACACCAACGGCCGCACCGGAGCGATCGTGCTGTGCCGCGACGTGACCGAGCTGCGCCGCCGCGAGCAGGAGCTGCAGACCAAGGACGCGACGATCTCCGAGATCCACCACCGCGTCAAGAACAACCTGCAGGCCGTGTCCGCGCTGCTGCGCCTGCAGGCGCGCAAGACCAAGTCCGAAGAGGTCAAGAAGGAGCTCGAGGAGGCGCAGCGCCGCGTACAGACCATCGCCATGGTGCACGAGGGACTGAGCCAGACCGCCGACGAGATCGTCGATTTCGACAAGGTGATCTCCAACCTGCTCAAGATGAGCGTCGACCTCGCCACGATGCGCGACCAGCACATCAGCATCGAATACGTCGGCCAGTTCGGCATGATGCCCGCGCAGGACGCCACGCCGCTGTCGCTCGTGCTCACCGAGCTCATCACCAACGCCGTCGAACACGGCTTCGAAGGGCGCAAGGAAGGGCACATCATCATCTCCGTGGGCCGTTCCGGCAGCAACCTCAACGTGGTGGTCGAGGACGACGGCTCCGGTCTGGCCAACGAGGAAAGCCACGGCATGGCGCGCTCATCCGGTTCGGGACTGGGCACACAGATCATCAACACGTTCGTCACCAACGACTTCGGCGGCAGCGTGCACTGGGAGCCGCGCCGCGAGGGCGGCACGCGCGTCGTGCTCGACATGAAGCTGCGCGCCGCGCAGAACCAGTAACGAACGGTCGCCGTCGGCGGTAATGCGCCGGCGGCGGCGTGTCGGCACGTTACCGCAACAACGGAAAAGGGCCGGGATTCGTTCCCGGCCCTTGCCATATGCTGTATGTCTTGTCTGCCCCGGCGGATGTTGCCGCCGCGCGGTCACAGGTTCTGCAACGCCTGCGAGCGACGGGCTCGCATGGCGCGACGCTTGAGCGCGCGACGCTCGTCCTCGCTCAGACCGCCCCACACGCCATAGTCCTGATTGGTGTCGAGCGCGCACTTCAGGCACGCGTCGATGACCTTGCACGTGCGGCACACGGCCTTGGCCTCCTCGATCTGCTGGAACGCCGCACCGGTGTTACCGACCGGGAAGAACAGTTCGGGATCCTTGTCGCGGCATGCGGCCTTGGCCCTCCAGTCAAAAGCACTGCTCATATCGGTTCGCCTTCCTCAATCACATTGTTTGGTTGCCTATGCATCAAACCCAGTACACAGATAACCACGAAACCATCGACTTTTCAAGGGGTTTCGCTGACGGATTTGAAAACCGCGCATTGCACGGGCATGGCGGAGCCCCGGTCGAGCAGCACGGCGCGTCCCGGCGTGCGCGGGGCGTCGGGGCCCATGCGGGCCAGCACATCGGCGGGAATGCCGCTCATCAGGTCGGCGGATCGGTCGCCGGAGGGGAACACGATGCGCGTCGTGCCGTGTTCGGGCACGCGCACATGGCGCGCGTCGCGGACGGCGAAGATCACCGTGACACCGGGATTCGCCAGCGCGTCGTGGAATCGCGGCGCCTCGGGATCCGTGCCGAGCGGGTCGAACAGGGCGTCGGCGTCGTCGGCCAGCCATATCAGCCGAGGCGGTACGCACGGCGGTGTGTGCGGCTGACCGGGCGATGCCGTGGATGATGTCGGTCTCGATGATGCCGGTTTGATCGGTGGCGTGACGTCCGGTGAAGACGCGACGCCATTGCCGCGTCGGTGCACGGTGACGACGTTCGTGCCGTGCGACGTCGTACGGCTGCGACGCAGCTGATAGCCGTGCCGTTCTCGCAGACCGTCCGCGATCAGGTCGAGCAGCGTCGTCCTGCCGCGGCCATGCGGGCCGATGATCGCGATGTTGCCGTGCGTCAATGGCAGCGACGCGACGTCCAGCGTCACGCCATCGTCGCGCAGACCGAACGGCACGGTGTCGGCCGCGGTGTCGGCCGTCGTGCCCGGACCGGGGGAGTGCCCGTCGTATTTCACGATCATGCCATGCAGCCGTGCGCCGTCCACGATGGCCGGCAGCGGGGCGCTGAACAGCGACGGTGCGGCGCGCAACCCGCTGAACCGTGCGGCGCGCCGCACGTCGGCGATCACCGCATCGAGGTCCCCGGCCGCCGCGCACCGGAACGGCGTGAGCGCATCCCCGTCGCAGCAGTAGGCCGCGCCGGGCGTTGACGGGCGGATGAACGCCGCCGCCGGCGATGCGAGCAGTTCCTGCGACTGTAGCGGGTCGCGCACGCGTAGACAGAGGTTCACCGCGATGTTCGCCTTCATGTCGGCGCTGATCTGGCCGAGTGGATTCTGCGTGCAGGCCACCAGATGCATGCCCAGCGACCGGCCGAGCGACGCGACGCGCACCAGACGGTCGACGTAATCCGGCAACTGGCCGTGCAGCGCATGGAATTCGTCGACCACGACGACCAGCCGCGCCGGCTCGTCCGGCACCTGTCCGATGGCGGACGCATGATGGTCGGCCACCAGCCGTTCACGGCGTTTGAGCTCACGTTCCAACGCCTCCAAGGCGCGCGTCGCATGCGCCAGATCGAGATCGCACACGTTGCCGACGACATGCGGCAGCTGGGCCAGTCGATTGAACGCCGAACCTCCCTTGAAATCCAGAAACACGAAATTGAGCCGGTGCGGCGGATTGCGGCACGCCAACGCCAGACACCACGTCTGCAACAGCACGGACTTGCCCGAACCGGTGGTGCCCGCCACCAGTGCATGCGGTCCCTGCCGCGCGAGATCAAGACGGAACACGCCGCTGTCGGCCATGCCCAGCGGCACGTCCAGACCCGGTTCGCCCAGCCAGACGCGCACGATATGCCGCCACGGCAACGGCTCACGTTCGGGGGAGGGCAGCCCCAACGACTCCCACGCCGGGCAATCGATGCGTGCGAAGACCGTGGCTGCTTCGTCGCCGGTGTCATGTGACCGCGCGGCGTTCGTGCCTGCCCGGCCATTGGCCGACGCGACGCCATGCGGCGGCTGCGACTGCAACGACGACAGCGCCGCCGAAGCGGCGCACCCCACCAGTCCGGGCACGACCATCATCGCGAACAGCCATCGTCCCTCGACCATCATGGCGATGAACATCATCAGCTGGGCGGCGATCGGCGCCGCCAGTGCGGTGGCGGTCAACACGGCGTGACGGTTGCGCGTCACGCGTCGCGGAGAGGTCATGTCGGCGGTGCCCATACCTCGAGTCTGGAAGAGGAGCGCACGTGGACGCAAGCCGAACCGGACCATGTGGTCGAATGGTCCGGGTTATCCACACTTTCGGCGTGTCACGGACACGGCGGTCCTGCCGCCGCCCGTCAGCTCTCGGCGAGCGTGCCGACCTCGCCGGCCGGCTGCGTGCCCGTCGACAGCTTCTCGAACAATGCGGTGTTCTTGTCGTTGTCGAGCAGCACGGACGAACCCACGCCGTCCACGTAATAATCGGGATCGGACCAGTACAGACTGCCGTTCACCCCGTTGGAGCCGGTCGCGTCGCGGAAGGCCAGCGCCATGGTCAGCAGCGTGTACGGGCTGGTGTCCTCGTCCGCGCCGACGGCCGCCAGCGACGCGCTCGCCAGCTTGCCGATCTTGCCCGGGTTCGTCAGCGTGGAGGCGCTCAGCGCCTTCTTCATCACCGCGCCGATGACCTGCCGCTGTCGTGCCGCGCGGCCGAAATCACCTTGCGCGTCGGAGTATCGCATGCGCGAGAACGCGAGCGCCGTCGTGCCGTCGGCCATATGGCATCCCTTGGTCCACTTGAGGCCGGAATAGCCGTCGTCCACATCCTGGTCGTAGCACAGTTCGACGCCGCCGATCGCGTCGACGACGTTCTTGAGGCCGCCGAACTGGATCTCGGCGACGTGGTCGATCTTCTGGCCGGTGATCTGTTCGACTTCGCCGACCAGCGCCTTGTTGCCATAGATCTGCGCGACCGCGTTGATCTTGAGATACTGGCCGTCGATCTCCACCAGCGAGTCGCGGGGGATGGAGATCAGCGAGCTCGCACCGGACTTCGGTTTGGTGAGCACCAGCAGCGTGTCGGTGCGGAATCCGGTGACGGTGCCGTCGTCCGCTCCGGCCACGCCTTCCGTACCGTCGCGTTTGTCCGATCCGACGAGCAGCCAACTGGTGGCGCCGGACTTGTCCTTGGCGTCGGTGAGCCAGTCGCTGCGGGTCAGATTGCCGGTCACCCAGTTCCAGCCGCCGAACACGCCCAGCGCCAGCAGCACGACGAGCAGGATGAGCGCGCCCAGCACGATGCGCAGCGGATGATGACGGCGACGACCCGCGCCCATGGTACGTGCGGCGGTCGCGGTGGCGGCCGCCGTGCCGCCGGCATTGGTTGTGTGATGATTCGTACGGTTCATGCCGTTCATGCCGCTCGTCGGCCGGCCTGTCGGCCGTGTCGTGCCTGCGGTGCGGCCGACGGCCTGCGGCATGACCGACTGCGGCCGGATGGATTGCGGTGGGATCGACTGCGGTATGGCATGTGCGGCGGATGGGCGGGCCTGCGACGAGGACGATGATGCGGCGTGCGGGGCGGCGTTGCCGGAACGGCGCGGCTGCCGGGGCACGGTCGGCGCGAAGCTCTGCGGCGTGGCGGCAGCGGGGCGCGCGACGGCGTCGCCGCCGTTGCCGGATGCCTGCCCCGCCGCACCGGCATGGGGGGTGAACGACGGAGGCGCCGCCGGTTCCTCACGACGCGGCGTCTGCGACGAACGCCGACGGGAACCTGCGGGCGTGAAGCTCGGGGGCGTCGCCGGAGTCATGCCGTCATGTCCTTCGCCCATTGCTGCTCTCCTCCAATACCGGGTCGGGTGCCGTGGCACCGCATGCGTCTGGTGGCCATAATTCGGCATCACCACTTTGGCACAGCGTCCGTATGGCGTCGCCGCGGCCGCGCATACCTGCGCAGGAATGGCACATACGATGGTGGGTATGCGACGCGCGGCCACGAGTGTCCCTCTTTAGCACACCATGCCCCGAAGCGATGGTAATGACACGGTGCAGACTTGACAAATCTCAAATCGCATGTGTGTAATTTAACCGCTATACAACTGGTTATTCGGTAGGAAGGGGACACGGATGTGGGGTGTCGTCGATGATTCCGCCGAAGAGCCGCTGAACATGCTATGGGGGCTGTTTGCCCCCGATGAGGACCTGTCGTGGCAGCACAAGGCGCTGTGCTCGCAGACCGATCCCGAGGCGTTCTTCCCCGAAAAAGGCGGCTCCACCAAGGACGCCAAGCGTGTGTGCGCCGCATGCGAGGTCCGTCAGCAATGCCTGCAGTGGGCCATCGACCATGACGAACGATTCGGCATCTGGGGCGGCATGAGCGAACGCGAACGGCGTCGGTATAAGAAGGAACATAAGGAGCGGGCGTGATGGCCGCGCGCCCCGCGCGTACACTGGAGAGCATGGATTCCACAGGCAGCAGCGAAATTCAACGAATACTGGCCGAGGCGTTGGCCGATCGACCGTATTCCCATAGGCAGGACGTCGATCCGACCGTGGCGGCGGTCATCACCGTCGAATCCGACCGTCGGTTTCTTCCCGACACCGTGGAGGCGGTGCTGCGGCAGACCGTCCTGCCCTGCACGATCGTCATCGTCGACTGCGCCGGCGACCTCACCCAGCCGATGACCACGGGATTCGAGGTGATCCCCTCGCCGTCCGGTCCGCTGGAGATCGTTCCCGAATCCAAAACCGTCGACATCCGGCTCATCCCGGTCACCGGCGCCGCCTCGTTCGCGGACGCTGTCGCCAGAGGCATGGTCCGTGCCCGGCTGCCGCACACCGTACGCGCCTGGTGGATGCTCCACGACGACTCCCGACCGGCCGACGCCGACTGTCTGGCACATCTGCTGGACGCATGGCGCAACAATCCCACCGCATCCCTGCTCGGCGCCAAACAACTCGACTGGGACGCCACACGGCTGCACGACGTCGGCCGGTACGCCGGCCATCACCGGCTCGAATCGCTGGTGGTCGACGGCGAGGAGGACCAGGAGCAATACGATTCACGGCAGGACGTGTTCGCCGTGTCCCTCGCCGGCGCGCTGCTGCCCACCGACACGGTGCGCGCGGTCGAAGGCGTCAACCGCTGGTTCACCACCTTCGGCGAATCCGCCGACTTCTGCCGCCGCATCTGCCTCGACGGCGGACGCGTGGTCGTCGTGCCCGCGGCGCGCATCGCCCACCGTCGCGCGCGCTTCGACGGCATCCGCACCCGCAACGGCCATCCGGTCGCGGACGACGAGCGGACCAATCCGGCATTGGCCGTCATGGTCGCCGAGCAACGTTACCTGTACACCGACTACGGCATGCCGCTGTGGATCTGGCTGTGGCTGTGGCGGTGGATCCGCTCCTTCGGCATGGCCGTGGCCCAGCTGTTCTCCAAACGCCCGTACGCCGCCGGCTGCGAACTGCTGCTGCCGTGGCTGGCCTTGGGATCGCTGCCGCGCGCCGTCCGCGCGCGCCGGCTCGTGGCACGCCACGCCAACGTGCCGATGAGCCGGCTGTCGATGCTCAGCGTCAACCGCCAGCAACTCGCCCAATGGAAGGATCGTGCGCAGGCCCTCGAAGACCAGCGCCACACCATCCTGCTCAGCCCCCTGGCCAAGGCGCACCTGCGCGCCCGCCGGCTCAAACGCTGGGGGCTCGCCTGCGCGATGGCCTTGGCCGCGTTCATCGTGGTCGCGGTCACCTATCGTGGCTCGCTCGCCGCCATCTTCGCCGGCGGATCCCTGTATTCCGACCAGCTGTTGCCCACGGCGGCGACCATGCGCCAGCTCGCCGACGCGGCCACGACCCCATGGGTGTTCGGTGTCGGCACCGGCATCCCCGCACCGCCCGCGCCGTGGCTGATGGTCTGGCTCGTCGTCTCCGTGTTCACCGCCGGTCACACCGCGGCCGCACTGTCGCTCATGTTCCTCGCCGCCGCGCCGTTGGCAGCGTTCTCGTTCTGGGCGCTCGCCGGCATCTTCACCCGTTCGGATGGCGTGCGCGTCTCCACAAGCCTGCTGTGGGTGGCGTTCGGCATGGCGATGGGCCTGTTCGACACGGCCGACCTGCCGATGCTCACCGTCATGGTGTTCCTGCCCGCCGCGTTCGCCTTCGCGTTCCGCGCCGTCGCCATGTACCGCACCGAGGATCAGCTCCATCCGCATCGCTCGGTCCAGTCCGCCGCGCTCGCCTCGCTGTGCTTCATCCCCGTGGTCGCGGCCGAACCGCAGCTGCTGCTGCCGCTGGTCGGCGTGTTCCTCGTCTTTCTCACGTTCGTGCGTCGCCACCGGGTCATGCTGCTGCTTATGCCCGTGCCCGCCGCGTTCGTCATTGCCCCCACGCTCGTCAACAGCGTCCGGTACGCGTCCGAAGGCGCCTGGCGGCAGCTGTTCGGCGACGTGACCATGCCGTCGGGCGTGCTTGACGGCCAGCCCGGCGCGACGAATCTGCTGGACGTGATCGACCGTGCGTTCGGCGGCCGACTGTCCGCGGTGACGGCCATGCGCTGGCCGGACGGTGTCGCGGCCGGACTGATCATCATCGTCCTCGCCGTCGTGTCGCTGCTCGCCGTCATCGCGTTGTTCCTGCCGTTCGTGCTGCGCGTGTCGCGCATGATGTGGATCACCGCCATCGCCGGCGGTTTGCTCGCGATGTGCTGCACGCGCATCGTCGTCGCCACCGACGCCAGCGGCGACGTGGCCGCCTCCGTCCTGCCCGGCGTCATGCTGATGATGCTGGGACTGTGCTCCTGCGTCTGCATGGTGGCCGGCGCCGCCGTGAAACGGTTCGTGCCGTTGCGCGTCGCCGCCGACGAGCCGGAGACGCGCGTGCGCAAATCGGCGTCCCGTCGCGCCGGGCTTGCCCGCGCCGGTCGCGTGCTGCTCGTCGTCATGATCTCCGCCTGCACCGTGGCCGTCGCCGGTATCGCGCTGCATGTCAACGACCATCGCAGCGTGGGCGCGTCCGACGCGGGTCTGCCGATGGTGGCCGTCGATTATCTGCAGCAGAGTCCCGACCATCGTGTGCTGGCTTTGCGCGCCGGTGCGAACAACAGCATCGAATACACCGTCATGCGCACCCGGCGTGGCGATCTGGTCGACAGTTCGCCGGCCCAACGTGTCCGTCTCGCCTTGGGCGAGAGCACCGACGTTGATGCGGTCATTGCGAAGGCCGCGGCGAGCCTGCTGGCCGGCACCGACGCACAGGCCATCCAGGACATCAGCAGACTCGGCTTCGGCGGATTGTACGTGGCCGCCGACCAATCCGACGCGGTATCGCAGCGGCTGATCAGCAACATCACCGCCTCCGACGGCACCCAGTCGGTCGTCGCCTCCGCAGCCGGCACCTACTATCGGCTGACCATCACCAGCGCCGACAGCCAGAACATCGACACGTCGTGGCAGCGGCGCACGCAGTCCAGTCCGTGGCGGTACGCATGGCTGTGGTGTGCCGGCGTGATCATCGCCCTGTACTGCCTGGTGGCGCTGCCGCACCGCACCTACCGTTACCTCGAGGAGGAATCATGACGGACCGGACTTCACGGCGGCATGCGGCCGCCCGCAAGGGGATCACCATCACGGCAGGCGCGCTCACCATGCTGGTGATCGTCGCCGTGTTCTGCGCGATGACGGCGATGCGTCCACTGCCCGGTCTCGTGGACGCCTCGCACGGCACGAATGCCGGCGACACGCAGACCGTCAGCCAGCTGCAGCTCGAATCCTATTGCCCGGCGCGCATGACGCTGGCCGACACCGGCTCGTACGGCGACAGCGCGTTCCAGGTCACCGCCGGCGACATCGCCTCCACGTCGCGCTACGCGGCGTTCGGCTCGGTCTATCGATCGGTCGCCGGCAGCCTGACCCAGGAGTCCGGCACCACGTTGAAGACGTCCGACGCCGCCGATGGCATCGCTGTGGCATCCGGCGACGTCGACGACGCCCCCGCCCTGCTGCGCACCCGTCTGCTCGATTCCGCGTCCGGCACCGGTGCCGCGGCCGCCGTGGCCTCCGTCGCCACCGACGGCGACCTGCGCGGCGTGTCCGCCGCCTCCTGCATCACGCCCGCGCTCAGCCACGGATTCCTGCTGTCGGGCACGCAGACCGGCACCACGCAGCAGCTCGTCGTGGCCAACCCGTCGAACAAGGCCACCACCGTGCGCGTGCGCGCGTGGGGCACGACCGGCACCACCGCGATCACGCTGTCCATCGGCGAGAACGTGACCGTCAAGGCGGGCGGCGAGACCGTCGTCGACCTGTCGGCCGCCGCCGCGGGACAGGACGGGCTGTACGTGTCGGTCGACAGCCGGCAGACGCCCGTCGCGGCCGTGGTACGTACGGTCGTCATGGACGGTCTGACACCGCTCGGTTCCGATTACGTCGTGTCGTCGGGGGAGGCGAATCGTACGGCCGTCATGCCCGGCATAGCCGGGGGAGACGCGGTGCGGGTCCTGCTGTTTTCCCGCACGGATACGAACGTCGTACTGTCATGGGTCGGCGATCATGGACGGCAGCGTGCGACGACGGCCGAACTTACGGCCGGCAAGGTCGCCGTGGTCGATCTCAAGAAGGCGCCCAAGACCGCGTTGGCGGTGCGTGCCGACGCCGACGGCGACGCCGCGATCTATGCCGCCGCGCAGGCCACGGTGTCCGCGAACGACGGCCAGTCGGACTTCGCGTCGATCAATGCCGCCACGGCGGCCGGCAAGGCATCGGCGATCGCCGTGCCCGACGGCACGCAGGCGCGACTTGTGTTGGCCAATACGGGCGATGGCGACCAGTCCGGCACCCTGACCGGCTATGACGACGCCGGCAACCCGGTCGGATCCAAACGGATCACCGTATCCGACGGTACGGCGGTCGACATCGACGCCGCCGACATCGCCGACGATGCGGTCGTCTGGCGTTGGGACGGCGACGGCACGGCGATCGCATGGGGCGCGCGGCTCACCGCGCCGGCCGTCGACAAGGCCAAGCAGGCCGGCCTCGCGTATCTGACGCCGAACGCGCTCGAGCCGCTCAAGACGCGGATCTGGGTCAGTCAGAACCCGTCGATCGTGCGTTGACGGGGTCGGGATCCGTGTGCTGCCGGTCGGCAGGTTCCGACTGATCCCGCGTTGAGCGGCGTGCCGACGATCACAGCCCCCAGTCGGGGTCGATCTCCTCGGGTCGGCGGCCGTACAGCTCCGCCAGCCGCGCGACCATCTCGTCGCGGATGATCAGCTGCATGTCCATGCGGTTCTGCGCCATGCCCTGAATCGGCATGCGATACAGCACCACGCGCGCCGGCACGCCATGCGCGGCGGGGAAGCTGCGCGAATTGAGATTCGGCTCGCCCTCCCACGGCGCCGGCTCGTACGGCGGCACGTCCTCGACCGCGAACTGCACCGGCTGCACCAGCTGCGGCCACGCGCCGTTCAACCGACGCAACTGCGCCGCGACCATGTCGTCAAACATGCCGCTGCGCGTCCGATACCGCGGCAGGCGCGTGCCGAACATCGGCGTACGCGTGCCACGTCCGTGCCGGTTGCGGTAGACGCGCGCGTTCCAAGGAGCTTCGATCATGGTTCCCACCATAGGCCAAGGCGACGGCAACCGGCCGCAGGGACACGGATCGGCTCGGCCGGCGCGGCGTGCGTTAGGATACTGCTATCGGCAGCGACCACAAGGAGGACATGCATGGATACGGTGACATGGTGGTCCGACGTCGACTGGGATGCGATGGCGCGGCGTGCGCGGCTCGCCGCGTTCGATCTCGACAATACGCTGGCCACCTCCAAGCAGCCGATGGTTCCGGCCATGGTGCAACGATTCACCCGGTTGACCCGGGCCATCGACGTGGCGGTCGTCACTGGCGGCCGGTACGAACTGGTCGTCAGCCAGATCCTCGACGTGCTGGGATCGGATACGGGCCGCGAACGGCTGCATCTGATGCCCACCAGCGGTTCCCGTTACTACCGGTGGGATGGCCGGAACTGGGCCTGCGTGTATGCGCACGACCTGAGCGACGACGCACGCCGGCGGATCGTCGCCTCGCTGGAACGCCGCGCGAAGCAGCTCGGCCTGTGGGAGGAGACGGCGTGGGGCGGGCACATCGAGGACCGTGGCAGTCAGATCACATTCTCCGCGCTCGGCCAGCAGGCGCCGGCCGATGCCAAGCAGGCGTGGGATCCGGACGACGTCAAGAAGCGCCGTCTCGTGGCGGCCGTGGCGGCCGACCTGCCCGAATACAAAGTGCGTGCGGGCGGATACACCAGCGTGGACGTCTCGCTGCCCGGCATGGACAAATCGTATGCGATCCGCGAACTGAGCGAACGGCTCGGCATCGGCCCGGGCGAGATCATGTTCGTCGGCGACCGCATGGCTCCCGGCGGCAACGACTATCCGGCCGCGCTCGCCGGCGCGATGGCGGTGGCCGTCTCCGGGCCGCAGGATACGCTGCGGCTGATCGACCGTCTGCTGGAACGGCTGCCGGCATGACGGCACCGCCGCGACGGACGACATGGCCGGTGAATCGCGCCGCATCGCGATCGGGCGTGCCACTGGGGATACGCCCGGATTCGTGGCGTGCCGCGGCGGTCGATGCATTCGCGATGCTGCGCGATCTGATCCTGCCGCGCGGCTGCGCCGGCTGCGACATGCCCGACGCCGTGTTATGCCCCTCCTGCACGGACGATTTCGACCATGATCTGGCCCGGCCGATGCCCGGCACCGTCACCGGCCTCGCCCACGCCTGCGCGGTGTACACGGGAGCGGCGCGACGGGCGATCCTCTCATGGAAGGATCACGGCGACGAGGAGTGCGACGAACCGTTCGCGCGTCGGTTGGCCAATACGGCGATGCGCAGCGGCATGATGAGCGACGATGAGACGAGCGGACGGGAATCACGGCCGCTCGTCTCATCGTCGTCGCGAAACCGGCCGTCGCAGCCGATCGTATTGGTGCCGGCGCCGTCGTCACGCGCGTCGATGACGCGTCGCGGACGCTGGCATATGCGCGCGGTCGCCGAACGCACCGCCGCGATACTGCGCGGCCACGGGATCGCCGTCGAAGTCCGCCCGTGGTGCCGTACGGTCAACGTCGCGGCCAAATCGGTCGAGACCATGTCGTCGGCGCAGCGCAACGCCCGCATCCGCGGCAACATCGTCGTCACCGATCCGGCCGCATGCCACAATCGCACGGCGATCGTCGTCGACGACATCATCACCACCGGCGCGACGATGCGCCAATGCGTCGGCGCGCTGACCGACCAAGGCGCACGGGTCGTGGGCGCGCTGGCATTGGCCTCGGTGCAACGCGACGACGCGGCATGACCGACGCCGGTGCCGAATGACGTACGGAAGACGCGTCAGGATTCGGCGATGTGGTATTTCGGCAGACACACCTCGAAATCGACGCCGCGCGGATCGTCGACCACGCGTACGGTGCCGCCGTGCAGCTGCGCCGCCCACCGGGCGATCGACAGCCCCAGACCGGTGCCTCCCGATTCGGTGCCGGGTCCGGTGCGTCCGCGCACGAACCGGCGGAAGATGTCGGAACGTTCCGCGAGGGGGATCTGCGAGCCGAAATTCACCACATTGGTGACGACCATGCCCTGATTGGTGCGCTCGTGCACTTCCACCAATACGGTGGTGCCGTCCGCGGAATGCTTGATCGCATTGGCGATGATGTTGGTGAACAGCTGGCGAAGGCGATCCTGGTCGCCCTCGATGCGGATGCCCTCGTCGGCCTGCAGCAGGATGTCGTGCGCGTGGCCGGCATCCGCGATCTCCAACGGCTTGATGGTCTCGTCGAGAAACTCGCGGAAGTCGAACTCCTCGACGTTCAGGCTCGCCGCGCCGGCCTCCATGCGCGACAGGTCGAGCAGGAACGCGATGAGGTCGCTCAACCGGTGCGTCTGGTCGAGGATGCTTTCGAGATTGGCGGGGGAGGGCTCGGTGACGCCATCCGCCATGTTCTCGACCATCGCCTGTAATGCGGAGACGGGGGTGCGCAGTTCGTGGCTGACGTTGGCGATCATGTCGAGACGCATCTGATCCGCGTGCTGCAGTTCCTCGGCCATCTCGTTGAAAGCGCGCGCAAGGCGTCCGATCTCGTCGCTGCTGTCGGTGGCCAGATTCACGCGGACCGTGTAGTCGCCGTCCGCCATCGCGTTCGCCGCGTCGCGCATCTGGCGCAGCGGCGCGATCAGACCGCGCGAGAAGAAGTAGGTGATGCCCAATGCCACGACCAAGGTCAGCGGCATGGCGATCCAACCGTTCCACCCGAACTTGAGCAGCAGCCACGCCATGCCGAACGCGATGGCCGTGGCAGCCGCGATGATGACGCACAGCTCGACCTTGAGCGACGACAGCATGCCGATCGGGCGTACGATGCGGTCCTGTATGCCCTTGCGCGTATGGGAGGTCCGATTACCGCCCCGAACGGCAGCAAGCTGCCGATCCGGCGTATGCCGTTTCGGCAGCTTGTCTGTTGGCCGTGCGCCGGGACGCCCCGACGTCGTGTTCTTCGATGGCTGCGGTGATGCCGATCGCTTCATGCGTCCGCTCACTCGGTGTCGGCCGGCGGTTCGAACGCGTAGCCCACGCCGTGCACGGTGCGGATCATCTCCGAGCCGAGCTTGTGACGCAGCGCCTTGACATGCGAATCGACGGTGCGGGTGCCCGACGCGTCGACCCAGTCCCATACCTCCTCGAGCAGCTTCTCGCGCGTCAGCACGGAACGCGGCTTGCGGGCGAGCGTGGCCAGCAGGTCGAATTCCGTGGGCGTCAGGTGCACCTGTTCGCCGTTCAGCGTGACGATGCGCTGCGCCGGATCGATCACCAAGGATCCGAAGTCGAGGATCTTCTCGTTCTCCGAGTTCTTGGCGATGACCTTCGCCCGCTCCACACGCCGCAGCAACGCCTTGCACCGGGCGATGAGCTCGCGCATGGAGAACGGCTTGGTCATGTAGTCGTCCGCGCCCGCGCCCAGTCCGATCACCTTGTCGCTCTCGTCGTCGCGCGCGGTGAGGATGAGCACCGGCACCGGACGCTCGGCCACGATCCGCTTGGTCGCCTCCAGCCCGTCCATCACCGGCAGCATGATGTCCATGATCACCAGATCCGGCTTGAGCTGCTTCGCGGCCTGCACGGCGCTCGCCCCGTCGGAGGCGACGCGGGCCGCCCAGCCCTCGGCCGTGATACGCTGCGCGACGGCGGTGGCGAGGGTGGGTTCATCCTCCACCACCAATACCGTGTACGGCGTCGCGGAGCGCGTGGGAGTGTTCAGCATAAAGGAACCGCCTTTCAGTCTGTCGGTTCCAAGAATACCGCTCCCAGCGCCGGAATGGTGAGCCTCGCCGACCAGTCGCGGGAGTGGTACTCCTCGGGTTCGGCCTCGAAGGTGCCGTTGTGGATGTCGGATCCGCCGTACTTGGCGTCGTCCGTGGTGAGCACCTCGCGCCACTTGCCGCCCTGCGGCAGCGCCACCTGGTAGTTCTCCCACGCTTCACCGGAGAAGTTGACGACCACGACCATCTGCTCGCCGTTCTTGCCGATGCGCACGAAGCTCAGCGTGTTATGGTCGGCGTCGTCGCTGGTGAGCCACTGGAAGCCGGCCGGATCGAAGTCCTGGCTCCACAGCGCGGGGGAGGCCTTGTACAGCGCGTTGAGGTCGGCCACGAGCTTCTGCACGCCGCGGTGGTCGGCCCAGTCGAGCGCCGCCCAGTCGACGGAGCCGTTGTGGTCCCACTCGCCCCACTGCGCGATCTCGTTGCCCATGAACGTCAGGTTCTTGCCCGGATGCGCCCACTGGTACGCGAAGAGCGAACGCACGCCGGCGTACTTCTGCCAGTCGTCGCCCGGCATCTTGCCGTACAGCGAGCCCTTGCCGTACACAACCTCGTCGTGGCTGATCGGCAGCACGTAATGCTCGGAGTACGCGTATACCATCGAGAACGTGATCTCGCCGTGGTGCCACTTGCGGTTGATCGGCGTCTCGTGCAGGTACTGCAGCGTGTCGTGCATCCAGCCCATGTTCCACTTGAGGCCGAAGCCGAGGCCGCCCTCGTCGGTCGGGGCGGTGATGCCCGGGTAGGCGGTGGACTCCTCGGCGATCATCATCACGCCGGGGTTGTTCTTGTACGCGGTGGCGTTGGCCTCCTTGAGGAAGTCGATCGCCTCGAGGTTCTCGCGGCCGCCGTAGATGTTCGGACGCCACTGGCCGGGCTGGCGGCTGTAGTCGAGGTAGAGCATCGAGGAGACGGCATCCACGCGCAGCGCGTCGACATGGTACTCGTCGAGCCAGAAGCTCGCGTTGGCCACGAGGAAGTTGCGCACCTCGCGGCGGCCGAAGTTGAACACGTAGGTGCCCCAGTCCGGGTGCTCGCCGCGCAGCGGGTCCGGATCCTCGTACAGCGGCGTGCCGTCGAAGCGGCCGAGCGCGAACGCGTCCTTCGGGAAGTGCGCCGGCACCCAGTCCATGATCACGCCGATGCCGGCCTGATGCAGCTTGTCGACGAGGTACTTGAAGTCGTCGGGGGAGCCGAGACGGGAGTCGACCGCATAGTAGCCGGTGACCTGATAGCCCCACGAGCCGGAGAACGGGTGCTCGGCCAGCGGCATGAACTCCACGTGCGTGAAGCCCTCCTGCTCGACGTACGGCACCAGCTTGTCGGCCAGCTCGCGGTAGTTGGCGACGTCCTTGCGCCAGCTGCCGGCGTGCACCTCGTAGATGCTGACCGGGCCGTCGTGCGGGTTCGTCTTGCGGCGCTTGTCCATCCACGCCTTGTCGTCCCATGTGTGGTCGGAGTCCACGACGATCGAGCCGGTCGCCGGCGGGATCTCGTGCGAGCGTTCCATCGGGTCGGCCTTCATGACCCAGTCGTAGTTGGCGTTGAGGATCTCGTACTTGTAGACCTCCCCGGCCTCGACGCCCGGGACGAACAGCTCCCACACGCCCGAGGAGCCGAGCTCGCGCATCGCGTGGCGGCGGCCGTCCCAGCCGTTGAAGTTGCCGACGACGCGCACGGCATGCGCGTTCGGGGCCCACACGGCGAACGCGGTGCCGACCAGCGGCTTGCCCGGCGTGCCGTCCGCGGCGCCCATCGGGTCGTCGAAGCGGCGCACGTGCGCGCCCAGCGCCTCCCAGAGGCGTTCGTGGCGGCCCTCGCCGAACAGATAGGTGTCCATGTCGCCGACGGTGGGCAGGTAGCGGTAGGGGTCGTCCTCGACGACGCTGTTGGCCAGGCCGTAGACCGCGCGCACGCGGTAGTCGGGCACCGCGTAGCCGTCGTCGGTCTTCTCGGCCGGCATGACGGTCACGAACACGCCGTTGTGCTCATGGAGGGCCTCGTATTCGCCGTGCTGGGTGAGGATGGTCACGGCCTTGGCCAGCGGGCGGAGGACGCGCACCGTCACCTCCCCGGCATGCTCGCCCTGCCCGAGATGCCCGCCGAGCACCTCGTGGGGGTTGTAGAAAGTGGCGTTGCTGACCGCGTCCAGGTCTCCCTGGCTCACCGGCACGGCAACGGTATCGTCGTTGATGTTCGTATGTGTAGCCATACTGGAAAGTGTAAAACCATACCGGCGATTTTTGCGCATTCTGGTGTGTCGTACCGGTTCGACGGCGCGTCGCGTGGGACAGGCTGCCGTCGTCCAAGCCATATGACACACTTGTTCGGGTTTGTTATAGGCTTTCACGGAGGATTCATGGCTTACAAGGTCGGCGATATGGTTGTCTATCCGCGTCACGGCGCGGCGAAGGTGGAAGCCATCACCGAGCGGACGGTGAAGGGTGTGACGAGGGAATATCTTCAGCTGTCCGTGCTGTCCTCCGACGGTCTGGTCATCAACGTGCCGGTGGACAACGCCAAGAAGGTCGGCGTGCGCGACATCGTCGATGCCAATGAGGTCGCCAAGGTCTTCGAGATCCTGCGCACCCCGATCGTCGAGAAGGAAATGAACTGGTCGCGTCGGTACAAGCTGAACGTCGAGAAGATCGCCACCGGCGACGTCAACAAGATCGCCGAGGTCGTGCGTGACCTCGCGCAGCGCGACGTGGACGACCACGGCCTGTCCGCCGGCGAGAAGCGCATGCTCACCAAGGCGCGCAGCATCCTGACCTCCGAGATCGCGCTGAGCGAGAAGCTTGACGACGAGGACGCGCAACGTCTGCTCGACGTCAATCTGGGCTACGCCGATCCGCAGCCGGGCGACGAGAAGCACCACACGTTTGCGCCGGAGGAGCCGGCCGCCGAGACGCTGGCGCGCATCGAGTCCGAAAAGAAGAAGTCCAAGAAGAAGTAATAGCCGACGCGGTATGTTTGGGGGTGCGGATTGATCCGCACCCCTTTACTGTATGCGGACGTGTGCGCCGGGCATGTTGCCGGCGGCCTCCGGTCGGATCGTCGCTGAGTCGGCATGGCATCCGCCGAAATGGCCGTGTGATCGGCACGTCCCAGGGCAATGGATGAGAGGAACGGATGATGTTCATCGGTCAGGGATTCGACGCGCATCGGTTCGCGCCGGCCGGTTCCGGGAAGGAACTGTGGCTGGCCGGACTGCGGTGGGACGGCGACGGCATCGAGGGTGATTCCGACGGCGACGTCGCCGCGCACGCGCTGATCGACGCGCTGCTGTCCGCCGCTCATCTGGGCGATATCGGCACGTTGTTCGGCGTGGGCCGTGACTCGGTCGGGGCCGGCCGGCACGGTGCCGATATGCTGCGCACGACCGTAGCACATCTCGCCGAACATGGGTTCGTGCCGTGCAGCGCCAGCGTTGCGCTGGTCGGCAACCGTCCCAAGATTGGCCCGCGCCGTGCCGAGGCCGAGGCCGTGCTGTCCGACGCCGTCGGATGCCGGGTGTCCCTGACCGCCACCACCACCGACGGCATGGGGTTCACCGGCCATGGCGAAGGTGTTGCGGCCATCGCCACCGCGTTGGTCGAGCGGTGCCATGGCTGAACACGGCCGTCACGGCCGTGCTTCGGCCGACGTGCCTTCTGGGCGCCATCACGGCTTCGATTGATGCCATCATCGTCAGCCACGATTGGCTTCCTCCCGCCGTCTTCGATCCCCGCGCGGGAAATTCGGGAAATCATCCCCATTGTCCCGAAATCCTCGCGCTGAGCCGGCGTCAGTGCAAGTTTTTCGGGAGAATAGCCCTATCGTCCCGAAATCCGTGCGCTGGCCGGTTCTCAGCGCAAGATTTTCGGGAGAACACCCCTGTCGTCCCGAAATTGTTGCACTGAGCCGTCGCCAGCGCAAGAAATTCGGGACGATAAGGATGATTCCCTGAATTCCTTGCGCCGAAGGTAACTTTCTGAGAACGACGTCAACGGAGTCTCGGCACTCCGGCTTCGGACAGCTTGTCATCCAGTCGCGTGGGATCCTTCACATCCTCGAAGAACAGGTGCACGATGGCGGTGACACCCTGCGCTTTGAGATCCCGCTCCCTGCGCCGCTCGTAGTCCAGTTTCGCCTGAAGGCTGGCCCGACCCGGGAGGCTGGCATCGGCGTATTTGGCCATGCCGTCATACTCGACCACGATGATGCGGCCGTCGGCAAGCCGCCAGCAGAAATCGACCCGGTACGGCATCTCCGGATTGCCGGGATTGTCGAATTCGACCTGCAGCAACGGTTCGGCGTATCCGAGCCCGATGATATGGGCGTAGACCCAGGACTCGCCGCCGTTTTCCCGCCGCGCATCGGCATGGCGCAGAAGCCGTTTCACCGCGGGTTCGTCGCAGTTGACTCGGACCATCAGCGTCTCGACGTCGCCGACGGTCACATGGCCGGAACGCAGTGCCGAATCATAGACCGCCAACGCATTGGCGAATGGCATGCCGGCGCAGTCGATGAGCGTTCGCGCCGGAGACGTGACCCGGATGCCGCGGCATTGCCAACGCGGAATGTCGTGCATGTAGATGCGGCGCAGCTGCCTGGCGTCCTTGCGGTTGGAGCCTTTGGCGGAGGCGATGTTTACCGATCCGTCGTGCAGCGCATAGGCGTGCTGATACCCGTAGACGCAGGCGGCGCTCAGCCCGGCGAACGTCCATCGCGGGTGCAGTATCATCAGCGCACGGATCATGTGCAGCGATCGCTCCTCTGCGTTAAGCGAGTCCCAATACTCCACACCCGCGAACAGGTTCGGATATGGCGAGACGACTTCCAACGCCCGCACCCGTCGCCGCAGGGCGTGGGAGAGCGCGCCACCGTCTCCGAGAGCGCAGCGTCGTTCCTGTTCGGCGGTCCGCAGCAATGCGGTGACTCCTTTATGCTCTTTCATGGTTCGACGCTAGGCAGATGTCGATCGCCGACGCAAGCCCAAACGACCAATGTGGATAAACGGTGCCGCCCCGGGCGTGTTGTGGATAACTCGCCGCCTTGAGATGCACAGGACGATGCGATTGTATGGTGATCGTCTCCCGAATTTCTTGCGCTGAGTGACTGTCAGTGCAAGAAATTCGGGACGAGTGCCTGTATTTCCCGAAAAACTTGCACTGGAAGTCGGTCAGTGACCCTTTTTCGGGACAATGAGGATGATTTCCCGAATTTCCTGCGCCCCATCGAAGGGAGGGGCCAAGACCACGCCGCCGTCGTAAACGCCATCCGATTCGCAGTCACAAGCAGCCAAGCGGTGGCCGGAACCCCGGGAACCAGCGCTGATCCGCCGCAAGAGGCCGGAACGAAGGAAGGAGCGAACAACGGTCGCGCGTTACCTACCGCCGCAGCGACGCCACGCCCTTGGCGACCGCCCAGAACAGCGTCGACAGGGTCACGATGATGAAGCTCGGGGGAGCGGGGAACATCGCGGCCAGCACCAGTCCACCCCAGATCGCCACGAGGCACAGCACGCTCGCCAGTACCATGGCCCGCAGCGGGGAACCGGCGAGAATGTTCGCGGTCGCCGCCGGCGTGATCACCAGCGCGAAGATCAGCAGCGTTCCCACGGCCGGCACCGCGATCGTGATCACCCCGGCCATGATCGCCATGAACGCGACGTTCATCGCGCCGATCGGCACGCCTTTGGCCTGCGCGACCTGCTCGTCCACCGAACTGAACAGCAGTGGTCGGTAGATCACCGCCAACACCGCCAGCAGCAGCACGTCGAAGATCGCAAAGCCAATGATCTGATCGGTCGTGATCGTCAGGATCGACCCGAACAGGATCGACTGCATCTGTTGTGACGCGGAGCTGGACAGTCGCGCGAAGAACAAGCCCAAGCCGGTGGCGAACGCGAGCACCGTACCGGTCGCGATCTCACGCTGCGACGCGCGCTTGCCGAGCGCGCCGATCACCAACGCGCCGCCCAGCGCGAAGACGCCGAGACCGAGCGAGACCGGCAGTCCCAGCAGCACCGCGCCGGTCGCGCCCGGCAGCCCGATATGCGCCAGCGCGTGTGCGGCGAACGTCGATTGGCGGGCGATCGTGAAGTAGCCCATCACGCCCGCGGCCAGCGCGATGCACAGGCCGGCGAGGAACGCGTTGGTCATGAACGGCGCGGTGAGCGTGTCCATCCAATCGGGGTCGAACGTGAAGCTGACGGTCATCGTGCGCCTCCTGCGTCGTTGCGAACAGCGGGGGTACGGGCGCCGGCGTCATGGCCGGCATCACCTGCCCCGTGGTGGTGATGGAACTGCGCGATCTCCGCGGTGGCGTGCGTGTCCGGCACCACGTCCTCGGGCTCGTCCGGGCTGGGGGTGACGAACATATCGCCCTGCGGCGTGGTCACCACCTGCACGGTGGTGCCGTACAGGTGCGTGAGCAGGCTGGAGTCGAGCACTTGGTTCATGGCCGCGTAGTGCGGGTGCCCGTCGAGCAGGTACACGGCGCCGGTGAGGATCGGCAGCAGCATGTTGAGGTCATGCGCGACCACTTGGATGGTCATGCCGAGTTCCTTATTGAGGCGGGCGAGCACGTGCACGACGGCGCGTTGGCTGGCGAGGTCGAGATTGGCGAGCGGCTCGTCAAGCATGAGCAGTTTGGGATCCGATACGAGCGCCTGCGCGATGGCGACGCGTTGACGCAGACCGCCCGACAACTCCGACAGCCGCAGGTGTGCCTTGTCTTCGATGCCGGTGAACGCGAGCGCCTGACGGACCTTGGCCTTCTGCGCCTTGGTGACGACGTGGATGCCGAATTGCGTGCCGGTGAGTCCCAGCAGCACCGACTGTTCGGCGGTGAGGTTCGAGTCGATGTCCGACGTGTAGCTTTGCGGCACGTAGCCGATCTGTCGGTTCGCCGATCCGGCCGGCCGGCCCAGAATGGTGATCGATCCCGCGGCAAGGGGGAGCAGACCGAGCTCGGCCTTCATCATCGTGGTCTTGCCGGTGCCGTTGGTGCCGACGATCGCGGTGACCGATCCGTTGGGGATGGCGAAGCTGCCGTGCTGCCAGATCGTGCGTCCGCCACGGCTTACCGCCGCGTCATGGAACACGATGCATGCGTCGTGTTGCGTACTGTCGTTTGTCATGATGCCCGTTTCCGATCCGTGCGCCGTGTATGGCGCCATCATTGCGGATTATGGCAAATGACGTTGACAATCATTCTCAATAACGTGCGTACGACGGCGTACGACGATCATGCCGCGATGTCGTGGTCGTCCCCGTGCGTTGTGTGACTACTTGCCCGGATCCGGCTGCTTGGCGTCGTCGGATGACGTATTTTCCGACGACGAGCTGGAGTCCGACGACGAATCGGTAGTGCCGGAGCCCTCGGCATCGTCGTCGGAGTCATCGTCGGTGGACGATGAGGTCCCCGCCTTGCAGGACGTCGTCGTGTCCGTATCGTCCGAATCATCGTCTGACGTGCCGTCCGTTGCGGCATCGTCGCCCGTCTTCTTGCCGTCGGACGAGTTGGTGCCGTTGTCGTCGCCGGACTGATTTGATGTGTCGTCGGATCCGCAGACGTCGAAGTATCCGGTGATCGTATCGACCAGCGACCCGATCCATTCGGTCAGCGACGTCATGTCCTTGGGCATCTGCTCGCTCACGTCGAAGACCGGCACGTCGGCGCGGCCGGCCGTTCCGGTGATCATGTTGGTCGCGTCCGACGCTTCCTGCGTGTTGTTGACCAGCAGGTCGACGCCCTTGTCCTCGAGCAGCTTCTGGAACTCCTGCAGGTCGGCGGGGGCGGCCTCGCCCTCGGCCGCGGCGGACGCCGCATACCCCTTCGGCGTCTTGTCGGTGAAGCCCATGTCGGACATGAGGTAATAGGCCACGGCCTCCGTGGCCGCATACGTCACGTCCTTATGCGCCGCGGAGAAATCGTCCATCGCCTGTTCGACGGTCTTCTCCTTCTTCTGCCACGCCTTATACCGTTCGTTGAACGCCTTCTTTTTGCTCGGCAGCACCTTGGAGAACGCGTTGACGAGCTCCTGCGCCATGCCGTTGCGCGCATCCTTCGAGAACCACAGGTGCGGGTTGTCGCCCTCCATCGCGCCCACGATCTGGGCCGCCGACACGGTCTGCGCGTCCTTCGCGACGTTCTTGGTCGCCCAGGAGTCGTAGCCGGCGCCGTTCGCGACGACAACCTGCGCCTTCGCCAGTTTGGCCACGTCCGAAGTCTGCGGTTCGAAGTCGTGCGCGTCCACGTTCGTGGAGCTCAGGATCGACGTGACCGACACGTCGTCGCCGCCGATCTGCTCGGCCAGCGAACCCCACTGGTTGATGGAGGCGACCACGGCGATCGGGCCGGACTGTTCGGTCGTGTCCTCGCCAGGCGTCTGGGCCTGCGTCGACGAGCCGCATCCGCCCGTCACGGCCAACAAGGCGACGGCGGCGAATCCGGCGATCGCCTTCACCACGCGAGATCCATGAATGTCCATGTTGCCCAGCCTCTCGATCATGCTGTCCGAATATCGCAGCGGACGCCACCATTGACTGCAATCCACGATAGCCTAACGCTAAGGCAACGAACCGACGACATGAGGAGCGGTATATGACCATCAGACTCGACGGCAAGCAGACGGCGGCGACCATCAAGGCGAATCTGGCCGAGCGTGTCGCACGGCTCAAGGAACACGGTATCGAACCGGGTCTCGGCACCCTGCTCGTCGGGCAGGACGCCGGCTCGGTCAAATACGTGGCCGGCAAGCACGCCGACTGCGCCGAGATCGGCGTGCGGTCCATCAAGCACGAGCTGCCGGCCGACGCGAGCTTCGACGACATCGCGGCCGTCGTGCGCGAGATGAACGACGATCCGACGTGCACCGGCTACATTGTCCAGCTGCCGCTGCCCAAGGGCATCGACGAGAATGTGATCATCGACCTGATCGACCCGGCCAAGGACGCGGACGGCATGCACCCGTACAACCTCGGCGAACTCGTGCTGCACGTGCGCGGCGAGATCACGACCCCGCTGCCGTGCACCCCGCGCGGCGTCATCGAGCTGCTCGGCGCGTACGACATCGACCTCAACGGCAAGGAGGTGTGCGTGCTCGGCCGCGGCATCACCATCGGACGCACGATCGGCCTCATGCTCACGCGTCGCGCCGTCAACGCGACCGTCACGCTGTGCCACACCGGCACGCGCGACGTGGCCGACCACATGCGCCGCGCCGACGTGATCGTCGCCGCGATGGGCTCGGCCGGATTCGTCAAGCCGGACATGATCAAGGACGGCGCGATCCTGCTCGACGTCGGCGTCTCGCGCGTCTTCGACGAGGAGGCCGGCCGCTGGCGTGTCAAGGGCGACGTGGACAAGGCGTGCTACGACAAGGCATACGCCTACTCGCCCAACCCGGGCGGTGTCGGCCCCATGACCCGTGCCATGCTCCTCGCCAACGTCGTCGAAATGGCCGAACGCCAGCTGGGCTGACGGCTTGCGACACGCCCGAAATATATGGGCAGGGCTACCGGTATTGTTGAGAATTGCGCGTGCGCCAGCATGCGCGGAATAACTGAAGAACGATTTTATCCACCAACTAGTTATTAAGAAACCACATTAATGGCAGAGAACAATAACGAAGTCGCCAAGGTCGCCATCAACGACATCGGCACCGAAGAGGACTTCATCAAGGCAGTCGATTCCACCATCAAGAACTTCGATGATGGTGATCTGGTCGAGGGTACCGTCGTCAAGGTCGATCGTGACGAGGTCCTGGTCGACATCGGCTACAAGACCGAGGGTGTGATCCCCTCCCGCGAACTTTCCATCAAGAAGGATGTCGATCCGGACGAGGTCGTCGAGGTCGGCGATCCGATCGAGGCCCTTGTCGTCACCAAGGAAGACAAGGAAGGCCGTCTGATCCTGTCCAAGAAGCGTGCTCAGTACGAGCGTGCCTGGGGCGACATCGAGAAGATCAAGGAAGCTGACGGCGTTGTTGAGGGCACCGTCATCGAAGCCGTCAAGGGCGGCCTCATCGTGGACATCGGCCTGCGCGGCTTCCTGCCGGCGTCGCTGGTCGAAATGCGCCGCGTCCGTGATCTTTCCCCGTACATCGGCCAGAAGATCAAGGCCAAGATCCTGGAGCTCGACAAGAACCGCAACAACGTGGTCCTGTCCCGCCGCCAGTACCTCGAGGAGACCCAGTCCGAAGTGCGCGAGACCTTCCTCTCGCAGCTCAAGAAGGGCCAGATCCGCGAGGGTGTTGTCTCCTCCATCGTCAACTTCGGCGCGTTTGTCGATCTCGGTGGTGTTGACGGCCTGATTCACGTCTCCGAGCTGTCCTGGAAGCACATCGACCACCCGTCCGAGGTCGTCAAGGTCGGCGACAAGGTTACCGTCGAGGTCCTCGACGTCGATCTGGACCGCGAGCGCATCTCCCTGTCGCTCAAGGCCACCCAGGAGGATCCGTGGCAGCGCTTCGCTCGCACCCACGTCCCCGGCCAGATCGTCAAGGGCAAGGTCACCAAGATCGTCCAGTTCGGCGTGTTCATCTCCGTTGAGGACGGCATCGAGGGCCTGGTGCACATCTCCGAGCTCGCGAACCGTCACGTCGAGAACCCGGAGACCGTCGTCAAGCCGGGCGAAGAGGTGTTCGTCAAGGTGATCGACGTCGATCTCGATCGTCGCCGCATCTCCCTGTCCCTCAAGCAGGCCAACGACTCCGTCGATCCGAACTCCGAGGACTTCGATCCGGCGCTGTACGGCATGCCGGCCGAGTACGACGAGGAAGGCAACTACAAGTATCCGGAAGGCTTCGACCCGAACACCAACGAGTGGATCGCCGGCTACGAGAAGCAGCGCGAGGAGTGGGAGGCCCAGTACGCAGCCGCCCACGACCTGTGGGAGCAGCACAAGGCGTTCGTCGCCAAGGAGCTGGAGAACGCCGCCGCTTCGGCCGCCGAGGATGGTCAGGCTCCGAAGGAGGAGAAGGTCGAGGAGACCTCCAACTACTCTTCCGAGTCCACCTCCACCGGCACCCTCGCCGACTCCGATCAGCTCGCCGCCCTGCGCGACCAGCTGCTCGGCAAGTGAGCATCGCCTGAACGAGAAGAAGTGATTCAGTACTGATCCATCGGTCTGAATGAGAAGCCCGATCCCTATGGGGTCGGGCTTCTTGCGTATATGCCGAGGCGCGTGGCCGTCACGGTGGTTCGTCTCGCGCTACCATGTGAGACGTGATAGTGAGGATCGGACTGACCGGTGGGATTGCGGCCGGCAAAAGCACGGTGGCACGACGGTTGCGCGAGCTTGGCGCGGCGGTGATCGACTATGATGCGTTGGCTCGACTGGTCGTCGCCCCCGGCGGGGATGGTCTGCGCAGGATCGTCGACGAGTTCGGCCCGGACGCGTTGACCGATGATGGCGAACTGAACCGTGCATGGATGGCGGCACATGTGTTTGGGACACATGCGCCGGCAGGTGCGCGGGAGCGTCTCGATGCGATCGAACATCCGTTGATCTATGACGAAGCGGCGAGGGCGGAACGCGAGGCGATTGCCGCGTTCGATCGTGCCGGTGCCGGTGCCGACAACGGTGACGGGACGCTGGTCGTCGTGCATGATGTGCCGCTGCTGGCCGAGGTGATCGGGACGATTCCGTTCCGGTTCGACCATATCGTGACGGTCGAGGCGCCGGTCGACGTACGCATCGCGCGCATGATGGGGGAGCGCGGCATGAGCCGCGAACAGGCCGAAGGACGCATTCGGCATCAGAGCGATGAGGCGACGCGCCGAGGAATCGCCGATATCGTAGTGGATTCCACACAATCTATAGAACAAATGTTCGATATTGTTGATAGGCTGTATGTCAATTGGACCAGCCGGAAGGAGTAATGATGGGCTTCAATATCGAACGATCGAACAAGCTGTTCGTCGTCAAGTCGCCGTACAAGCCATCCGGCGACCAGCCGCAGGCCATCGAGGAACTGGCCACACGCATCGAGAACGGCGAGAACGACGTGGTGCTCATGGGCGCGACCGGCACCGGCAAGACCGCGACGACCGCATGGCTGATCGAACGGTTGCAGCGGCCGACGCTCATCATCGAACCGAACAAGACGCTGGCCGCGCAGCTGTGCGCCGAGTTCCGCGAACTCATGCCGGACAACGCGGTGAGCTACTTCGTGAGCTACTACGACTACTATCAGCCCGAGGCATACATTCCGCAGACCGACACGTACATCGAGAAGGACTCCAACATCAACGACGATGTGGAACGCCTGCGCCACGCCGCCACCGCGAACCTGCTGACCCGGCGCGACTGCGTGGTCGTCGCCACCGTGTCTTGCATCTATGGCCTCGGCACGCCGGAGGAATACGCCGGGCGCATGCTGTTCCTCAAGGAGGGGCAGGAGATCAACCGCGACGATCTGCTGCGCCAGTTCGTCGCCATGCAGTATAAACGCAACGACATCGCGTTCACGCGCGGCACGTTCCGCGTGCGCGGCGACACCGTCGAGATCATTCCCGTCTACGAGGAGCTGGCCATCCGCATCGAGTTCTTCGGCGACGAGATCGACCGCATCTCCACCCTGCACCCGCTGACCGGCGACGTGATCGATCACGAGAGCGAAGTGCACATCTTCCCGGCCTCGCATTACGTGGCCGGCCCCGAGCGCATGGAACGGGCACTCAAGACCATCCAGCAGGAGCTGGACGAGCGCACCGCTCAGCTGCGCAAACAGGGCAAGGAGCTCGAGGCGCAACGGCTCACCATGCGCACCACCTATGACCTCGAGATGCTCGCACAGGTGGGTGTATGCTCCGGCGTGGAGAACTATTCACGGCATTTCGACGGCCGCGCTCCCGGCACGCCGCCGCACACGCTGCTCGACTTCTTCCCCGACGACTTCCTGCTCGTCATCGACGAATCCCACGTGACCGTGCCGCAGATCGGCGCGATGTACGAAGGCGACGCCTCGCGCAAGCGCACGCTCGTGGACTTCGGGTTCCGTCTGCCGTCGGCGATGGACAACCGGCCGCTCAAATGGCCGGAGTTCCTCGAACGCGTCGGCCAGACCGTCTACCTGTCCGCCACGCCGGGCGACTATGAGCTGGGATTGTCCGACGGCGTGGTCGAGCAGATCATCCGACCGACCGGCCTGCTGGACCCGAAGGTAGAGGTTCGCCCCACCAAGGGGCAGATCGACGACCTGCTCGCCGAGATCAAAGACCGTGTGGCCAAACACGAGCGAGCGCTCGTGACGACCCTGACCAAGAAGATGGCCGAGGACCTGACCGACTACCTGCTCGAACGGGGCATCAAGGTCGAATACCTGCATTCCGACGTGGACACGCTGCGCCGCGTCGAACTGCTGCGCGAACTGCGCGAAGGCAAGATCGACGTGATTGTCGGCATCAACCTGCTGCGCGAGGGCCTCGATCTGCCGGAGGTGTCGCTGGTCGCGATCCTCGACGCCGACAAGGAAGGCTTCCTGCGCTCGTACCGTTCGCTCATCCAGACGATCGGCCGCGCCGCGCGAAACGTGTCCGGCACGGTCATCATGTACGCCGACGAGACGACCGACGCGATGCACAAGGCCATCGATGAGACCGAACGCCGCCGCGCCAAGCAGATCGCGTACAACAAGGAACATCACATCGACCCGAAGCCGCTGATCAAGAAGATCAGCGACGTCAACGACATGCTTGCCAAGGAGGACGTGGATACGCAGACGTTGCTGGCCGGCGGATACCGCAACGCCGGCAAGGCCGGCAACACGCATCTCGGCGTGCCGACGCTCGACAAGGACGAGGCCGACAAGCGGCATGAGGAGATCCTCAAGGCCGGGCTGCCGGCGCAGGATCTCGCCGACCTGATCCGTCAGCTGAGCGAACAGATGCACACCGCCGCCGAACAGCTCCAGTTCGAGCTGGCCGCCCGCCTACGCGACGAGATCCGCGATCTCAAAAAAGAACTGAGGGGGATGACCGAGGCAAATAAGTGAACTTCGGCCCCGGCTCGGGACCGGGTGCACGCTCCCTCAGTCAGCCTGCGGCTGCCAGCTCCCTCAGCCGAGGGAGCCGAGGCTCGCTATGCTCGCTGAAGTAGCGTCAGCGCCTGTTCATATGCTGGGAGTCATGTCTGAAACCCCTGTAGTGTTTATGGTCGCCACGTTCGTGGTGCTCGCGGCGTTCTTCGTCGTGGATCTGTTCGTCATCGGGCGCAAACCGCACGTGCCGTCCACCAAGGAGTGCCTGCAGCATATCGCGTTCTTCGTGGTCGCCGCCCTGATCTTCGGCGGCATCATGTGGGCCGTCGCCGGTTCCAAGCCGGCCATCGAGTTCTATTCCGGCTGGCTTACCGAATACTCGCTGAGCATCGATAACCTGTTCGTATTCGTCATCATCATGTCGAACTTCGCTGTGCCGAAAGTCCTGCAGAAGTACGTGCTGTCGGTCGGCATCACCGTCGCTCTGATCCTGCGCGGCATCTTCATCCTCATCGGCGCCGCGCTCATCGAACGGTTCACCTGGATCTTCTTCCTCTTCGGCGCGTTCCTCATCGTCACCGCGATCAAGCTCGTCACCGGCGGCGACGATGACGAGGAATACCATGAGAACGGCATCATCAAGGCCTTGCGCAAGGTCATGAGGATCTCCGACGAATACGACGGCGAGAAGCTGCGCACCGAAAAGAACGGCGTCAAGTACTTCACCCCGATGCTCGTCGTGTTCCTCGCCATCGGTACCACCGACGTCATGTTCGCCTTCGACTCGATCCCCGCGATCTTCGGCCTGACCAAGGACCCGTTCATCGTGTTCACCTCCAACGTGTTCGCCCTGCTCGGCCTGCAGCAGCTTTACTTCCTGCTTGGCGCGCTGCTCGACAAGCTCGTCTACCTGCCGCTTGGTCTGTCCATCGTGCTCGGCTTCATCGGCATCAAGCTCATCATGGAGGCGCTGCACGGCAATTCGCTGCCGTTCCTCAACGGCGGACAGCCCATCGCATGGGTGCCGGAGGTGCCGACGTGGTTGTCGCTCGCGGTTATCATCCTGGCGATCGGCGGGGCCGCCGTGGCCAGCGTGCTCAAGATGAAGTCGCTGGAAACCGCGGACGCCAAGAACGCGTGATGAACTGTTGCTGAACAGTGCGGAACCCGTTGCATGAACCCTTGTCGTGCAACGGGTTTTGCATTATCCGGTGGCTTTGCGTTACAATATTGTGAGCGCTCACAACACACCGCAAAAAACAGTGGCCGTGTTCGTCGTGTGCTAGTAGACTGAACCTCGGCAGCCGGGCCATCCCGGGTCCGGCAAAACAAGATAGGAATAGGCAGGCATTCATGCGTAAAGCCAAGATCGTTGACACCATCGGTCCCGCGACCGAATCTCTCGAGGGCATCACCAAGCTCGTCGAAGCGGGTATGGACGTCGCTCGTCTGAACCGCTCCCACGGCACCCCGGAGGATCACCTTCGCGTCTACAACAACGTGCGCGAAGCCTCCAAGGCCACCGGTCGCAACGTCGCTGCGCTGGTCGACCTTCAGGGCCCGAAGATCCGCTGCGGCTGGTTCAAGAAGAACGCCGAGGGCGAGGACAAGGTCCAGCTCCAGCTTGGCCAGGAGTTCATCATCACCACCGATGATGTCGAAGGCGACGAGCACATCACCTCCACCACCTTCAAGGGCCTGCCGGGCGATTGCCACCCGGGCGACCCGATCCTGATCGACGACGGCAAGGTCCGCCTCGAGGTCACCAAGGTCGAGGGCAACAACGTGTACACCAAGGTCGTCGTGGCCGGTCCGGTGTCCTCCCACAAGGGCATCAACCTGCCGGGTGTTGCCGTTTCCCTGCCGGCCCTGACCGAGAAGGACGAGGCCGATCTGCGTTGGGCCATCCGCACCGGCGCCGACATCATCGCCATGTCCTTCGTGCGCTTCGCGACCGACATCGACCGTGCCCACGAGATCATGGACGAGGAAGGCCGCCGCATCCCGATCGTCGCCAAGATCGAGAAGCCGCAGGCCCTCGAGAACCTCGAGGAGATCGTCAAGACCTTCGACGGCGTCATGGCCGCCCGTGGCGACATGGCCGTCGAGTGCCCGCTCGAAGAGGTCCCGCTGGCCACCAAGCGCATCATCGAGCTGGCCCGCCAGTATGCCAAGCCGGTCATCGTGGCCACCGAAGTCCTCGGCTCCATGGTCCACTCCCCGGTGCCGTCTCGCGCTGAGGCCTCCGACTGCGCCAACGCCGTCCTCGACGGCGCCGACGCGACCATGACCTCCAACGAGACCGCCGTCGGCGAGTACCCGACCGAGACCGTCGCCACCATGTCCCGCATCTCCGGCTTCGCCACCGAGCACGGCTTCGACCGCATCCCGGAGCTAAAGAACCTCGACATGTCCTCCACCGGTGCCGTCTCCTCCGCCGCCGTCGACCTGGCCGACAAGCTCAACGCCAAGGCCATCGTCGCCTACACCCAGACCGGCAACACCGTGCACCGCGTCTCCCGCGAGCGCCCGGCCGCCCCGATCTACGGCATCACCAACAACGAGCACACCTACCACTGGCTCGCGCTGTCCTGGGGCACCGAGGCGTTCTACGTCCCGGAGGACTACCACGATAAGTCCCGCAAGGACCTCATGGCCTACACCGACACCATCCTCAAGAAGGCCGGTAAGGTCTCCGATGGCGACAAGATCGTCGTGCTGAGCTCCGCCCAGGGTGAGCACTCCGCCGGCTCCACCGACACCATCTACGTGCACACCGTCGGCAACGCCGAGTGAGCGTAGCGGTATCGCGGCAGCGGCAGTCGCTGTAATGACATGAACGAAGGGTCCCGATCGGATTGCGGTCGGGACCCTTCGTTCATATGGAGGCGATGGTATCTATGCCTTGACGTACATGCGGCCGATTTCCCTAAGGAAATCGGCCGCATGTACGTCAGTTAGTTAAGAAGGCAATGCACAAGGGCGGCGAAGAACGTGGCATTGGCCGTGAAGGAGCGGCTGGCCCGATGCCGGCTCACTGTCCGAGGTTGTGATCCGGTGCAGTGTACAGACGCAGGATCGCGATGATCGTCTTCGCGTCGACGATCGTGCCGTTCACCACCATCTGATACGCCTCGTCGAGCGTGTACAGACGCACGTCCGGGCGCGGGGTCTCCGGGCCGAAGCTGGCGCGGTCGGCCGGCGACAGGTGCGTGGCGAAGAACAGCGCCGTATGATGCGCCGCGAAGCTCGGCATGTTGAGGAACCGCGAGAACTGCACGTAACTGGTCGCCGTGTAGCCCGCCTCCTCGTGCAGCTTGCGCTTGGCGACGTCGAGCGCCGTCTCCTTCGGATCCTCGGCATGGCCGCCGGGGATCTCCAATGTCCAGCGGTGGGTCGGGATGCGGTACTGTTCGACCAGCGGGATGCGGCCGTCGTCCGTCAGGGCGAGTACGCCGACCCCGTCGCCGTTGTTCCCCTGCAGCACGAACCGGTCGAACTGGCCGGCCTTCGGCGTCGACAACGACACCTGATCGACGTTGAAGTAGTGGGTCGCGACGATCTGTTTGCGGCTCTCCTCCTTGACCGGCGAGGTGCGCCACGGATCGAATGGACGATAAGTTTCGGAACTGCTCATCATAACCTCCTTGTATATGTCGTATGAGATACTCCTACCTTTAATTGTATGGCAATATGACGTTTTTGCGCGGATTATCTATGACGTGTCTGCGGATGGCGGAATGCCAGCGGATGCTGATGCAATGTCGGCGGGAGAGTCGCGGATTTCTTGCGGCATGCTCGCGAAGGCGTCGGGGGAGCGGTCGCGGCGCATGTCCTCGCGCCACGCGGAGCATCGGATATGGTCGCTTCGGTCGTAAACGTGTGCTATTCTTCCGTAGGTGCGCTAAACGCCCTCGTATCCCAATTGGTAGAGGAAGCAGCCTCAAAATCTGCGCAGTGTGGGTTCGAGTCCCACCGAGGGCACGCGATTTCGGAACGAGCGCACGTTTTCTGGGATGCCATAAGACGTGGCGCATATATTCGGTGATCGCCGCATAATTGTTTTTCTCGGCCGGGCACAGGGCGATGAACGGGCCCGACCACGGATGAAAGAGGTTGGCATGGTCGCAAGGGATAAAACCTCGGAAACACCTGAATCGCTGGGAGTGGTGTTGACGGATGACGAGCTGAAGGCGGCCGCGCAGGCCAGCGACGCCGCGGCGGAGCCGGAGGAGGTCCCCGCCGACGAGAACCGTCAGCGCACCGTCGTGGTGGCCGAGGACGAGTCCGTCAACCGCATGGATCTCGTGGCCATGCTCGAGGACAACGGCTACAAGGTCGTCGGCGAAGCCGCCAACGGCGAAGAGGCCGTCGAACTGACCCGCAAGTTCCGTCCGGACGTCGTGTGCATGGACGTCAAGATGCCGCGTATGGACGGCATCGCCGCGGCCGGCGTGATCTGCGACGAGAACATCGCCCCGGTCGTCATGCTCACCGCGTTCTCCCAGCCCGATCTGGTGCGTCAGGCCACCGGCGCCGGCGCCATGGCATACGTGACCAAGCCGTACGAGGAGTCCAAGCTGCTGCCGGCCCTTGAGGTCGCGATGGGCCGCTTCGCCGAGATCAACGATCTGCTCGACACCGTCGAGCGCGGCGAGAACAAGCTCAAGAGCGCCCAGGAAGAGCTCAAGAAGATGGAGGCCCAGCTCAAGAAGGCCGAGGACACGCTGGAGGAACGCAAGCTCGTCGACCGCGCCAAGGGCCTGCTCATGGACAAGGCCGACTTCTCCGAGCAGGGCGCCTTCCGCTGGATCCAGAAGACCTCGATGGACCAGCGCATCCCCAAGAAGCGTCTGGCTATGGCCATCATCGCCAAGTACGGCGATCCCAAGCCGGAAAGCAACGATGACTGAGGCATCGCAAGCCACACTCGATACGCGCGGAACGCTCCTGGTCGTTGACGGCCATTCGCTGGCGTTCCGCGCGTTTTTCGCTCTACCGGTCGAGAACTTCAGCACGCAGGACGGCCAGGCCACCAACGCCGTGTGGGGGTTCGCCACGATGCTGTCGCAGGTCGTCGACGCCGAACGGCCCGACCACCTCGCCGTCGCGTTCGACGTCAAGGGCGGCACGTTCCGCAACACCCTGCTGCCGCAGTACAAGGGCACCCGCGATGCGGCCCCCGAGGAACTGCTCACCCAGCTGCCGCTCATCCAGAAGATGCTCACCGCGCTTGGCGTCACGTACATCGAAAAGCCCGGGTATGAGGGCGACGACGTGATCGGCACGCTCGCCACCATGGGCGCCGACGCCGGCTACCATACGCTGGTGCTGTCCGGCGACCGCGACGCCTTCCAGCTCATCAGCGACCGGATCACCGTGCTGTACCCCGGCCACCACTTCAAGGACCTCAAGCACATGACGCCCGAGGCCGTCGAGGAGAAATACCACGTGCGTCCGGACCAGTACCCCGATCTGGCGGCGCTGCGCGGCGAGACGGCCGACAACATTCCCGGCGTGCCGGGCGTGGGCGACGGGTTCGCCGCCAAATGGATCAACCAGTACGGCGGACTCGACGGCATCATCGAACATGCCGACGAGATCAAAGGCAAGAAGGGCGAGGCGCTGCGCGACAGCATCGATCAGGTACGCCTCAACCGCAAGGTCAACGCGCTGGTGCGCGACCTCGACCTCGGCGTCGGCCTCGACGACCTCACCTTCGGCAAGTCCGACGTCAACGCCGTGGACGCGCTGTTCAAGACCCTTGAATTCGGTTCGCGCACGCGCAGCAAGGTGCTCAAGTCGTTCAACGGCGGCAGCACCGTGCATGGCGGCGAATCCTCGGCCGATGCCGGTGATCCCACCGCGGAACAGGTACTCACCGTCCCCGAGCGTGTCGACATCCACGACGTCGGCATGCTGAATGACTGGATGGACGCGCAACTGCAGGCCCATCTTGACGACGATGCGGCCAACGCGTCCGCAGACGTCATCGCCGACCGGGCGCGTGCCGCCGCGGTCCTTGACGTCAGGGGGTCGGCGAAGCCGGGGCGCACGCGTTGCGACGGCATCGCGCTGACCATAGGCGGGCAGGCGGTCATGCTCGACGTGCCGGCGGCCGACGACGAGTCCGCATCCGCCAAAGCGCTGCGGTCCGCACTGCAGACGTTCCTGAATCGCCATGCGGATCATCTGCTCGTCTACGGCTACAAGGAGCAGCTGCACATGCTCGCCGCGGTCGGACTGACCCTGCCGCAGCCGCTGTTCGACGCGAAGCTGGCCGGCTATCTGGTCGATCCGGACTTTCACGCGGAATCCGTCGAACAGGCCGCCGAACATTTCCTCGACATCCATCCGGACGACGGCGACACGCCCAGCCAAGGACAGCTTGACTTCGACGTGACCGACGATGCGGCGGCTGATGCAGACGGGGCCTCGGACGATACGCGTGAGGCCGAACGCCGCGAGCTTACCCGGCTCGCCGTGATGCAGACCCTCGCATGGCATCTGGCGGTGGTGCTTGATGGATACCACCAGTACCGGCTGCTGGCGTCCATCGAAATGCCGGCGTCCCGCGTGCTGTACGGCATGGAGTCCGCCGGCGCGTGCGTCGACATGAACCGCCTGACGACCATGCGCGACCAGTTCGCCGCCGATGCCCGGCAGGCGCAGGAGATGGCATGGGACTGCGCCGGCAGCCGCGTCAACCTGCAAAGCCCCAAGCAGCTGCAGAAGGTGCTGTTCGAGGACATGGGCCTCAAAGGCACCAAACGCACCAAGTCCGGCACCTACACGACCAGCGCGTCCGTGCTGCAGGACCTGTACGTCAAGTACGCGGGCGACGAGCGGGCCAGCGGCTTCCTCGGCGCGCTGCTGCGGCATCGTGAGACCAACAAGCTCAAGCAGATCGTGCAGACGCTCATCGATGCGGTGAACCCCGCCGACGGCCGCATCCACACCACGTTCGAACAGACCGTGGCGGCGACGGGCCGTTTGAGCTCGGTCGACCCGAACCTGCAGAACATCCCGAACCGCAATGCGGCCGGCCGTGAGATCCGTTCCGCGTTCGTGCCCGGCGACGGCTATGCGTCGCTGCTCAGCTGCGACTACTCGCAGGTCGAGCTGCGCATCATGGCCGACCGTTCCGGCGATGAGGCGCTTATCGAGGCGTTCCGTTCCGGCGCCGACTTCCACAAGTACGTCGCGTCGCTCGTCTATGGTGTGCCGGTCGATCAGATCACCGCCGACCAGCGCAGCCACGTCAAGGCGATGAGCTACGGCCTCGCCTACGGGCTGAGCACATACGGTCTCGCGCAGCAGCTCAAAATCCGTCCGGCCCACGCCGAGGAGCTCAAACAGAAGTACTTCGCCACGTTCGGCAAGGTGCACGACTATCTCGAATCGCTCGTCGCCGACGCCCGCGCGAACGGGTACACCGAGACGATGTTCGGCCGCAGACGGTATTTCCCCGGACTGTCGTCGACGAACCGCAACCTGCGCGAGGCGGCCGAACGCGCCGCGCTCAACGCGCCGATTCAGGGATCGGCCGCCGACATCATGAAGATCGCCATGATTCATGCCGATCAGGCGTTGCGTGGCGCCGGGGTGAAGAGCCGCATCATCCTGCAGATCCACGACGAACTCGTCGTCGAGGTCGCGCCCGGCGAGGCCGAGCGGGTGCGTGCGCTGGTCGCCGACGCGATGGAGCACGCGGTCACGCTGTCCGTGCCTCTGGACGTGTCCACCGGCATCGGCGACGACTGGCAGCTCGCCGCGCACTGACGAACCGATGGCGAGAGGCGAGGCCGGCCGGAATGCTCCCCTCAGTCATCCTGCGGATGACAGCTCCCCTCAGCGAGGGGAGCTAGCGGACGGACAGTGGCTCCCCTCGCTGAGGGGAGCTGTCGGCGCAGCCGACTGAGGGGAGCATACACGACTCCCGCATAAGGAGGAAATCATGCCCACGCTGGCACAGGTCGTCAACGTACTGGAAACGTTGTATCCGCTGCGATACGCGGAAAGCTGGGACGCGCCCGGGCTGATCGTCGGCGACCCGTCCGCATCGGTCACCCGCATCGCGTTCGCGGCCGACCCGACCGCCGCCGTCATCGACACCGCGATCGAACACGGCGCTGATGTGTTGGTGACCCATCACCCGTTGCTGTTCCGTTCGGTGCATCAGGTGTCCGGATTGGGCACGCGCGGTGACATCGTCCGCAAACTCTACCAGTCCGGCTGCGCGTTGTGGGTCGGTCATACCAACGCCGATGCGGCGTATCGCGGCGTGGGGCAGGCCGCCGCCGACCTGTTTGGACTGGTCGACCAGCACCCGCTGGTGCCGATCCATGACGACGAGGCCGCCGCGGCCGGCCATGAGGTCGGTCTCGGCCGCGTCGGCCGACTCGAACGGCCGATGACCTTCGCGGCATTCGCGCAGCGTGTCGCCGGCGTGCTGCCGCACACCGAACTCGGCGTGCAGGCGTGCGGTCCGCTCGATCAGATGGTCGAGACCGTAGCCGTGCTGCCCGGTTCCGGCGACTCGCTGTTCGACGAGGTGCGCGCCAGCGGCGCGGACGTGTACGTGACCAGCGACCTGCGCCATCATCCCGCCACCGACGCGATCGAACAGGCGCGCTACGAGGCGGGCCTGCGCGCGCAGGGCATCGCCGTCGGGCACGGCGACGACCGTATCCGGCCGTTGATGATCAACACGCCGCATTCCGCCATAGAATCATTGTGGTTCCGCTATGCGGTCGACGACGTGCCGGCCGCGGTCGCGCAGGCGACCGGCACGCGGCCGGAGTCGGAATGGCTGCGCATGAGCACCGATCCATGGACGCTGCGGCTGTAGCGGGTCTGCGACAGGGGAGAGGATACGCATGCATGACATCATCGATATGGACGCGCCGGTCGAAGTACGCTCGCGCGCGACCGTCTACCGCGGGGCGATCTTCTCCGTCGAGGACATGACCATCGCCCTGCGCCGTCGCGACGGCGGCACCGTCGACATCCGTCGGCAGGTGTTGCGACACGCGCCCTGCGTCGTCATGCTCGTCCACGACGCAACCGCCGACCGATACCTCATCGAACGCGAATACCGCGTCGGCTCCGACCGATTCGCCTACGGTATCCCCGCCGGACTCATGAACCCCGGCGAGGACCCACGTACCGCCGCGCTGCGCGAACTCGCCGAGGAAACCGGCGTTGTACCGGCCGATCCCGACGCGCTGACCGTCGACCACGTCGGCGACTACTACTCGTCCGAAGGCATGACCGACGAACTCGCACATATCATGGTGCTGCATCTGACGCGCATCGCGCAGGTCCCACGCCATCTCGACGCGGACGAACACGTGGACTCCGCATGGGTCGGCTGGGACGAGCTGCTCGCCCTGCCGGTCACCGCATCGAACTCGATCATCGCGATCCAGCACGAGCAGATACGCCGGTTGCGAAACGGCCGGTGAGCCGCCGAATACCAGGGCATGTCACCCACGCATTCGGCAAAGTTCACCGGAAACGCCGTCTTCCGTTGCTTTGGCGTGAGATACTTGGGATATGCAAGTCAGACCAGGTTTGATGTACCCGCTCGGCGCCAGCTACGACGGTGCCGGCGTCAATTTCGCATTGTTCTCCCAAGTTGCCGACAAAGTCGAACTGTGCCTGTTCGATGACGACGATCACGAGACGCGTATCGAAATGACCGAACAGAACTCGTACGTATGGCACAACTACATCTCCGGCATCCAGCCGGGACAACGCTACGGCTACCGCGTCTACGGTCCGTATGATCCGAACCAGGGCCTACGCTGCAATCCGAGCAAACTGCTGCTCGACCCGTACGCCAAGGCCATCGAAGGCAACATCGACGGCGATGAAAGTCTGTTCTCCTACTGGTTCGCTTCGCCCGGCGACGTCACCAAGCGCAACGACCTCGACTCGGCCGAGCACACCATGAAATCCGTCGTCGTCAACCCGTACTTCGACTGGAGCAACGACCAGCATCCGAACATCCCGTACCACGACTCGGTCATCTACGAGGCGCACGTGCGCGGCCTGACCAACCTCAACCGCGACGTGCCGCCGGACATTCGCGGCACCTACGCGGGCCTCGCGTATCCGACCGTCATCGAATACCTCAAGAAGCTCGGCGTCACCGCCATCGAGCTCATGCCGATCCACCAGTTCGTCAACGACACGTTTCTGCAGGAAAAAGGTCTGTCGAACTACTGGGGATACAACACGATCGGCTTCTTCGCACCGCACAACGCATACTCGTCGTCCGGCGAACGCGGCCAGCAGGTCAACGAATTCAAGTCGATGGTCAAGGCCTACCACCGCGCCGGCATGGAAGTCATCCTCGATGTCGTGTACAACCACACCGCCGAAGGCAACCACATGGGCCCGACCCTGAGCTTCAAGGGCATCGACAACCGGGCGTACTACCGTCTCGTCGACAACGACCAGCGGCACTACTTCGACACCACCGGCACCGGCAACTCGCTGCTCATGCGCTCGCCGCACGCGTTGCGCCTCATCACCGATTCGCTGCGCTACTGGGTGTCCGAAATGCACGTCGACGGCTTCCGCTTTGATCTGGCGGCCACGCTCGCCCGCCAGTTCCAGGAGGTCGACAAACTGTCCGCGTTCTTCGACATCGTCGAACAGGATCCGATCATCAGCCGCGTCAAGCTCATCGCCGAACCGTGGGACCTTGGCTCCGGCGGTTATCAGGTCGGCGGCTTCCCGTCCAGCTGGTCCGAATGGAACGGCCGGTACCGCGATTGCGTGCGCGACTTCTGGCGCTCGCAGCCGTCCACGCTGCCCGAGTTCGCATCACGCCTCATGGGTAGCTCCGACCTGTACCAGATGAACGGCCGACGCCCGGTCGCCTCCGTCAACTTCATCACCGCGCACGACGGCTTCACCATGAACGACCTCGTGAGCTACAACGAGAAGCACAACGAGGCCAACGGCGAAGGCAACCGCGACGGCGAATCCAACAACCGCTCGTGGAACTGCGGCGTCGAAGGACCGACCACGATCCCGGACGTGGTCGACCTGCGCGAACGGCAGATGCGCAACATGTTCGCCACGCTGCTCGTCAGCCAGGGCATCCCGATGATCTGCGGCGGCGACGAAGTGGCCCGCACCCAGCAGGGCAACAACAACGCGTACTGCCAGGACAACGAGATCTCGTGGACCAACTGGGACCTCAACGATTCACAGAAGGACCTGTTCGAGTTCGTGTCCAAGCTCATCCACCTGCGGCTCGAGCATCCGGTGCTGCACCGGCGCCGCTTCTTCTCCGGACGCGAGCAGGGCGACGCGCCCGACAAGCTGCCGCAGGTCGAATGGTTCGACCACACCGGGTCGATCATGGACATGGAGGACTGGCAGAACACGCACGCGTTCTCGGTGATGATCTTCCTCAACGGGTCGAACATCCCCGAAATGGACTACTACGGCAACCAGCTCGTCGACAACGACTTCATCCTCATCTTCAACGCGCACTACGAGCCGATCATGTTCACGCTGCCCGACGAGAAATACGGGCGCAAGTGGCAGCTCATCGTGGACACGCACAACCCGAAAGGGCCGGAACTGAGCTACGAGGCAGGTTTTGTGATCACCGCGCAATCGCGCAGCTTCCTGCTGCTCAAGAGCGCAAAGGATCCGAGGAAGCGGCAAAACCATCTGTTCCGCGCGTAAGGCGCGGTTGACCGTGATTGGTTAGTGGCTCCCCTCTCTGTGGGGAGCCACGTTCAAATGATTGGACGGCATCGGTAGTGGCTCCCCTCGCTGAGGGGAGCTGTCAGCTGTGCTGACTGAGGGGAGCCGACGGTACGTACCTCTCGCAGTCATCCCGTCAGTCCTGCCCATCGCCGCTCAGCGATCCGCGGCCAGTCGCGACTCGATCTTCTCGGCTGGCTGCTGCACCGTGGTCGCATGGGCGACCGCCTGCGCATCCGCCACGCCGCTCGCCGCCGCGGATGCCGCGATATCGAGCCGGTCGGCCTGGATGCGCACCAGCTGCATCTGCACGCGGTCGGCTTCGATCGCCGCGATCTGCCGCGAGAACACGATGAACCAGCCGAGGAAGAACGCGCACGCCAACGCTTCGAGGTTGGTGAGCGTATCGTAGCCGCGCAGCATGTAGATGCCGAAACCCGCGCAGATCGCGATCGCGAGGTCGGAGATCGCGTACATGGCCTTCGGCATGCGCGGCGCCAGCCACGGCAGGGCGAGCAGCAGCACGCCCATGATGAGCGGCAGTCCCTTTGCGCACACATTGTGCATGATGTAGTGCGGCGTGTAGCGGAACACGCCGATGCCGATGAACGCCAGACCGGAGACGGTGAGCAGCAGCGACAGGATCACGATGCGCACCTTGAAATGCCTGATCTCGGCATGGTCGACCTCGTCGCCGTATTGTTCGTGCCACAGTCGTTCGAGCCGTTGCGTGGTGATGAGCTCGGACACGGCGAAGTAGCTGACGATGATGACGCAGGTGCCGGCGAGGATGAGCGTCGCGTTGAACATGGTCGCCGCGAACGTGGTGCGGTCGCCGAGTTGCGAGAAGTTGTTGTGGTACCAGTACGGGTCGTCGGTGGTGAGCCCAGCGGTGCTTACGCCGGAGATCACGAAGAACGGCAACAGCGAGGCGAGCGTCTTCGCGTTCATGAGCTCGGCCTGTACGAACGTCATATAACCCGCCACGCCCGCGAATCCGGCGCAGGCGGCCGGCATGTAGCCGGCGAGCAGATGCATGCCCATCACCGTGTTCACCACGCTGAACAGCGCGAACGACGACAGGAAGATCGTGGCTGCGTACACGACCGACAGGGCGAGGATCTCGAAGATGCGGCGGACCGGCACCCACCAGCCGTGCTTGAGCGTGAACGAGCGGGAATTGCTCGAATATCCTACCGCGAATGAAATCACGCCGCATGCCGCGATGATGGCCGCCGCTACGGTGAATCGGCGCTGCGTGACCTGCCAGATGGCGGGCGCGAGATCGAGATACAGCTTCATGCCGAAGAACGCGATGATCGCGCAGATGAGGAACGACACCAATCCCAACGTCTCCGCCCGCTGATGCCGTCCCATCGGTGAACCTCCCTGCTGCGCCGCGCCGTGTTGCGCTCCGCCCTCATTGTAGTAGGAACGTACGTCCGCGGCGGGGCCGGCTTCGTCGGCTGCCTCGGGATAATCGCTGGTTATACACGCTCAGACGACGCTCAGCGTGTATAACCAGCGATTATCCCGAGTGGTTGGGCCGTCCGGTCCAGACGTCCGGTACAATGGGTGATTGTCGTTTTCGCGTGGGTGCGCTCGCGTATGGCGGCATCGGGGCGTAGCGCAGCTTGGTAGCGCGCCTGCTTTGGGAGCAGGATGTCGCAGGTTCGAATCCTGTCGCCCCGACCGGTGAGGCCTTATTCCCGCAATGGAATAGGGCCTTGTTGTTTCGCCGGCGCGGTGCTCCTGCCATGTCGGCGGCTGCGGAGCGTCGATCGGGGCATCTGTCGCGTGTCGCGATTTGACGGAATCGCGATCGGCCTATACAGTACCTACCTGTTGTCTGATGACGGCACTCGTCCGGGTGGCGGAATGGTAGACGCGCTAGCTTGAGGTGCTAGTGCCTATGTTATACAGGCGTGTGGGTTCAAGTCCCATCTCGGACACTGGAACAACCCCGTGGAAACACGGGGTTTTCTTGTATCTGTCGCTGATCGTGGCGGCATATGCCATATGCTTGCCTGATAAGGAAGGACCTCACATGCTCGTGGCGTCATGCGTGTTTGCGATACTTGCCGGACTGCTTCATGTGCTGATCTTCGTACTGGAATCGTTCCGGTGGACCGACTCGAAGACGATGAAGATCTTCTCCATTGCCTCGGCCAAGGAGGCCGAAGCGACGAAGGAGATGGCCTACAATCAGGGATTCTACAATTTGTTCCTCGGTGTCATGGCTTTGGTGGGTGCCGTGACCGTTCTGGCCGGTCACCATACCGTCGGCATCACGCTGATGGCCGCCGGCACGCTGTCCATGGCGCTCGCCGCCATGGTGCTGTTCGCGGGCAGCCCCGACAAGCGCGGGGCGGCCGCCAAGCAGTTCGCGTTCCCCGCACTCGCGCTGGTGTTCCTGCTGATCTCCTTCGTCCTGTAGACGGCTTGTATCGCGTCGCACTGGCGACTGTCCTCGATCGACTGGCGTAGACAATCGCAAGGTGAATCATATGAAGCATCCGATATCGTTACATATCCGTGCATACCGATCGGATGACGCCGCCGCGACGATGGATGTGTTCCGCCGCGCCGTCACCGAGACCTCGTCATGCGATTACGACGACGAGCAAGTTCGCACGTGGGCCGGCAATACGGGAACGCCGACGCAATGGAATACGCGGCGGTCGGCAGCGCGTACGTGGGTCGCGGAGACGGCGGATCACCGGCCATCGATCGTCGGCTTCATCGACATCGACGACACCGGCTATATCGACATGCTGTTCGTCGACCCGTCGATCGCACGTCGCGGCGTCGCCTCGCAACTGCTCGACCAAGTGGAGCGGTACGCGGCCGCCAACGATATCGCACGGCTCTCCGTCCACGCCAGCATCACCGCGCAGCCGTTCTTCCACCGTCACGGGTTCCGTGCGGTCGAAACGCGGCATCCGCAGATCGGCGACGTGACGTTCGTCAACTATCTCATGATCAAACCGATGCCGGTATGATCGATGCCATGCGCATTGCGATCATCGGATACAGCGGCAGCGGCAAATCGACGTTGGCGAGGAAGCTCGGCGAACGGTTGGCCATCCCGGTCATGTACCTTGACCAAGTACACTGGCTGCCCGGATGGAAAGAACGTGATGACGATGACGCTCGTGCCGTCGTCGCCACGTTCATGAACGATCACGAATCGTGGGTCATTGAAGGCAACTATACGAATCTGCTGTATGACGAACGCATGACGCAAGCCGACGTCATCATCGTCATGCTGTTCGGCCGATTCCGATGCTGCGCGCGGGCCGTTCGCCGCTGGCTGCGCTACCGCGGCGCCAGTCGGCCGGATATGACGCCGGGCTGTCCGGAGAAGATCGATGCCGAATTCGCATGGTGGCTGCTCATCAAGGGACGCAATGCCGCCCGTCGGCAACGATTCGTCGACACGGCGTATGCACATCCCGACACGGCGATCATCGTACGCAATCCCGCGCAACTTGCCCACGTGCGAACCATCATCGAACGATCCCAGAAATAACCGGCAGACGGACGTTGCGCCGGCTGTACGATCGCATTAGGCGTCGCCGTTGATGCCGGTGTTCGTCATGCGATGGGCGTATTGCCGGTATGCGGTATACGTAGCATCATGATCGCCAGTCATATGTGAGACGTACGGTCGAAACAGTCAGAAAAGAGGAGAGAACGGCATATGGTCACATCGCATCGCAGTCGTGTGGTGATCGTCGGCACGGGTAGCGTCGGTGCGGCGACCGCCGGCGCCATCGTCCTGCAGGGATTGTGCGACGAACTGGTGCTTATCAACCACAATCCCGATAAGGCGTCCGGACTGGCCATGGATCTCATGGACGGTTCCGACTACACAGGCCGGTTCGTGTCCATTCGCCGCGGCGACTGGGCCGACTGCCGCGACGCCGACATCGTGATCGTCACGGCCGGACCAAAACCGAAACCCGGCGAGACGCGGTTCCAGGAGCTCGGTGCGGCCGTCGACATCGTCGACCCGATCCTGTGCGCCATCCGCGACTCCGGATTCGACGGCATCCTTATCATGGTCTCCAATCCGGTCGACGTGCTCAGCTGGTTCGCATGGAAGCGCACCGGGCTGCCACGTGCGCAGGTCATCGGTTCCGGTACGGCGCTCGACACATCCCGCATGAAGGCGATCATCGGCGACATCACCAGACTCGACCCGCGTATGGTGTCCGGCTATGTGATCGGCGAGCATGGCGACTCCCAGTTCGTGCCGTGGTCCACGGTCTCGTTCGTTGGCAAAAGCTTCACCCGATATCTGCAGGACAACCGGTCCCGCTATGTGGATATCACATTGGACGGCATCGAGGAACGGACGCGGCGGCGCGGGCTGCTCATCAAGTCGCTGCGCGGCGGCACCAGTCAGGGCATCGCCGCCACCGTGGCCGGACTGGCACGCACGATCCTGTGGGACGAGCGGCGCGTGGTTCCCGTTTCCACGCTGATCGACGGCGAATACGAATACGACGAGCACGACGTGTTCCTGAGTCTGCCGGTCGCGTTGAACGCCGACGGCGTGGGTGATTTCGTCGACCTGCATCTCGACGAGAGCGAGCTGGCCAAGTTCCATCGGTCCGCGCGCATCGTGCGTGAGCATTGCGCGATGATCGCGGATCGTCTGTAGAGGAGTGCTTGACTGTGATGGTGCCGGTACGCATCCGCGCATACCGATCGGAGGACGCCGTCGCGACGATGGCGGGTGATATGCCGTCGGTCGTCGGTTTCATCGACATCGACGACACCGGATACATGGATATGCTGTTCGTCGATCCGACGGTCGCACGTCACGGCGTCGCGTCGCGACTGCTTGATCACGTGGAACGGTACGCAGCCGGCGGCGGCATCGCGCGGCTGTCCGTCCACGCCAGCATCACCGCACGGCCGTTCTTCCTGCGTCACGGGTTTCGCACGGTCGCCGCACGGCATCCGCATATCGGCGAGGTGACGTTCGTCAACTATCTCATGGCGCGGGAGACGCGGTTCCCGGGATTACGCTCGGAAAATCCCGGGAACTGAAGCATGTTCACATGAACAAGCCCATGCACGTCATATCGCGGTTGGCTACTGACGTGATGTTCATTATTGTGCGTCTGCCGGTTCCCGGGATGGAATGCGGTAATCCCGGGAACCGGACCCATACAGAAATCCTGTATCGCGCGTTGCCGTGCCGTGGCGGTTGCCGAATAATCAAGGCAACAATATCCGGACATAGAGAAACGAGCACATCATGGAACGTCCGTCACGCATCCGCATCGTCGGCAGGCCGCCGCGTAGGGTCATCGCTATCGCCGCGGCCATCGTCCTCGCGGCACTGCTGATCCCGCTGGGGCGGGCGCTGGTCGTACGCGCGGCCTACGCGAACGTCATCGTCACATCATCCGATCGGTGGACTGATCATTGCAGCGACATCGCAACAAATGACGACTCGCTCGCGATCGACCGCACGCGTGCCGTCACGGTCAACGGCGAGGCCAATCCGCTGATGTGCACGTTCCGTGATCCTGCCGCCGCATTGCGCGCCCTTCGCGACACCGCCGACCTGTCCGACCTTCAACGGCACTGCATCCTGCCGCTCAACGCGCTGACGTGGCGCTGCTACGCCGGCTGGGTCGCCGGCAACGCACCGTACGACGATCCGCAGGTCGCTGCGTTCTTCGACATCTACGAGAACACGGCCGACAACGATCGCATCGTCACGACGCTCGCCGCCATGCAACGACGTGCCAAGAACGGCACGCTCACCGATGGTCAGCTCGGCGAACTGGCCATGCTGTTCCCCGACTACGCACCCGTCAGCCGGTACGTACGTACGTATGCGGACGATGCGGCGACGGCCGACGAGTGATATCGATATGACCGGTCGATCAAGGGAGGCTGATATGACGGACATCATGGAACGGATGACGGACGAGCGCAATGACCACGAACGGGCGTTGCCGACGATCATGACGATACTCGCCGTCGCGGTGCCGATACTGGTCCTCGTCGGCGGACTGGGACTGAGCCACTGGTACACGCACCGCACGGCCGACACATCGCACATCGTCTATGAATATTCGCGGTCCACGAAATTCACCAAGGCACAGCTCGACGCGGCCGGACGGAAGACCGCTGACGTGTTCTCCGGTTTCGGCGGGTGCACAATCGAACGGATCTCCTATGACGAGACGCAGGCCGACAGACTCCTTGATCTGGAGGACGAATCCAAGGCCGCATCGCCGTCCTATTGGTCGAGGATCTACGATGCCTACCACCGGTACGGACGCAACCGCATCTTCATCGCCACCGTCGACTTCACCTGCGACGGCGGCGACGCATCGCTCGGTTCCGGCGAACAATCGATGACTGACTACCTGTATCTCAACGACGACGGCAGAACCTGGACCGAAATCGATCACGGCAACGGCTGACGGACGGACGCGCGGCATAATGGATGACGAAACCATCTATGCCGTCAAGGAGGAACCATGGCCATAGAGAATGCCAAGGCGCTGATCATCGTGAACAACTGGGGCATCGAGGAGACAGAACTGACCCGTCCGCTGCGCGACCTCAAGGCCGCAGGCGCGAAGGTCACGCTCGCGGCGACCGAACTGGAGCCGTGCGAAACCGTGCAGCATGATCGCTACGAAGGCGAGACGCTCACGCCGGACACCAAGCTGTCCGACGTGCAGGCCGCCGATTACGACCTGCTCGTTGTGCCGGGCGGCACCTGCAACGTCGATCGTCTGCGCGTGAACGAGGATGCGATCACGCTCGCGCAGGAGTTCGCGCATGAAGGCAAGCCGATCGCCGCGATCTGCCACGGCGCATGGCTGCTCGTCAATGCCGGTCTGATGGAAGGCAAGACCGCGTCCCCGTGCCGCTACATCGCGGCCGATATTGAGAACGCGGGCGGCCACTACGTCAACGAGGAAGTGACCGTCGACGATGCGAACGGCTGGCGATTCATCACCTCGCGCACGCCCGCCGACCTTGACGCGTTCGTCGACGCGATCAAGAACACGCTTGCCTGATCGCCGCAGATTGATGCCGACGGCGATGCTGTATTGCGCCGCACGATGAAGCCATGTGTGATGATCATGTGTGATGCGTGGCGGTTTTCGCTCGCTGAGCCCCGTGCCAGCGAGCGAAAACCGCCACGTTACGTTGTATGGGTATGTGGAACCGTTCCGCGTGATACGTGCCGCGAAAAACGCTAGGCGATGAAGCGCAGGTAGGTGCGGTCGTCGAACGAATCCCGACCGGGTGTGAAGCCCTTGGTGGTGCGGTAGTCGCGGATGAGCTGTGGGTCGTCGCGATGCAGCCGGCTCAGTTCGCGTTCCGACTCGGCGAGCGTCGGACGCAACAGGGGATAGCCGTCCGAGGCGAGCGCCACCTCATCACCGGGGTTGACCGGAACCGTGCGAATCGGATATGTCGGGTCGGTGAATCCGTCGAAGACGAAATAGCCGTATTCGCCGCGACGGTTCGCGAACCGCGACTGCAATCGCAGAAACGGCAGGATCATGTCACGGGCGGGATCGTCCGTGTCGCGCGTCTTTGTATGACTGCCACTTGCCACGGATGCCGATGCCGATGTCATGTCATCATCCTGCCCACGATACGATTCGTCGTCGCCCAACGTTAATGCCTGCGCGGCGAACGATCGCAGTTCGCTCAGCAGCTCGTCCACACGTTTCAGGGTCGGCGTCTGCACGCCGTTCACCATGATCTGGCAGTCGCCGAACAGCCATGCCTCATGCCGGTATGCACTGTAGATCACCGCGTTCGCCTGCAACCGTTCCCACGGCTCACGCTCGAACAACGTCGCATCGGCGTCGACCGTCGCATATCGTGCTCGCAAACAGTCATCCAGCACCGTCTGCGCCTGCCGCATCGTCGCTTTCGCAGACAAACCGACGATCGCATTCAGCAGCAGATTCTTCGCGACGACCCCGCCGCTCGGCTGCCACAAACGACGCACGCTCTTGCTCGTCACCCCATCCACCACGGCCGCAAAACCGTCCGTGACGGCCAAGCCATCCTCGTTCAACGACTGGTCGGCACGTTTGCCCCGACAACACCGTTCGATCACACGCATGCCATCCACCATAGTCACGGCATGCGAATGCGGACGCCCGCCCGCCGTTTTTCACTGGAACCGATACGATAAGGCACATGAGCGAAACGAACCATCCCGAACTGTGGCCCGCCCCGACGGCGCACGGGCCGATCAACGCCACCGTCATCATCCCCGGCAGCAAATCGCTGTCCAACCGGTATCTCATCCTCGCCGCGCTCGGCTCCCGGCCGGTCACGCTGGTCGGACTGCTGCGCTCGCGCGACACCGAACTCATGATGGGCGCGCTCGCCGCGCTCGGCGTACGCTGCGACGTCGACCCGAACGTCGAGACCACCGTGACCGTCACGCCACCGGCTTCCGGACGGTTCCGCGGCAACGTCGACGTGTACTGCGGTCTCGCCGGCACGGTCATGCGCTTCGTGCCCGGACTCGCGTTGTTCGCCGACGGGCCGGTACGGTTCGACGGCGACGAACAGGCATACGCGCGGCCCATGAAGCCCGTACTCGACGGCCTCGAACAGCTCGGCGCGACCATCGACTACCACGGCGAAACCGGACGCCTGCCGTTCACGATCACGCCGCCGGCGGAGTTGCTGGGTACCGACGGTGGCAGTGGTACCGGTATTGGTGCCGGTACCGCGCATGTCGCGATCGACTCGTCCGGTTCGTCGCAGTTCATCTCCGGACTGCTGCTCATCGGCTCGCGGCTGTCCGGGGGTCTCACGCTCACACATACCGGCGAGAAGACGCCGAGCCTGCCGCACATCCGCATGACCATCGCCGACGTGAACGGGGCCGGCGGGCATGCGCTCGCCGACGAGGCCGCCCGCGTGTGGACGGTGCGGCCTGGTGCGTTGCAGCTGCCGGACCGCGTGGTCGTGGAACCCGATCTGTCGAACGCCGCGCCGTTCCTTGGTGCCGCGCTGATCGCCGGCGGCACGGTGCGCGTGCCGCATTGGCCGGTCGAGACGACCCAGCCGGGCGGGCTGCTGCCGGGATATCTCGAGCGCATGGGCGCGGCCGTCACGTTCCCGGAACGTGACGGCATCCGGTATTGCGAGGTGACGGCTGCGACTGGCGGTGCGGTTCGCGGCCTTGGTGACTTCGACCTGACCGCGGCGGGGGAGATCGCGCCGTCGCTGGCGGCGATCCTCGTGTTCGCCGACGCGCCGACGCGCATGATCGGCATCGGCCATCTGCGCGGGCATGAGACGAACCGTCTCGAAGCGCTGGTACGTGAGATTCGACGTGTCGGGGGAGCGGCGCGCGAACTGCCGGACGGCATCGAGATCACGCCGGTGCCGCGCGCCGACCTGCACGGCGCGGTGATGGAATCGTACGCCGATCACCGCATGGCCACGTTCGCCGCGATGATCGGGCTCGCGGTGCCGGGCGTCGAGATCGTGAACGTGGCGACCACGCGCAAGACCCTGCCCGACTTCGTGGGCATGTGGACGGGCATGCTGGCGTAACCTGGCGGCCTTATCGTGTGGCGGAAAACGCTCGCTGAGACCGCGCTCAGCGAGCGTTTTCCGCCACACGGGAACGGGTTGCCGTACATACGACGAGGGGTGCTGTAGCGATTCCCGTGTCAGGAATCGCTACAGCACCCCTCGTGACGTTTCAGCCGTCCAGCTGTTCAGTGGCTCACTTGGCGAACTTGTTGCCGTAGGTGTCCTCGCCGGCTTCCGCGATGGCGGCGGACTTGCGGGCGATGGCCAGCTCCTCGTTGGTCGGGATCACGGCGATGACCACGGACGAATCCGGGGTGGAGATGACGCGCGGCTCCTTGGAGCGCTTCGCGTTCTTCTCCTCGTCGAGCTTGACGCCGAACGGGGCGAGCTTCTCGCACACCATCTTGCGCACGATGTCGTCGTTCTCGCCGACGCCGGCGGTGAAGGTGATCACGTCCACGCCGCCCATCTGCGCGGTGTAGTTGCCGATGTAGCCGACAATACGGTGCACGTACACATCGAGCGCCAGCTTGGCGTCCTCGTTGCCCTCGGCCACCAGACGGTGCACCTCGCGCAGATCGCCGAAGCCGGTCATGCCCATCATGCCGGAGCGCTTGTTGAACAGGGCGTCCAGCTCGTCCACGTTCATGTGGGCGTTGCGGATGAGGTGGAACACGACGGCCGGGTCGATGTCGCCGGTGCGACCGCCCATGACGAGGCCCTCGAGCGGGGTCAGGCCCATCGAGGTCTCGACCGGCTTGCCGGAGATCTCGGCGGAGGCGGAGGCGCCGTTGCCGATGTGCAGGACGATCTGCTTGAGGCCTTCGGCCGGCTTGCCGATGACTTCCGGCACCACGGAGGAGATGAACTCGTGGGAGGTGCCGTGGGCGCCGTAGCGGCGGATGTGGTACTGGTCGGCGATCTCCTTGTTCAGCGCGTAGGTGCTGGACGCCTTCGGCAGCTGGAAGAAGAAGGAGGAGTCGAACACGAAGATCTGCGGCACGTCCGGCAGCAGCGCGCGCATGACCTCGGCGCCCTTGGCCTCCGGGCCGTTGTGCAGCGGGGCGAGCACGGCCAGATCCTTGACCTGGTTGATGGTCTTGTCGTTGACCAGCGCCGGCTTCGGGAAGAGGGAGCCGCCCTGGACCACGCGGTGACCGACGGCGACGATGTTCGCGTCGGCGAGCTTCGGGCCGTACTCCTCGAAGAAGCCGAGCACGCGCTTCAGGCCCTGCTCGTGATCGTGGATCGGCTCCTCGAGCTCGTGCTTCTCGCCGTTGTACTCGTGCTTGTAGTGGCCGTCGATCGGCTCGCCGATCTTCTCGACCAGGCCGGACGCGATACCTTCGCCGGACTCGAGATCAACCAGCTGGTACTTGATCGAGCTGGAACCGGAATTGATGACAAGGACGGTTTTCGCCATTGTGGGCATCCTCCATATTGTTTGCCGTGCCGCGAAACGCGACTTTCCAAATCTTCAGACTACTCGTTGCTTGCTACAAAACGTCCGCCGGGAAGGTCGCCGCACGCCCGGCGGACGGATGTCATGACGTCACTGCTGCGCTTCGATGGCGGTGAGCGCGACGGTGTTGATGATGTCCTGCACCAGCGCGCCGCGGGACAGGTCGTTGACGGGTTTGTTGAGGCCCTGCAGCACCGGGCCGATGGCCAGCGCCCCGGAGGAGCGCTGCACGGCCTTGTAGCCGATGTTGCCGGCGCACAGATCGGGGAACACGAACACGTTCACATGGCCGGCGATGTCGTTGCCCTTGGCCTTGGTGGCGGCCACGGTCGGCGACCATGCGGCGTCGAACTGGATGGAGCCGACCACCGGCAGGTCCGGGGCCTTCTCGCGGACGATGCGCGTCGCCTCCTCGACCACGTCGACGTCCGGGCCCTTGCCCGAGCCGAGCGTGGAGTAGGAGAGCATGCCGACCTTCGGGTCGAGGCCGAAGGTGCGTGCCGTCTCGGCGGACTGGATGGCGATGTCGGCCAGCTGCTCGGCGTTCGGGTTGAGGTTGATCGCGCAGTCGGAGAACACGGCCACGTGATCCTTGAAGCACATGAGGAACGCGCCGGAGACGAGCGACTGGCCGGGCTTGGTCTTGATGACCTGCAAAGCCGGGCGCACGGTGTTCGCGGTGGAGTTGACCGAACCGGACACGAGGCCGTCCGCGTAGCCGAGCACGACGAGCATCGTGCCGAAGTAGCTGGCGTCCTTGAGCTGCTGGCGCGCCTGCTCCTCGGTCATGCCCTTCTTGGCGCGCAGCTCGCACAGTTTGGCGACCATGGGCTTGAGGATGTTCTCGTCGTCCATCGACTGGAAACGAGCCTTGTCGAGCGCGTGCAGGCCGAGTTCGGCGCCGCGTGCGAGGATCGCGTCGCGGTCGCCCACGATGATGAGGTTCACGACCTCGCGTTCGAGCAGGTAGTCGGCGGCCTTGAGGATGCGGTCCTCCTCGCCCTCGGGCAGTACGATCGTCTTCTTGTTGACCTTCGCACGGCCGAGCAGGCTGTGCTGGAACGCGTACGAGGTGACGGGGAAGTCGAGGTCGACGTCGAGCGCCTTGAGCACCTCCTCGGTGGGCACGTTGTCCTGGAACGCCTTGAGCGCGGCGTCGGCCTGCGACTCCTCGACGAACGGCGTCTGCGGAATGGTCCACACCGGCAGTCCGAATCCGGCGAGCGTCTCCTTGACGGACACGGCGTGGCGCGGCTCGCAGCCGGTCACGAAGATGCCGAGCACCTTGTTGCCGGCCGCCTCCATGCCTTCGATCGACAGCTGCACGGTCTCGCGCAGCTCGTCGGGCCAGCGGTCGATGGTGCACACGGCGAGGAACACGCCGGCCTGCAGGTCGGCGGCGATGTTCGCGTTGAACTCGTACGTGGTCGGATCGTTGACGTGAGACTTGTCGGTGCCGACGATGAGCGCGGCGTCGGCGCGCGAGACGGTCATCGCGTCGTCGAAAGCGGCCACGATGTCGCCGCGCGCGGCCTCCTTGTCGCGGCGCACGACATGGATGTCGAGACCGGTGGACAGCGCCACGCCGAGGCCGGCGTTCGACGCGCCCAGCAGGATCGGCGTGAAGTGGTCGTGGTTGGACACGGCAGGACGGAACACCGCGGTCTTGTACTTGGTGGTCAACGCCTTGAGCACGCCGTAGGCGACGACGTTGCGGCCGTTGGCTCCCTCGGGACTGGCGATGTAGATGTTGGTAACTGCCACAGTGGACTCCTTGCTTGGGAATGATGCTGCCGTGTGACCACGCTGTTCACACTTACCGATCATTCTAGTACGCGGAGGTCGCGAAAGCGGTTTGCCCCGCGATGTGACCTACGTCACATCGTCGCGTTGCGTCGGCACTCCTCCGGGCGGACCGGATTGCGTAAAGCACAACGGACATACAGCCGATCGATGGAGCGGAATCGGCCGTATGTCCGTTGAAGAGAGGGGCGAAGATGGGAAGCGTCTACTTGTGGTAGAGGCTCACGCGTTCGTACTTCGGCTCGCAGCATACGTTGATGCCGAGCTTGCGGTACAGCGCCTCGTCGGTCGGGGAGAGAATGACCGAAAAGAACGCGTCGCAGCCGCGCAGTTGTTCCAGTCCGGCAATCACCTTTGCGGCGAGCGGGCTGACCGAGCTGGTGATCGACAGCGCGATCAGCGTTTCATCGGAGTGCAGGCGGCGGTTCGTGCTGTGCAGGTGCTCGGTCTTGAGCCGGCAGATCGGCTCGATCGTGTTGTCGTCGATCACCGGCAGTTCGGCGTCCACGCCGGTCACGGCCTTGAGCGCGTTCATGAGCAGCGCGCTGGCCGCGCCCATGAGCACGCCGGTCTTGCCGGTGACCACGCGGCCGTCAGGCAGCACCATCGCACCGGCTGGGGCGCCGGTCATCTCCTCCTTGCGCAGCGCGGCATTGCGTGCCGGCGACAGGTTTTCGTCCACGCCGGCGCGCTGCATGATCGAACGGAGACGCTCGACCTGCTCCTCGCCGGTGCCGGTTCGTTTGAGCTGTTCGGCGGCCGTGAAGTACCGTCGCACGATCTCCATCTTCGCGGCATCGCGGCACGCATCGTCGTCCGCGATCGCATAGCCGGCCATGTTCACGCCCATATCGGTGGGGCTTTGGTAGGGGCTGGATCCCATGATCCGCTCCATCATGGCCTTGAGCACCGGGAACGCCTCGACGTCGCGGTTGTAGTTGACCGTCGTCGTGCCGTATGCCTCGAGGTGGAACGGGTCGATGATGTTCGCGTCGTCGAGATCGACGGTCGCCGCCTCGTATGCGATATTGACCGGATGGTTGAGCGGCAGGTTCCAGATCGGGAACGTCTCGTATTTCGCATAGCCGGCCGTGACACCGCGCTGGTGCTCGTGGTAGAGCTGCGACAGGCAGGTGGCGAGCTTGCCCGAGCCGGGTCCGGGCGCGGTGACGACGACGAGCGGACGGCTGGTTTCGATGTAGTCATTGCGCCCGTAACCTTCGGCCGACACGATGCGTTCGATGTCGTGCGGATAACCGGCGATGGGGTAGTGCAGGTAGCAGGTGATGCCGAGCTGCGCGAGACGGCGACGGTAGACGTCGGCGGCCGGCTGGCCCGCGTATTGCGTGAGCACGACCGAACCGACATGGAAGCCGCGGGAGCGGAACACGTCGATCAGCCGCAGCACGTCCTCGTCGTAGGTGATGCCGAGATCGCCGCGCATCTTGGCCTTTTCGATGTGGTTGGCATTGATCGCGATGACGATCTCCACGTCCTGCTTCATGCTGTCGAGCATGCGGAACTTGGTGTCGGGTTGGAATCCGGGCAGTACGCGCGACGCATGGTAGTCGTCGAACAGTTTGCCACCGAATTCCAGATACAGTTTGCCGCCGAACTGCGCTATGCGTTTGCGAATGTTCTCGGCCTGCAGTCTGATGTACTTGTCGTTGTCGAATCCCTGTCGCATGGGCGCCCATCCTTTTCGAACGTCGTCGTAAACGCAAGGATTATACCGGAAAACCGATCCCGCCGCGACATACAAAAGCGGGTCGGAACCATTACGATTCCGACCCGCTTTCGTTGCTTCATCACTCCCATTCGATGGTTGCCGGGGGCTTGGAGGTGCAGTCGAGCACGACGCGGTTGATCTGGCGGCATTCGTTGGTGATGCGCGTGGAGATCGTGGCGAGGACGTCGTAGGGCAGGCGAGACCAGTCGGCGGTCATGGCGTCTTCGGAGGAGACGGGGCGCAGGACGATGGGGGAGCCGTAGGTGCGCTCGTCGCCCTGGACGCCGACGGAGTGGACGTCGGCGAGGAGCACGACGGGGCACTGCCAGATGTCGCGGTCGAGGCCGGCCTTGGTGAGCTCCTCGCGGGCGATGGCGTCGGCTTCGCGCAGCAGGTCGAGGCGTTCCTTGGTGATCTCGCCGATGATGCGGATGCCGAGGCCCGGGCCGGGGAACGGCTGACGCCAGACGATTTCGTCGGGCAGGCCGAGTTCGGTGCCGATGGCGCGCACCTCGTCCTTGAAGAGGGTGCGCAGCGGTTCGACGAGTTGGAACTTGAGGTCCTTGGGCAGGCCGCCGACGTTGTGGTGGCTCTTGATGTTGGCCGCGCCGTCGCCGCCGCCGGACTCGACGACGTCGGGGTAGAGGGTGCCCTGCACGAGGAACTTGACTTCCTTGCCGCGGGCGCCGGCCTCTTCGAGGACCTGGCGCTGGGCCTTTTCGAAGGTGCGGATGAACTTCTCGCCGATGATCTTGCGCTTCTTCTCCGGTTCGGAGACGCCCTTCAGGGCGGTGAGGAAGTCGTCGGCGGCGTCGACGGTGATGAGGCGGATGCCGGTGGCCGCGACGAAGTCGTGCTTGACCTGCTCGACCTCGCCCTTCCTGAGCAGGCCGTGGTCGACGAACACGCAGGTGAGCTGGTCGCCGACGGCCTTGTGCACGAGGGCCGCGGCGACGGCGGAATCGACGCCGCCGGACAGCCCGCAGATCACCTCGGCGTCGCCGACCTGTTCGCGGATCTTCCTGACCTGGTCCTCGATGATGCTGGAGGCGTCCCAGTCGTTGGGCAGGCCGGCGCACTGATGGAGGAAGGTTTCGATGAGCTGCTGGCCCATCGGGGTGTGCTTGACTTCGGGGTGCCACTGCACGCCGTAGAGCTTGCGGGATTCGTCCTGCATGGCGGCGACGGGGGCACCTTCGGTGTGGGCGAGGACCTCGAAACCGGCGGGGGCGGTCTTGACGGCGACGCCGTGGCTCATCCACGTGTTCTGTTCGGCCGGGGAGCCGGCGAGGATGCCGTCCGCGTGGTCGATCGTGGTTTCGGTCTTGCCGTATTCGCCGAGCGCGGCCTTGTCGACGTCCGCGCCGAGCGCGTAGGCCATGGCCTGGAAGCCGTAGCAGATGCCGAGCACGGGGACGCCGGCGTCGAACAGCTTCGTGTCGACGCGCGGGGCGCCCGGCTCGAACACGGAGGCGGGGCCGCCGGACAGGATGATGGCCTTGGGATCCTTGGCGAGGATCTCGTCGGCCGGCATGGAGTGGGGCACGAGCTCGGAGTAGACGCCGGCCTCGCGCACGCGGCGCGCGATGAGCTGGGCGTACTGGGCTCCGAAATCAACGACAAGGACAGGACCTGTTGCCATGAATTCTCCCTTTAATACATGTTGGGTATGCCAGACGGTTAACAGATCCATTGTGGCGGCGCAAGGCGACATTGCCCGGCATCGCGGCACGTCGGGGGAATGTAACAGAGTGTTACGTTCGGTTGAACAACACGCCGCGTGTGATACGGGTGAAGTGAACGCGGTTAATATATATGAAGCACCGATTTTCCGCGGAATATCGCCGTTTTCCAACCGTTCGCCGGTAAATTCCGTGTTCACAAAATCCCCATCGAAAGCAAACAAAAGGTTAGATTTTCATAACATTTTCGAACAGACACGCAAAAAATCGGCCAAAAGTCGGGCTTCGATCGTATGATGCCAAGTGATTGGGATTGAGCACGGCTAAATCGCAAGGTTCGGCACGGCCCATGACCTACCGATAACAATCAATCGCACAACACAGTGCAGGAGTACAGGAGTACATATGACGAGTCCTGTTATTGGCACCCCTTGGAAGAAGCTCAACGCTCCGGTTTCCGAGGAAGCCCTCGAAGGCGTTGACAAGTACTGGCGCGCCGCCAACTACCTTTCCATCGGCCAGATCTATCTGCGTTCCAACCCGCTGATGAAGGCGCCGTTCACTCGTGAAGACGTCAAGCACCGTCTGGTTGGCCACTGGGGCACCACTCCGGGCCTGAACTTCCTCATCGGCCACATCAACCGCTTCATCGCCGACCACGGCCAGAACACCGTGATCATCATGGGCCCGGGCCACGGCGGCCCGGCCGGTACCTCCCAGTCCTACCTGGACGGCACCTACACCGAGACCTTCCCGAAGATCACCAAGGACGAGGCTGGTCTGCAGAAGTTCTTCCGTCAGTTCTCCTACCCGGGCGGCATCCCGTCCCACTTCGCTCCGGAGACCCCGGGCTCCATCCACGAGGGTGGCGAGCTGGGTTACGCCCTGTCCCACGCCTACGGCGCCATCATGGACAACCCGTCCCTGTTCGTGCCGGCCATCGTCGGTGATGGCGAGGCCGAGACCGGCCCGCTGGCCACCGGCTGGCAGTCCAACAAGCTCGTGAACCCGCGCACCGACGGTATCGTGCTGCCGATCCTGCACCTCAACGGCTACAAGATCGCCAACCCGACCATCCTGTCCCGCATTTCCGACGAAGAGCTCCACGAGTTCTTCCACGGCATGGGCTACGAGCCGTACGAGTTCGTCGCCGGCTTCGACGATGAGGACCACATGTCCATCCACCGCCGCTTCGCCGAGCTGTGGGAGACCATCTGGGACGAGATCTGCGACATCAAGGCGACCGCCCAGACCGACAACGTGCACCGTCCGTTCTACCCGATGCTGATCTTCCGCACCCCGAAGGGCTGGACCTGCCCGAAGTACATCGACGGCAAGAAGACCGAGGGCTCCTGGCGCTCGCACCAGGTGCCGCTGGCTTCCGCCCGCGATACCGAGGCCCACTTCGAGGTCCTCAAGAACTGGCTCGAGTCCTACAAGCCGGAGGAGCTGTTCGACGAGAACGGCGCCGTGAAGGAAGACGTCACCGCCTTCATGCCGAAGGGCGAGCTGCGTATCGGTGCCAACCCGAACGCCAACGGCGGCCTGATCCGCAAGGATCTGGATCTGCCGAACCTCGAGGACTACGAGGTCAAGGAAGTCAAGAAGTACGGCCACGGCTGGGGCCAGCTCGAGGCCACCCGTCGCCTCGGTGTCTACACCCGCGACATCATCGCCCGCAACATGCACGACTTCCGCATCTTCGGACCGGATGAGACCGCTTCCAACCGTCTGCAGGCCTCCTACGAGGTCACCAACAAGCAGTGGGATGCCGGCTACATCTCCGACGAGGTCGACGAGCACATGCACGTCTCCGGCCAGGTCGTCGAGCAGCTGTCCGAGCACCAGATGGAAGGCTTCCTCGAGGCCTACCTGCTGACCGGCCGTCACGGCATCTGGAGCTCCTACGAGTCCTTCGTGCACGTGATCGACTCCATGCTCAACCAGCACGCCAAGTGGCTTGAGGCTACCGTCCGCGAGATCCCGTGGCGCAAGCCGATCGCCTCCATGAACCTGCTGGTCTCCTCGCACGTGTGGCGTCAGGATCACAACGGCTTCTCGCACCAGGATCCGGGTGTCACCTCCGTCCTGCTGAACAAGTGCTTCCACAACGACCACGTCATCGGCATCTACTTCGCGACCGACGCGAACATGCTGCTGGCCATCGCCGAGAAGTGCTACAAGTCCACCAACAAGATCAACGCCATCATCGCCGGCAAGCAGCCGGCCGCCACCTGGCTGACCCTCGACGAGGCTCGCGCCGAGCTCGAGAAGGGTGCCGCCGCTTGGGATTGGGCTTCCACCGCGAAGACCAACGATGAGGCCGAGGTCGTGCTTGCCGCCGCCGGCGATGTCCCGACTCAGGAGATCATGGCCGCTTCCGACAAGCTGAAGGAACTGGGCATCAAGTTCAAGGTCGTCAACGTGGCTGATCTGCTCTCCCTGCAGTCCGCCAAGGAGAACGACGAGGCCCTGACCGACGAGGAGTTCGCCGACATCTTCACCGCCGACAAGCCGGTGCTGTTCGCGTACCACTCCTACGCCCACGACGTGCGCGGCCTGATCTACGATCGTCCGAACCACGACAACTTCAACGTCCACGGCTACGAGGAGGAAGGCTCCACCACCACGCCGTACGACATGGTTCGCGTGAACCGCATCGATCGTTACGAGCTGACCGCTGAGGCCCTGCGCATGATCGACGCCGACAAGTACGCCGACAAGATCAAGGAGCTCGAGGACTTCCGTCAGGAAGCCTTCCAGTTCGCGGTCGACAACGGCTACGATCACCCGGACTACACCGACTGGGTGTACTCCGGCCTGAACACCGAGGAGAAGGGCGCCATCACCGCGACCGCCGCCACCGCCGGCGACAACGAGTGACGATAGCCTGATCGCTAGGTCATAAGGAGTCAAGCTCCCCGAGGGATATCCCCCGGGGAGCTTTTTCATTGCCACGTGATCGCTCCACCCACCTGTCGCACGAGGAAAGACGCAACACGACACGAACGGATACGACTACGTAGTCGGTCATCGTATACAATCAAACTGTCCGCACGCTCGCCCTCGAAGAAGAAGGAACGATCCCCCTTGGATGTGTCCCTATCGTATTTCGTCCAACAGGTGCTTTCCAATCCCGCACTGGCCGTGACAACGTTGCTGACGCTCGGCGTCATCTTTGTCAACGGATGGACCGACGCGCCCAACGCCATTGCGACCTGCGTGACCACCCGGTGCATGCGCGTGCGGTCGGCCGTTATCATGGCCGCGGTGCTCAACTTCCTCGGCGTGTTCCTCATGACGCAGGTCAACGCGTCGGTCGCGTCCACCATCTCCACCATGGTCGACTTCGGCGGCGACACGCACGCCGCGCTCATCGCCCTGTGCGCGGCGCTGTTCTCCATCGTCATCTACAGCGTCGGCGCGTCCATGCTCGGCATCCCCACGTCGGAAAGCCACAGCCTCATCGCCGGCCTGTCCGGCGCGGCCATTGCCATCCAGGGCGGTATGGGCGGCATCAATATGGGCGAATGGGTCAAGGTGCTCTACGGCCTCGTGGCCAGCCTGCTCATCGGCTTCGGCATGGGCTGGATCGTGTGCAAGGCTGTTACCCTGATTTGCGCGAGTCTCGATCGGCGACGTACCAACGGGTTCTTCACCTACGCGCAGATCGTCGGCGCGGCCGCCATGAGCTTCATGCACGGCGCGCAGGACGGCCAGAAGTTCATCGGCGTGCTGTTCCTCGGCATGGCGTTCTGCAACGGCCAGTCGAGCGTCGCGGGCGTGGTGATCCCCGTGTGGCTCATGATCCTGTGCAGCACCATCATGGGCGTCGGCACGTCCGTCGGCGGCGAGAAGATCATCAAATCCGTCGGCCAGGACATGGTCCGTCTCGAAAAGTACCAAGGCTTCTCCGCCGACCTGTCAAGCGCGCTGTGCCTGCTGCTCATGACCGTGCTTGGCATCCCCGTCTCCACCACGCACACCAAGACCAGCGCCATCATGGGCGTCGGCGCGGTCCGGCGCCTGTCGGCCATCAACTTCGGCGTGGTACGCGACATGATGCTCACTTGGGTGTTCACGTTCCCCGGCTGCGGCATCATCAGCTTCGTCATGGCCAGACTGTTCATGTTCGTGTTCTAACCGGTACTGTTTTTTTTGAGGAGGACCACCAGCAATGGCACGGAAAAACGACGCGTTCTATTTCGACGGCTTCAAGCGGAGTGCCGACTGCGCATGCCAGGCCGCGCACCTGCTGTCGGACGTGATGCATGACTATAATCCCGAGCGGCTGCGTGAGCGCATGGACGCCATGCATGCGATCGAACAGTCGGCCGACGAGGTGCGCCACCAGATGATGGACGAACTGGTGACCGCGTTCATCACGCCGTTCGACCGCGAGGACATCGCCCGGCTCAGCCATGTGCTCGACGACGTGACCGACAGCATTGAAGGCGTGCTCGACCGCATGTACTACGACAACGTGACCGTGATGCGTGATGACGCGCTGCACATGGCCGACATGGTCGTACGCGCCTGTGAACGCATCGCGCTGCTCGTCGCGGAACTGCCGCAGTTCAAACGCTCCAAGACCCTGCGCGGACTCGTGTTCGACATCAACACCATCGAAACCGACGCTGACCATGTGTTCATCGAGGCGATGCGCACGCTGCACACCACCTGCGACGATCCGATGCAGATGTTCGCCTGGCACGACGTGTACCGCAACCTCGAACAGTGCGCCGACGACTGCGAGCATGTGGCCGACACGGTCGACAGCATCGTCATGAAGAACAGCTGACCGGACGCTCCCCTCAGTCGGCTGCGCCGACAGCTCCCCTCGGGGAGGGAAGCCATGATCCGCCTCCTTGGAAATCGGGATCAGCGGTGGGCGTTGAGCCAGAGGATCGCGAGCTGGGTGCGGTTCGTCAGTCCCAGTTTGTCGAGGATGCCGCTGATGCGGTTGCGTACGGTGCCTTCGCTGACGAACAGCTTCGCGGCGATGTCGCGGTTGTCGAGCCCTTCGGCGACCAATGCGGCGATCTCGCGGTCGCGGTCGGACAGCCGGTCGAACGCCTGACGGTCGGCCGTACGGTCGGCTTCCTCCGGCGAATCCGGTGTTGAGAGCTTGCCGAGCACGTCGGCGCCCAACACGATCTGCCCGGCCATCACCGCCTGCAACGCCGGGCCGACCGATGTGACGTCCTGCTTGATGAGATAGCCGCGCGCGCCGAGCGACACCGCCTGTGTGATGTACGATCGGTCCGCGAACGTGGTCAGGAACAGGATCTTCGCCGCCGGATCCTTGGCAAGAATCTCGCGCGCCGCGGCCAGCCCGTCCTTGCCGGGCATCTGCACGTCGATGAGCAGCACGTCCGGCCGGCTGGACGGCGACCTGAAATACTGTGCCACCGCAGCGTCCCCGTCGTTCGCCGTCCACAGCACGTCCGCCGTATGCGTCGCCGTCAGGATCGTCGCCAACGACTGGCATACGATCGGATCGTCGTCCGCAATCGCCGTTCTCATGACATCAGCTCCTTGATACGCCCGACTCGACGGTGCCGTCATGTTTCCCGTCGGGATCATGGTAGGCCCATCGCCGCTTGGGAACCGTGACGAACACGCGCCATCCATCGTGATACGGGCCACACGATGCCATGCCTCCGAGCGCTCGCACGCGGCTGTCGATATCGGCCAATCCCATGCCGCGCATTGCCTCGCCGTCCGATTCGTCATGACGGTCGGCCATGGCCTTCACCGGGCCCGGATCCTCGATGACCAGCTGCCAGATCGCCGGGAAATCACGCAACGTCACCGTCGCCGTGGATGCATCGCTGTGCCGGACCACATTCGACAGCGATTCACGGATCACTGTGGCGAAACAGTGGGTCACCGGTGCCGGCGCATCCGTGATCTCGTTCGACAGCGTTACCGTGAACCCGGGCGTCGCCATGCCGAACGCATGCGCCGCGTCCGTGATCTGCGCGGCGAAATCCGTACCGTCGTCCGCCAGATCGTGCACGGAACGCCGCACCATCGTCATCGCCTCGTCCAATGTGCCGTGCAATGCGCCGAACCCTTGGGAAGCCACCGCGTCGCCCGTCGCGTCGGCCACCGCCCTGCCGGCCTGCGCCTGCATGATCGCACGGGTAAGCAGATGGCCGACGTTGTCGTGGATCTCGCGGGCGATACGCGTGCGCTCGTTCAGCGTGGCCATGCGCACCGACTGCGAGCGTTCCTCGGCGATGTCGGCCATGCGGCGACGGTTGGCACGGTTGCCGTCACGGGCGATATCCTGCGTATGCCGCAGCGTCCGCCGCAGCCGCAGCACCGTCGCGCGCGACCGGCCCAGCATCAGACCGATCACGGTGACCAGACCGGCCACAAGCAGTATCAGCCGGTCGGAGACATCGCCCATACGCGCCATGGCGATGGTCGTCGGCACTAGCGGCGACAGCCATCTGACCAGCCTATCCGCGCGCGCATCATGCCACGCCACTGGCAGACGCGCCAGATCATAGGCGACGACCGGCAAAAACACGCACCAGCGCGGCATGAGCAGGGCTGCCACGATGCAGACGCCCGCCGGCAGCGCGGTCATGGCAGGAGCGACGCGTCGCAACATCAGCCATTCGCCCAGACAGGACAGGGAGATCGCCGTCAACAGACCGATCAGCGCGGCGGTGTCGCAACCGGACAGCGCGGCCATGGCCGTTGCACAGGCCAAGAGCAACGCTTTGTCCAGCAAGATGAGCATGCCCTCATGGTAGCCGGTTCCCGGGATGCGGCGTGCAGATCCCGGGAACCGGCAAACGCACAGCATCGAACATTGCGCACATCGCGATCAGCGGCGTTCCAACGATTGCGAGAAAAACCGAACATGGGCTGGTTCCCGGGATATTCCGCCGAAAATCCCGGGAACCGGCAAACCCGTGACAAATGTCACGTCCGCCCGGCCACGTCGTGACGGATGGCTGTGGCATCGTCACGCCCCACGCGCGATGATGAAATCATCCCAAGGAAAGGAGCGGACATGACCGACATCACCGACACGCCGGCCGTCCATGTCAGTCAACTGGTCAAACGATACGGCGACATGGTCGCGCTCGACTACTTCGACCTCGATGTGAACCAGGGCGAGATCTTCGGCCTGCTCGGACCCAACGGTTCCGGCAAGACCACCGCCATCAACTGCATCCTCGCGCTGCTCACCTACGACGCCGGCACGATCCGCGTGTTCGACCAGCCGATGACGCCGACCAGCTATGCGCTCAAGCGCCGCATCGGCATCGTGCCGCAGAACGTTGCCGTGTTCAACGAGCTGACCGTCACCGAAAACATCGACTACTTCTGCTCGCTGTACGTGCCGAAGAAAGCCGACCGCGCGCCGCTCGTCGAAGAGGCGATCGACTTCGCCGGACTGCAGGAATTCCGCAAATTCCGCCCGGGCAAACTCTCCGGCGGCCTCCTGCGTCGTCTCAACATCGCCTGTGGCATCGCGCACAGGCCCGACCTGATCTTCTTCGACGAGCCGACCGTGGCCGTCGACCCGCAAAGCCGCAACGCGATCCTCGAAGGCATCCAGAAGCTCAACCGGGACGGCGCGACCGTGATCTACACGAGTCACTACATGGAGGAGGTCGAACAGATCTGCGACCGCATCCTCATCATGGACCACGGCCGGCATCTCGCGCTCGGCATCGCCGACGAACTCAAGGCCATGATCGACACGGGGGAGCGGATCACCATCGAAACGTTCGATCTGACCGACGACGCGCTCGCGGCCGTACGCGCGCTCCCGTTCGTGATCGAGGCGACGTACGACGGCCACGAGCTGGCCGTACGCTGCCGGCGCGGCGACCACAACCTCGTCGACCTGATCGGCGTGCTGCGCGGCGCGGGCGCGAACCTCGGCCATCTGACCAGCCGGCCGCCAAGCCTCAACGACGTGTTCCTCGAACTGACCGGCAAGGCGCTGCGGGACTGAGGAGTGGATGAGGCCGGTCGGGTGGCTCCTCTCAGTCAGCCGCAGGCTGACAGCTCCTCTCGGAGAGGGAAACCATTCGATCGGCACCCACGCCTCACCCAAGGAAAGGAGAACGCCATGTGGAGCACCTTCATCGTCACCCTGAAAATGAACCTGCGCAACAAAAGTTCGCTGTTTTGGCTCATCGTGTTCCCGATCGCGCTGGCGACCATGTTCAACGGCGTGTTCGGCGGACTCGACAAGGCCATGAGCATCACCCCGGTACCCGTCGCCGTCGTCCAGGACACGAACTGGACAAACGCGGTCGGCGCGGACACGCTGATCACCGCGCTCGCCGGCGACGGCAGAACGGATAAGGCGACCGGCGGTGACAACGCCGACACGACCATCGGCGACATCGACATCGACATACGCCTGCTGGACGTCACCAAGGTCGACTCCGCCGCACAGGCCCGTGACCTGCTGACCCGAGGCAAGACGGATGGCGTCATCGCCGCGGACGGCGACGGCCGCATCGCGCTCACGCTCGGCTCCGACACCGTCGCCACGGCCAACAACGGCACGCAGGACGTGGGACTCGATGTCTCCCTCGCCGCGCTCGACAACGTGATCGACCAATACAACCGCACCAGCGCGACCGTGAAAACTGCGTTGAAGGACAACCCGACCGCCGCCCTCACGCGCACGTTCTGGAACGGCATCGGCTCGGCCATGAACGGTACGAAGGAGATCTCACTGACCAACTTCAAACCCGACGTGATGGCGAGATATTACTATGCGCTCATGGGCATGGCCTGTCTGCTCGCCATGTCGTACATGATCCATACCGTCACCACCGCGCAGGCGAATCTCTCCGCACTCGGCATCCGCCGCACCGTCGCGCCGCTCGGCCGCGCCAGACAGCTGCTTGCCGGGTTCCTCGCCGGTTGGCTGTGCTCCTGCGCGTGCCTGCTCGTCGCGCTCGCCTACATCCGTTACGTGTGCGGCATCGCGGTCGGTGGGCGTGAACCGTTGGCCGTGCTCGCCGTGGTGGTCGCCTCGTTCATGACCTGTTCGTTCGGCACGATGATCGGTGCGATCCCCAAGCTCACGGACGGCGTCAAGCAGAGCATATCCACCGCGATCGCCTGCGGACTGTCGCTGTTCAGCGGCCTGTACGGCGGGTTCGCGATGGAATTGAGCGACCTGATCTCGCGCAAGGTCCCGCTGCTCGCCGCCATCAACCCCACCCAACAAGTCACCAACCTGTTCTACTCGCTCATGTATTACGACAGCACCCAGCCGTTCATCCGCACCTGCGCCATCCTGCTCGCGATGAGCGCGGTGTTCCTCATGGCCGGCGTGATCATGCTCAGGAGGCAACGCTATGAACACCTGTAAGGCCACCGTGCGCGTGCTGATCGCGCACCGCACGTACATCATCATCTATCTCGTGCTCATGGGCGTCATGATGTTCACGCTCAGCTGGTCGCAGATCACCGCCGCCAACCGGCCCGTCGCCGACACCTACGAGCCGGCCAAGGTCAACGTCGCCGTCGTCGATCGGGACGACAACCGCGGCGGCATCGCCGGAGCCTTACGCGACTATCTGTCCGAATCCGCCACGCTGATCGATCTGAAGGACGACTCCGAATCGCTGCAGCAGGCCGTCGCCTCGAATTGGACCGATCTCATCGTCATCATCCCGAACGGATACGCGGACCGGTTCCTTGCGGCCGCGCGTTCCGGCGGTGCCATGCCGCAGGTCGAGACGGTCACGAGCTACGCGTCCGGAGCCGGCACGATCGGCGGCATGAACGTGAGCGGATTCCTCTCGCTCGTCCGCATCGCGCTGATCGGCGGACATGCGCACATCGACCAGGCCGCGCTGAAGGACTGGTACGTGAAGATGAGTGGGGGAGCCGCCGGCGTCGGGGCATCCGCAGGTCAGAATACCGGGACGGACGGTGACTGGTCGAAGATCGCGGTCGATCCGTCCGCGTTCGACATCGAGTCGCTGCCGGAAGGCACGATGACCGATCTGACGATGGACGATGTGAAAAATGCCGCCGACAGTGCCGCGAAGACGGCGCATGATGCGGATATCAACCGTACGGTCGCCGTGGAGAAGATCACGTCGAAGGACAAGCGAGATGCCGGCACGGTGAATCCGGTCGCATCGGGATTCGGCGACACGATGAAAACCGCGGTGTATCCGCTGTTCCTGACATTGAGCGTGTGCGTGAGTCTCGTGTCGCGCGTATTCGGCGCGGGGGAGCTGCGGCGCAGGCTTGCGGCGTCCCCGGTGGCGGCGTCGATCGGATTGAAACGCATGGGTGTGCTCTGCGTCTTCGCGCTGTTGATCTGCGTGGCCTACCTCATCGCCGCATTGGGGCTGACGGCCGCGGCCGGAGCCGATCCGACCGTGTTGCCGACGACGGGTGTGGCAATGACGTTTGGTTCGGCCTGCATGTTCAGCCTCATGTGCGTGGCCTGCGGGTTCATGCTTGGCGAGTTCGGCGCCTCCGATACGGCCGCCAACGGATTCGCCAACGTGTTCGGCCTGCTCATCATGTTCACCTCGGGCATCGCGTTCCCCGTGAGCATGATGCCCGACGCGATCGTTCCGCTCGTCACGCTGACGCCTGGCTGGTGGTACACGTCGTCGATCGACGCGGCGCTTGGTGTCGGCACAGGTGGGGCGAACGTCGCCGGCTGGCTGAGCGGGTCGGGCATCGTCGCGCTGTATGCGGTGACGTTCGTGTGCATCGGACTTGCGGTGGGACGGATGCGCCGGATGCGGCCATTGGACACGGCCCCGGCGACGACCCAGCTCGCCGAGGCGTGAGTCGCGTCGCCGCCGGTCACGCGGTTCGGCTGATGTTCAGCCGGTAGCGCTGGTCCGGGTCGTCCTGGAACCGGACCGGGGTGACCCGGCCCTCGCGCAGCAGCTCGCGCAGACCGGTGGTGGCGGCGAGCGGCGTCAGCTGCAGTTCGCGCATGATCTCCTTGACGCTCATCGCCGAATGGCGTTCCAGCACCGTGGTGATCGCCTTGGAGATGTCACCGGGCGAACCAAGCCGTGCGGTGCGCTGTTTGGTGATCGTCATGGTGAACGTGTTGATCGTGTTCACCGTGGTCGCCGGTTCGATGCCGGCCTCGCGCAACGCGGCGGCGATGCGCTGGTAGCCGTCGCCGCCTTCGGGGTTCACGTACCCGCCGCCCGGATACGGGGTCGATTCGAGCAGCGTGAACAGGAACTGGTTGCGGGTCGACTGGAATGGCGTTCCCGACACCGGATGCGGGTCGGTGAGCACGTTATGCGTGACGGTACCGTACAGTCCGCCCGGATTGGCGATCTCGATACGGTCGGTGAACACGCTGACATGCACCTGCGTACCGCGGGCGTCGGGGGAGTAGTCGCGGTGGGTGAGCGCGTTCGCGATCGCCTCGCGCAGTACGATGGGCGGATAATCCGGCTTCTTGGCGCCGATCCAATGCATCAGCGATTCGACCGTGTCGTCGATCATCACCGGGATCGGACCGACGATCGACTTGGATGCGACCAGTCGTTCGTCGCCACGGAACACATCGTCGAGACTGGTTCCGGGGAACACGGCGATCGTGACGCCCAGACGCGGATAGTACTTCTGTGGATATCGCCCCAGCGCCAGCAATCCGGCGAGCGTCGGCCGCAACACGCCGCCGACGTGCGACTCGTCCGAATCGTCGTGACGCAACACCTGCAGATCCAGCAGCGTATCGGTGTCGTTCCGCCCGGCGAACACATGCGGATGCTGGTCGCGCACCCGTTCGAGCAGACCGGAGACAAGCGTGGGATCAAGATCGTCGACCGTGGCGTTCGGCACGATGTCCAGATCGTAGGTCGGCTGCAGATGCTCCTCGATGAGCCGGTCGACCTCATACGAATTCATATGCCGGTCGCCGTCGCCGGTACGGATGTACGAGCCGTTGTACGGTCCCTGTTCGGTCAGGAAGCACGGTTTGTCGCGCGGCAGCATCTCGTCCACGCGGGCGAACACAAGATTCGTGCCCTCGAACGGGCACGTCACGATCGTCGGCCTGACCGGCGGCGTCATCTTCTCGCACGCCTGGCTGAGCGACTCCTGCATGGCGCGCGCATTGAACCCCTCGACCGGCGTGAACCCGGCCTTTTCCGACAATCCCAGAATGATCCAGCCGCCCGAACCGTTCGAGAATGCGGACAAGGTGTCGGTGATGGTCGATGAGATGCGACGTTTGCACTCCTTGACCTCGCATTGCTGGGTGTCGTTGCCGATCAGACGCATCAGGTTGATCAGCTCGGTCATCTTCGCGGTGTAGTCGTCGGTCATGGCCAGCCTCCTTGACACCATTGTGCCGCAGGCGAAGCCGCCGGGACGGCGGTTCATGGAGAATTCACATACACGAAAGGCTTCCTGCCGAGATCGGCGGGAAGCCTATGCATGATGGTTCGTCTTGCCGCGGGCGGCGAGACTGTGCTTATTATTCCTCGCCGCGAGCAGCGAGGCTGTGCTTACTGTTCCTCGCCGCGGGCGGCGAGGAAGTGCTCCTCGCTCGGCAGGACGGCGTTGAGGATGACGGCGACGACGAAGGCGACGGCGATGCAGTTCGAGGCGAAGATCTGCTGGAACAGGGCCGGGAACTGGCTGAAGATATCGCTCACCTGCGTGAAACCGATGCCGATCGTGAGGGAGAGCGCGGCGATCGTGATGTTGCGCTGCGAGAAGCCCGCCTCGGCGATCATCTGGAAGCCGGAGAGGATGATGTTGCCGAACATCATGATCGTGCAACCGCCGAGCACGGCCTGCGGCAGCGAGTTGAACACTTCGGCGATGGCCGGCACGAAGCTCGCGAGCACGAGGATCAGACCGCCGGAGAGGATCACCTTGCGGTTGACGACCTTGGTCATGGCCACGAGGCCGATGTTCTGTGCGAACGAGGTCAGCGGCAGGCAGCCGAACAGGCCGGACACGGAGGAGATCAGGCCGTCGCCGGCGATCGCGCCCGCGGTCTCGCGCTCGGTGGGCTGGCGGTTCAGGCCGACCTTCGTCAGCGCGGCCGTGTCGCCCAGCACCTCGACCGAGGAGACGACGTACAGCAGGCCGAGCGAGATGATCGAACCCCAGTCGAACGTCGGCTTGAACGGCATGAACTGCGGCAGGGAGACGATCGCGAGGTTCTGGAAACCGGAGAAGTCGACCTTGCCCATGCAGATCGCGACCACATAGCCCACGACGAGACCGAACAGCACGGACAGCTGCTTGGCGGTCCCCTTCATGAGCAGCTGGAACGCGAGGCAGGCGACGAGCGAGATCAAGCCGAGCGTCAGGTTCTGCCACGAGCCGAAGTCCTTCGCGCCGGAGCCGCCGCCGAACGAGGTCGCGCCCACGTTGAGCAGCGAGAAGCCGATCGACGTGACGACGATCGCGGAGACGATCGGCGGCACGAACCGACGCCAGTACTTGGCCGTCAGACCGAGCACGAGCTCGAGCAGACCGCCGACGATCACCGCGCCGACGACCGCGCCGTAGCCCTTGTCCGCGGCGATCGCGCACGCGGCCGCGACGTACGTGAACGAGATGCCGGTGACCATCGGCAGTCGCGAGCCGATCAGCCACGCGCCGTACAGCTGCAGGCAGGTGCCGAGGCCCGCGACCAGCAGACCGGCCTGGATGATCGCCGCGGACTGGACCGCATCCATCTTCGCGGCGGACGCGACGATGAAGATCGGGGCGAGGTTCGCCACGAACATGGCCATGACGTGCTGCAGACCGAACGGGATGCCCTTCCAGAACGGGACGGGCGCGTCGAGACTGCTCAGCGCTTCGAATGAGACGGCCTCGGATTGCTTCTTCTCAGACAAATTTGGTTCCTCTCTTCTTGCTCTCTGATTGCTCTTGGGATCAGTGACGGAATTCGATCTCGCCGGTCTTCGGATCCATCGACTCGACGATCGCCAGCGAATCCACGTCGTAGCCCTCCTCGCGCAGCTGGTCGCCGCCGCCCTGGAAACCCTTCTCCACGGCGATGCCGATGCCCTCGACGGTGGCGCCCGCATGCTTGCAGATGTCGATCAGGCCGTGCAGCGCCTTGCCGTTCGCGAGGAAGTCGTCGATGAGCAGCACATGGTCCTCGGGGCCAAGGTACTTGCGCGAGACGATCACCGGGAATTCGCGCTGCTTGGTGAACGAGTACACGGTCGTCACGTACTGGTCTCCGTCGAGGTTGATCGACTGCGCCTTCTTAGCGAACACGACCGGCACGTTGCCGAAGTGACGCGCGGCCACGCACGCCATGCCGATGCCGGACGCCTCGATGGTGAGGATCTTGGTGATGGGTTTGCCGGCGAAATGCTCGGCCCACGCCTTGCCCATGGCATCGTACAGCGCCACGTCGCACTGGTGGTTCAGGAAGGCGTCGACCTTCAGCACGTTGCCTTCCTTGACGGTTCCTTCCTTGCGGATGCGCTCTTCGAGCTCCTTCATACAACCCCTTTGATCAGGTGAAACGGCGGTTAATTATGGATGTAGCATACGCGACGCAGATGACCTCGGCACGGGCTCCCCGAAGGGTCGAGCCTGTTGTGTAGCCTTGCAGCGCACGAAACGCGATGGAAGGCTCGAGGGAAGTGGTCATGCAGCACAATGCGCGCTATGCGAGTATGGACGGTATCAAGGGATTCGCCCTGATCGGCATCATCTGGTACCACTTGGCGCAGCGGTATCTGGCCGGTGGTTTCGTCGGCGTGGATGTGTTCTTCACCGTTTCCGGATTCCTGCTCGGCCTGAGCCTGCTGCGTGAGCTCGACCGGAGCGGGCGCATCGCCGTCGGCTGGTTCTATGTCCGCCGTCTGGCCCGTCTGTGGCCTGCCATGCTGTTCATGATCGCGTCCGTGGTGAGCCTTGGCTTCCTGACCGATCGCGATACGTTGGTGCGCATCGGCGGCAAAAGCGCCGCGTCGGCGCTGTTCGCGTCGAACTGGTATGAGATCGCGACCGGCGGCAGCTATTTCGATTCGACGTCGCCGCAGCTGCTGCGTCACCTGTGGTTCGTGGCCCTGCTCGCGCAGTTCACCGTCATCATGCCGCTGCTGGTGCTGGTGTTGCGGCTGATCCGTCCGTTCGCGGTGCGATTGGCGGCGACGGTCGGTCTGGCCGTGCTGTCGGCCGTGGGCATGGCGTTGCTGTTCGTGCCGGGGGCCGATCCGACCCGCGTATATTTCGGTACCGACACGCATTGCTTCGGACTGCTGCTTGGTCTCGCATTGGCGATGTGCGTGCATCGGCGGGAGACGGACGATGATGCGGCGCATCCGGTGATCGTCGCGCCGTGGCGGCGTGAGACGGCGTCGTGGCTGGCGACGGCCGCGCTGCTGGGGCTGATCGCGCTGATGACGCGCGTCGGGCAGGATGCGTCCGCGTTCCGCGGAGGATTGTTCGCGGCCGCCGCGCTGTCCGTCGTGCTCATCGCAGGCAGCGTCGCCGAAGGATCGTGGATGGGCGGGCTGTTCACCTGGCGTCCGCTTGCGCTGCTCGGCAAATACTCGTATGGCATCTACCTGTGGCATTGGCCGCTGTTCCTGCTGTATCAGGTGATGCTGCCCGCATGGCGCGGCGACGGCATCTGGCTGATCTGGACGTTGACGCTCATCTCCAGCGGCGTCATGGCCGCCGTGTCGTGGTGGATGATCGAGAAGCCCGTCGCCGGCTGGATCGCGGCGATGCGTCGTCGGCGCGCCGCCAAGGCCGCCGACGAACGCCCGGCTGCCCGCACCGCAGCCTCCACGCCGTTCGGCTCGCAGTCGTCGCCGGTGGTCGGCGCGCCCGCATTCCAGCCGCCGGCGACCGCGCAGGACGCGCTGCTGCGCGCCCGCGGCGGCATCGTGCCGTCATGGCTGCGCGCCGTCATCACCACGGTCGTCACGATCCTGGTCGTCGTCGGCTTCGTGTTCGGCGTGATGCATGCGCCCGCCAAGTCGCGCATCCAGATGACGCTCGAACAGAATCAGGGCGAGCTCGACAAGCAGGCCGGCAAACGGCAAAGCGACGCCGAGGCGGCCAAGGCCGCCGCCGAAGCGAAGCGTCGCGCCGAAGAGGCCGCCCGCAAGCGTGAGCAGGCCAAGCAGGAGGCACTCAAGCACCTCGACGGCAAGGACGTCACCGTCATCGGCGATTCGGTCACCGTCGGTGCGTCCCCGTCGTTGAGCAAGCTGCTGCCCGGCGTCGTCGTCGACGCGCAGGTGTCGCGCTCCATCCTCAAAGCGCCCGAAATCGTGTCCACACTCAAGGCGCAGGGGCAGTTGCGCAAGTACGTCGTCATCTCACTCAACACCAATTCGGAATCCAACGCCGCCGAATTCGACGACATCGTCAACGCCGCCGGCGACGGGCACGTGTTCGTCCTCGTCACCGCCTACGGCGACCGGTCGTGGATCCCCGTCGCGAACAAAGCCACCTTCGACTATGCGAGCGCCCATCCGGGCAACGTCACCGTGGCCGACTGGAACGCGGCGATCGGCGCGCAGCCGCAGCTGCTCGGCAGCGACGGCATCCATCCGGGCGAGCAGGGGCAGGAGCTGTATGCGCAGGTCGTCAAGGAGGCGATCGCCGGCTGGATCGCGGACCACGGCGTGTGACGGCAGGCTCCGGCCGCCGCATCGGATCTCGCTCCCGCACTGACCGCCGTCTGTGGTAGACAAGTAAGGCCGCAAAACGACAACCGAACGTGAAGGGGAGCATCGTGCAGCAGGATCCGGATCTCATCGTCCGCAGCGCCGACGAACTGGTCGGCGACCTCAATCCGCCGCAGGCTGAGGCCGTGCAGTACCGCGGCCCGGCGCTGCTCATCGGCGCGGGCGCCGGCTCCGGCAAAACGCGCGTGCTCACCCGGCGCATCGCCTACATCCTCAGCCAGGGCGGCGCCTGGCCGAGCCAGATCCTCGCCATCACCTTCACCAACAAGGCTGCCGCCGAAATGCGCGAACGACTCTCCGCGCTCATCGGTCCGGTCGCCCAACGCATGTGGGTGTCCACGTTCCACTCGGCATGCGTGCGCATCCTGCGTCGCGACGGCAAGGCCATCGGCCTCGACTCCGGCTTCTCGATCTACGACACGGCCGACTGCGAGCGCCTCGTCAAACTCATCGCCGCCGACCTCAACATCGACGTGAAGCGGTACACGCCGCGCGCGATCCTCTCGCGCATCTCCGACTACAAGAACAACCTCGAGGACTGGCGGACCAAACTGCGCGAACAGGCGCCCGACTACCGGCCCGGCCAGCGCGGCTACCGCATCGGTAACCCCGGCAACGCCGAAGCCCTGTACGCGATCGTCTACGCCGAATACCAGCACCGGCTCGCCGCCGCGAACGCCGTCGACTTCGACGACCTGATCGGCCGCACCGTCGAACTGCTGCGCGCCGACCCGAACGTCGCCGCATACTATCGCCATAAGTTCCGCTTCATCCTCGTCGACGAGTATCAGGACACCAACCACGCGCAATACGTGCTCGTGCGCGAACTCGCCGGCGTCGACTCGCCCGACGGGCAGCAGGCGTGGATCACCGTCGTCGGCGACTCCGACCAGTCGATCTACGCGTTCCGTGGCGCCGACATCCGCAACATCCAGGACTTCGAGCAGGACTTCCCCAACGCGAAGACCATCATGCTCGAACAGAACTACCGTTCCACGCAGACCATCCTCGACGCGGCGAACGCGGTCATCGCTAACAACGAGGGGCGCAAGCCGAAGAAACTGTGGACCGCGCTCGGCAAGGGCGCGCCGATCACCGGCTATGCGGCCGACAACGCGCAGCAGGAGGCGGCGTGGATCGCCGGCGAGATCGCGCGGCTGCACGCCGAAGAAGGCACCGCGTATTCGGACATGGCGATCATGTACCGCGCCAACGCGCAGTCGCGCTCGCTTGAGGAGGCGCTCATCAACGCCGGGCTGCCGTACCAGCTCGTCGGCGGCACGCGCTTCTACGAACGCCGCGAAATCAAGGACGCTATCGCCTACCTGCAGGCCATCGTCAACTCGGCCGACGACGTGAACATGCGCCGCATCCTCAACGTGCCCAAGCGCGGACTCGGCGCGCGCGCCGAGGCGATCGTCGCCGGATACGCCGAGGCGAACGCGATCCCGTTCTACGGCGCGATCGAACGGCTCGACCAGATCGGCGACGTGCCGACCCGCACCGCGAACCAGCTGCGCGGCTTCCGTGACCTCATGGCCGGACTGCGCGCGTTCGCCGCCGACCCGGCGAACAAGCCGAGCGACATCGTCGCCGAGGTGCTGTCCAAGTCCGGGCTGCTCGACGAAATGAAACGGTCCGAGGACCCGCAGGACGCGTCGCGTGTCGAGAACCTGTCGCAGCTGCAGTCCGTGGCCGCCGAATTCGAACAGAACACGCCGGACGCGACGCTCGCCGGCTTCCTCGAGACGACCGCGCTCGTCGCCGACTCCGACCAGCTGCCGTCCGAAGGCGAGGACTCCGGCAAGGTGACGCTCATGACGCTGCACACCGCCAAGGGCCTCGAATACCCGGTCGTGTTCCTGACCGGCATGGAGCAGGGCACGTTCCCGCACTCGCGCGCGATGGAGGATGCGAGCGAACTGGCCGAGGAACGGCGGCTCGCGTACGTGGGCATCACGCGCGCCAAGCGGCGGCTGTACGTGACGCGCGCCGCCGTGCGCGCCCAGTGGGGGCAGGCCAACGAGATGATGCCGAGCCAGTTCCTTGACGAGATCCCGGACGGGCTCATCGACTGGAAGCGGCGCGAGGCTGGCGTCGAGCGGATGCGCGCCGGTTGGCAGGGCGGCTTCGGCGACGATGACGACGAGTTCGGCGGCTGGGGCGACGACGATTTTGGAGGCGGGACCACGTTCGGCGGATCGGCCTATGGATCGTCCTCGTCGTACGGGTCCGGTTCGCGCTCGTCGTTCGGCGGTTCGTCGTACGGGTCCGGTTCGTCGTATGGTTCGGGATCACGATCGTCGTACGGATCGTCGTACGGTTCCGGTAGCGGTTCGCCCGGTTCATCGCGGCGGTTCGGATCCGGTTCGAGTTCGCGTTCGTACGGTTCCGGATCGGGCGGTGGTTCGCGGTCGTATGGTTCGAGGTACGGTTCGTCGTCCGGGTATGGTTCCGGGTCGTCGTCGCGCAGCGGCAAGGTGACGACGCGTCGCGTCACGCCGAAGTCGAGCGGTTCGTCCACCGGCGGCCAAGCCTCGGGCGCCGTCAAGGACAACGGGCTGAACGTCGCCGACTTCGCGGTCGGCGACCGCATCACGCACGACACGTACGGGCTGGGCAAGGTCGTCGAGACGCAGGACAAGGGCCGCAACTCGGTCATCACCGTCGACTTCGGCTCCGCCGGCGTCAAGCGCCTCATGCTCCGCCTCGCGCCGATCGAAAAGCTCTAACCCCCTGACGGACATACAGCCGATTTTCGAGTGAAAACGGCTGTATGTCCGTTGAAGAAACGGGTCGTAAGGAAGTACGACGTGCCCATTGATGTTGGAGCCATAACCCTTACAGACATACAGCCGTTTTCGCCCGAAAATCGGCTGGATGTCCGTTGGAAAGGGGAGCGCACGTTGCAATGATGCGGCGATGCAATGGTCGCGTCGTCTGTCTCCCGCTTATCCCTTCAACGGACATCCAGCCGATTGGCGGCTCGGAATCGGCTGTATGTCCGTTGAAGGGGATGCCGTAGCGTAGGCGCGGACGAAAGTCAAGTCTTGTTTTTCCGTTTCGTTACTGGAATAATCTGCACAGTTCGCAGAGCATCAACGAGAGGAAGACATGACCCGCAAACTGTTCGCCACCCTGCCCGCCATCGTGCTTGGCGTGCTGATCGCCGTCGCCCCGCAGACCTTCGCCTACGTGTGCAAGGTCGAGGACGGCATGAAGATGGCCTGCCACTACACCGCGCAGGCCGCGCTCGGCCTCGGCGTCGTCATCGCGCTGCTCGGCGTCATCGGCCTGTTCGTCGAGCCCAAGGTGCGCGCCGGCCTCAACATCGCGGTCGTGCTCAACGCCGCGCTCGTCATCGCCGTGCCGACCGTGCTCATCGGCGTGTGCAAAGGCGCGATGATGCACTGCCACATGGTCACGCTGCCCACGCTCATCGTGCTCGGCGTCCTCGCGATCATCTTCGCCGCCATCGCGGCATGGCTCGGCATCCGCGACGCCAAGACGGTGCGGTGACCGCATCATGCCGCACATCACCCTCGGCCGACTGCCCTTCGAGAATCTCAAACGCAAGCCGTTCCGCACGGCCGCGCTTGTCATCGTCGTCACCATGCTCACCGTCGCGTTCTACGGTGGAGCGCTGCTCGCAACGAACCTGAAAACCGGACTGGACAGCATGCAGGAACGCATGGGCGCCGACCTCATGGTCGTGCCGCAGAACACCGGTGCCAAAGCTGAAGCGCTGCTTACCAGTGGCAGTTCGAGCACGTTCTACTTCACCAACGACATCGCGAAGCTCGTCGCCAAGGCCGACGGCATCGGCCAGGCCACCGCACAGACGTACATCTCGTCGCTCGCCGCCGCCTGCTGCGACGAGAAGGTGCAGATCATCGGCTTCGACCCGGCCACCGACTTCGTCATCGAACCGTGGATCACCTCGCAGTACGACGGCGACCTCAAGAACGGCGAAGTCGTTGCCGGCGCGAACATCAACGTGTCCGCCGACGGCACGATCAAACTGTACAACCACGATTTCCCGGTCGCCGCGCAGCTCGCCTCCACCGGCACCAGCCTCGACAACTCGGTGTTCGTCAACGAAACCACCATCCCCGACGTCGTCGCGTACTCCGCCAAGGTTGGCCACGCGGCGATCCCGCAGGAGTACGCCGACACGGCCGTCTCCGCGGTGCTCATCAAAACCGCGGACGGCTACGACGCACACACCGTGGCCGACAACATCGCCAAGGCGAGCGGCATCGGCACCCTCGGCTATGTGTATCCGGGCGGCGTGACGGCCACCACGCGCGCCAACCTCAACGCGCTCGTCGGCTACGCCGGCTTGTTCCTCGCCGTGTTCTGGACGATGGGACTGGTCGTGCTGTTCGCCGTGTTCGCCTCCTCGATGAACGAACGCAAGCGCGAGTTCGCCGCCTACCGCATCATGGGCGCCACGCGCGGCATGCTCGTCGGTCTGATCGTCCGGGAATCCGCGACGGTCGGTCTCGCCGGCGGTGTGATCGGCATCGCGGTCGCGTCGCTTGCGATCCTGCCGTTCAACACGCTCATCGGCAGGCAACTGCAACTGCCCTACCTGCAGACCGGCGCGTTCACCGTGCTGGCATTGGTAACGGCCGGACTGCTGTTCGCCGTGACGACCGGGCTCATCGCCTCGATCATGACGGCCGTGAAACTGTCCGCGCCGGAAACGTACCTGACCCTGCGCGAGGGGGAGTGACCGGCATGGCAATACTCGAGATCCACGATCTGACCCGCGAATTCACACGCCGCGGCAGCGCGTTTCCCGCCGTCGACCATGTGAACCTGACCATCGACACCGGCGAGTTCGTCGCGATCGTCGGCCGGTCCGGCAACGGCAAAAGCACGCTGCTCAACCTCGTCACCGGACTGCTCAGCCCGACCTCGGGCACGGTACGCGTCGACGGTCACGTGGTCGGCTCGCTGAACGACCGCGACATGGCACGGCTGCGCAACCGGACGATCGGATTCGTCACCCAGTCGGCCACGCTGCTGGCGAACCTGACGGTGCTGGACAACGTGATCCTGCCGGCCGTGATGCTGGGGGAGCCGGCGGCCGACGGGAACGATGACGATACGCCGTCCGTGCGGCATGCGACGCAGGATACGACTGCGACGCCGGCGACGGATCCGGACATGCCCGACGTGATCGCCCCTGCCGAGGCCGATGCGACGACCGAGGACGCGCTCACGCGACGCGCCCGGACGCTGCTCGACGCGCTGCAGGTGTCCGATCTGGCCGACTGCTATCCGAAGGAACTGTCCGGTGGCGAGATGCGCCGCGTGTCGATCGCCCGCGCGCTGATGAACCGGCCGAAGCTGCTCATCGCCGACGAGCCGACCGGCGATCTGGACGCCGACAGCACGGCGATCGTCATGCGGCTGCTGCGGCAAACCGCCGACGCCGGCACCGCCGTGCTCATGGTCACGCACGATCCCGATGCACTCGGCTATGTCGACCGCACCTATCGGATGGACCGGGGCGTGCTCACGACGGCCTGACCACTGCGGACGGCATGCCGGATATGGCCTGTCCGCACCCCATGTGTATAGTTATCGATTGGTGTGTGCCGTGAGACATATGCCGTCTGGGAGCCTTAGCCCATCAGCGGGTCGGCGACCGGGAGCTTATGGTTCCCTGCCGTTCGCGCATCGCGCGAACAAGCGCTGGAGAGGCCGGCTCAGCGCGGAAATCACCCGATTGCCGCGTTCCGTTCAGACAACGACAGAACAACCAAAGGAATATACCAATGACGAACGTTCAGCGTTCCCGCCGTCAGGTGCGTCTTTCCCGCGCCCTCGGCATCGCACTGACCCCGAAGGCTCAGCGCATCTTCGAAAAGCGTCCGTACGCTCCGGGTGAGCACGGCCGCACCCGCCGCCGCACCGAGTCCGATTACGCGGTGCGTCTGCGCGAGAAGCAGCGTCTGCGCGCCCAGTACGGCGTGTCCGAGAAGCAGCTGCGTCGCTCCTACGAGCAGGCCACCCGTACCGCCGGCCAGACCGGTAACGCCATGCTGCAGGATCTCGAGGTTCGCCTCGACAACCTGGTGCTGCGCGCCGGCATCGCCCGCACGACCGCCCAGGCCCGCCAGTTCGTGGTGCACCGTCACATCCTCGTCGACGGCAACATCGTGGACCGCCCGTCCTACCGCGTCAAGCCCGGCCAGACCATCCAGGTGAAGGCCAAGAGCCAGACCATGGTTCCGTTCCAGATCGCCGCCGAAGGCGTGCACCGCGACGTGCTGCCGCAGGTCCCCGGCTACCTCGACGTGAACCTCGCCTCCCTGAAGGCCACCCTGACCCGCAAGCCTGAAGCCGAGGAGATCCCGGTGCAGGTCAACATCCAGTACGTCGTCGAGTTCTACGCTCGCTGATCTGGATCCTCTTCACCCTGTAAGAATTTACAGCTTAAGGACATACATACGCACGAACGCCCCGTGGCATACGCCCGGGGCGTTCGTGTATCCGTTGGTGCATCCAGGGCGTGCGTACGTCACGACGACCATGCGCGGTGCCATAATCGAACCATGATTCTGCATCTGCACTTCGTCCGCCACGGACAGACCACGTTCAACCGTTACAACCGACTGCAGGGCTGGTGCAACGCGCCGCTCACCGAGTCCGGCATCGCCGACGCCGACAAGGCCGGACGCAAGCTCGCGCACTACGACTTCGCCGCTGCCTACTGCTCCGACACGTCGCGCGCGCAGATCACCGCCACGCGCATCCTCGACATCAACGAGGCCGCTGGGCACGCCCGCCCCGACCTCGTCTCCGACATGCACTTCCGCGAACAGTGCTACGGATACTTCGAAGGCCAGGACATGTCGCTCGCCTGGACCGCCGCCGGAGGCCCTCACGGCGCGAAGGACTACAACGACATCGTCGCCAAGTTCGGCCTCGCCGCCACCCGCGACTTTCTCAAGGAGGCCGACCCGTTCCACGACGCCGAATCCGACGCCGAATACTGGACGCGCGTCGAAGGCGCGTTCGCGCTCATCGCCGCCAATCCCGCGCTGCATGACGGCGACGACGTGCTGCAGATCTCGCACGGCAACACGCTGCTCAGCCTCGCGCACCGGTTTGGCGGCGACGGACTCGACCTGAGCGAACGACCGGCCAACGGCTCCGTCACCGACGTGGACTTCGACACGGCGAAGCCGTTCGGCGAGTCGCTTACGATCGTGCGCTACAACCAGTGACGCCGCCCGCCGCCCACGGCCGCGCTTGCACGCGTCGCGGCCGTTGGCTAGGCTTGTGCGGGTATTGTGTGGCACGGCTCGTCCGTGGTGCAGGAAAGAGGTCCAGATGGGTGTTGGAGACATCGCCGGCCTGATCGCCGCGATTGCTTTCGCCGTGCTTGCGGGATTCATGATCTATCCGCTGATCCGGCTCGGCAAACTGTTCGACCAGATCGCCGAAACGGTGAGGGAATCCGGGGAGCATGCGATCCCGGCCCTCGACGAGGGCGTGACCACCGTCAAGCAGGTGAACAAGTCGCTCGAGGACGTCAACCGCATCTCCGCCGCGGCGTCCGCCACGGCCAACAACGTCGGCGCGCTCACCGACCTGTACGGTTCGTTCCTCGGCAAGCCCGTCATCAAGATCGTCTCCGCCGGCTACGCGCTCAAATCCACCGCGCAGTCCTTCCTCGCGAAGCGGACGACCGGCAACGCCGCCAAGGGGGAGTGATGTTCAAACGACTCTTCTGGATCGGCATCGGCTTCGCGGCCGGCGTGATCGCCGTGTCCAAGGCCAACGCCTACGTCAAGGCGAACACCCCCGACGCCATGCGCCAGTTCGTGCTCGGCCCCGATCAGGACCACGTGACCATGCGCACGCTCGAAGGGCTCGTCAACGAGTTCAATGCGACGCGGCGCGCCCGCGAGGCCGAACTCAGCCGGACCTACACGGAACGCACGAACCGCTGACCGTAGTCGGACATCGGTCATCCGGTGCGCCGCAGGGCCACCGCCGTCGGCTTGTCGGACGGCAACGCAATCATCGGGCGGTAGGAACGCATCCCGCCCAAAACCAAGGAGATCAATCATCTATGCGCACTTCAGAAATCGCGAAGCGCTATCTTGACTATTTCGGCAAGCACGACCACCTCATCGTGCCCTCGGCGTCGCTGATCTCGCCGAACCCGACCACCCTGTTCACCATCGCGGGCATGGTGCCGTTCATCCCGTACCTCATGGGCGAGCAGACCCCGCCGAAGCACCGCATGGCCTCCAACCAGAAGTGCGTGCGCACCCTCGACATCGACGAGGTCGGCAAGACCACCCGTCACGGCACCTTCTTCCAGATGCTCGGCAACTTCTCCTTCGGCGACTACTTCAAGGAGGAGGCCATCCACTACGCGTGGGAGCTGCTGACCACCCCGCGCGAGCAGGGCGGCTACGGCTTCGACCCGGAGAAGCTGTGGATGACCACCTTCACCGACGACGAGGAAGCCCGTTCGATGTGGAAGAACGAGGGCGTCGACCCCGAGCACATCCAGATCATGGGCATGGAGGACAACTTCTGGACCACCGGCGGCCCCGGCCCCGGCGGTCCGTGCTCCGAGATCTACGTCGACCGCGGCCCCGAATACGGCGTCGAGGGCGGCCCGATCGCCGACGAGAACCGCTACATCGAGATCTGGGACCTCGTGTTCGAGAACTACGAGGTCGACAACGTCAAGTCCAAGACCGACCTGCACATCGTCGGCGAACTCGAGAACAAGAACATCGATACCGGCGCCGGCCTCGAGCGTCTCGCCTACCTGATGCAGGGCAAGCAGAACATCTACGAGACCGACGAGGTCTTCCCGGTCATCGAGGCCGCCGAACGCCTCTCGGGCCGCAAGTACGGCGAGGACGAGAAGGCCGACGTGAAGTTCCGCGTCGTGGCCGACCACGTGCGCTCCGCCCTCATGATCATGTCCGACGGCGTGCGCCCGTCCAACGTCGGCCGCGGCTACGTGCTGCGCCGCCTGCTGCGCCGCACCATTCAGGCCATGCGCGTGCTCGGCGTGACCGATCCGGTCATCCCGGAGCTGCTGCCCGTGTCCAAGGACGCGATGGTCGCCAGCTACCCGGAGCTCAACGACACGTTCCACGACGTGTCCGAAGCCGCCTACGGCGAGGAGGACGCGTTCCGCCGCACCCTCGACAACGGCATCCAGATCCTCGACGTGGCCGTGGCCAACGCGAAGAAGAGCGCCGACCCGACCGTCTCCGGCGATGACGCGTTCACGCTGCACGACACCTATGGCTTCCCGATCGAGCTCACCCTCGAGATGGCCGCCGACCAGGGCGTGAAGGTCGACGAGGCCAAGTTCCGCGAGCTCATGAGCGAGCAGAAGTCCCGCGCCCGCGCCGACGCGCTCAAGAAGCGCCACAACGTGGACCTGTCCGTCTACGACGACTTCAAGAAGACGCTCGCCAAGCCGATCGACTTCCTCGGCTACACCGATTTCTCCGCGCGCGCCACCGTGCTCGGCATCATGCAGGAGGGCAAGGGCTCCGTCCCGGCCGTCACCGCGCCCGCCACCGTCGAGGTCATCCTCGACCGCACTCCGTTCTATGCCGAGGCCGGCGGCCAGCTCGCCGATCAGGGCGAGATCCTGTCCGACGACGGCGCGGTGCTCGAGGTCGACGACGTGCAGAAGCCGATCAAGGACCTCATCGTCCACCAGTGCCGCCTCACCGAAGGCACCCTCGTGGTTGGCTCGCCGGTCAACGCGAGCATCGACCTCGACCGTCGTGGCGCCATCGCCCGTTCGCACACCGCCACCCACATGGTGCACAAGGCGCTGCGCGAGGAGCTCGGCCCGCAGGCCACCCAGCGCGGCTCCGAGGACGCCCCGAACCGCCTGCGCTTCGACTTCCAGTGGTCCAAGGCCCCGTCCAAGACCGTGATGAACGCCGTTGAGGCCCGTGTCAACGAGAAGCTGCGCGACAACCTCGCCGTCACCACCAAGGAGATGAAGTTCGACGACGCCATCGCGCTCGGCGCGATGCATCTATTCGGCGAGAAGTACGGCGACATCGTGCGCGTCGTGTCCATCGGCGAGGACGGCTGGAGCCGCGAGCTGTGCGGCGGCACCCACGTCGACCACGTCGGCAAGATCGGCATGGTCAACATCATGTCCGAAGCGTCCATCGGCTCCGGCGTGCGCCGCGTCGATGCGCTCGTCGGCGCGGGAGCGTACGACTTCAACGCCCGCGAGCACGCGCTGGTCTCCCAGCTGAGCGACAAGCTCAACGCGCGTCCGGACGAGCTCGCCGAGCGCGTGAACACGCTGCTCGCCAAGCTCAAGGAATCCGACCGCCGTCTCGCGGCCATGTACGAGAGCCAGCTGGCCGCCGCCATGCCGGCGCTCGTGGCCGAGACCCGCGCCTCCGCGGCACCGGTCAAGGTCGCCGCGAAGAACGTCGGCCACTTCGGCTCGTTCGACGCCCTGCGCAAGACCGTGCTCGATGTGCGCGCACAGCTCGGCGACGAGGCCCCGGTCGTGGTGGCCCTCGCCGGTGTGTCCGAGGACGACAAGCCGATGGTCGCCGTGGCCACCAACGAGGCCGCCCGCAAGGCCGGCATCAAGGCCGGCGACCTCGTGCGCGGCGCGTCCAAGATCCTTGGCGGCGGTGGCGGCGGCAAGCCGGACTTCGCCCAGGGCGGCGGTGCCGACGCGTCGAAGATCGACGAGGCGGTCGCCGCGCTGAAGAACGAGGCGTTGAAGGGCTGAGTCGCCTAGTGGTATGGCTCGGCGTTGATCTGGGTGACGCCCGGGTCGGACTCGCGTTGTCCGACCCGGAGCTCACCCTCGCACACCCGGCCGGCAACGTCCGGGTGTATGGCGATTCCTTTCAGGCTTTGGACGAGGTCGTCGACGTCATCGAGGACGAGACGGTGGACCACGTGGTGGTGGGCCTGCCGCTATTGCTCGACGGCACGGAAGGCAAAAGCGCGAAGAAGGCGCGGCGATGGGCCGCCAATCTGGTTAAGCGCATCCATAGCCGTATCGAGGAGGGCGACTGCGCCATCACGCAGCCTCCTCAGGTAACATTGGTCGATGAGAGACTGACGACGGTCAGTGCCCACCGGCAGCTCCATCAGGCGCTGGTGTCCGGCAGGAAGCACCGCCCGGTGGTCGATCAGCAGTCGGCGGTCGTGATACTGCAATCGGCATTGGATGGTGCGCGCAGGGACGAGGGCGAGGAAACGGAGCGATGACAGAGGATTTCGAGGATTTCTTCTCCGAAAACACCCATTGGGTGGCGGATCAGGGAGGTGCGGCCGCACATGAACCGCCCCAGCCGCCCAAGTCGCGCAAGGACATGCGCCGGCGACGCGCGCAGCGCAGGCGCAGGACGGTCACGGTGGTCGTCGCCGTGGTCGTCGTGATCGTGGTCGTCGCCGTTGGTGCGCTGTTCGGCTATCGCGGGCTCAGGTCGTGGGTCGCCGCACGGCAGGCCGCCAACGCCGCGGCCGCGATTCAGGACTATCCGGGGCCGGGCTCCGGGTCGGTCGCCTTCACCGTTGAAAACGGGCAGGGAGCGGTGCAGGTCGCGCAGAACCTCGTCGATCAGGACATCGTCAAGTCGCAGGCCGCGTTCACCAGCGCCGTCGCGGCAGCCGACGCCACGCTGTACCCCGGCACCTACCAGCTGAAGCAGCAGATGAAGGCCGCCGACGTGGTGACGATCCTCTCCGACCAGACCAAGGCCGGCGGATTCCTCGAAGTCAAGCCGGGCGAACGCGTGAGCGCGGTCATCGCGAACGTCGCGAAGATCGACGGCGCCGATGCCGACGCGTTCAAGACGCTGCTCACCGGCGACGGATCGGACATCCTGCCGTCGGAGGCCGGCGGCAGTTTCGAAGGCTGGCTGGAACCGGGCATGTACAACGTACAGAACCGCACCGCCGCTGACGTCGTCAAGGAGATGGTCGACGCGCGCGTCGCCAAACTCGATGACATGGGCGTGCCGTCCGGCTCCGAACGCGAGGACATCCTCAACATCGCGTCCATCGCCGAAGCCGAGGTCAACGCCGAGGAATACTACGGCAAGGTCACGCGCGTCATCGACAACCGCATCAAGCAGGGCATGACGCTCGGCATGGACTCCACCGTCGCGTACGGCAACGACGTCGAGCCGTCGATGATCACGCAGGACATGCTCGACGACGCCAGCAACCCGTACAACACGCGACAGAACACCGGTCTGCCTCCCACGCCGATCAGCAATCCCGGCGACTCGGCCATCAAGGCGGCGTTGAAACCAGAAAGTGGCGACTGGCTGTTCTTCGTCACCGTGAACCTGAAGACCGGCGAGACGAAGTTCACCACCGGCACGCTGGAGGAACAGCAGGCGCAGTTCGAACAGTACGTCGCCGAGTACAAGAACAACAACGAGAACGCGAACTGATCTGTTGTGTCCGTCGCTCCGCCATGTCGGTGCGGCGAACACGTCAGGCCTAGATCAGAGCAGCGCGACCGCCATCGCGGCGAGCAGACCCGCAACCACGATCACCGGAGCGAACGGCACCTTGCCGGCATACGGGGTATCGGATTGCGGGTCGAACCGTATCCACAGGGCCATCCACGCCAGCCCCAGCAGCCCCATCAGCAACCACCACACGACCATCGCCGGCAGGCCGAACAGGCCGACGCCGAGTCCGGTCATCAACGTGCACGTCACGTCGCCGAATCCCAACGCGCCCGGCTTCGCCAACGCGAGCAGACACTGCAGTACGGCGGCGATGACGGCGAACAGCAGCGACTGCACCACGACGAACAGGCTGTTGATGATCAGTCCATACGTTACGTTCGCGACGAGCTGTGCGAGACCGCCGGCGGCGATCCATGCGCGCGGCACGCGGCGGCAACGCACGTCTTCGACACCGACCGCCAGTCCACAGATCAGACTCGGCAACAACGCAAGGTAAGGCATACCGCTACAATAGCCCGCAGTTGACGACGACAAGCAAAAGGAGAACGGCATGTTGCGCTGGCAGACGGCGGGCGAATCACACGGCGAGGCGCTGGTCGCCATGATCGAAGGACTACCGGCGGGCGTGGAGGTGACCAGCGGCGACGTCGTGGACGCGCTGGCACGCCGACGCCTCGGATACGGCCGCGGGGCGCGCATGAAGTTCGAACAGGACAAGGTGCGTCTGCTCACCGGCGTGCGCCACGGCCTCACGCTCGGCTCGCCGGTCGCCATCGAGATCGCGAACACCGAATGGCCCAAGTGGACCGAAGTGATGAGTGCCGACCCGCTCGACCACGACATTCTGCGCGAAGGCCGCAACGCGCCGCTGAGCCGTCCGCGCCCGGGCCACGCCGACCTGACCGGCATGCGCAAGTACGGCTTCGACGACGCGCGCCCCGTGCTCGAACGTTCCAGCGCCCGCGAGACCGCCTCGCGCGTCGCGCTCGGCGCGGTGGCCGCGAAGTTCCTCGAGCAGACGGTCGGCATCCGCACCGTCGCGCACGTGCTCTCCATCGGCGGCGCCGGTGTGGACGAGACCGCCGGCGACCGCGTGCTACCGACGCCGGACGACGTCGCCGCGCTGGACGCATCGCCCGTTCGTACGCTCGACAAGGCGGCCGAGGCACGCATGATCGCGCGCATCGACGAGATCAAGGCGAACGCCGACACCGTCGGCGGCGTGATCGAGGTGATCGCGTACGGCGTGCCGGCCGGACTCGGCACGTACGTCGAATCCGACCGTCGGCTCGACGCCGCGCTGGCCGGCGCGGTTATGGGCATCCAGGCCATCAAGGGCGTCGAGATCGGCGACGGCTTCCTCGAGGCCGTGCGTGCCGGCTCCCAGGCGCACGACGAGATGGTGCCGGGAGCCGATGGCCATATCACGCGGCTCACGAACCGCGCGGGCGGCATCGAAGGCGGCATGTCGAACGGCGAGCCGATCCGTGTGCGCGCCGCGATGAAGCCGATCCCGTCTATCCCGCGGGCTCTGCGCACCGTCGACGTCGCATCCGGCGACGCGGCCGCCGCCATCAACCAGCGCTCCGATTCCACCGCCGTGCCGGCCGCGTCCGTCGTGGCCGAGGCGATGGTGCGGCTCACGCTGGCGAAGTTCGTACTCGAGAAGTTCGGCGGCGACAGCGTCGAGGAGATCCGCCGCAACGCGGCCGGCTATCTCGCCTCCTGGCCGGAGCACATGCGATGAGCGACTCCGGTGCATCCCGTCCCGTCGCCGTCATCATCGGTATGATGGGCGCCGGCAAGACTCGCGTCGGCCGTGAAGTCTCGCAGATGCTCGGCCTGCCGTTCCGCGACGCTGACCTCGAGATCGAGCGTGAGGTCGGCATGTCGATCCCCGACTATTTCTCCCGGTACGGCGAACCCGCGTTCCGTGAGGTTGAAAGCGATCTGATTCGGCGTACGCTCGAAGAATTCGACGGCCTGTTTGCGCTCGGTGGCGGCGCCCCGATGACCCCGGCCACGCAGGACGCGCTGGCCGACTACATCGCCGACGGCGGCCGCGTGATCTACCTGCAGGCCGATCCTAAGGAGGCGATGGAACGCGCCAACCGCGGCGGCGGCCGACCCATGCTCAACGGCGGCGACGCCAACGAACGCTGGATGCGGTTGTATAAGCAGCGCGACCCGGTGTTCACCCGCATCGCCAACATCCACGTACGCACCCACGGATCCACGCCGCAAATGGCGGCGAGAAAGGTGATGAACATGATCGAGGAACGCGTCGTCCACGTCGATGTCGTCGCCGCGGACGACTACAACGTGCGCATCGGCGAAGGGGCGCTCAACCATCTCGCCGGCGTGCTCGGCGACAAGCCGACGCGCATCGCGCTCATCCACACGCAGCCCGTGCAGCGGCACTCTGACCGCGCCCGCGCCCTGCTGCGCCAGGCCGGCTACGAGGTCTCGGACATCGTCATCCCCGACGCCGAGGCCGGCAAGACCATCACCGTGGCGAACGGCATCTGGGAACGGCTCGGCAACGAGGGCTTCACCCGGTCCGACGCCGTGGTCGGCGTGGGCGGGGGAGCGGTCACCGATCTGGCCGGATTCGTCGCCGCCACATGGATGCGGGGCATCCGCTACGTGAACTGCCCGACCTCGCTGCTCGCGATGGTCGACGCGTCCACCGGCGGCAAGACCGGCATCAACACGAAGGTCGGCAAGAACCTCGTCGGCTCGTTCTACACGCCGGCCGGCGTGCTCGCCGACATGACCACGCTCGCCTCCCTGCCGAACGACATCTTCATCGAAGGACTCGGCGAAGTCGCCAAATCCGGCTTCATCTCCGACCCCGAGATCCTGCGCATCCTCGAGGATCATGCGGCCGAACTGCGCGCGTTCGACGGCGCGACGCTCATCGGCTCGCCGCTCGAGGACGTGGTCGCCGAACTCATCGAACGCACCGTGAAGGTCAAGGCACGGCACGTGTCCGCCGACCTCAAGGAGGCCGGACTGCGCGAATTCCTCAACTACGGGCACACGCTCGGCCATGCGATCGAAAAGCTCGAGCACTTCCGCTGGCGTCACGGCAACGCGGTCGCCGTCGGCATGGTGTACGCGGCCGAACTGGCCTCGCTGCTCGGCTACATCGACCGCGATCTAGTCGACTATCACCGGTCGCTGCTCGCCTCGCTCGGCCTGCCGACCTCCTGGAACGGCGGCTCGTTCGAGGACGTGCTCGCGCTCATGCACCGCGACAAGAAGGCGCGCGGCAACACGCTGCGCTTCGTCGTGCTCGACGGCATCGGACATCCCGTGCATCTCGATGACCCGCCGGCCGACGCCGTCGAAGAGGCGTTCCGCCGCATTCAGCAGTAACCGTAGCCTCCGGCAACCGTCAGCAATCAGCAATTCATCAAAGGAGCCATCAATCATGACCACAGTCATCGTCGTCAACGGACCGAACCTCGGCCGTCTCGGCGTGCGCCAGCCCGACGTCTACGGCCGCCAGGACCTTGAGGAGCTGCGTCGCCTGTGCACCGCATGGGGCGCCGAGCTCGGTCTCGACGTCGACGTGCGCCAGACCGACGACGAGGCCGAGATGGTGCGATGGATGCACCGTGCCGCCGACGAGAAGACGCCGATCGTCATGAACCCGGCCGCGTTCACGCACTACTCGTATGCGCTGGCCGACGCCGCGCACATGGTCGGCGACGCCGGTCTGCCGCTCATGGAGGTGCACATCTCCAACCCGTCCGCCCGCGACGAGTTCCGCAAGCGGTCCGTCATCAGCCCGGTCGCCACCGGCACCATCACCGGCCTCGGCTTCTACGGCTACAAGCTCGCCCTCGAGGCCATCGCGCACCTCCTCGCCGAGTAGGGGAGGGCGGGGTCGCTGCGCCGGGTCTCGACCGCTTCTGCCTCGGCATAAGCGTGGATGCCCTTGGGTTGCACACGCTAATGGCGTCTGTACCGTGTGCAACCCAAGGATGCCCACAGCACAAACCCGCGTTTATACACGCGATCCGCCGGCTGGGCGTGGATAACCCGGGGCTGCCCACGCCGACGGTTCCGATCTCCCCGCGCGAATCTGTCGTTCAGCGTGGATAATCATCGGCATGCCCTTCGGGATAACGGGGCACGCCAAGTGTCGAAAGCTTATCGACCAGTTTCTTCCGATCCATCAGGTCTTCATAGTCGAACCGGCAGATCGCCGTGACACCCCATGCCGTCAGATCCCGCTCCCGTTGAACCTGTTCATGGACCACGGCGCGTATCGACTGACGGTTCGTCATCGTCGGATCGGTATATTTCGCCAGTCCGTCATACTCGGCGACAAGGATGCGCCTTCCGGGAAGAAACCATACAAAATCGCCCCGGTACCGGTGGCTCGGATCCTGAGGGTCGACGAAAACATGCTGAATAGTCGGAGTGAAGAACCGTTCCTCGATCATGATGCCTCTCGCCAGTGATTCGCCGCCGTTTTCGCTGGCCGGATTCATATGCGACAGTATCCGTTCGGGCGCCCGGCGGCGATGAATCGTGCCGATGACGGTTCGGACGTCGTCGGGCAGGCTGCCGTCGCGGGCGGCGGCGGAATCCGCGATGGGCAGCGCCTGATGGAAGGGGAGGACGTTCGCGCAATCCGCTACGGTGCGCGCCATGGAGGTCACGGGTATGGTCTGCGACAGGACCGATTCCTCGAATGCGGAAGCCGTCGCGCATATGCGGTTCAGCCCGTGCCGACTCCGCCCGGTTCCCTGCTTGGCCGATAGGATGAATAGTCCGGAGCGATGGATCGACCACTGATGTTCGAGGCCGTGGATTGCGGCGGCGGTCGGTCCGGCGAACACCCACGACGGGTGTTTCAGGGCAAGGGCCCGGACCTGATGCAGCACCTGCTCGTCGGGTTTCAGCTGACGCCAATACGATGCGCTGGCGAACAGTCCCGGGAAGGGCTTGACCAAATCGCCGCAGGTCAGTCGTCGCCGCAGGGCGCGGTCCTCGGCTCGGGTGTGGGGGAAGACGCATCTGCGTTCCCGCTGCGCTTGGTCAAGGAGTCTGTCGATATGGCCGTGTTGTCTCATGATTCGACGGTACTGTGGAACCGTCGGTCGGCTGCCGTCTTTTGGACGATGTGGACGCAGACGCGGATGCCCGGCGTGTTGTGGACAACTCGATGTGGACAATCGGTCGCGGGATTCGTTACGGGATGAGGAAATCGCTGGAATGTGTGGGTTTCCGTAGGAAGCACACGCATGGATGGCGGTTGGTGTGGATAACTCGGGGATGCCCGCGGTGGTTTCCTATGGTTGCACACGCGCGGACACCGGCGCGCGTGTGCAACCATAGGAAACCACCGCTACGAGGCAGGGGAGCGCGCAATGCGGGAGTCGGTTGCGCCCATCATGCGGTAACACGCCGCGTCACGCGCGGATGATACAGTGGAATTCCATGGTTAGAAGACAACATGGCAACTCTCAAGAACACGTCACCAAGCATATCTTCGTCACCGGCGGCGTCGTTTCCTCCCTCGGCAAAGGCCTGACCGCATCCTCGCTCGGCCGTCTGCTGCGCAGCCGCGGCATCCACGTCCTCCAGCAGAAGCTCGATCCGTACATCAACGTGGATCCGGGCACGATGAACCCGTTCCAGCACGGCGAGGTCTACGTGACCGAAGACGGCGCCGAAACCGATCTCGACATCGGCCACTACGAGCGCTTCCTCGACGTCTTCCTGTCGCAGAAGGCGAACGTCACCACCGGCCAGATCTACCAGGAGGTGCTGCGCAAGGAGCGCGCCGGCGAATACCTCGGCCAGTGCGTGCAGGTCATCCCGCACATCACCAACGAGATCAAGTCCCGCATGCGCGCCCAGGCGTCCGATGACGTCGACGTGATCATCACCGAGATCGGCGGCACCGTCGGTGACATCGAATCCCAGCCGTTCCTCGAGGCCGCCCGCGAGGTGCGTCGCGACCTCGGCGCGGAGAACTGCATGTTCGTGCACGTCTCGCTCGTGCCGTACATCTCCGCCGCCCACGAACTCAAGACCAAGCCGACCCAGCACTCCGTCATGATGCTGCGCCAGCTCGGCATCACCCCGGACGCGCTCGTGCTGCGTTCCGACCGTCCGCTCAACAAGTCTATCAAGGACAAGATCTCCCTGATGTGCGACGTGGATGAGGAGGGCGTGGTCAACTGCGTGGATGCGCCGAGCATCTACGACGTGCCGAAGATCCTGTTCAACGAGGGTCTCGACGCGTACGTCGTGCGCGAGCTCGGACTGCCGTTCCACGACGTCGACTGGGACGAGTGGGCCGACCTGCTCGAACGCGTGCATCACCCGAAGCACGAAGTCAACGTCGCGATCGTCGGCAAGTACATCGACCTGCCGGACGCCTACCTGTCCGTCACCGAGGCCATCAAGGCCGGCGGCTTCGCCAACTGGGCCAAGGTCAACGTCAAGTGGGTCGCGGCCGACAAGTGCGAGACCGAGGAGGGCGCGGCCGCCGCACTCGACCAGGTCGACGGCATCGTGATCCCGGGCGGCTTCGGCATCCGCGGCATCGACGGCAAGATCGGTGCGCTCAAGTACGCCCGCGAGAACAAGCTGCCGGCGCTCGGCCTGTGCCTCGGCCTGCAGTCGATGGTCATCGAATACGCGCGTCACGTGCTCGGCATCGAGGACGCGAACTCCACCGAGTTCGAGCCGGAGTGCGCGAACCCGGTCATCGCCACGATGGAGGAGCAGAAGGACATCGTCGCCGGCCACGGCGACATGGGCCACACCATGCGCCTCGGCTCCTACCCGGCCGTGCTCGAGGAGGGCTCGCTGGTCGCCGAACTGTACGGCACCACGCACGTGACCGAACGCCACCGCCACCGTTACGAGGTCAACGTGGCCTACAAGGACCGCCTGCGCGAGGCCGGTCTGCGCATCTCCGGTCAGAGCCCGGACGGCGAACTCACCGAGTTCGTCGAACTGCCGCAGGACGTGCACCCGTTCTACGTGGCCACGCAGGCCCATCCGGAGTTCAAGAGCCGCCCGACCAAGCCGCACCCGCTGTTCGCGGGTCTGGTCAAGGCCGCGCTCGACCATCAGGAGGCCACCCGCCACTGAGCGGTGACGGTTTTCTGACCGGTTGGATATGAGTGTGGGGAGTACCGAACCGTTTCGGCACTCCCCACACTCATATCTGCGGCATGCTCCTCCGCTATGCGCCCACCGGCATCGTCGCCAGCTGCCCGAGGCCATACAGCGCGACGATGTGCACTGGATAGAACGCGTAGAAGAACCATTTGATTCCCGGACCGCGTCGTCTGTTGTACGCCAGCAGGAACGGCAACGCGAATGCCATCATCCACTGGTAGTTCAGCGTCCAGATGGAGCGTCCCATCGCGAACCTGGGGATGCCCAAAATATCCAGCAGCATGAACATCTGATCCCCGACCGCCGCTACGATCGGGTTGCGGTGACGACTGAGCGCGAACAGCACACGCGCACTGTATGACGACATCGCCAGCGAGAACAGCACCACCAGTCCAACGAACACGGCGGACAGCAGAATCTTCCGGTCACGGGCGGCCCACAACGCGACGCCGAGCATCACATAGAAGAAGCCTCCCTCCAAACCGAGTATCGAACCGGTGGCCGCGACGGCGACCCGTAGAACGACGTCGGGAACATCAAGCGGCGCGATGGCATACCACAGCACCAGCGTCAATACGGTCTCATACAGGAGATAGGCGGCGATGCCGCGAGCCCGTTCATGGGCTTCCTCGCGTGACAGCAACGAGACGATCAGCGCCACTTGGAACAGACTGGTGAACACGTTGTTGGAAATGCCCAGCACGCCTTGGACGATCGCCATGCACACGCCCGCGACATACAGCCGTCGCAGATACCGTGTGCGGTCATGCGTGAACTCGCAGCTCCATCCCACCAGAAACAGGAAGATGGGCGCCGCAAGCCGACCGATCCAATGCATCTGCACCGGCATCCCGGGAACGAACTCGGCGACATGGTCGATGAGCATGAAGATGCAGGCCAATACCTTTAAGGAAAACGAAGTCATATTGAGTGGGCTGTTAGTGGGTTTTACCGTATGTGACCGGCAAAGCTATACCAATAACCATTTTGGTTATGGAACCCGAGATATAGTTTTTCGTTTGTTTTCATCCCGTTAATTGTCATTGACGCCATATGGTTTGCAGGAATTGTAATCCTCTTTAATACTTTTTTGCCCGTAGTGTATGCTTCAACAATAATGGGATTAGAACCGGTGTTGCGAGTGAGCGTAAAATAAGAAGTTTTGCCGGTAAAGTAATAATTGGTATAGAGTGCTAACGTGCCGCCAGCTCCTTCATATACGTATTTTCCTTTGGTCTGAATGTTCCATTCTTTTCCAGGGGTTCCGGTTTCCCGAGTATTTTTGTAGTCTTCCGTAATAGTGGGCGAAACTCCTATACCGGCGTTGTCATGAGCGAAAGCTGGTTGTATTGGTGATGTATAAAAGAACATGATGCAAAGAATGATCATGGTAAAAGTCTTAACGGTTTTGTTCATTGTCGTCTCCTTGTTTTTAGAAAAAGCATTTTAAGAATAATGAATAATACTTTGCTTATCGTCCTTTAGATGATAGGCGGTTGAAAATATGACAATAATAAGATGGCGTCTAACAATGGAAGGAGATATCGTAATGAAAAAATCGTAAATTGTATTGTAATTATTTGTTTTGCAACCTGCCGTCGCATCTGCGATACATAATTGTGATGAGGTGTTGCCGACTATATCCCGTGTCGGCGTATGCCCTCCTTGGCTGAAGTGGTTTTGCGGCAGATGATTAGTCTTGCGCATGATAGGGTATCGTGGCGGCGAGCACCCACATGCCATCCTCATCGGCATAGGACAGATTTCCGCCGAGAGCTCGAATGCGATTGCGGTGCAAGGCGAGACCTTTGCCGGTATGATATGAGGTTCGTTCCGGTTTGGAATTATTGAACTGGGACAGTTCTATGGTGCGATCATTGATGACGAGATGGATCTGATATCCTTCATCGGCATTGGCGTGCACCAGAATATTGGTATAAATCTCGTTCAACAGAGCCGTGATCTCGTGATAGTGCGCCGGTGACGGATGATCGTTTCGTTCCTGTTGCCGATCCTCGACGGTACTGATTCCGATACAGCCGGTGGCTCGCATCCGCTGGTCGTTGTTTCGTAACGTTGCGGACAGCATGTCCGCGAGCGAATCGCTGCCGGACGAATCGTTGACCGTGATCCCAGAAGCCGGCGCGTCGCTGGTTCCGTCGAGCAGGTCGATGACCTCGCGTACCTGTGCCAATGTAGTCTGCGCGGTATAGCGTATGGTTCGCAGGGAATCGTCCATAGCGTCCGAGTCATTGATGCCGTCAAGACATTGGTCGGACAGCAGCGTAATGAGTGTCAATCCTCGTGCCGTCGAGTCATGCAATGTACTGGCAAGCATGATATTCCGTTGCATTCGGTCGTGATCCTCACGTAGGCGGTGCTGTTCCATTGCTTCACGCCTTGCGTGTTCCGCATGCTGATGTTCGGCGATCGCCAGACCAATAACGGCTGCTATGACATAGGTGCAGGTTGCAGAGAGAACGCCTGATGGGGTCCATGTCGTACCCGCGTCGCTGAACAGTTCATAGCAGTGTGACAACAGTTCCACGATAATGAGAACGAACGACGTCGGTGCCTTATGGAGATAGGCCAGCAATCCCACGGACAGCCAGATGCCGAATAACTGCGAAGGAAAACTTACGAAAGGAATGAGTTTCGAACATGCACTGACGGTGACGAGGAGTATTCCGCATACAGAAGGTCGCCAGTACAGGCCGACGGTAAGCGCGATCTCCATTGCGGTTACCGCCGCAGTGACCGGCAGAACTTCGATGGCAATAACGTATTCGATGAGTGTGTAGCATACCGTTCCTGCGATCATCAACGCCACATACGGATGATTCAATGTGGAGGGCACGGGAATACGATGAGTGGTGAAGGGGCCACGCTGCCTGGATGTCATGACAGCGGCCTCCTGATAGTGCTCCATACGCTGATGGCTTGCAGCTTATTACGCACCCCCAGCTTGATGATGACGTGACGTATATGCGTCTTGATCGTGGATTCGCTGACGCCGAGACGTCCGGCCACCTCCTTTGCGGTCAGTCCGGTGATCGTCAGATCCATGACTTCGATCTCTTTGGCGGACAGGGGCACTGAGCCATTGTCATGATCGTCGGTCTGAACGTCCACGGAATCCTTGCTGCGGCATTGCATCGGTATTCTTCCCTGCGAACGGTCGATCAGGAATTGTTCCATCGCGTCTATATCGGCTTTGTCGAGCAGCGTGCATGCGCCGGATCGCAGTGCGGCATCGCGGTAATGATTCAATGAGTGGGCGGTCATCGCGAATATGGTGATGCGTTCGCAGACGTGTCGAATGCGACGACAGGTCTCCTCGCCATCGACATCGTCCATACCCATGTCCACCAGCACGGCGTCTGGCCGCGTCGCGACCGCAACGCATCGATCCACGGCGACGGTTCCGGATCGTGTCGCCCATATTACGCATATGTCGTGCTTGCGCAGACGCCCGTTGATCAGCGTGCGGAGCGCGGCCAACGTCATAGGGTCATCATCGACGATGCCTACGCGTAAACCACTGTTCATCAAGGGCTGCCTTCCCACTGCTGACAATTCCCTGAAGAGTTATTGTACCGGGTAATGGTGCACGTCGGATCATCGATGACAACCTTGCGTGCCGTGCGTCGACGGCACCGCATGTCAGCTGTGAGCGGATTCACATGGCGGCGTGGGCCGATACGCTCCGGAGTTCATGGGCATGAGGCATAATGAGGGGCAATGTACCAATACGCCGGGTGACCGGTACGTAAGGGAATGCCATGAACGAGAACAACAAGATGAACAAGGGTGGCGCCTTCGCGGACGGCGAGGCCACGGCGGTGTTCGCGCCGCTGGATCTGAGCGCGTTCGCCGTGCCGGAGGAAGGCGCTGCGACCGCGGTCCGCAAGCCGCGCAAACGCCATGTCGTATGGCCGTGGGTGGTGCTCGCCGTGTTCGTCGTCGCGATCGGCGCGGCGGCCGGCGGCGGCTACTGGTTCTTCCAGTCGCATGCCCTGCCCGGCGTCACCCTGTGGGGCAACGACGTGACCGGCCGTTCCCACGAGCAGCTCGTCTCCGAGATCGACGATACGGTGAACAACACCGCCGTGCCCGTCTCCTATGACGGCAAGACCGCGAAGGTCACGCTCAAGGACCTCGGCCTGAGCGTCGACTCCAGCGCCCTCGCCGACGAGGTCATGAACGCCAAGCGCGACAACGTGTGGTGGCAGCGGTACGCATGGTGGATCAACGACAACGTCTCCACCGAACCGGCCAACCCGCAGGCCGCATCCTCGTCCGCGCTGAGCGCCAAGCTCGGCGTCGAGGAGACCGAACCGGTGAACGCCTCGGTCACGCTCAACGACGACCGGAGCGGCTTCACCGTGGTCGCCGGCCAGCAGGGCCAGGGCGTCGACGCCGAACCGGTGGCCAAGGCCGCCGTCGCCGTCGTCAAGTCGCTGGGCTCCACGAGCGCGCAGGCCGTCGAGGTCACGACCCAGTCCATCGACCCGGTCGTCACCGACGCGATCGCCGACAAGGCGAAGACCACGCTCGACGGTCTGGTCAAGACCCCGGTCGCCATCACGATCGGCGACCGTGCAATCGGCTCGTTCGACGCGGTTGCACTCGCCGACGCCACCACCGTCGACGCCAACGAGAACGCCAAACTCGCCGACGGCCAGACCCGCAACGGCTACGTCGTGTTCGACGCGGCCAAGCTGCAGCAGTATTATGACGACACCATCAAGACGAGCCTGCAGTCCAAGCGTGAGGATCGCGAGGTCATCGTCAACAACTCGGGCGAAGAGGTCAACGTCATCAAGGAGGGCCATGACGGCGTCACCGTTACCGCCGGCTCCGACACGAACGTGGGCAAGGACGCGGCCGAAGCGCTGGCCAACGGCGGCGGCTCCGTCGCCGTCGAGGGCACCGTCGACAAGATGCAGACCAAGAAGACCAAGCGCCACGTGGTCGTCGACCTGTCCGACCGCAAGGTGTACGCGTACGAGAATGGCAAGCTCATCAAGACCATGAACATGGTCGCCGCGCAGGGCAACGACGTGAAGACCGGCGCCTGCGACGGCACCATGTGCACGCCGACCGGCGACTTCGACATCTGGCTCAAGTACGAGAGCCAGGACATGTCCGGCAACCTCACCCTGTCGAACGGCAAGGTCGAGAAGTGGGACGTCAAGGACGTCGGCTACGTCAACTACTTCTCGCACGGCGGCTGCGCCATCCACCGCGTCGCCTCGTCCACCCCGTACAACGACGCTGATCTGGTCAACTGGCCGAACACCTCCCACGGCTGCGTCGGCATCGGCTGGGACGTGGCGCCGTGGTTCTTCGACTGGTGCGTGATGGGCACGTCGGTGCACGTGCAGCAATAGCTGGCGACCGACGGCATATCGACGGCGGCGGGCGGATTCCTGATGGGGACCGCCCGCCGCCGTTGTTCATGCACCGGTTGCGTCAGCCTTATCCGAAGACATTCCGCTTCCTCGTAACGGACATACAGCCGATTCCACCGATGGAATCGGCTGTATGTCCGTTACGAGGAAGCGGATGCGAACCGGGGGTGTGCTTCGATCGGAGTCGTGTGCCGACCGGCGACGCACGGTCGTATGTGGCCCGCATCACTATGCGTTCAGCCAATATTCGACGTGTGTGCTGGAGTCGGACCCCGGTATCTGTTAGGTTTACGTAGGAACTTTGTGAAGTCGATTGGAGGGAAGCGTACGGTGAGCGAAAACCAAGCGCCAAACGCCGCGGCTGACGTGGAGATGAGCCAGTATGTGGCCGATCGTGCACGCGTCAACGAGGAGAAGATCAAACAGGATGACGAGATCATCCAGCAGTTCGGCGACTACAGCTATGGCTGGCATGATTCCGACGCCGCCGGCGAGGCCGCGAAGCGCGGCATCGACGAGAACGTCGTGCGCGCCATCAGCGCCGACAAGGGCGAGCCTCAGTGGATGCTCGACATGCGTCTGCGCGGGTTCAAGGCGTTCCTTGACAAGCCGATGCCCGACTGGGGCGTCGATCTGAGCGGCTTCAATGCCGACGACTTCAAGTACTACGTCAAGCCGATCGACAAGCAGGCCAAGACGTGGGAGGAGCTGCCGGACGACATCCGCTCCACCTACGACCGCCTCGGCATCCCGGAGGCCGAGAAGAAGCGCCTCGTCTCCGGCGTGGCCGCGCAGTACGAGTCCGAGGTCATCTACAACTCCATTCAGGAGGACCTCAAGAAGCAGGGCGTGATCTTCGTCGACACCGACACCGCCGTGCGCGAATACCCCGACCTCGTGCGCAAGTACTTCGGCACCGTCGTCAGCCCCGAGGACAACAAGTTCGGCGCGCTCAACACCGCCGCATGGTCCGGCGGCTCGTTCGTGTACGTGCCGAAGGGCGTGCACGTCGATATCCCGCTGCAGGCGTACTTCCGCATCAACACGCCGGCCATGGGCCAGTTCGAACGCACGCTCATCATCGCCGACGAAGGCTCGTACGTGCATTACGTCGAAGGCTGCACCGCGCCGATCTGGTCCGAGGACTCGCTGCACGCGGCCATCGTCGAGATCATCGTCGAGAAGCACGCGCGCGTGCGCTACACCACCGTGCAGAACTGGTCGAACAACGTGTACAACCTCGTCACCCAGCGCGCCTACGTGCGCGAGGGCGGCACGATGGAATGGGTCGACGGCAACATCGGCTCCAAGGCCACGATGAAGTACCCGGCCTGCATCCTCGCCGAACCGTACGCCACCGCATCCACGATGTCGCTCGGCTTCGCCGGCAAGGGCCAGTATCAGGATACCGGCGCGAAGATGATTCATCTTGCCCCGCACACCAAGTCCACGATCGTCGCCAAGTCGATTTCGCGCGGCGGCGGACGCTCCGCCTACCGCGGCCTCGTCAAGATCGTCGACGGCGCGTACGGCTCGTCGAACTCGACCGTGTGCGACGCACTGCTCGTCGACGACTTCAGCCGTTCCGACACGTACCCGCATGTGGACGTGCGCGAGGACGATGTGACGATGGCGCACGAGGCGACCGTCTCCAAGGTCTCCGAAGACCAGCTGTTCTACCTGATGAGCCGCGGCCTCGAGGAGAAGGAGGCCATGGGCATGATCGTGCGCGGCTTCGTCGAGCCGATCAGCCGCGAGCTGCCGATGGAGTACGCGCTCGAACTGAACCGTTTGGTCGAACTGCAGATGGAAGGATCGGTGGGCTGATTCCCATGGCATCGAACACAACTGAACTCAACATTCCCGTCGCGGATCCGAACGACCCGTACGCGATCCCGGCGGCCATGCCGTCGAGCGCCGACAAGGAGCCGCGCTCGTTCGACGTGGCCGACTTCCCGCAGCCGACTCGCAAGCAGGAGGACTGGCGGTACACGCCGCTCGAACGCATCGAGGAATTCTTCGACGTGTTCAAGCCCAGCGGTGAGACCACGCTGGTCATCTCCAACGTGGACGGCACGCCCGTCGACCCGAAGCACGTGACCGTCAGCCAGACCAAGCTCGGCGAAGGCGTCTCCGGCACCGTGTCCAAGCCGAACGACCGCGCTTCCGTCGTCGAATGGAACTCCGGCCACACCGCCACCGTCGTCAACCTGAGCGGCGAACTCGCCCAGCCCGTGCTCATCCGCGTGATCGGCGGTGGCGAGGACCTCGACGCGCTGCATCTGGTCATCGCCGCCGCCGACGGCACGCACGGCGACGTCGTCGTCGAGCACAACGGCACGGCGCGTCTGGCCGAAGGCGTCGAAATCACCACCGGCAAGGACTCCCACGTCTCCGCCACGTTCATCCAGGAATGGGACAAGGGATCCAAGCACGTCGGCAACCACCGTATCCACGTCGGCGAGAACGCCTCGCTGCGTCACTCCGTCGTCACGCTCGGCGGCGACGTCGTGCGCATCCGCATGGATCAGGACTTCGGCGGTCCGCAAGGCGACCTCAACATGCTCGGCATCTACTTCGTCGACCCGGGCGAGCACATCGAGCACCGCACGATGGTGGTGCACAACCATCCCGAATGCAAGTCGCGCGTCGTCTACAAGGGCGCGCTCGACGGCAAGGATGCGCACTCCACGTGGGTCGGCAACGCCCTGATTGCGCCCACCGCGCCCGGCACTGACTCCTACGAGCTCAACCGCAACCTCGTGCTCACCCCGGGTGCCATTGCCGACTCCGAGCCGAACCTCGAGATCGAGAACGGCAACATCATCGGCGCGGGCCATGCCAGCTCCGTCGGCCGCTTCGACGACGAGGAACTGTTCTACCTGCAGTCGCGCGGCATCCCCGAAACCGAAGCCCGCAAGCTCGTCGTGCGCGGCTTCTTCGGCGAACTCGTCGAGGAGATCGGCGTACCGTCCGTCGCCCAGCACCTCATGGACGTGATCGATCGTCGCCTCGCGCGCGGCGAGGACGCGGCCATGCAGGCGGTGCTCGAAGACAAGTAACCCAACCACAGACTTTACATCCGTCAGTAACAGGAGAATCCAATGTCCACTCTGGAAATCAAGGACCTGTACGCCTCCGTCGAAACCAAGGAAGGCCGCAAGCAGATCCTCAAGGGCGTGAACCTGACCGTCAACTCCGGCGAGACGCACGCCATCATGGGCCCCAACGGCTCCGGCAAGTCCACGCTTGCCTACACGCTGGCCGGCCACCCCAAGTACGAGGTCGATTCGGGTGAAGTGCTGCTCGACGGCGTCGACATCCTCAAGCAGACCCCGGACGAGCGCGCCAAGGAGGGCCTGTTCCTCGCCATGCAGTACCCGGTCGAGGTGCCGGGCGTGTCGATGACCAACTTCCTGCGCACCGCCAAGACCGAGGTCGACGGCAAGGCGCCGGCCATCCGCACCTGGACCAAGGAACTGTCCGAAGCCATGAAGCGTCTGCGCATGGACCCGAAGTTCGCCACGCGTTCCGTCAACGAGGGCTTCTCCGGCGGTGAGAAGAAGCGCGCCGAAGTGCTCCAGCTCGAACTGCTCAAGCCCAAGTTCGCGATCCTTGACGAGACCGACTCGGGCCTCGACGTCGACGCGCTGCGCATCGTGTCCGAAGGCGTGAACCGCGCCAAGGAGGCCAACAACTTCGGCATCCTCATGGTCACGCACTACACGCGCATCCTCAAGTACATCAAGCCGGACATCGTGCACGTGTTCGCCGACGGCCACTTCGTCAAGACCGGCGGCCCGGAGTTGGCCGACGAGCTCGAGGAACACGGCTACGACGCGTACCTGCCCGAAGGCGCCGACTCCGAATCCGCGCTGGCGTAAGTGTTTCCGGTGACCGCGTGGGGCCGGGATGTTCCATTCCCGACACGCTCCGGGCCGCTCGGCCAAGTCATACGGTCGGAAACGGAACATCCCGGCCCCACGCTCGTTGATACGGAATATCGCGTTTTCCATTTGCTGAATAAGGGGAATGATGGTTGATTTTGCAGCGATTCGGGCGCAATTCCCGATTCTGGACCAGGAGATCCACGGGCATCCGCTCGTGTATCTCGATTCGGCGGCGACGTCGCAGAAACCGCAGTGCGTGATCGACGCGGAGGCGAATTTCTACCGTACGATCAACGCCGGCGTGCACCGCGGCGCCCATGAGCTTGCGGCGCGCTCGACCATGGCGTTCGAGGAGGCCCGCGCCAAGGTCGCGCGCCTCGTCGGCGCGAACGCCGAAGAGGGACAGGAGGAGGTCGTCGTCACCGGTGGCGCCACCGCCGGCCTGAACCTGCTCGCCACCGCGTTCGGCAACGCCAGCCTCGGACGCGGGGGAGCGGCGGCCAGGCGGTTCGCCCTCAAGCCCGGCGACGAGATCGTCGTGTCCAAGGCCGAGCATCATTCGGTGCTGCTGCCGTTCCAGGAGCTGGCCTACCGTACCGGTGCCACGCTCAAGTGGTTCGACCTGACCGAGGACGGACGCATCCGCTCCGACACGGCCGACGAGGTCATCACCGAACGCACCAAGGTCGTGGCGGTCACGCACGTGGGCAACACCACCGGCGCGATCACCGACATCGCGCCCATCGTGCGCCGCGCCCACGAGGTCGGCGCCGTGTTCATCCTTGACGCCTGCCAGTCGGTGCCGCACCTCAAGGTCGACTTCCACGCGCTGGACGTCGACTTCGCCGCGTGGAGCGCACACAAGATGTACGGGCCGACCGGCGTCGGATTCCTGTACGGCAAGCGCGAGTTGCTCGAGGCCCTGCCGCCGGCGAACTTCGGCGGGTCGATGGTCGAACTCGCGTGGATGGACCAACCCGCGCAGTACATGGAGCCGCCGGCACGCTTCGAGGCCGGCACGCAGCCGGTCGCGCAGGTCGTGGCCGCCGGCGTCGCCGCCGAATGGATGATGAGCATCGGTTTGGAGAACATCGAAGCGCACGAGAGGACGATCGCCGCCGAACTGCTCAAGCTCGGCGACATCGACGGCGTGCGCATCCTCGGGCCGCGCGAGAACGTGGACCGTATCGGCACCGTCGCGTTCGACGTGGCCGGCGTGCACCCGCATGACGTCGGCCAGTTCATCGACGCGCAGGGCATCGCCATCCGTGTCGGCCACCACTGCGCCCAGCCGGTGCACCGCCACTTCGGCCTGTATGCGTCCAACCGCGCGTCGAGCGGCGTGTACAACAGCGTCGAGGACGCGGCCGCGCTGATCGAGGTCGTGGCGAAGGTCCGTCCGTTCTTTAAGGTGTGATATATGAGTGATTTTGGCATGAGCGGCGACGAACTGGAACAGATGTACCAGGAGGTCATTCTCGAGGCGGCGCGCGATCCGCACGGCCGTGAGTCCTTCGCGCCCGATCTGGCGTCGGAGGATGCGGCGAAGGCCGGCGACACCACCATCCGCGCCACCCACGAATACTGCACGCCGGGCGAATCCCACCAGTTCAACCCGACCTGCGGCGACGAGGCGACCGTGCATGCGGAGGTGTCCGACGCCGAACCGCATCGCATCGAACGGCTCGTATGGGACGGCCACGGCTGTTCCATCTCGCAGGCCAGCCTGTCGGTGATGGTCGACCTGTGCGCCGGCAAGACCGTGGACGAGGCGATGGAACTGTTCCGCGACTTCCATGAGCTCATGGAATCGCGCGGCGCCGGACTCAACGACGACGCCAAGGAGGAGAAACTCGAGGACGCGGTCGTGTTCCAGGGTGTCTCCAAGTATCCGATGCGCATCAAATGCGCCCTGCTCGGCTGGGAGGGCATGCGCGACTCCGTGGCCAAGGCGCTGGCGGCGAAGTAACCGTGCCACGGCCAAGTCCGTGCGGTAAGCTGGATCCCAAAGGTTTTCGTACCTTCCATCAATGTTTGGAGTGAATGATGAGCGACAATCTGGTTCCCGAACCCGAGCCTTCGGTGTTCGACGCCGTGAACGAAGTGCTGGGTGACGAGGAGGCCGCGCGTCGCGTGATGGCCAATCCGAACCTTGCTGCGGGATTCCCCAACGGCCGCCCCGATCCGAACGCCGGGGCGAAGGCCGACGGCGACGTCGAGATGTGCGCATGCGGCCGCCATCCGAAGAGCGAATGCGGCCACGGCGACGAGCACAGCAGCGAGGACGACATCCCGCTCAAGGCCGTTGACGACATCGGCCGCGCCACCGCCGCCGATGTCAAGGAGGCCCTGCATCAGGTCATCGACCCTGAACTCGGCATCGACGTGATCGACCTTGGCCTGGTGTACGGCATCGAGATCGACGAGCTCGGCCGCGCGATCATCACCATGACGCTCACCACGCCCGCCTGCCCGCTCACCGACCTCATCGAGGACGAGTGCGCGAGCACGCTCGCCGGTCTGGTCGAGGAATTCCGCATCGACTGGACGTGGCAGCCGCGCTGGACGATGGACAAGATCACGCCGGAGGGCCGCGAACAGCTCGCCGCGCTCGGCTTCAACTTCGACAACCTGCCGAAGTACTGATCGATGCAGGGGAGGGGGACTGGCTGCACGAACTGACTGAACAGCTGGTCCTCGTCGCTCCCCTCAAGTCCGCTGCGCTGACAGCTCCCCTCGGAGAGGGGGAGCCGGAGATAGCGAAAGGCCCCGGTCATATGACCGGGGCCTTTACTGTAGGAGCCGAACGTCGATCAGTCGTCGACGATGGTGCCCTTCGGCACGACGGTGATGCCTTCCGGCGTCACCGTGAAGCCGCGCGCCAGATCATGCTCGGTGTCGATGCCGACGGTCGAGTTCTCGGTGAGTACGACGTTCTTGTCGAGGATCGCCTTGTACACGCGCGCACGACGGTTGATGATCACGCCGTCGAACAGCACGGAGTCGACGACCTGCGCCCACGAGTGGATGCGCACGTTCGGAGAGAGCACCGAATGGTGCACCTCGCCGCCGGAGACGATCACGCCGGGGGAGACGATCGAATCGGTCGCGTGGCCGAGGCGGTCACGGCCGGCGTGCACGAACTTGGCCGGCGGTAGGGTGCCGGAGTCCGTGTAGATCGGCCATGCCTGGTTGTACAGGTTGAACTCGGGCACATAGGCGATCAGATCCATGTGCGCATCGTAGAACTGCTTGATGGTGCCCACGTCGCGCCAGTAGGCGTGGTCGGTCTCCGTCGCGCCCGGGATGACGTTCGTGTTGAAGTCGTACACGCCGGCCTCGCCGCGCGCTGCGAAGTACGGGGCGATGTCGCCGCCCATGTCGTGCTTGGTGTCCTCGGCCTTCTCGTCCTTGGCGAGCGCGTCGAACAGCGCATCGGTGTTGGCCACGTAGTTGCCCATCGAGGCGAGGAACGAGTTCGGGTCGTCCGGCAGACCCTCGGTCGTGGCCGGCTTCTCCTGGAACTCGCGGATCTGGTTCGGGTGGTCCGGGTCCACGCTGATCACGCCGAACTGGTTCGACTGGGCGATCGGCTGGCGGATGCCGGCGACCGTGAACTCGGCGCCGGATTCGATGTGCTGTTGCACCATCTGGCCGAAGTCCATGCGGTAGACATGATCGGCGCCGACGATCACGACGATGTCGGGCTGCACGTCCTCGATGATGTTGATGGTCTGGTAGATCGCGTCGGCCGAGCCAAGATACCAGTGCTTGCCGAGACGCTGCTGCGCCGGCACCGGGGACACGTAGTTGCCCAGCAGGGAGGAGAAGCGCCACATCTGCGAGATGTGACGGTCGAGCGAATGCGACTTGTACTGCGTGAGCACGATGATGTGGCGGTAATCCGAATTCACCAGATTACTCAGCGGAAAATCGATCAGACGGAACACGCCTCCGAAGGGGACTGCGGGCTTCGCACGATCACGGGTCAACGGCATCAGGCGCGTCCCTTCACCGCCCGCCAGGACGATGGACAGAATCTTCTGCTTGTTTTTCGCCATCCGATGCTCCTCTCTTTTGGTCATCCACAGCGTCTCGCGACACCGAACTGCTTTGCACCCACGCTTCATCGCAGGGGCGACACTGTCAATACTCGCACAAATTCGGCGACACGCAAGGCAACACCACGGGCATGTCGCCGTTATTTTCGTGACTTTTCAGCGAACTCTGGTCGAATAGAAGGCGACCGCGCTCGATGCGGCCACGTTGAGCGAATCCACGCCGTGGCTCATCGGGATCTTCACCGTCAGATCGGCGTTCGCGATGGTGTGCCGGCTCAGCCCGTCGCCCTCGGTGCCGAAGATCAGCGCCAGCCTGTCGATATGATCCGATTCGGTCGCGTCGTTGTTCAACCGGCGCACCAGTTCGTCGAGACTGATCGAATCATCGGTCAGCGCCATCGCCACGGTGGTGAAGCCGAGATCGTGCAGCTCCCTCAATCCTTCGAACGGCCACGCATGCCTCGACTCCATGCCGATGCGCGTCCACGGGATCTGGAACACGGTGCCCATCGACACGCGGGCGGCGCGGCGGTACAACGGATCGCCGCAGGACGGGGTCACCAGCACGGCGTCCACGTCAAGCGCGGCGGCCGAACGCATGAGCGCGCCGACGTTTGTATGGTCGACGATGTTCTCCATGACGGCCACGCGGCGGGCGCCGGCGCACACGTCGGCCACGGACGGCAACGGCCAGCGTCGCATCGCGGCCAGCGCGCCGCGGTGCAGGCGATAGCCGGTGAGCTGCTTCAACTGTTCGGGAGAGGCGACGTACACGGGAACGTCCGTGCCCCAATGCTCGTCCACGAACGCGAACGTATCGGCCATGCCGTCGATCCAAGGCTCCTCGACCAGCAGCGAGATCGGTTCGCGGCCGGCGGCCAGCGCCCGGTCGATGACCTTGGGGGATTCGGCGATGAACAGGCCCTTGGCCGGCTCGAGACGGTTGCGCAACTGGATTTCGGTGAGATTGGTATAGGCCGCGACGCGCTCGTCGTCGATGGACTCGATGGTGATGAACCGCATGCGCGGACCTTTCGCTCGGGGGAGTGGACCGATCGACCATGCGTGATCGGCCGGCAGATACAAGAAAACCCCGTGTTTCCACGGGGTTGTTCCAGTGTCCGAGATGGGACTTGAACCCACACGCCTGTATAAAATAGGCACTAGCACCTCAAGCTAGCGCGTCTACCATTCCGCCACCCGGACAGGTTGCGTTGTTCAGACAACGATGTGAAACTATACCGACGCCCCATGTCATCGTCAAATCGTGACGTAGTATCGGCGTGTCGCGTTGGAACTCCGCCGTTTTGTGTAGCGTAGTGCGCATGACGAATCCACTGTTTCTTTTCGATCCGGCCCAGGACGACGTGCCGGTCAACAGCGACGAACTCAACACCGGGTGGAAGATCACCCTGCCCGCATCCGTACGCCGGCACGCCGTACAGGCGATGCGGTTGACGGACGGCGACGAATTCGACCTGTCGGACGGCGCCGGCCTGCGCATCGCCGCCGTGCTGACCGACGCCGGCAGCGGGCTCGCCGAAGTGCGCGAGGTAGGCCGCGAACCGCAGCCGGTCACCCGGCTCGCGCTCATCCAGGCGCTCGCGAAGAACGGCCACGATGAACAGGCGATCGACGTGGCCACGCAGATCGGCGTGGACCAGGTGATCCCCTGGCAGGCCGACCGGTCCATCGCCAAATGGAAGGCGGGCCGCACCGACCGCAAATGGGATCAGGTGCTGGCCGCCGCCACCGAACAATCCCGGCGCGCATGGAAGCCCGAGCTGGCCGACTGCGTGTCCTCCAAGCAGGTGGTGGCCATCTGCCGGCGCGCCTGCGTGCACGGCGATCTGGTGGTCGTTCTGCATCAGGACGCGACCGATACGTGGGACGGCATCGAACAGGCCGTACGGGAGCTGTCCGACCGGTGCCTGGACGACGGCAGGCCGCGCACTGTCAACGTCGTGGTCGGCCCGGAAGGCGGCATCGCGGACGCCGAGATCGAACAGTTCACCGCGGCCGGCGCCCGCGTATGCGTGCTCGGCACGAACATCCTGCGCGCGTCGGCGGCCGGCCCCGTGGCGCTGTCGCTGCTGTCGCGCGCCCTCGGACGATTCTAGCCCGGGCCGGCCGGTCGTGCGCCGGCCGCCGATCGGGCCGCGGGCGAAATTGACGTGCCTGCGCAATAGCATGGTGCCCAGAACCGAAGCGCCGCGCCAGCGGCGCGCATGCCACTCGAAGGAGCGAAGATGAGCGAGTCGACGGACTGCCTGTTCTGCAAGATCATCGCCGGGGATATCCCCAGCACCAAGGTGTACGAGGACGACACCACCTACGCGTTCAAGGACATCAACCCCAAGGCGAAGGTGCACGTGCTCATCGTGCCGCGCAAGCACTACGCGAACGTCGCCGAACTCGCCAAGGACGATCCGGCCGAACTGGCGCACATCGTCGAGGTCGCGCAGTCCATCGCCGATCAGGAGTTCCACGGCGCATACCGGCTGATCTTCAACACCGGCCTCGACGCCGGACAGACGGTCTTTCACGTGCATGCGCACGTGCTGACCGGCGAGACCCTGGACGAGTAGAGGAGCCCAGTGGCGACAACGACACGAACCATCACCATCCCCACCGAACTTGACCCGGTCGCCGTCCTCGGACCCGTGGACGAGGTGCTGCGCGAGATCGAACGGGCCTTCCCCGATCTGGACATCGTCGTGCGCGGCAACCGCGTCGCGATCACCTCGCGATCCCGCCAGTCGGAACCGCAGGCGGCACAGGCCGAAGACGTGATCCACACGATCATCCAGGCCGCCTACGGCGCGCCCATGGACGCTGACACCGTGCGCCGGCTGCTCGACCAGCAGGTGCTGCCGAACCGCGTGCGGCAGGAACGCTTCGCCGAACGCGCCGTGGACAGATCGCGGACGAATGGCGCTCCGTACGCGGCGCAACGTGAGGCGCAGGCCACGCAGGCGGCGCGACGGGCCGACCACGACCATCGTGCCGACGGCCGCGATGCGCACGACCAGCGCAAGCCGCGCGTGCCGGGCGTCATCACGTTCGCGCTCGGCCAGCCCGTGCGTGCGAAGACCGCCGGCCAGATCGCCTACGTGAACGCCATCGAATCGCATACGATTACGTTCGCCATCGGCCCTGCCGGCACCGGCAAGACGTACCTCGCCGTCGCCAAGGCCGTGCAGGCGTTTCAGGAACGGCGCATCCGGCGCATCCGGCGCATCATCCTGACCCGTCCGGCCGTCGAAGCGGGCGAGAACCTCGGCTTCCTGCCGGGCACGCTCAACGAGAAGGTCGATCCGTACCTGCGCCCGTTGTACGACGCCCTGTCCGACATGCTCGGCTCCGACCAGCTGCGCCGGTACATGGACGACGGCACGATCGAGGTCGCGCCGCTCGCCTACATGCGCGGCCGCACACTCAACGACGCGTTTGTGATCCTCGACGAGGCGCAGAACACGACTGAGCAGCAGATGAAGATGTTCCTCACCCGACTCGGCTTCAACACGACGATGGTCATCACCGGCGACATCACGCAGGTCGATCTGACCGTGCCCCGGTCGGGGCTCGCCACCATCGAGCACATCCTCGGCGGCATCGACGACATCGCGTTCGCGCACCTCGAGGCGGCCGACGTGGTGCGCCACCGACTCGTCGGCGAGATCGTCGCCGCCTACGACCGGCATTCGGCCATCGCCGGCGACCACAGCACCAAGGCCCGTCGCGAGCACGGGGAGATGAAGCAGCGCGCCGCCTACGCCGGACCGCCGGCAGGGGAGGGCGCTGCGACGCCTGCCATGGCCGCCGCGACCGCAACGACAGGAAAGGAACGCATCCGATGAGCGTCGACGTCGCCAACGAAACCGTATGGACCATCGATCCCAAGGTGTTCTCCGACCTCGGCATCTGGGTGATGGACCAGATGCGCGTAAGCACCCAGTCCGACCTGACCATCCTGTTCGTCGACCCCGAACCGATCGCCGAACTGCACGAACGCTGGATGAACCTCGAAGGGCCGACCGACGTGATGAGCTTCCCCATGGACGAGCTGCGCCCCGGCGACGGCAAAACCGTGATGGAAGGCGTGCTCGGCGACCTCGTGATCTGCCCGTGGGTGGCCGCTCAGCAGGCCGCCGCGGCCGGGCACAGCACGCTCGAGGAGATGATGCTGCTCACCATCCACGGCATCCTCCACCTGCTCGGCTACGACCACGTCGGCCCCGATCAGGAACGCCAGATGTTCGGCCTGCAGCGTCAGCTGCTGCTCACCTTCATCGCCGTACGCCAAAGCATCGGCGACCCCGTCGTCCTGCCGCCCGGATCGGCGGACGCGCTCGCCGAATACGAAGCGGTGCACGGCACCAACCGGCAGCTCGGGCACTGAGCCCGGGGCCGGTCGGCGGGCGGGCGACGGGTCGAATCCGAACAGTCATCCGCCCATCGCGCATCCAATCCACACATCCAACACGCAACCCCACCATCGCAACCACAATCTAAGGAATCGGAAACCCCATGCCTGCTGACACGTCGGCCATCGTGCTGACCATCACCCTGATCATCGTCGCGGCCCTGCTGGTCTGGTTGTCGCTCACCCTGGCCGCCGCCGAAGGTGCGGTCTCCCGTGTCACGCGGGCCAGCCTCAACAACCTGATCCTCGAAGTGCAGACGGATTCCGAAACCTCGCAGTTCCTGCGCATGAAGAAGATCGACCGCATCCACAAGGTGCAGCATCTCATCGCCGACCGGTACGCCACCGCCGGCTCCTGCGCGTTCTTCCGCATCGCCTGCAACGTGCTCGACGGCGTGCTCGTCGCCTGCATCGCCGCATTGTTCGAGGCGCCGATGTGGGCGGAACTGCTCGCCGGATTCGTGTTCGCGATCATCGTCGGCGTCGTGTCGATTCTCGTGCGCCCGCGGTCCGCCGGGGCGCTCAAGCCGGTCGACATCATGCTCGGCCGTGCCACGCTCGTGTCGATCGCCGCATGGCTGACCCCGTTCGCCCGCATCGGCGGCCAGCGTGACCCGAAGAAGCGCGACCGCGACTCCGACCTGTCCGACGACGAGGAACTCGAGAAGATCCAGCTCGAACAGGGCCGCGCCACCATCGACCGGCTCGTCGAAGCGAACGATTTCGACCCGGAAGTCTCCGAGATGCTGCGCAACGTGCTCACCCTGTCGGAGACGCTCACGCGCGAGATCATGGTGCCGCGCACCGACATGATCTGCATCGAGAAGACCGAGACCCTTGAAAGCATGCTCAAGTTGTGCTCGCGCTCCGGGTTCTCCCGCGTGCCGGTGATCGGCGACGACGTGGACGATCTGATCGGCGTCGCCTATCTCAAGGATGCGGTGCGGGCCACGGCGTTCAATCCCGCGGCGACCGGTCGCGAGGTCGCGTCGATCATCCGCCAGCCGATGCTCGTGCCCGAATCCAAGCCCGTGGACGACCTGTTCCACGAGATGCAGCGCACCCGCCAGCATGTGGCCATCGTCGTGGACGAATACGGCGGCATCGCGGGTCTCGTGACCATCGAGGACGCGATCGAACAGATCGTGGGCGAGCTTGAGGACGAACATGACCGCACGCAGCACGCCGAACCCGAAAAGATCGGCGAACACAAGTGGAGCATGCCTGCGCGCACGCCGATCGCCGACCTCGAGGAGATCTTCGAGATCGACATCGACGAGGACGATGTGGACACGGTGTACGGTCTGCTGACCAAGCTGATCGGCCGGGTGCCGATCGTCGGCGCGTCGGCCGTGACGCGTGGCCTACGCCTGACCGCCGTGGACTCCGCCGGCCGACGCAAGAAGGTGTCCACGATCGTCGTGGAGCCGGCGCACGTCGAGGGCGTCGGGAATGATGACGAATCATCCGATGAAGACGACGCCGAACGCGGCGACGAGACGAACGAACAGCATCGCGGCGGTCGCGATGACGACAAGGAGTGACATGAGCGATACCGAACAGCACGTCGACGACGTGGACGAGACGCCGAACGCGGCGGCGAACGACGGCCCGGTGCAGGGCGAACAGCCGTACCGTTCCGGCTTCGTGGCCGTGGTCGGCCGTCCGAACGTCGGCAAGTCCACGCTGATCAACGCCTTGATCGGCAAGCAGATCGCCATCGCGTCGTCCCGTCCGGAAACCACGCGCAAGGCCATCCGCGGCATCCTCACCACCGACAACGCGCAGCTCGTGCTGGTCGACACGCCGGGCATCCACCGGCCGCGCACGCTGCTCGGCCAGCGGCTCAACGACATCGTCGAGGAGTCCCTGTCCGACGTGGACGTGATCGCGTTCCTGCTGCCCGCCGATCAGGAGATCGGCCCCGGCGACCGCCGTATTCTGAGCCGCCTGCGCGCCGATTTCGCGACCAAGCGCGACGACGGCACGTTCAAATGGAAGGTGCCGCTCATCGCGATCGTCACCAAGATCGACGAGCTGAATCGTGAGCAGCTCATTGCCAAGCTCATCGAGATCAATGAATTCGCCGACTTCGCGGATATCGTGCCGGTCAGCGCGCTCGAGCACGACAACCTCAACGAAGTGAAGAACGTGCTCATCGATCACACGCCCGAAGGCCCGCAGATGTACCCGGACGACCAGATCAGCGAGGAACGGCCCGAGGAGACGATCGCCGAACTCGTGCGCGGTGCGTTCCTCGAGGAGCTCGACGACGAGCTGCCGCATTCGCTGGCCGTGGTCGTCGACTCGATCGAATACCCGCAGGACAACGAATCGGGTGCAGCCTACGACGGCAAGATCCACGTGCTCGTGTCCGTGTACGTGGAACGCGACTCGCAGAAGCCGATCATCATCGGCAAGGGCGCGGAACATCTCGTGCGTGTCAAGAAGAAGCTGCGCACGCCCGTCAACCGCATCGTCGGCGGCAAGGCCAAGCTCGACCTGCACGTCAAGGTCGCCAAAGGCTGGCAGTCCGATCCTAAGCAGTTGGAGAAGCTAGGATTCTAAGGTATCGGCCGTGCATTCGCGCGGCCGATACTGTTGATGCTGGTGGTTCCCTCACAGAGGGGAGCCAGAGTGGTGAGGCGTGGCTCCCCTCTCCGAGGGGAGCTGTCCGCGTAGCGGACTGAGGGGAGCGGCGTATTAGGACCCAGATGCCAACACGCGTTCAATGACCTCACACACTCCCTCGAAATTCGTATCGACGTCATAGTTGGAAAATCGCAATACCGTGAATCCTGCGCGTTCAAGATCCGCCGTGCGTGCGGCATCCTTGGCACGTTGCACGTCCGTATAATGTCCGCCACCGTCCAGTTCGATGACGAGTTTCGCCTGTTCGCAACTGAAATCGGCGATATAGCGATGTATGGGCTTTTGCCTGCGGAAATGTTCCGGGCGCGATCTCAGATATTCGTACCAGAGTTTGCGCTCCCATGGTGTCATGGATCGACGCAGCTGTTTGGCGAGTGCGACATTGCGCTTGTCATATGCAGGCATTGGGTCAGCATAGCGAATGGGCTGGTCTGGTGGCTCCCCTCAGTCGGCTTCGCCGACAGCTCCCCTCACAGAGGGGAGCCGCCTGGCGGGTTCTAGTGATCGTTGCAACACCTGATGATCTGGGAAGGAGATTCAGGTGGGCAAGTGGGTGTTCGACGGGGTTGAATACGCAACCCGTAATGAGATGTGTAAAGCACGTCGTGACAGGTAT
>NZ_WBSM01000007.1 GCF_009299505.1 Bifidobacterium ramosum | reverse complement strand
CCAGCTCCGGCCAAGAAACAAACCGACAGTTGAATGACACCGACATGACGCATGTGTCAACCATGCCCCAGGACATACCGTCAACCATGCCCCGACACATGCGTCATTTAGGCCCCGAGACATTACATGCGCTGAGGATGGGTCAGTGCGGGAAATTCGGGAGAGATGGGTTGTTTTCCTGAAAAAGTTGCGCTTGGACTTGCTCAGTGCGGGTTATTCGGGACGATAGGGCTGTTTTCCCGAATTTCTTGCGCTGGCGATGTGGGGTGGTGGCCGAAGCGTGTGCTTCCCTGGGGTTCCACCCTCATATGACGGACATGCAGCCGATTGTGGCTGCGTAATCGGCCGTATGTCCGTTGAGGATGAAGCGGCGGCTGAAAAGAGCGTGATGAATAGTTGTAGTACTTGCGACTCTCTAACGGACATACAGCCGATTTACCCACCTGAATCGACTGCATGTCCGTTGGGGAAGGAGGAGAAGGGAGATGGTGGCTCGGGACGGCTTGTCGGGAATCCGCGATCATGAATCCCTAACGGACATACAGTCGTTTTGGGTACTGAAATCGGCTGTATGTCCGTTGAGGGGAAGAGATGGGAAGAAGGGAGGAACGGACACGTAGGAGGGGCGGAGGAAGGGAGAAGAAGAAAAATAGGGGGAGGAAGATCGGCCTTATCGAAGGCAATATCGATGGAAACGGTCACTCCATAAAGAACGGACATACAGCCGATTCGTCCCACGCAATCGGCTGTATGTCCGTTAAAGAATGGGGATAGGAAAGAAGGAAGAAGAAAGAGAGAAAAGAAAAAGAGCAGGAAGATGGGAGTCGCGTGACGCAGACTTCCATCCTCCTGCCCTTTTCCCGCCACTTACCTACTTGATGGCGTTGAGCCACTGCTCCTTGGTGGCCTTCTCGGCCTCGAGCTTGGCCTTCTTCTTCGGGTCGGACTCGGCGGCGATCTTCTCGTCCAGCTCGGCGAGCTGCGCGTTGAGCTGTTCCTCGAAGCTGGACTTGCGGGCGTCGGCCTCCGGATCGGTCTTCTTCCACGCGGCGTCCTCGACGGCCTTGATCTGCTTGTCGACGGCGTCGAGACGGCCCTCGATGCGGCGCATGTCGTCGCGCGGCACGTAGCCGATCTGATCCCATTCCTCCTGAATGGCGGCCAGCGCCTGACGCGCCTTCTTTGCGGCGGCCTCGTCGGCGACCGGCACCAGCGCCTCGGCCTTGGCCAATAGCTCCTCCTTCTTGGCGAGGTTCTCCTTCTCGGACGAGGAGATCTGGTCACGGTCGGCCTGACGCGCGTTGAAGAACGTGTCGGCGGCCTCGCGGAACTTCGCCCACAGGGCGTCGTCCTCGTTGCGGCCCGCGCGGCCGGCCTGCTTCCAACGGTCCATCAGCTCGTTGAACTTGTGCGAGGTCTCGCCCCATGCGGTCGAGTCCTTGAGCTCGTTCGCCTCGGCAATGATGGCCTCCTTGGCCTCCTTGGCGGCGTTGCGCTCGTTGTCGCGCGCCTGCGCCCACTTGCGGCGGGCCTGGTTGAACGTGGTGCGCGCGGCGGAGAAGCGCTTCCACAGCGCGTCCGCGTCGGCCTTGTCGATGCGGACGGTGGTGCGCTGGTGCTGCTGCCACTGGTCGAACAGCGCGCGGAACTTGTCGGCGGTGGAACGCCAGTTGGTGTTCTCGCCGAGCGACGCGGCCAGCTCCTCGGCCTTCACCACGATCGCGGTGCGCTCCTCGACGGCCTTCGCCACGGCGGCCTTGCGAGCCTCGGAGATCTTCGCCTTCTTCGCTTCGCCTTCGGCCTTCAGCGCCTCGAACTGCGCCTTGAGCGCGGCGACGTCGCCGACGACGGCCGGCTGCGCGGTCTCCTCGGCCAGCGTCTTGATCGACTCGTCGATCTCGCGCGGCTTGATGCCGTTCGACTTGAGACGGCCGGCGAACAGGTTCAGCTTCGCCTTGAGATCCAGGAAGCGGCGTGCGTACAGCGCCAGCGCCTCCTCCTTGGACACGTCCGGGAACTGGCCGACCTCACGCTCGGACTCGCCGTCCTTGACGTACACGGTGCCGTTGTCATCGACGCGGCCGAACTCCTCGGCGGCCTTGACCTCGGCATCCGAATAGGCGCCGGTCGCGGGAGCCGGAGCGGCGGTGTGCGCCGGCTTCTTGGCGAACGCGGCGGGGGAGGGCGCGTGCGGCTTCGGCATGCTCGCCGGTGACGGTTGTGCGGGTGTGGCGCTGGCTTTCTCCTCGGGGGCGGGCGTCGGCGCCTGCTCGGTGGTTGCGGTGGTGTTGTTCGGTTCGGTGACGTTCTCGTCGGCCATGGCCAGCTCCTTAAGCTACAAGGTGGTAGAGAGGTTGCGCGCGCCTGCGACGGCCAAAACCGTGCGACGTGTTTTCCGCAACCTCCCTTATTATAGGGAACCGTGGCTAAAGGCGCATCTATTTCAGGATTTCCAGAGTGGCTCCCCTCTGAACGTGTCGTGGAGCAGCGTGTCATCGATACGCTCCGTAGGGTTTTCGAGCTCAATGGGTTCATCGGCATTGAGACTCGCGCGGTCGAGCAGGGCTCCAGCCTGCTCAAGAAAGGCGAGACCAGCAAGGAGATCTACCTGCTGAGCCGCCTGCAGGAGGTCGGTCAGGAGAACGACACTCCGATCGAGGACCGTCTCGGCCTGCACTTCGATCTCACCGTGCCGCTGAGCCGGTACGTCGTCGAGCATTCCGGCGATCTCGCGTTCCCGTTCAAGCGCTGGCAGATCCAGAAGGTGTGGCGTGGCGAGCGTCCGCAGGAAGGCCGTTTCCGCGAGTTCGTGCAGGCCGACATCGACGTGATCGGCCAGGGCGAACTGCCCGACCACTACGAGGTCGAGCTGCCGCTGGTTATGGTGTCCGCGCTCGAGCAGCTGCGCGCGTATGGCCTCCCGAAAGCGACCGTGCACGCGAACAACCGCAAGCTGTCCGAAGGCTTCTACCGCGGCCTGGGACTCACCGACATCGAGGGCGTGCTGCGCGAGATCGACAAGCTCGACAAGATCGGCGCCGACGAGGTCGTCAAGCTTCTGGTCGACGGATGCGGCGCGAGCGAGTCGCAGGCCCGTGCGTGCCTCGAACTCGCCGATCTGACCGCCGCGAACGGCGACGAACTGGCCGCCAAGTTCGACGCGTTGTGCGCGAAGCACGGCATCGCAACCGATTCCGAGGCGTACGTGCTCGCCCGTCAGGGACTCGACACGCTCGCGATGATCGTCGACGAGGCCGCGCGCATCCGTCCGGGTTCGGTGATCGCCGACCTCAAGATTGCCCGCGGACTCGACTACTACACCGGTTCCGTCTACGAGACGTTCCTCGAGGGCGCCGCGTCGCTCGGCTCGATCTGCTCCGGCGGCCGCTACGACAACCTCGCCTCGCAGGGCAACCGCAAGTACCCGGGCGTCGGCCTGTCCATCGGCCTGTCGCGACTCGTGTCGTACATGCTGCACACCGCCGGCGCGCACGCCAACCGCGTGTCCCCGGCCGCCGTGCTCGTCGCCGTGTGGAACGAGGCGGACCGCTCCCAGTCCAACGTCATCGCGAACGCGCTGCGCGCCCGCGGCATCGCCGCCGACGTCGCGCCGACCGCGGCCAAGCTCGGCAAGCAGATCAAATACGCCGACAAGCTCGGCATCCCGTACGTGTGGTTCCCGGCCGACGTGGCCGACGAGCGCGCCCACGACGAAGTCAAGAACATCGTCACCGGCGACCAGCAGCCGGCCGACCCGCAGTCGTGGGAGCCGGATACTGTGTACGCCCAGCAGCAAGTCGACATCAAAGGAGTAGAGGAAGCATGAGCCAGACGGCTTACAGAACACATCATGCGACCGACGTGACCGAAGCGCTCGTCGGACAGAAGGTGACGCTCGCGGGTTGGGTCGACCGTCGTCGCGACCACGGCGGCGTGGCCTTCATCGACCTTCGCGACAACACCGGCCTCGTGCAGGTCGTCATCTACGACGAGGACATGGCGCGCCCGCTGCGCTCCGAATTCGTCGTGCAGGTCGTCGGCGAAGTCCGTCTGCGTCCGGAAGGCAACGAGAACGAGCATCTGGCCACCGGCAAGATCGAAGTCGTGGCCGAGACCATCACCGTGCTCGCCAAGTCCGACGCGCTGCCGTTCCAGGTGTCCACCGCGCTCGAAAACGAGTCCGAGACCAAGCTGCCGGGCGAGGACGTGCGCCTCAAGTACCGTTACCTCGACCTGCGCCGCCCGTCCATGCAGCACAACCTCAAGCTGCGCTCCGACATGGCCAAGGCCGCCCGTCACGCGCTCGAGGACATGGACTTCACCGAGGTCGAGACCCCGACGTTCATCAAGTCCACGCCGGAAGGCGCCCGCGACTTCCTCGTGCCGGCCCGCCTCGTGCCGGGCTCCTGGTACGCGCTGCCGCAGTCCCCGCAGCTCCTCAAGCAGCTGCTCATGGTCTCCGGCGTCGAACGCTACTACCAGCTCGCCCGCTGCTACCGCGACGAGGACTTCCGCGCCGACCGCCAGCCCGAGTTCACCCAGCTCGACATGGAGATGAGCTTCGTGGACCAGGAGGACGTCATGGCCATGGCCGAAAAGGTCATCGCCGCCATCTGGAAGGTCGCCGGCTACGACGTGCAGCTGCCGCTGCCGCGCATCTCCTGGCAGGAGGCCATGGACAAGTACGGCTCCGACAAGCCGGACCTGCGCTTCGGCAATCCGCTCGTCGAACTCACCGACTACTTCAAGAACACCCCGTTCCGCGTGTTCCAGGCCCCGTACGTGGGTGCCGTCGTCTACAAGGGCGGCGCCTCCACGCCGCGTCGCCAGTTCGACGCATGGCAGGAGTGGGCCCGCCAGCGCGGCGCCAAGGGCCTCGCGTACGTGCAGTTCACCGACGACGGCGAGCTCAAGGGCCCCGTCGCCAAGAACCTGTCCGACGAGGAGCGCGCCGGTCTGATGCAGGCCGTCAACGCCGAGCCGGGCGACGCCGTGTTCTTCGCCGCCGGCACCCGTGAATCCTCGCAGCTCCTGCTCGGCGCCGCCCGCGTCGAACTCGCCCGCCGCGAAGGTCTGCTCGACCCGAAGAAGTTCGCGTTCACGTGGGTCGTCGACTTCCCGCTGTTCAAGCCGACCGACGATCCGGACGACGACGACGTGGCGGTCGGCCACTCCAAGTGGACCTCCATGCACCACCCGTTCACCATGCCGTCCAAGGACTGGATCGACAAGTTCGACCAGGATCCGGAACACGCCATGTCCGACTCCTACGACATCGTCTGCAACGGCGAAGAGATGGGCGGCGGCTCCGTGCGTATCCACCGCGACGACATCCAGGACCGCGTCCTCAACGTCCTCGGCATCGCGCCGGAGGAGGCCAAGGAGAAGTTCGGCTTCCTGCTCGACGCGTTCAAGTACGGCGCCCCGCCGCACGCGGGCATCGCCCTCGGCTGGGACCGCACCGTGTCGATCCTCGCCGGCGCCGACACCATCCGCGACGTCATCGCTTTCCCGAAGGCCGGCGGCGGCCGCGATCCGCTGACCGGCGCCCCGGCTCCGATCACCGACGAGCAGCGTGCTGAGACCGGTGTCGACTACGATCCGGAAGACGAAAACTGAGTGATGGAGCGTCCTCGTCGCTGAGCCGTTAAGCAGGCAGTCCGGTGGACTGCCTGTAGGCGAGGTGAGCGGCTGTGCCGCGAAGGCCGTGTGTAGCACGGCTCCTCGGTTGACGTACCTTCGTACGCCTTCCCTCGGTGCGCCTAGAGGACGCACGCATCACTCAGTTTTCTGCGAAAACTGATCTGCGGAGCGTGCGCAGGTAGATAATCGTTGATTGACGAGAGGACAGTTCCCATAAGGGAGCTGTCCTCTCGTCATATATGAACCTGGTGAAACGTGAGCTGTGAATCGTCACCGGTCAGTCACCGGACTGGCCGACGATCACGCCGTCGGCGATGGAACCGTCCGTGCCGCGGTGCTGGGCGTGCGCGTCCGTCGTATCGTTCGCCATGACGATCTCGGTATGTAACAGGTACTGTTCGGCAAAATCCAACGTGGTATACACCATCCGCGCATCCCCCTTTCACTGTGCGTCGCGGCATCGGCGTCAACGGCGTTCCCCTTCACCGTTGGACGACAATCCAACCATGGATCCGCCGGCGACACAAGACCGGCGTCATAGCGGTCATGGATAACGCGTTCTTGATGCGATTGATAGCTGCCGGCGCGTCGCGATGAGGTCGCGGTGATATCTCGATGCCGACCGGATGCCGACTAGACTGAATGCCGACGATCCTGCGGGTGTAGGGCATGGGGGAGATGATCGGCAATGATCGGAAACGTGGGCGATCGTATGCGGCGCGCCTTGACCGCAGTGGCTTCGACCGCGGCGGCCTCGCCGCTCGTCTGGCTGACCGCACGCCGTCCGTCCACGTTCGGCAAAGCGATACGCGCACGGTTCGTGTTGTACGCCGTGACGCTGATCGCGGCGTGGACGCCGTATCTCATGCTGATCTGGCCCGGTGCGATGCGCGACGACACGCTTGCGCAATACCTGCAGACCGCCGGCCTGCACCGGTATTACACGCAGCATCCGCTGTTCGACACGTTGATCTTCGGCCTGTTCTGGAGGATCGGGGACGTGTTCGGCTCGCCGCTGATCGGCGAGGCGGTCTACACGGCGACGCAGGCCGTGCTGCTGGCCGCCGGCGCCGCGCTGATGCTGTGCTACGTGCGCAAGATCGGCGCGCCGCGATGGCTGCGTCTGCTGGGATTGCTGTATCTCGCCACGAGCTACGTGGTGGTCGGTGCGGTCGGCACGATGGGCAAGGATTCCCTGCACACGGTGTTCTTCCTGCCGTTCGCCGTGCTGTTCGCGGAGGCCTGTCTGACACGCGGACGCGTGCTGCTGCGCATGCCGGTCGCCGTGACGTTCGTGACGGTGCTGTTCGCGACGGTCGCGTCGAAACGCACCGCGTTGATGATCGCCCTGTGTTCCGGCGTGGGATTGCTGGCTGTCTGCATGCGCGGGCGGAGCCGCCGCCGGGCACTCGTCTGCCTGTGCCTGGCGATCGTCCTCGCACAGGGGGTGTTCGCGCCGCTCGCAGCCGCGGCGACGCACGCCAACCGTTCGCCGTCGCGCGAGCTGTGGGGCGTGGTCACCCAGTCGGTCGCGCAGGTCGCGCATGACCGGCCGTCGGCGGTCTCGGCCGCGCAACGGGCGGCGTTGAACGGCATCATGCGGCTCGATCAAGCCGCGCTCGAGATCAACCCGCATCGCACCGACGAGACATTCCATACGCTGCGTGAGGATCCGCGGCCGTCCGGCGAGGCGACGCTCGCGGCGCTGCGTGCATGGGCGGAGCTGGGACTCGCGCAGCCGGGGGAGTATCTCACGGCGTGGGCCGGGCCGATCCGCGGCTGGTGGGATCCGCGCGTGAACTTCGCATACCCGACGGATTCGGATTATCTGTTGCGTGGCGGATACCTGCGGCAATGGGCCACGTTCCTGCCCGAGGACGCGGGAGTCGCGGATGGCGTCGGTGCCGCTGTCGCTGGTGTCACCGAGTCCGGCCTCGCCGACGAGGACACCGTCGAGGCACTGCGCGTGGCGCGGATCACCCGTGATCTAACGCCGCTGATGGGCACGTCGCGCAAGCCGCGATGGCAGCGGGACCTGTTGGACCGCATCCGCCGGTGGATCCGTGACAGCAACCCGTTCACCGCGATGGCCCTGTACGTCACCTGGTTGCCGTTGCTGGTCGGCGCGACGCTGCTGGCGCAGACCATCGCGGCGCGAGGGCGGCGGTCGGTTGCGCATTCGGGGATCTCGGGACGGTCGGCGGCCTTGCCCACATCGCGCGAAACGCCGCATGACGGCATGTCGCGACCGGCTCCGTCCTGCCGTCTGGCGGCGTGTGGCCTGTTGTGCTGGACGGTCCTGTCGCTGTACGCCTCGCCCGAGGCCCTGTTCTGGTATCCGATCCCGGTGTTCCTGTCCCTGCCGCTGTTCGCCGCACTGCCGTTCACCGTACTGCCGTCCGTTACGGACGATGAGCGGCGACTGCGATAATAATGGACATGACAACGATTGCGATCGTGGACAACGACCGGTTCGCGCTGGGCATGCTGGCGCAGATCGTCGGGCGCGCCCTGCCTGGCGCGGCGGTGATCTGGACGAGCGAGGACGGGGAGACGGCCGTGCACCGGTGCCTGTATGAGGGCGACGCGGCGGCGCCGGACGTGCTGTTGCTCGACATGTCGCTGAACGGGGATCCGGGTGCGTGCCAGGATGGCGTGGACGTCTGTCGCAGGATCCGTGAGGCATCCATACGGCCGGCGGTGTTGTGTCTGACCTCGTATTCGCGCCGGCACTACCGTCAGGCGGCGATCGATGCGGGCGCGCAAGGACTGATCGGCAAGGACGTGACACCGAAGGAGCTGGCGGCCGCGATCGACGCGGTGGCCGCAGGCCGGACGTTCGACGGGTTCATGACGGCCGCCGTCGCACACGAATCGCTGGCCGCGTCTGCGCAGCGCTCGGCGGCGCTGTCCGATCAGGAACGTGAGGTGCTGCGCCTCTACGCCGCGAACCGCACCACCGAGGAGATCGCCGACATGCTCGGCATCAAGCCGTCCACGGTGTTCGTCGTCACCCGCCATGCCAAACGCAAGCTCGGCGCCGTCACTCGTGCCGAGGCGATCCGCGCATTCCTCGGCCGGTAGTCCGTCGTACGGCACGGCACGTGGCCGCCCGTCCGCCGTACCGGCATGATCGTCGGCGTGATCCGTCAGTGCGGGTCGCCGATGCCGTTTGACGGTGACGTTTGTGGGCGGCGTACGTCGGCGGACGTGCACGAACCGGTGCCGTCGTCGCTGTCGTCCAACGTGTCGATGGCCTGATAGGTGCCGGTCATGGCGCGCTGGATGAACGACCGGATCGTCAGCAGGTCGTCGCGCTGGGACTGCGACAGGTCGTCACGGTCGAGATCGGTGTTAACGAGCATGATCGCGTTCGCCAGATCATTCGTCGTGCGGTCGTGCAGTGCCGCGGCGATGCGCTCGCGCTCCCGCCGCTGCCGCGCCTGTTCGCGCGTCCGCCGGCTGTCGGCCATCCATCGCGACACCAGACCGATCACGATCGCGAACATGCAGTACGCGAACGAGACCACCACCGAATCGGTCACACCGAGTCCGAACAGCAGCCTGCGGTCGACCAGCAGCGCCGTGACGGCCAGTAGTCCGGCCAACGCCGCTGCCCACCGATGTTCCCGCCAGATGATCGTCATGGCGACGGCCATCGCCAGCAGATACGAATACGACATCGGAAACGGCGACACCAAACCCACGCAGATCAGCGTCGTCACGAGCCATGCCCCCGCCTCCGGCGCGAGCGCCAACACCGGCAGCGACGCCAACGCCAGCAACGGGATCAGCAGATACGACACGTGGAAGTTCGCGGTCGGCCAGCGCAGGATCGTTTCCGTGACGACGCAACAGGCGACGGTCGCGCACGCGATGGTCAGGGTACGACGCGGCGGCGTGAACTGTGGTGTGAACCGTGGTGTGGACGACGGCTGAGGATGGCTCATATGACCATCATCCCACGACGACGTGCCGATGTTGTTGAGTTACGGTCGTTTCCAGGGGCGAAAACGACCGTAACTCAACAGTGAGGAGCGGTTCATGTTGAGTTACGGTCGTTTGACGGGCTACGGAAGGCCGTAACCCAACATGACGGGACGGATGATGTTGAGTTACGACCGCGTGGCGGAAATGTCTCGCTGACGGTACCGTCAGCGAGACATTTCCGCCACGCGGGCACCCACCGACGGGAGCCCGGCGAGGACGCGGATAAACGGCCATAAGGAACGTCTATAGGCCGGCGGCGTTGCGGCCGGCGCATGGCCGGTATGCTGGCGCATAACAAGTTGCGGGGAAGGCACATCATATGACGTTGGAAATATTGGATTGGCATGACGGGGATCTGCTGGCGAAGCCGGTGTTCGACGCACTGAACGCGCTGGTCGCGGCCGGCGTGCCGGAGCGCAAGATCCTCGGCGTCACGATCAACACGGACGAGGAATCGGATACCGACCTGTGGTGCCCGAAGTACGGTATACCGTTCGAGCAGACGGGCAACGTGGTCGTCGTGCACACGCACAAGACCCGCAAGGCCCCGCCGCAGTTCGCCGCCGCGTTTGTCACGGCGGACACGCGGGCCGACCTCAACGGCGTGGTCAAGCACACGCTCGAGGTGAGCAAGGTCAGCTTCGCGCCGATCGCGGACGCGGTGGCGGCCACCGGCATGGAATCGGGCGGCATGTCGCCGATCGGTCTGCCGGCGGACTGGCCGGTGCTCGTGGACCAGCACATCCTCGCGGTGCCGAAGCTATACCTCGGATCGGGCATCCGGCCGTCCAAGCTCGTCGTGGACGGATCGATCTTCGCGGACATCCCCGGGGTGACGTTTGTCGCCGGACTGGGCAAGCCGAAGGTGTGAACGTTCACTGTCTCATCAGGCGTCCGAAACATGGACGGCATGTGTCGAATCGGTAACATGCGGCCGATATACTGCCCGCATGCCAGAAATCCAAGAAGAAGAGAACATCGCCCGCACCCCACTGGTGCCCGGCGTCGAATACCCTGATCACCCGCTCGTCGAGCTGACCCACGTCGAAAAATACTTCGGCGACCTCCACGTCCTCAAGGACATCAACCTGACCGTCAATAAGGGCGAGGTGCTCGTCATCGTCGGCCCGTCCGGCTCCGGCAAATCCACCATGTGCCGCACCATCAACCGCCTCGAGACCATCGACTCGGGCGACATCCGCATCGACGGCAAGGCCCTGCCGCAGGAAGGCAAGGAACTCGCCAACCTGCGTGCCGAGGTCGGTATGGTGTTTCAGTCGTTCAACCTGTTCGCCAACAAGACGATCCTCGACAACGTCACCCTCGCGCCGATCAAGGTGCGTCACATGAACAAGACCGAGGCCGAACACCTTGCCATGGACCTGCTCGCCCGCGTGGGCGTCGACTCGCAGGCCCACAAGATGCCGTCGCAGCTGTCGGGCGGCCAGCAGCAGCGCGTCGCCATAGCACGCGCGCTCGCCATGAAGCCGAAGGTCATGCTGTTCGACGAGCCGACCTCCGCGCTCGACCCCGAAATGGTCAACGAGGTGCTCGACGTGATGGTCGAGCTCGCGCACGAGGGCATGACCATGCTGTGCGTCACCCACGAGATGGGCTTCGCGCGCAAGGCCGCGGACCGCATCGTGTTCATGGCCGACGGCCAGATCCTCGAACAGAACACGCCCGACGAGTTCTTCGAGCATCCACAGACCGACCGCGCCAAGGACTTCCTGTCGAAGATCCTCACCCACTGATCGTGACCGCAACAGTGAGACAGTGAGGCATCGCATATGACAGTCAAACCAAGTATCAGACGGATCGCCACGCGCGTCGTCGCCGCCGTGGCCGCGCTCGCATGCACGTTCTCGCTCGCGGCATGCGGCGAGGACGAGGCCGGCAAGATCCGCATCGGCATCAAATTCGACCAGCCGGGCCTCGGCTTCAAGAAGTCCGGCACCTACGTCGGCTTCGACGTGGACGTGGCCAAGTACATCGCCAAGAAACTCGGCTACTCCGAGGACGAGATCATCTGGAAGGAAGCGCCCTCCAAGCAGCGTGAGGCCATGCTGCAGAACGGCGACGTCGACATGATCCTCGCCACGTACTCGATCACCGACGAACGCAAGAAGGCCGTCTCCTTCGCCGGCCCGTACTTCGTCGCCGGCCAGGACCTGCTCGTGCGCAAGGACGACCATTCGATCAACGGCCCGGAGGACCTCAACGGCAAGCGCCTGTGCTCCGTGACCGGTTCGACCTCGGCCGCGACCGTCAAGGAGAAGTTCGCGTCCGAGGTGCAGCTCATGGAGCAGCCCGGCTACGCGGAATGCGCCACCGCGTTGTTCTCCGGCATCGTGGACGCGGTGACCACCGACGACATCATCCTCGCCGGCCTCGCCTCGGCCTCGCGCGGCAAGCTGCGCGTCGTCGGCAAGCCGTTCACGCAGGAGTACTACGGCGTGGGCATCAAGAAGGGCGACACCAAGCTCGCCACGCAGATCAACAACGCGATCGTGCAGATGATCCAGGACGGCTCATGGCAGCGCGCCATCAGCGACAACACCGCCGGCACCGACTACACGCCGGACGTGCGCTACAACCCGCCGACGCCGAACGAAGGGGAGGAGGAGTGATGAACGGATTCCTCGAACTGTTCAGCCAGTATGATGTGCTCGGCGCGTTCCTCGTCAACATCGAACTGACCCTGTGGAGCGCCCTGTTCTCGCTCGTGCTCGGCGTGATCCTCGTCATGATGCGCATCTCGCCGATCTCGTCGCTGCGCTTCGTGGGCGGTGCGTATGTCGAGCTGTTCAAGAACCTGCCGCTGACGATCATCATGGTGTTCATGGTGCTCGGCGCGTACGCGCAGTTGAAGCTCAGCTTCTCCGACACGTTCGCCACGAACTTCTTCTGGCTCGCCGTGACCGGCCTAAGCCTGTACACGGCCGCGTTCGTGTGCGAGTCGCTGCGTTCGGGCATCAACACCGTGCCAATCGGCCAGGCCGAGGCGGCGCGTGCGCTGGGACTCGGCTTCATGCAGTCGGCCACGCAGATCATCCTGCCGCAGGCGTTCCGCGGTTCGGTCGCCCCGCTCGGCAACACGCTGATCGCGCTGCTCAAGAACTCGACCGTCGCCGCGGCCGCGTCCGTGTCGACCGAAACGTCGTCGCTCATGAGCTCGATGATCGAATTCCGACCGGACGTGATCATCCAGATCTTCCTGATCTTCGCGTTTGGCTACGTGATCCTGATCATCCCGATCGGCATGCTCACCACGTACCTGTCCAACAAGCTCGCCGTCAGGAGGTGATTTCGGATGGCTGATACTTCCAATTCCGTACTGTTCGACGCGCCCGGCCCGAAGGGTCGGCGCACCATCCGCATCGCCAACTGGATCGCCGGCGTGATCTTCGCGTGTCTGCTCGTGCTGATCCTTATGCGGCTGCACAATCCGCCGCAGGGCGAGAACCAGCTGAGCTGGGAGCTGTGGAAGCCCGCGATCGAACGCGAGGCGTGGACCGACTTCTACCTGCCCGGCCTATGGGCCACGATCCGCGCGACGATCGTCGCCGTAGTCGGCGCGGTCGCGTTCGGTCTCGTGTTCGGCGTCGGCCGACTCCTGCCGAACATCGTGATCCGCTCGGTCTCCGCGGTGATCGTCGAGTTCTGCCGTGCGGTACCCGTGCTGCTGCTCATGATCTTCTTCTGGCGACTGTTCGCGTTCGCCGGCATGCCCAGCCCGTCATACTGGGCGGTCGTGCTTGCGCTCGTGCTGTACAACGGCTCGGTCGTGGCCGAGCTCGTGCGCTCCGGCGTCGGCAACCTGCCGAACGGCCAGCGCGAGGCGTCGCTGGCGCTGGGCCTGACCGAAACGCAGTCGCTCATGCAGATCGAGGTGCCGCAGGCCGTGTACGCGATGCTGCCGGCCGCCGTCACGCAGTTGGTCGTCGTCCTGAAGGACACCGCGCTCGGCTCGATCATCATGTACACCGATCTGCTGCAGGAGTCGCGCCGACTCGGCTCGATGTACTTCAACATCCTGCAGACGCTCGTCATGGCCGCGGTGATCTACTTCATCGCCTGCTGGCTGCTCTCGCGACTGGCCGAATGGCTGCCCGAACGCATGCAGCAGCGCACGGCCGCGCCGGCCGAACCCGAGCCGGTCGCGCCGATCGCCATCATGGATCCGTCGAACGTCAACCAGATCGCCGTCGCGAAGGAAGTCAAGGAACTGCCGTACGGCGGCACGCCGCGCAAGTACCACGTGCATCATCGCGGCACCAACGCGTCGATCCGCAACTGGCGACGCACCCGCTACGAGCAGGGTTACGACGAGACGCATCCCGAGTCGCAGGTCGACCCGCTGACCGGCGAGTTCCCGGCGGCCCGCAAGGCGGCCGAGGACGAGAAGGCCGCCAAGGCGAAGGCCGCGCGCGCCAAGCGCAAGGCAGAGGCCGAAGCCGCTGCCGACGGCGGTGCCGACCGTCACGGCGACAAGGCCGCGCACCACACCGACGCCATGCCCGAACACAACCCCGTGTTCAAGCACGGCAACGACGTGGGCAAGGGCCATCCGAACCTCGGCGGCAAGCCGAAGATCTGAGACCGAACACCGACGCGCTAATGTCGTGCGCATAAGGAGCCGGTTCCCTGATCGGGGGAGCCGGCTCCTTGCATATTTCGTATGCCTTGCCTACGCGTCGGCATGAGGAACGATGCCGTCTGCGATCACGAGTCGCCATGCGACATCAGGCGCGACACCAGGCGCAAGATCAGACATGAGATCAGGCGCAGTCGACGTCGAAGCTGACGTCGCGTACGTGCCGCAGACGGATGTTGGCCGCGCCGTTGGCATGCGGATCGATCGCGCCGGGCTGCGTCGGCGAGAACGTCAGCTCGCGGAACACGATGCCACGCACCGGATGATCGGCGTCGAACCCGCACACCTCGATGTCACGCCCCTTGCCGCGTCGGTCGCCGGTGGCCGGGAAGCGGTCCAGCAGGCGCACGCGCTCGAACCGCATACGCTCGAACACCGGCACCTGGCCCGAGTCCTCGCCGTCGTCGTTGTATGGCACGCCGTGCAGTTGGATGTGCGAGAACGTGCTGTCGGTTGCGACGACATCGCGCACGTATCCGCCGCGCTTGCGCGTCGCCTTGATCTCCAGGCCGAACGACGTGCGTGACATGTCGCAATCCCAGATGCGCACGTCGTCGATCCCGCCCGACATCTCCGAGCCGAGCGTGATGCCGAACCCGAACTCGGCCCGGCAGTCGAAGATGCGGATGCGCCGACTCGGCCGGCCGATCCGGTTGCCCTCCGGATTCTTGCCGGATTTGATCGCGATCGCGTCGTCGCCCGTCTCGAACACACAGCCGAAGATCGTGCAGTCCTCGCACGAGTCGGGATCCCAGCCGTCGCCGTTGAACACGCCCTTCGAACGGAACGTGCAGCCGTACGTGACGATGTGGTCGCTGTAGATCATGTGCACGTTCCAGCTGGCCGACTGGCCGAGCGTGAGCCCCGCGATCGTGACCCGGCTCGCGTTGCTCATGTTGATCAGCCGCGGTCGCACGCGGCCCGGCACCGTGTCGTCGCCGTCCGGGCGGCCCACCGCGGCCGGCGCGGTCGACTGTCCGGCGCGGATGCGTTGCTTCTCCCGGTCGATCACGCTGCGCATGAGTTCGCGGCCGCCGCTCAGGATCGCGCCTGCGCCGCGGATCGTCACGTCCGTGCAGTTGGCCGGGCCGTCGTGATCCAGTTCGCCGATGTTGATCAGGCTTGACAGGCAGTCCATTTCGATGCCTTCGAAGCGGCTGCGGATATACGGTTCGTAGTCGGCCGGATCCGTCGTGCCCTGCAGCGTCGCGCCCGCGGCGACGACGAGTTCGGTGTGCGAGTGCATGCGCAGCGCACCGGTGAGGAACGTGCCGGCCGGAATAAGGACCGCGGTGTCGGCGTCGCAATCGTCCAGCGCGCGTTGGATGGCCGTCGTGTTGAGCGTACGGCCGTCGCCGACCGCGCGGTACGGTGGCCGGGTGACGTCCAGCATGCGCTTGACGGCGGTCGTGCAGGCGTCCACGCCGCCCAGTTCCCGCAGTTCGCGGTCGTCATCCGCATCGACGAGATGCACGGTGACGTGATACGGATGCGATGGCTGCAGATCGCCGATCGTGCAGTGCGTCACCGTCGTCTGCTGTATCCGTTGTGTCTGATGCGTTTGCGGCGCGACGTCGTCGCTGACTGTCACCTGATAGCGGCGCCCGGACCGCGCGTCGTCCGGGCGATCCCACCATATCGTCAGCGTGTCGTGCGTCGCCGTGTAGTGCAACCCTGCGTCGTCAGTCATATCCGTTCCCCGTGTCCGATCCGGTTGTATCGCATGGTTACGGTATCCATGACGGGTGCGCCGGTGGCCGGCTGTTGCCACGTTTTGCCGTGCGTCCGTGACTGTCCGTGTGCCTGTGACTGTGCCGCGTGACTGTGCCGAGGCGGCCGCGCATGATGGATGACGCGCTCGGCAGGCGGCGTGACGGCCGTTCGCCCAGTGTTCAGATGCGGTACGGTTGGCGTTCGTTCGGATACGGTGTCGGATTCACTTGCGTTTTCTAGCGTGGAACCTGTCCATATCGATCGGCCGCGGCTCGCGATGAAGTGTGCGGGGGTGTCCGCCGACGCAGAAGAAGGGGTATTACGCATGGGGAACCATCACCGTATCGCGGCGTCGCGTCGTGCGATCGCGCTGCTGACCGCGGCGGCGACGCTGTCGGGTCTGGCGGCGGTCGTCGCGCCGGCCGCAGTGGCCGAGGCTCCGGCCGCCGGCGCGTCCGCCAAGCCGTCCGTCATCATCAACGAGGTCTTCGCGGGCAACACGAAGGAGCTCGGCGATCCGATCGCGCAGCGTGACGACTGGGTCGAACTCAAGAACACCGGTTCCGCGCCGGTCGACGTCAAGGGCTGGGGCATCTACGACGAGAAGCAGAAGAAGCACTACACGATCGGCGTCGACAAGGAGATCAACGACGACACTGTGGTGCAGCCCAACGGTTATCTCGTCGCCTATATCGACTACAACGGCGAACCCGGTCTCGGATCGGACGCCGACTCCGTCTACCTGACCTCGTCCGTCGGCGACAAATATGATGCCGCCGCCGAAGTCGACGCGACCACGTGGAAGCTCGCCGACAAGATGACCGACGCGCAGTCGTGGTCGCGTGCCGACGACGGCACGTTCAAGGTCAGCGACAAGCCGACGCCGGGCGCGGCCAACGAATTCCCGTCGCCGACCCCGACCCCCGAGCCGGGCGGGACGATGACCGTCGACGCATGGCCGGGACTCGATACCGTCTCCGCGATCGACGCCGACGGCGAATTCGGCGCGAAGGGCCAGTCCGGCGACCACACCGACGGCAACCTGTCGGGACTGGTGTATGAGTCCGGTCGCAACGGCTCCTCCGATACGCTCTGGGCCGCCGACAACGACCTCAACCCCACGCTCGGCAACACCGAGGACAAGGGGCCGGGATCGATCAACAAGTTCGTGCTCGACGCCGCGACCGGCACCTGGAAGCAGGACCCGACCGACGGATGGACGTTCGACGTGAACGGCCAGACCAAGGGCGGCAAGCAGCTGCACTTCAAGGACGGCAAGGGCGGCGTCGACTCCGAAGGCATCACGCTCATCCCGGGCGCCGACGGTTCGCTCGACTCGTCCAAGGGCGTGTTCATCGGCGCGGAACGCGACAACGAGAACAAGAACGTGCCGCGTCCGTCCATCCTGTCGTACGACGTGAACGCCGCAGCCAGCGACACGAACGGTGATGGCGCGCAGGATCTGACCGCCACGCACGAGTGGAACCTTGTCGCGCCGCTGGGCCAGTTCGGCGTCACGCTCGGCAAGGACGACGCCAACCTCGGCGTCGAAGGCCTCGCGTTCATCCCGGACGCCGTGCTCACCGCCAACCATTTCCAGGTCAACCTTGACCCGAGCAACGTGCACGCATATGATCCGGCCGGCACCGCCAACGACTACGGCGGCCTGTTCTTCGCGGCGCTCGAGAAGACCAACGCGATCTACGCGTTCGCGCTCGCCACGGTCGGCGGCAATGACGTGGCCTACCCGGTCGCGCAGATTCCGCTGCCCGCAGCCGCGGCCAACGCCGGATTCGACGGGCCGCGCGACCTGACCTGGGACGGCGAACACGGCCAGCTCCTCGCCGAAGGCGACAACGACAAGGGCACCGGCGCGAAGATCGCCACCTACACCTTCGACGGGAACGGCACGTTTGCACTCACCAAGCTCACCGCGACCCCGGCCGAGATCGCCGGGCAGAACTCCGAAGGCTTCGCGATCACGCCCGATGCGGCCGCTACCACCGTCAAGGGCGGAGCTGAAGGAAAGACGTACAAGCCGGTCTTCTGGGCCGACGACGGCGTGACCAACGGCCACTCGCTGCGCCAGGGCTGGATCGAGGCGACCAACCCGAACCCGCAGCCGGAACCGCAGGATTCCGCCAAGGTGACGCTGTTCGGCATCACCGACTTCCACGGCCACATCGAAAACGGCGGCTACCTCGCCACCGCGCTCAAGCAGACCAAGGCCGCCAACCCGAACACGCTGTTCGTCGGCGCGGGTGATCTGGTCGGCGCGTCCGCGTTCGAATCGTCCATCGCGAACGACGTGCCCGCCATGGACCAGCTCAAGGCGATGGGACTCGCCGTCTCCGCCACCGGCAACCACGAGTACGACAAGGGCGCCGCCGATCTGGCGAACCGCATCGTGCCCGGCATCGCGCCGGCCAAATACGTCGTCGCCAACGTGACCGGCGACGTGCTCAAGGGCAAGGTCCAGCCGTACGCGATCGAGGAATCCGGCGGCAAAAAGATCGCCTTCATCGGCGGCATCTTCGCCACGCTCGCCGACTCCGTCTCCCCGGCCGGCATGAAGGGCATCACCGTCACCGACCCGATCGCGGCGATCAACAAGTACGCCGACCAGCTGTCCGACGGCGACCCGTCCAACGGCGAGGCCGATGCGGTCGTCGCCCTCGTCCACGCCGACGCGAACGACCTGAAGAACCTCGACGCGAACGTCGACGCGGTGCTCGCCGGTCACACGCACCTGTACGAGACCGCGAAGACCAACGCGGGCGCGCCGATCATCGAGACCGCGAACTATGGCGTCGAATACTCCACCACCGACCTTGAGATCACCGGCAGCGGCAAGGACGCGAAGGTGACCGCCACCGCGGCCAAGCACGACGTGTTCACGCAGGACGCGGACGGCAAGGACATGCCGCTGTTCGAGGCCGATCCGGCCGTCAACCAGATCTACCTCGACGCGAAGGCCGCCGCCGACGCGAAGGGCAACGAGGTGCTCGGCACGCTGGCCGACGATGCCACGTTCAACCGCGGCGCCAGCAAGCCTGGCGACCTGACCACGGTCGGCAACAACCGCGGCGTCGAATCCACGCTTGGCATTCTCAACGGCAACGCCGCGAAATGGGCCGCCGAACAGTCCGGCCAGAAGGCCGACATCGGTGTGATCAACGCGGGCGGCATGCGCGCCGACCTCGACCCGAACGGCGACAAGCAGGTGACGCTCAAGGAAGCGCACGACGTGCTGCCGTTCGGCAACTCCAACGCCGTCGTCACCCTGACCGGCAAGCAGTTGAAGACGCTCATCGAGCAGCAGTGGCAACCGGCCGACGCGCAGCGACCGGTGCTCTGGCTCGGCTTCTCCGACAACGTCGACTACCAGTACGACACGTACGTCGCCACCGTCGACGGCAAGCAGGTGCCGCGCGGCGCCGTCCACGACCTGACCGTCAACGGCAAGGCCGTACGCGACGACGACACGTACCTGATCGCCGGCAACTCGTTCCTGCTCGCGGGCGGCGACAACTTCACCGTCTTCCAGCAGGGCTCCGGCTACGTCGACACCGGGTACATCGACTTCGACGGCTTCTCCGACTACCTCAAGGCGCATCCGAAGCTCGAATCCGCGAAGACCCGCCACAGTGCAGGTTTCTCGGCGGCTCGGCTGGCGGATGACGGCACGGTGACGTTCACCGTGAGCGGCCTCGCGTTCACCACCGACGAGCCGCGGCCGTGGGGCGTGCGACTGACTGCCAACGGCGTGGACTTCGGCGACCTGACCGGACTCGATTTCACCGGCGAGGAGCAGGGGCCGGGCGCCGGCTCGATCACCGTGACCAAGAAGCTGACCGATACGGAACGCGCCGCGTTCGTGGCCGCGGCGGAGAAGGCTCCCGCGGCGGCGAAGGATGCGGCTGCGGCCGACGGCGGGGCGCTCGCGATCGGCGACTCGACGGTGGAGACGCTGCTGACGAAGCCGGCGGAGAAGCCTCAGCCGGAGCCTGAGCCAACGCCGACTCCGGAGCCTCAGCCGACGCCGACTCCGGAACCGGAACAGCCGAGTGCGAATAAGCCGACACCGCAGCAACCGGGCCAGTCCCAGCAGCATGGTCAGACCGTGACCGCGAAGCCTTCCGGAAAGCCCGAGGCGGGTGCGCCGGCGGCCAAGGTGCGGAACCTGTCCGACACCGGCTCGTCCGTGGCATGGCTGGCGCTTGCCACCGCCGTTCTCGTGGCACTCGGCGGCATCGGGCTCGCCGCGCTCGGCGTGCGGCGTGACGATGGCATGACGGCGGCATAACGGCGTAGGAGACTGTCGGCGGACGATGGTTCGTCGGTGTCCGTTGATGTCCGTTGAGATGATGGCGGGGGTCGATCTCGAGAAGGGATCGGCCCCGTCGTCATTGCCATACTGTGCGGCTGGGGCGGTGGCAGTGCCGTCATTGAGTTACGGCCTGTCGCGCAGACCGGTAGCGGCCGTAACTCAACAATAGCGAGCGTCTGTTGTTGAGTTGCGGTCGGGAACGGCCTCCGAAACGGCCGTAACTCAACGTTGGGGACCGGATGTTGTTGAGTTGCGGTCGTCCGCGGTCTTAGGAAGGGTCGCGTCGCTATGACGGCGTCCCCGCAGTATGGATGGCATGCGCAATACGCATCGGAAAAGGAGCGTTCATCATGACGACGTCACGCGTAACGGCACTCGCCGCAGACCGGGGCCGATGGCCGTTCCGCCGGTCGGCGCTGCTCACGCCGAACGGCTCATCGCCTCCCGTTCGACGGGGTGGTCGCGTTCAACGACCAGCTGGCCATCGGTGCGCTGTTCGCGCTGCGCAACGCCGGTTTCGACGTGCCCGGCAGCGTGCAGGTGATCGGCTTCGACAACATCGAGGAGGCGCAGTACCTGCAGATCCCGCTCACCACCATGGATTCCTACCTCGACTGGACCGCGCCGATCGCGGTGGACCGCATCCTCGCCCGCATCGGCTCGAACGGGGCTTCGGTCGGCCCCGAACTGCTGACCTGCGAGTCCGCATGTCATCGCGCGTGCGACTATGCGGTAACGTTGGTTCGTTGCGGCGTCCCGCTACGCTGCGGCGTTCGCCGTCGCGGTGACGCGGTTCCGCTGCATCGCGCTGCGGTATTTCGGCCCGGCCGAGATCCGACGTTGGTCTGTGGTGGAATGATGGCGTGCGTCTGACCAGCTGGCATATGTAACGGTATATATTGGTTTTGTTGAAAATTGTGTGATTGTGCGACTTGCTTATTCGTATCAGCGTGATTATTGTATGTACCGATACAACGACGTTGGCGAGGGAGCGTGACGCGATGACGACGATGACGGAACCGGTGCCGTGGCAGGCGCGGATGATTGGCGGTCCGGATGGCACGGTGGTGGTCGATCCGGCCAAGGCGGGCGGCGAGATGCGACGTCCGCCGGTGATTCGCTGTGATTTCGCGGTGACCGGCACACCGGTCGCCGCACGGCTGCGCGTGACCGCATGGGGACTGTTTGAGGCGGAGCTCAACGGACGGCGTGTCGGCGGCGACGTATTGGCCCCCGGCTGGACCGTGTACGGTGAACGGCTGCCGTACTGGACCTACGACGTGACCGATCTGGTGCATGCGGGCGCGAACGTGCTGGGCTTCTGGCTCGGCGACGGCTGGTATCGCGGGCAGATCGGCTTCAACGGCGGGCAACGCGACTGTTACGGCAGCCGGCTCGGCGTGTGCGCGCAACTGGAACTGACGGATGCGGACGGCATGGTCACGGTCGTCGCCTCGAACGCCGACGACGGGCGGTGGCGGGCCGGCTATGGGCCGATCCTTGCCAGCGGACTGTACGAAGGCGAGACGTTCGATGCGCGCGAAGGCGTCGATCCATTCGCGTCGTCGGCATCGGCGGCATCGCCAGTCGCCGCGAGCGACCGTCACTGGCATCCGGTCGAACGGTTCGACTTCGACCGATCCATCCTGTATCCGGCCGACGAATCGACCGCCGTGCGTTGCATCGGCGAGCATCGGCCGGCATCCATCAGCCGACTGCCGGACGGTCGCTGGCTCGTCGACTTCGGCCAGAACTGCACGCAACGCGTCGTACTGACCATCCCCGCAACCGAACCCGGCCACGAGATCGACATCCGGCACGTCGAGGTGCTGAACCCCGACGGCACACCGGCCACGCGCCCGCTGCGCCGCGCCATCCAGCACGACCATTACATCAGTGACGGCAATCCGGTCGTCTGGGAGCCGCGGTTCACCATGCACGGCTTCCGCTACGCGGTCATCGGCGGCTGGCCGTCCGATCGCGCACTCACCGCCGCAGACCTGCACACGCGCGTCTACAGTTCCGCGCGGCATCGGCTCGGCTGGTTCTCCTGCTCCGATGCGCGCGTGAACCGACTCGCCGAGAACGCGCGCTGGTCGATGCTGTCGAACTTCGTCTCGATCCCCACCGACTGCCCGCAGCGCGACGAACGATTCGGCTGGACCGGCGACATCGCCGTGTTCGCCCCCACCGCCGCGTACCTGTACGACGTGAACGGGTTCCTCGACAGCTGGCTTGACGATGTCGCGATCGAGACGGAACGTTGGGGCACTGTGCCGTATTACGTGCCGTATCCGTTCCCGGGCTGGGGCAAGCCCGATGCGGTCGCGCTGTGGGGCGACGCGGTGACGATGGTGCCGTGGGCGATGTACATGGCGAGCGGCGACGTCTCGGTGCTGCGCCGGCATGCTCCGCTCGCCCGCCGTTGGATGGACGAGGTCGCGGGACTGCTCGCGGATGACGGTGTGTGGGACCGTAGGCCGGACGTGTGGTGCGGGCAGCTCGGCGACTGGCTCGACCCGACCGCGCCGCCCGACGACGCGGCCCGAGCCATGACCGACAAGGCGCTGGTCGCCACCGCATTCGCCGCGCATTCGGCCGATCTGGTGGCGCGGATGTTGGATGTGCTTGGGGACGCGGAGGCGCGGGAGCGGTATGCCGCGCTCGCCGCGCATATCCGTGCCGGATTCCGCGCCCGGTTCGTGCGGGCCGACGGCACGATGACCTCGGACACGCAATGCGCGTACGCGCTGCTTATCGCGCTCGATCTGCTTGACGGCGTGGATGGGCCTGTCGAGTACGAGCGGCTGCGTGCGGCGGCGGGGGAGCGGCTCGCCGCGCTCGTGCGCGAACGCGGGTTCGTGGTCGGTACCGGATTCGCCGGCACGCCGTTTGTGCTGCCGGCGTTGTGCGCGACCGGCCACGCGGACGAGGCGTTCTCGCTGTTCCTGTCCGACCGGTGCCCGTCGTGGCTGTATCAGGTGCGCATGGGCGCGACGACCACATGGGAACGCTGGGATTCGATGCTGGAGAACGGCGAGGTGAACCCCGGCGACATGACCTCGTTCAACCATTACGCGTTCGGCTCGGTGCTCGACTGGATGCATGCGGCGATCGGCGGACTGGAGCTGGCCGACACTGGGTGGCGGCGCGTGCGTGTGCAACCGCAGGTTGCCGCGGCGCTTGCGCACGGGATCACGTCCGGTTCGGCCGCACATGTCACGCCGCAGGGGACGATATCGGTCGCGTGGCGGGCGGACGACGATGGCACGGTGCGTCTGACCGTTGACGTGCCGCAGGGCGTCGCTGTCGAGCTCGGGCTCGCCGTGGTCGACGAGCGTGACGGACGGCGGCTGCCGGCCGGCGCGGTTGTCGCGCCGGGGGAGCATCGGTTGGTTATGGCCTGACATCTGGTTCCCGGGATTTTCGCCGGCGGATCCCGGGAACCGGCGCATGTTCGGTTTTCGACGGCGACATTGGAATATCAACGATCGCCATGTGCGGCATTGTCCGTATATGTGCGATTGCCGGTTCCCGGGATCATCACCATCAATCCCGGGAACCGGACGACAGCAAAAGGAGCATCCCATGAAGCAATGGCAACTGCACCGCAAGCCGTGGGCCGAACAGACCGCGCCGGCATGCCGCGTCATCATCGACAACGACTTCGCCGGCGACCCCGACGACCTGTACCAACTCGTCCACCATCTGCTCAGCGACACCGTCGACATCCGGTTCATCATCTGCTCGCACCTGCGCGCCGGCGACTTTATCGACCCGTCAGGCGACACCGTCGCCCACGCCGAAACGCGCGTGCGCACGCTGCTCGGCCACATGGGCTGCGACGTCGGCGACATCATCGTGCGTGGTTCGGAACAACCGCTGCAGCCCGCCGACTTGACCGGTCATTCCGCGCATCCGCAACCCAGCCAGGCCTGTGACGCGATCATCCGCGAGGCGATGCGCGATGACACGGACGTGCCGCTGTACTACGTTGCGGGCGGCGGCGTCACTGACCTGATCAGTGCCTATCTGACCGAACCGCGCATCGCCGACCGTATGCGCGTCGTCTGGATCGGCGGGCAGGAATATCCGGGCGTGCGCCCGCCGCTGAACCGAGTGTGCACCGAATACAACGCCGACATCGACCCGTTGGCCGCGCGCATGCTGCTGTGCGATACGCCGTTCGAACTGTGGCAGGTGCCGCGCAACGCATACCGGCAGTGCCTTGTGTCGATCGCGGAGCTGCGCGAACGGGTGCTGCCGTGCGGCGAGATCGGGTGGTTCCTGTACGACTCGATGAACACGATCCGCACGCATGACGATCGGTACGGCACCAGGGCGACCGGCGCGTACTGCCTCGGCGATTCGCCGCTGGTGAGCCTGACTGCGCTGCTTACGCCGTGGGAGGTCGCGCCGGCCTCGCACCACTGGCATACGGTCTCGGCGGTGCGTTTGGATGAGCACGACCGGCCGGTCGCGGTGGACGAATGGCCGGATGCGGGCGACGACGGGCATGCGGGCCCGGACGAACGTGCCGGCAGACGCGCGATCCATATCGTCGACCAGGTCGACACGCGCCTCCTGTTCGAGGACCTGTTCGCCCAGCTGCGTGCCTTCCACCGCTGGCAGGAGGCGTAGCCCGCCCGGCGGATGCGGGCGGTCGAGTAGACTGGGGAGCATTATGGCAGATAACGAACAGTATGGCTCCCTGGGGGCGTTGGCGCCGAGCTGGGGCGGCGGCGACGGCGGCGACCGCAACATCGATTCGGACGAGATCTACGAGCGGTTCTTCGGCTGGGTGCACGACGTCAAGCACATCGAACCGTGGCCGCATCAGGAGGAGGCCATCATGGACCTCCTCGCCGGCGACCACGTGATTCTGAACACGCCCACCGGTTCGGGCAAGTCGCTCGTCGCGCTCGGCATGCATTTCGCCGCGTTGTGCACCGGGCGGCGCTCCTATTACACCGCGCCGATCAAGGCGCTCGTCTCGGAGAAGTTCTTCGATCTGGTCGACGTGTTCGGCCGTGACAACGTGGGCATGATCACCGGCGACACGCATATCAACGCGGATGCGCCGATCATCTGCTGCACGGCGGAGATTTTGGCGAATCAGGCGTTGCGCGAGGGCCGGCATGCCGATGTCGGCTGCGTGGCGATGGACGAGTTCCATTATTACGGTGATCCTGAGCGCGGCTGGGCGTGGCAGGTGCCGCTGCTCACCTTGCCGAAGACGCAGTTCCTGCTCATGAGCGCAACGCTCGGCAACGTGGATGCGATCGCCGACAAGCTCGAGGACATGACCGACACGGACGTGGACATCATCGCCGACGCGCCGCGACCGGTGCCGCTCACCTATGAGTACACGCTCGACCCGCTCGAGAAGACCGTCGAACTCGCGTTCCGCGAAGGTTCCACGCCGATCTATGTCGTGCACTTCTCGCAGGATGCGGCGCTGGAGACCGCGCAGGCGCTCGCCTCGACCGGTGTCTCGAGTAAGGAGCAGCGTGCGGCCATCGCCGACGCGATCAAGGGCGTCAAGTTCACCACCGCGTTCGGCAAGATCCTGCAACGATTGCTGCGCACCGGCGTCGGCATCCATCATGCCGGCATGCTGCCGCGCTACCGGCGACTGGTCGAGCAGCTCGCCCAGCAGGGACTCTTGCCGGTCATCTGCGGTACCGACACGCTCGGCGTCGGCATCAACGTGCCGATCCATTCGGTCGTCTTGACGGCGCTCACCAAGTTCGATGGCACGCATATGCGCAAGCTGCGCGCCCGTGAGTTCCATCAGATCGCCGGCCGTGCGGGCCGTATGGGCTTCGACACGGAAGGTCTCGTGATCGCCGAGGCGCCCGAGTTCGAGATCGAGAACGCGAAGGCCGTGGCCAAGGCCGGCAACGATCCGAAGAAACTCAAGAAGGTCAAGCGCAAGAAGGCTCCCGAAGGGTTCGTTACGTGGAATCAGGCCACGTTCGACAAGCTCATCGATGCGGCCCCCGAAACGCTGGTGCCGCACATGAAGATCACGCATTCGATGGTGCTCAACGAGGTCGCGCAGGGCGGCGACGCGCGCTACCGCGTCGACCGGCTCATCGACGACTCCGCGCAAAGCTCCGACCAGAAGGAGAAGCTGCACCAGCGCGCCGACGAGATCTTCCAGACTTTGTTCGACACGAAGGTCATTGAAACCGAGGACCGTGACGACGGCGGCAAGAACTACTACCTCGACGTGGACGTGCCCGACGACTTCGCGCTCGACCAGCCGCTGTCGCCGTTCCTGCTCGCGGCCTTGGAGCTGCTCGACCCCGAATCCGACACGTACGCGCTCGATGTGATCTCGATGGTCGAGGCCACGCTTGAGGATCCCAAGCAGGTGCTCAAGGCGCAGGAGCGGCAGGCGCGCGACAAGGCGCTCGTCGAGATGAAGGAGGATGGGCTCGACTACGACGAGCGTATGGACAAGCTGCAGGAGATCACGTATCCCAAGCCCTTGGAGGACATGCTGCAGGCCGCGTTCGACCAGTATCGCGCCGACGTGCCGTGGGCGAACGACTACTGGCTCTCGCCGAAGTCGGTCGTACGCGACATGGTCGAGACCGCGTCCGACTTCACGGGGTATATCGCCCGATACAACATCGCGCGCTCCGAAGGCACGCTGCTGCGGTATCTCTCGGATGCGTACCGCGCGTTGGCGCGCACCGTGCCGGTCGAGAAGCGCGACGAACAGCTGGATGACATCATCTCGTGGCTGCGCGTGGTCGTCCGTTCGATCGACTCCAGTCTCGTGGACGAATGGGAACATGCGGGCGACGAGTCCGATGCGGCCGCCGAGGCCGCGGCGAATTTGGCTGCGCCGGGTGGGGCGCGCGAGGCCGTGGTCGAGGACCGTCGCGGCCTGATCGTGCTCATCCGCAACGCGATGTTCCGCCGCGTGCAGCTCATGGATCTCGACAAGCCCGAGGAGCTGGGTGCGCTCGACAAGGACTGGGGCTACGGCGTGCACGAATGGGAGGACGTGCTCGACGATTACTACGACGAGCACGAATACGTCGGCATCGATGCGGCCGCCCGTTCCGGCAAGCTGTTCATTCTCGACGACTCGCTCGAGCAGAAGGAACACGCGTGGAAGGTGCGTCAGATCATCGACGACTCCGATGGCGACCATGACTGGGCCATCACCGGCACCGTCGATCTCGACACCACGCAGGAGACCGGTGAGGTCGTGTTCTTCGACTATCACGTCGGCGCTGCCTGACGCCGGATGACCGACGTGGTAGGGGTGGTCGGATGTGAGGGAGACGCGTGGCGGTTTTGTCTCGCTGAGGACCTCCTCAGCGAGACAAAACCGCCACGCTGCGGTCCGGCTGGCCCGTGCGTGGCGGAAATCGCCCGCTGAGCGACCGCTCAGCGGGCGATTTCCGCCACGCGGATCACTAGAGTATCGAACAGATGTTCGACGGGTTGGGGTATGATGGGATGCCATGAGCGATAACGACCTGTTCGACGCGACGGATGCGCCTGACGACATGACGCGACCGCTGGCGGTGCGCATGCGGCCGAACACCTTGGACGAGGTAGTCGGCCAGTCGCGCGTGTTGGGGGAGGGCTCGCCGCTGCGGCGGCTCGCCAACCCCGCGTCGAAGGGATCGCTCGCCGCGCCGAGCTCGATCATCCTGTTCGGACCTCCCGGCGTGGGCAAGACCACGCTGGCATACATCGTGGCCCAACAGTCCGGCCGCGTGTTCGAGGAGCTGTCGGCTGTCACCTCCGGCGTCAAGGAGGTGCGCGACGTGCTTGCCCGCGCCCGTCAGCGGCTTGTCTCGCAAGGCAAGGAAACCGTGCTGTTCATCGACGAGGTGCATCGCTTCTCCAAATCCCAGCAGGACGCGCTGCTGCCCAGCGTCGAAAACCGCGACGTGACCTTCATCGCCGCCACCACCGAAAACCCGAGCTTCTCGGTCATCAAACCGCTGCTCAGCCGGTCGGTCGTCGTCAAGCTCGAATCGCTCGAACCTGACGACCTGCGCACGCTCATCACCCGGGCCGTCGAGGACCGGCGCGGGCTCAAAGGCGAGGTGAGGATCACCGACGACGCCGTGGACGAGATCATCCGCATGGCCGGCGGCGACGGCCGCAAGACGCTCACCATCCTCGAAGCGGCGGCCGGTGCGGCCACTGGCGATCAGGCGCGAAAAAAAGGCGCCCGCAAGCCGATCATCACGCCCGACATCGTCAGCAAGGTCATGGACGTGGCCACCGTGCGCTACGACAAGGACGGCGACGACCACTACGACGTCATCTCCGCGTTCATCAAATCCATGCGCGGATCCGACCCGGACGCGGCCATCCACTATCTCGCGCGCATGCTGCGGGCGGGGGAGGATCCGCGCTTCATCGCGCGGCGCATCATGATCGCGGCCGCTGAAGAGGTCGGCATGGCCGCGCCGCAGATCCTGCAGGTCACCGTCGCCGCCGCGCAGGCCGTCGCGATGATCGGCATGCCCGAGGCGCGCATCATTCTGGCGGAGGCGACCATCGCCGTCGCCACCGCGCCGAAATCCAACGCCAGCTACAACGCCATCAACGCGGCGCTCGCCGACGTGGACGCCGGGCTCATCGGTCAGGTGCCGCTCTACCTGCGCAACGCGCCCACCAAACTCATGAAGGAGTGGGGCAACCACGAAGGCTACAAGTATGCGCACGACTGGCCGGGCGCGGTCGCCCCGCAGGAATACCTACCCGAGGAACTGCGCGGCCGGGAATACTATCATCCCAACGACCGCGGCTATGAACACGAGGTGAGTGCGCGGCTGGACCGCATCCGCCGCATCCTGCACGACGGAGAGTAGTCGCCGGGGGCGGGTCTGTCCGGTGGTCGCCTGGCGGTGCCACGGCGGATGACCGGACGCACGATGGCCACCTGTCTGCGCGCCCGTACGGCGTGACGCATGCGCGTCGTGGTATACGGTTCGCGCCGCGCTTACGCCGATTCTGTCGCGGCTACGTCCAAGTGAACCGGTCGGTGCCAGCGCCTAGTTCGAAATGCAGCTTGGCGATGCCCAGACCGATCTCCGCCTGCACGCCGTCCAACGCCTCGGCCCGCACCGTACGGCTGTCATCGCACAGCGTGAACCGGAACGGCTGCTTGCCCAACGCGCTCGGCGCCAGCTGCACCGCCTCCAGACCGCGTATGAACCACTCCGGCGCATCGGCCAGACCGTCGCCGTTACTGCCGTCGTCGGTGCCGTGACCATCACCGGTCGTGTGCTCTACCGCGCCCAGCTCCTCGACCGGCTTGCTGCGATGCGGCCGCCCTGGGCGCGCGCCATACCCCAGCGCGATCGCCGCAGGCATGCGTTCGCCGTCGCCGATCGTCCACCGGCCGTCATGCTCCGCCGTCTCGTGCAGCACCACCCAACTGGTGTCCAGTCCGAGCCGTACCGCCTCCAACGCCAGCCGTTCGCCGTAATAGCCGACTCGTTCGTCCAGATCGTCCCCGTCGTCCCGTCCGATCAACGCCAGACAATACCGCACGTTCTTGAACCGACCGTAATGCGTCGGACATCCGCCGAATGCATCCGCATCGTCGTGCACGAGCTGCACGTCGAGACGGCCCGCCGTGTTCACCTGCGCCACGGTCCCGCGCAGCGCTGCCAACGTCGTCTCGTCGATCGGCTGATCGGTATAGTCGCGCACCGCATGCCGTGCCCGCATGGCTTCGATGATGTCCATGTATCCTCCCTGTATTCCGGCGTTTCCGCGGGGCCGCCGCATGCCGCGCGCCGCACCCCGCCGTCGTGTGCTGCCGTTCATCTTAGCGCCCGGGCATGCACAGGGACATACGCGAGGACACATGAGAACATACAACGCACGACGAGACCGACGCATACTGATTTTCTGTATCGCCCGTTGCCATGTCCGCGGTCGTGGGGTATGTGTTGGTGAGACAAACGGACGGAAGGGACATATATGGCATGGCGTCATGCGAACGGTCCGGCGGCCGGCGATCTCCAGGCACGCGGTCGTCGCGATCGCAGCGTACGACGATGGGTCGCGGCGGCCGTCGTGATCGCACTGCTCGCGGTCGTCGCGGTCGCGGGAACCGTCGCGATGCGACGACTCGGCACCTCGTGGCGTACGCTCGGCTCGTCGATCGCATCGATTGCCGCCGGTACCGGCACCGCAGCGACGAACGGCGACGGCGATGCGGACAACGGCAATGTCATGTCGCAGGACGAAGCCGACCGTCGGTATCCGAAAGCCGTCAGCCCGGTCGACTTCAACGACAACGGCACCGACGACTACGCGGATATCGTCGCCGGCGCGCGGGCCGACGCCGTCGCACGGCCGACCTATGACGACGGGTATTATCAGGGCGGCTATCCGCCCGACGACCGCGGCGCCTGCACCGACCTCGTCTGGCGCGCGTTCCGCACCGCCGGCTACGACCTCAAGGCCATGGTCGACGCGGACATCGCCGCCGATCCGGCGAGTTACGCGGCGGTTGCGCCGAACCCCGATCCGAACATCGACTTCCGCCGCACCGGCGTGCTCGACGTGTTCTTCGCGAAATACGGTCAGACGCTCACCACGGACACCGCCGACCGCGACCAATGGCAGGGCGGCGACATCGTCGTGTTCGAACACACCCGGCACATCGGCGTGGTGTCCGACAAACGCGACCGCGACGGCTATCCGTACATTCTGCACAACATGGCGCAACGGCAGCGCGAGAACGATTATCTGACGTTCGCTCGGCACATGACCGTCACCGGACACTACCGGTTCGACGCGTCGAAGGTGCCGCAGAACGTGCTCAAACATTGGCGGTAGGCGTCGCGCCCGGCATGGCGGTGAGATTACTCACAGCCGAACATGCGGCGGACGGGCGGCGATTGGCGTACGCTAGAAGAGATTGATATCGCAGACATTTCGTGAAAGGATACGAATATGGCAACGCTCACCGCTGAGATGAAGACCTTCATCGAGAACAATCTTGGCTGGATCTCCACCGTCTCCAAGGACGGTCAGCTCGACCTCGGCCCGAAGATGAGCCTGTTCGTGCTCGACGACAACCACATCGCCTACCACGAGCGCACCGCCGGCCAGGCCTACGAGAACCTCAAGAACGGCTCCCCGCTGGTCATCGCGTTCGCGAACCTCGCCGAGAAGAAGGGCTACCGCTTCCGCGGCACCGTCACCCTGCACTCCGACGACGCGATCTATGAGGCGCAGGTCAAGGTCGCCGAGGAGAAGGGCACCAAGAAGCCGGCCGTCATCCCGGTGCTCGAGATCACCGAGATCCAGGATCTCGCCTCCGGCGCGAACGCCGGCAAGACCATCGCCAAGGACTGACGTTTCGTACGGACCGAAAGAAGCGCCGCTTTCCTTACGGGATCGTCCCTACGTATGGGATTTTCCTTTCGGAAGACGGCGCTTTTTCTGTAGTGTTTCTGTAGTGTTTCCGTATTTTTTGGATGACTGCCATTGACGTCTCGTCGTCGAGCCGGTCGGTCAGTCGATCGCCGGTATGCCGGCCTCGTGAAACGCCGCGCGATAGACGGCGACGAGATCGGGCAGACGCATGGATGCATTCGCCGGACTGGTGGACGGCAGTGGGATCATGGGAACGGCGATGCCGGCCGCGTCGAGCTGTGGTGCGATGAGCTTGCGATACAGCTGTGCGGCCTTGGCTCCGGTGGTGAGCACGCGCGTGACGTGCGAGTCGCGCAGGATCGGCGTGAGATCGTTCGGGACGGCGTTGCGTATGGAGGAGTCGGACGCGCCGACGATGTCGCACGAGGCGATCACGTCCCACAGGGCGATATGATGACGCAACGCGAACGCCCGTCGGGAATCGGGGGAATCGCCGGGCACGTCGCGCGGATCCGCGGGATCGGCGAACAGCGCGGCCATGACCGGCCAGAACCGGTTCTGCCGATGCATGTAGTAGAATCCGGCCGCGCGGGATTTCGGACTCGGCATCGATCCGAGCACCAGCACCCGCGAATCGGCATCCCATACCGGTCCGAATCCGTGTTCGACATGTTCGCTCATGCCGTCCATCGTAGTCGTGTGCGGTCGCGGCGAATCGGCTGCTGGTTGGTGAGATTACTGGAGAGATTGGCGCGGCTGGGCGCGATCGGGCAGTCAGTGTTTCCGGTCGACGAATCGCACCTCGTCGGACCAGAACTGCGGATACCGCTGCTGGAACAGCTGGCGGCACGCGCTTTCGGCCGTATACGGGCTGCCGGAGCGCGACTCGACCTTATGGCCGTACGCGTCACGCAACACGCCCAGTCCGTCCTGCCATGAATACACGAGATAAGCAGCCATAGCGCATCCCCTCCGCCCATATTGTAGGCTGCGTCACGTAACGGGAATCTTGCCGGCAGAAGAACATCCTGTTGTTTCTTTTGAGCGTCCTGCCGTTCTTTCCAAGCGTCCCGTTGCTTCTCCCAACCTCAACATCCCGCCGCTCCGCTTGGCATATTCTGGCCCCTTGGTTTTCCGTCCCATCTCTCCTAACGGACATACAGCCGATTCGGCAGGATAAAACGGCTGTATGTCCGTTAAGGAAAACAACTGGTGATGGTTCTCCTGCTCCGCCACTCCCAACGGACATACAGCCGATCTCACAGGGTAAAACGGCTGTATGTCCGTTAAGGAAAACGGCTGGTGATAGTTCTCTTGCTCCATCACCCTAACGGACATACAGCCGATTCGGGACCGTTATCGGCTGTATGTCCGTTGAAGTGGCGGGCGCTAAATCAGCGAATGCGGTAGTGATGACCGTGCTGGGTGATGAAGAACCCGAGCCGACGCAGCTTACGTGTCAGCGAATACATCGTGGTGTCCATCACGCTGCGCCGGTCGGCGAATCCGGCGCCGTCACCGAACACCAGCCGGGACAGTTCGTCGAAGCTCAGGAACTCGCCATCGGCGCGGATCAACGCCTCCAACGCCGAATACTCGCGTGGCGACAACGCGATCGGATGGTCCGTGCCGCGGTAGTAGGCGCGCTGCCGATGCGTGTCGAGCGTCAGATCGCCGTGGATGAGCAACGTTGGCACATCGTCGTGTGTGGGGTCGTCGTTCTGCAGCAGTGCCATGTACGACAGCAGTTCGGCGTCGCCGAATGGTTTGACGATCGTGACGTCCGGCGAGAATCGGGATGCGAGTGCGTTGCGGACGTCGTCGTTCGACGCCATCGACGGGGTGACCAGCAGAGCGATACGGGGACGGCGGTCATGCCGTTGCGTCGGCGTGCGCGATGGAGATGCGTTCGATGGCGCGATCGTTGCAGACGATATGGCCGTTGCTGTCGATGCGTCGTCCAGCGCCGTCGTCAGCCGATCCAGCAGTGGTGCGGGCGTCAGATCGTCGACGAGGACGGCGTCGAACGGCCCGTTGACGTGATCGGCGATCGCACGGTCGAATTCGTCGACGGTCGTCGCGGCAAACGCCGTATGACCCGCGGATTCGAGCGTGCGCGACACGGCCGATGCCAACGCCGCGCTGCCGGTCACGAACAGTATCTCCATTGTCACCTCCCGTCGTTGCCTACCCAGCACTATAGTCCCACGGCGCAACGGTGACGGTGTGACGGTGCAGGCGTGCCGATGTGACGGTGCCGGATCCATGCACAGTTATCGATCGGTCATAACTCTCAACGGACATACAGCCGATATAGCCCACTGAATCGGCTGTATGTCTGTTGGGGGAAAGACGGTCGACTGGCTAGGAAGGTATCAAGTGCCTTGACGTGACTCATTCCATCCCCATAACGGACATACAGTCGATCTGGTGGGCTATATCGGCTGTATGCCCGCTGAGGAGATAGGGGTTATTCGTTGATGGAAGGATGGTTCCCGAATTTCTCGCGCTAAGGGATGGTCAGCGCAAGAAATTCGGGAAAATGGGGTGTTTTCCCGAAAAACCTGCACTAGGACACGCTGAGCGCAAGAAATTCGGGAGAAGTGGGCTGATCCCGAAATAGTTGCGCTTAGTGTCGCTCAACGCAATTTTTTCGGGACGATGCGGCCGTTTCCCCGAATTTCTTGCGCTATGGGTATGGCATGGCCGGTTAAGCGTGTGCATCCTTGGGTTTCCCACGCTGGGCAACGGACATACAGACGATAACGGGTCCGAATCGGCTGTATGTCCGTTGGGGGGGGGCGGTCGACTGGCTAGGAAGGTATCAAGTGCCTTGACGTGACGCGTTCCATCCCTATAACGGACATACGGCCGATATACCCCGCAGAATCGGCTGTATGTCCGTTGAGGGGGGGGCGAGAGTGATATAGGCGCGAAATAAGTCGATGGGGTGGGGTCGTCGTACCGCCGGCGAACGGTCGCATCTCCAGCGGGCATACAGCCGATTCCACCGGTCACATCGGCTGTATGTCCGTCGGCGGTTGGGGGAGACCTTAGGAGGGACGGGCCGACCGATATGATGGGTGGGACACGGCCGGACGACGGAAGGCATGGAACATGATCGACGAAGTGGTGATGCTGCGGCACGGACGCACTTCCTATAATCTCGCGGGGCGGCTGCAGGGGCAGATCGATGTGCCGCTCGACATCGTCGGCCAATGGCAGGCCGACATGGCCGGCCTCGAACTCGCCCAACGCTACTACTGGGCGAAGGTCGGCGACGTCGCCCGCCATCCCGAGCGCCTCGCCCAACCCGGTCCCGACGCCGTCAAACGCAGCGACATCGAGGAATACCGCAACGCGTCGGCCGCCGAACGCCGCATGGTCGTCATCTCGTCCGACCTGTTCCGTGCCCAGCAGACCGCGCACGCCTTCGCCGACCCGCTCGGCCTGCCGGTCGAAACCGATCCGCGACTGCGCGAACGCAGCTTCGGCCAGTGGGAGGGCAAGACCCGCGAGGAGATCCGTGCGATCGACGAGGATGCCTATGCGTCGTGGCGGCGGCATGAGGGCGGCGAACTCGCGTACGGCGTCGAAAGCCGTGAAGCGGCCGGTCGCCGTGGTGCCGAGGCGATGCGCGCGATCCTCGCCGACCCGCGCTACGCCGCCGCGCCGACCACGCTCATGATCGTCGGCCACGGCTCATGGATCGCCGCCACCATCGAAACGCTGGTCGGCATGCAGGTCAACTCGCTCGACAACCTCGGCCGCATCCGCAACGCGTTCTGGAGCCGGCTGAGCGTGCTGTACGACATGAACGGCGTGACGCTGGACCGTCCGGTCTGGCAGATCGACGCGTTCAACGAGTCCGCGTCCATCGCACGCCACGTCGATTGGGAGCACGGTCCCGCGTACCTGCGTTGACGGCCGCGCACTCGGCACCCGGCCTGTCGCACCGTAGGGACTATTCTTGTCTCGGTTCGATCGGTGCGCCCGGCAACGGCGGGCGACGCCGATCGCGGCGCATTCGTGACGCATACGTACGGTGAGAGGCGGGTGAAGCGAGACATGTTGAGAATATTCAGCACCATCAACGGCCAAGTGGAGCAGATTCAGAAACCCGAGAACGGTTCGTGGATATCGCTGAGCGAGCCGACCGACGTGGAGCTCGCCACCATCGCCCAGGAGACCGGCATCGATCTGGCCGACCTGCGCGCTCCGCTGGATGACGAGGAACGCTCGCGCGTCGACGTCGAGGACGATTACACGATGGTCATTGTCGACATCCCGACCGTCGAGGAGCGCGGCGGCCGCGACTGGTACGAGACAATCCCGTTGTCGATCATCGTCACGCAGAACCTCATCATCACCGTGTGCATGCAGGACACGCCCGTGCTGCACCCGTTCATGGAGGGCACGATCCGCGGCTTCAACACGTTCATGCGCAGCCGCTTCATCCTGCAGATCCTGTACCGCAACGCGACCATGTACCTGCGCTACCTGCGCATCATCGACCGCGAAAGCGACAAGCTCGAACTCAAGCTCCGCCACTCCATGCAGAACCGCGAGATCGTGATGCTCATGGAGTTGAGCAAGACGTTGGTCTATTTCACCACGTCGCTCAAATCGAATGAAATCGTGATGGAGAAGCTCACCACGCTGAGTCGCATCAAGCAGTATCCGGACGACGAGGACCTGCTCGACGACGTCATCACCGAGAACAAGCAGGCCATCGAGATGGCGAACATCTACAGCGGCGTTCTTGCGAACATGACCGACGCGTTCGCCTCGATCGTCTCGAACAATCTGAACAACGTGATGCGCATCTTCACGATCATCTCGATCACGCTGTCGGTGCCCACGCTCATCTTCTCGATGTACGGCATGAACTTCCAGGAGGGCATGCTCGGCATGCCGTTGAGCGACAAGCCGTGGGGTTTCGTCGCGATCATTCTGATTTCGGTCGCTCTGTCCGCCGTGGTGACATGGTTCCTCACCCGTTCGCGCATGTTCAAGTGAGCGGTCGACCGTTGCCGTCGTTCCATGCGTTGCCGCTGCCGTTGCCCGGTGACGGTGCCGTTGCCGCTGACGTTGCTGCCGCTGCCGCATGGGCGAGACGACGTATGCGTGCGCGCGTGCGTGTGCGGCGTATGGCCGCGGCCGTGTGCGCGTTGATCCTGGCGGCGGTGCCGTTGGCCGGTTGCGGGGCTGCGTCGGAGTCGACGGCGACGGATGGTGCCGGCGTCGTGTCCGCGACGAGTGGCCAGCCGCAGGGGCCGACGGTCACGATCGGCGTCACCTCCGATCTGCCGGGTCTGGGGTACTGGCATGACGGCACGTATTCCGGATTCGACGTCGACGTGGCGACGGCCGTGGCGAAGGCGCTCGGCTATGGCCGCAAGCAGATCGTGTTCGTACAGGTGCGTCCGCAGGATCGGGCGACGGTATTGGACGACGGCCGCGCCGACATGGTGATCGCGGGGTTCGCGATGACCGATGACGCCGCACGGCGAGTCGCATTCGCCGGTCCGTATCTTGACGTGCGGCCGGCGGTGCTGACGCATGACGATACGTCGCTGGACGAGCGTACGGTCGCCGGTCTGTTCATCGCAGCCGATCAGGCCTCCGACGACGATCGGACGTCTGATGATGCGTTGGACACTACCGCGGCGGACGGCGATACTGAGCCGGATCGGAATCTCACGGTGTGCGCGGTGAACGGCACGGCCGTGCGGACGATGATCGCCGGTCATGACGACGTGACGGTAATGACGTTCGACACGTACGGCCAGTGCATGACCGCGCTCATGGCCGGTTCGGTCGACGCGGTCGCCGGCGACAACGCGACGTTGCCGGGGCTGATGCGCGACCGTCGCGGATCGTACCGCATCGTTACGGATCCGTCGGACGATCACGGACTGCAATACGGCATCGCCGTGCGACACGACCGCACCACGCTCGCGCAGCGGGTCGACGACGCGTTGCGGACTATGATCGACAACGGATCGTGGCAACGGTACGTCGATGCCGACCTCGCGCCGTTCGGCTACCGGGCAACGCAGCCGCCGACGATTCCGACCGATTCGGACCGGTGATCGCCGACCGGAACCGACGCCGATCCGGCCGCGATATCACGGTGCGGTCGAATCGCGCGGAAAACGGGCGCAAGTGTCCAGTTGCATGGCAATAATGCACCGTATGGCTAATGAGAAGAACACCGCCGCGCAGGCGGCCGAAGTCCCCGCCGAGCCGTCGTTCCGCTACAACGCGGCGCTCGCGCAGGACATCGAAACCAAGTGGCAGAAGAAGTGGGACGACGAGGGCACCTTCTGGGCCGCCAACGTCAACGGTGACCTCAAGGACGGCAAGGGTCGCAACGCGGACGGCCGCCCGGCCTTCTTCGCGATGGACATGTTCCCGTACCCGTCCGGCAAGGGCCTGCACGTCGGCCACCCGCTCGGCTACCTCGCCACCGACGTGGTGTCGCGCTACCACCGCATGAAGGGCGAGAACGTGCTGCACGCCATGGGCTACGATGCGTTCGGTTTGCCCGCCGAGCAGTACGCCGTGCAGACCGGTCAGCACCCGCGCATCACCACCGAGCAGAACATCGCGAACATGCGTCGCCAGCTGCACCGCATGGGCCTGAGCTTTGACAACCGCCGTTCGTTCGCGACCATCGACCCCGGCTACGTGCGTTGGACGCAGTGGATCTTCTCGCGCATCTACGACGCGTGGTACGACGAGGACGCCAAAAACCCGTCCGGTTCGCAGGGTTCCGCGCGCCCGATCTCGGAGCTCGTCGCCAAGTTCGAAAACGGCGAGAAGGCCATTCCGGGCCATGAGTCCGACGGGGTCGCGTGGGGCGATCTCTCCGAAGCCGAGCAGCAGGACATCCTCAACGACTTCCGCCTCGCCTACATCTCCAAGTCCCCGGTCAACTGGTGCCCGGGCTTGGGCACCGTGCTCGCCAACGAGGAGGTCACCGCCGAGGGCAAGTCCGAGCGCGGCAACTTCCCGGTGTTCCAGCGTGAGCTGCGTCAGTGGTCCATGCGCATCACCGCGTATGGCCACCGTCTGATCGAGGACCTCGACGGCATCGACTGGCCGGAGAAGGTCAAGCTCATGCAGCGCAACTGGATCGGCGAGTCCCACGGCGCGTCCGTGCACTTCACCGTCGAGACGGCGTCCGGCGACAAGGACATGGAGATCTACACCACCCGTCCCGACACGCTCTTCGGCACCACGTTCGCCGTCGTCTCCCCGGAGCACGACCTGTTGCAGTACGTGCCCGCCGAATGGCCGGCCGACATTCCGGACAGCTGGAAGGGCGGCTACGCGACCCCGGCCGAAGGCGTCAAGGCGTACCGTCTGGCCGCCGAGTCGAAGACCGCGAAGGACCGCGTCGAGGAGGCCGGCGAAAAGACCGGCCTGTTCACCGGCCTGTACGCCACCAACCCGATCACCGGTGTGAAGCTCCCGCTGTTCACGGCCGACTACGTGCTCATGGACTATGGCACCGGCGCGATCATGGCCGTGCCGGGCGGCGACCAGCGCGACTACGACTTCGCGACGAAGTACGGTCTGCCGGTCATCTATACGGTTGAGCCGCTGCCGGAATCCGGCGACGATCTCGCGAATTACGAAGGCAAGGCGCCGTTCGTCTCGCACGATGGCATCGTCATCAACTCGTCAGTGGACGCGACCGCGGCGAAGGGCGACGCGCTCTCGCTCAACGGCCTGCGCGTCGACGACGCGATCGCCAAGGTCAACGCGTGGCTCGAGGAGGCCGGCGTCGGTCGCGGCACGGTGAGCTACCGTCTGCGCGACTGGCTGTTCTCCCGCCAGCGCTACTGGGGCGAGCCGTTCCCGATCGTCTACGGCGAGGATGGTACCCCGCATCTGCTGCCGGACTCCGCGCTGCCGATCAACCTGCCGGACGTGCCCGACTACCAGCCGCGCACTTTCGACCCGATGGACGCCGAATCCAACCCGGAGGCGCCGCTGAGCCGCAACGAGGACTGGGTCAAGGTGGAACTTGACCTGGGCGACGGCAAGAAGACGTACTACCGCGACACGAACACCATGCCGAACTGGGCCGGCTCCTGCTGGTACTACATGCGCTACATCGACCCGACCGACACGGCCCACATGGTCGAGAAGGACGAGTTCGACTACTGGATGGGCCCGAACCACAACAAGTACTCGGGCGACGAAGGCGGCGTGGACCTGTACGTGGGCGGCGTCGAGCACGCCGTGCTGCACCTGCTCTATTCGCGCTTCTGGCACAAGGTGCTCTTCGACCTCGGCTACGTGGATTCGGCCGAACCGTTCCACAAGCTGTTCAATCAGGGCATGATCCAGGCGTTCGCCTACACCGACGACCGCGGCCAGTACGTGCCGGCCGCCGAAGTCGAGGAAGGCCCGGCCGGCGCCGACGGCGAACCGACGTTCACCTGGCACGGCGAGCACGTCAACCGCGAGTTCGGCAAGATGGGTAAGAGCCTCAAGAACATCATCACGCCGGATGACATGTACGAGAACTACGGCGCCGACACGTTCCGTCTGTACGAGATGAGTATGGGCCCGCTGGCGGACTCCCGCCCGTGGAACACTCGCAACGTGGTCGGCGGCATGCGCTTCCTGCAGCGCCTGTGGCGCAACGTCGTGGACGAGAACACCGGCGAGGTGCATGTCTCCGAAGACGCGTTGGACGACAAGACGCTCAAGGCGCTCAACAACACGATCGCCGAGGTGACCGAGGAGATGGAGGGCATGCGCCCGAACACCGCGATCTCCAAGCTCATCGTGCTCAACAACCACCTGACCTCGCTCGGCACCGTGCCGCGCGCCGCCGTTGAGCCATTGATCCTCATGCTCTCGCCGATCGCGCCGCACATCTGCGAAGAACTGTGGGCGCGTTTGGGCCACACCGAGTCGCTGGCACACGAGCCATGGCCGGTCGCCGACGAGCGTTACGTCGGCCAGGACACGGTGACCGCGGTCGTGCAGATCAAGGGCAAGATCCGCGCCAAGCTCGAGGTCTCGCCCGATATCGACCCGGCCGAGCTGGAGAAGATGGCGCTCGAGGCCGTCGCCGACCGTCTCGGCGGCAAGACCCCGCGCAAGGTGATCGTCAAGGCCCCGAAGATCGTCTCCATCGTGCCGGCGGAGTAGCGTTCAGGTCCTTCTCTTCGTAGGCGTTTGGCTCCCCTCTGTGAGGGGAGCTGCCAGCCGTAGGCTGACTGAGGGGAGCGGCGGGAGATGCCCTGTTCCCACACTGTCCGCCTCCCCACTCCATTGTGGATAACCGACCATTCGACCACATACCCCGATCCGGCTAGACAAGATGCCCATACATCCCGCACCGTGGATGTATGGGCATCTTGCATACTGGCACCATCGGCATCGGCGACATATCCGGCGCGGTCGCTGCGCGCGGCGTATCGCCGTCCGTCCACGACGTGACGACGACGTCTGATCGTCTGCGCGCACTGGCATCGCCGTCACGATCGTCAACGCGGCCGTTGGTACAGTCGCCAGTCCAACCGCGAGAAAGCGACCACAACACGACGTTGCATCCGCCGCCTCCACCGATCCAATGCGCGGCGACATCATCGAACATCCCATATCCGGTCGACCCCGACGATACGTCGTCCGGCCTGTCGACCGATCCGCCCGACGACACGCGGCCGTATCCGTCGATCGTCACCCGGACCGTTGCCCACACCGATCCATCGATCGAATCGATCGGCACATCATCGGCTCAGCCGCACACGGTGCCCGATACCGCCGCCGAGCCGGACAAGACGGATGCGCGGCGACGCTCCACGCTCGCCGCGCTGGCCGGCGTGCGCTCGACCGACACCGCGCACGAGGAGCATCGGCTACGACGTGACCGTCCGCGGCTTGCCATCCGGCCGATCCACATGTTCGGTGCGATCCTGCTGCTCGCGACGTTGCTGTGCGCCAGTCTGACCATGCTGCTCCAACAGGCGATGCGCTACGAACGTGCGTTGTCCGCGGCTCAGACGTCGGTTTCCGCGGATGGGACGGACGGTGTGAACGCGGTGGCGTCGGATGACGACGTTGATAAAGCGCGTGATGACGCGCGCGACGGTACGGGCAATGATGCGGATGCCGTGGTGCCGGATAGTGCGATGGATGACCGTCTGGCGGACGATACGGGAACGGCCTCGACCATGGAGAACGATACAGACGATGCGGCAAACGGTGCAAACGATAGCGGACATGTTGACGGCGGTGCCGATGCCGCCGACGACGGCAGAATCGACCTCAACACCGCGACCTCCGCGCAACTGCAAACCGTTAAGGGCATCGGGCCGGTCACCGCCGAACGCATCCTCGCGCATCGCGATCGAATCGGTCGATTCACCAGCGTCGACCAGTTGCTCGACATTAAGGGCATCGGCGCGAAAACGCTCGCCAAAATCCGGGATGCGGTGACGGTGCGATGAGCGGGGCAAATGTGATGACCGGGGGAGCGGGCGGAACTGCGCCGCCGCGCCGATGGTCGCGAGATGGTTGCCGTAGCGATCGCGATGGGCGCGATGGCGCCAGTAGACGCGATGGTGTCGGTTGCCGCGATGGGGTACGCGGCGAACGGCGCGATTGGGCGGGCGATGGATTCCAACGCGAACAGGGCAGTTGCGATTGGCGTATGCTGCCAGTCGCGGTTGTCGTGTGGATGGCCAGTCTGACCGCGCATCAGCTCTTCGTGCTGCTGATGGGCGACGGCGAGACGGACATGCTGACGTTGTTCGTCACCGTGACCGCCATGCTCGGCACCTGCGCAGCGTGTGCAACCTACGGAAACTCTCGATATGCGTTGCGGCACGGGCCGGCGGCGATGACGACATCGTCGCCGTCCAGGCGGTGCGGCATGGCGACCCGGGGGCGCGACGGCGATCGCAACTGTGACGTATCAGACCGCATATACGGGGTGACGGCCCAGGTACGCGGATGTGATTCCCCGTCGCCGGTGACCGTCATACGTTGCCGTCGTTGGCTTGAGACTGCCGTCGTTTCATTGCCGGTGCTCGCGATGCTGCTCGTCGCCATCGGTCTGTCGACGGTCAGCACCTTGTCAGCGGCGCTCGTCCAATGGCACGATCCCACCAGCCGGCTCGTCCGGCAGTCCGACGACACCGCCGTCGTCGCGACCGTACGCATCATCACACCACCCACCGTCACCACGTTGCGCGATGCGGACTGTCAGGCCGACGCCGTCATGCAATCGTTGGCAGACGGCATCGTCGCACAATCGTCGCACGCCGCCCTGCGCATGTTCGCATCCGACGACGGCTGCACGACGCTCGCACACGGCGCCACGCTACGCATCCGCGGCGGTCTGCAACCGGCACAGTTCGGCAAACAACCGCTGTGGCTCATCGTCGAACCGGACGCCGCGGTCGAGACCATACGCGCGCCGAACACGATACGGCAAACGATCGCAGCTATGCAACGGTCGTTCTTCACCGTCACCGAGCGACTGTCCGACCAAGGACGCGTGCTCGTGCCGGGACTCACGCTCGGCGTGCTCGGGCAGGACTATGTCAACGTCGGTGGTGGGGTGATGTCGTCGAGCGGTGTGGCAGGGTCGTCGGAGTCGGCCGAATCGTCTGCATCGTCTGTATCGTCCAAGCGATCGGAGTCGGACCGCGCACGGCAGCCGGTCGACGACGCGTACGCCGAACTGATCGAGGACAACTTCCGCCGCTCCGGCATCATGCATCTCATGGCCGTGTCCGGCGGGCACTTCATGCTCGTCGCCGGTCTGATCCGCCGGCTGTGCGCGCGGCTGCTCATGCCGCGGCGGTTGGTCGCCGGATGCGTGTCTGGCGCGTATCTGCTGCTCGCCGCGGCCATGTACCCGTCCGATTCCGTGCTGCGCGCGCTCGTCATGGGACTGCTTGGCGCGGCGGCGATGTTCGTCGGGCGGCGCGGGCAGTCGGTGAGCGCGTTGAGCTGGACGGTGATCAGCGTGATCCTGATCGATCCCGCGATGGCGCGCAGCTACGGGTTCGCGCTGTCCAGTGCCGCGGTGCTTGGCATCGTGCTGTTCGCGGGGCCGATCGGCGACCGGCTTGCCGCGTTGATGCCGCGTGTCGTGGCCGAGATGCTGGCGATGACTCTGGCCGCGCAGTCGCTGACCCTGCCGATCCAGATACTCATGGAGCCTGAGCTTTCGCTCGCCTCCGTACCGGCAAACCTGCTGGTCAGCCCGTTCGTGGGATTCGCAACGATGACCGGACTTGCGGCGTTGCTGGTGTCGTGGGCGAGTCCGTCGCTTGGGTTTGCGCTCGCGTGGACGGCTGGTTGCGGTACGCAGGTGATGGAGCGCGTCGCCGCATGGCTTGCCGCCGGCCGGTACGCCGTGATTCCGTGGGGTGGGGAGGAGTTGCTCGGTGGTGCGTTCGAAGATCTGCTGATGACGTCCGGCAATGTGCCCGCCGCTTTGCTGATGCTCTTCGCCGAGATTGTGTTGGTGGCGGCGACCGTGGTCATGGCACGGTGCGTTCGGTGCCTGCGTGAGGGCGGGCTTGCTGCGTCATTGTGCGGTGGGATGTCCCGTTGTCTGGCGCCGTATCGTCTCGTGTCTGGTGGAAATACCGGCACCGGTGTGGTGGGTGCTGCTGGCGAGGGTGGCGATGCCGAATCGGACGTCGCGGGTACGGGCGATGCTGCGGCAGCTGCTGTTATCGGTGCGGACGGCGATGCCTTGTCCGCGATGTCGGAGCTGCCGGGCGAATCCTTCCGTCCGACCATTCGCGCCTGTATCGCCGTCTGGTTCGCCGACACCGAGACCCTGCTGAGCCACGTCTTCGACAAATGATGTGCGCACCCCTCCCGTGCAGCAGCCCCCTAACTGACAACCAGCCGATTCGTGCACTAAAATCGGCCGGTTGTCCGTTGAGAGGAAGGTTTTCCCGAATTTCTTGCGCTGAGCAGTCGTCAGTGCAAGAAATTCGGGATGAGTGAGCTGATTTCCTGAAAAACTTGCGCTTGGATTCGCTGAGCACAAGGATTTCGGGACGATGGGGCTGTTTCCCCGAATTTCTTGCGCTGACGGAATGACACGGCATGCCAGCGTGTGCATCCCTGGGTTACCCCATAAAAACGGACATGCAGCCGATTCGGCCATCCAAATCGGCTGGTTGTCCGTTGAGGAGGAAGAGCACAAAACCAGAGAACAGAGAACGTTTCTCAAACATCATTGGGCATCATCCCCAGTCTCCAACGGACATACGCCGTTTTTGTCGTCTCAATCGCCTGTATGTCCGTTGAGGGGAAAGGCCGGATTGCAGCAGATATAGCGATAGGTGAGGGAGAGGGGTGTAGCGTTGTTCCCCAAACTGTTCCGCATTGCAATGATTGTAAAAACGGACATACAGCCGATTCGAACATCCGAATCGGCTGTATGTCCGTTAACGATGAGGAACGCCGTGCCGCGATATGGAGCGCATGACGGCGGTTCGGCGATCGTCAGCGCCGATCATCAGCGCGATAGGTCAGCGATCGAGGCGGAAGCCTTGATCGCGTACCGGCGCAGCCATCGCATGACCGGCCATGTCGGCCGTCGCGTTCTTCGCGATCTGATCGCTGAACGCATCCACCGGCCGATCGGTGTTGCGCAGATCGTAATACTGGTGCACGGCCTCGTCGAACGCGGCGAGCGGTGCCAGCGTCGCCTCGTCATCCGCCGGATATGCGTTCTCGAAGAACTGCATCGACCGCGGCATACGCGGCTTCAGCGCCGGCTCTTGATCCGGCTTGCCGATCGCCAGTCCCAGCACCGGATACGTGTACTTCGGCAGCTGCAGCACGTCGATCAATCCGCGCACGTCATTGAGCAGCGAGCCGAGAATCACGCACCCCAGACCGAGCGAATACGCGGCGGTCTCCATCGCATGCAGCGCGAGCACCGCGTCGTTCTGCGCCTGCGCGAAGCGATAGCTGGCGTTCAGCGTGAACGTGTCGGAGTCGGTGTCCACGCCCTTCGATGCGGCGACCGCGGCGTTGCGGTGCTCGTCGAGGACGAACACGTACAGCAGGGGAGCGGTGGCGATGTACGGCTGATGACCGAACTCGGCCATCTTCTGCTTGACGGCGGGATCAGTGATGCGGATGGCGGACCAGTCGTTGAGGAACTGGCTGGACGCGGCGTGCTGCGCGACGGTTTCCAGCGTGGCGACGGTGTCGTCGTCGATGGGGTCCGGCTTGAACTTGCGGATGGAACGACGGTTCAGCAGGGTATCAATGGTGGCGTTATGAATCAGTGTGCTCATGATGCCATTGTCGCGCGGTCCGATGGCCATGCGCAACGTTGGTACGCTCCCGGCGGACACTCGCACGTTGCTCGGCGTATAGCCGTCTTCTCTCTCAACGGACATACAGCCGATAGGCATAGATAAATCGGCTGTATGTCCGTTGAGGAAGAGCAGAACGCAGATGAATGGGATATCGATGCGCGGTTCCGCTCCTCCTCCTTAACGGACATACAGCCGATTTCATCGGTGTAATCGGCTGTATGTCCGTTAGACGGTGAGGGTTGAAAGAGAGGGGAGGAAGGTCCGGATGGGGCGATCAGGGGGAAGGCCGGGCTGGATGCCGTCCCCCTCAACGGACATACAGCCGAAAACCGTGGTCAAATCGGCTGTATGTCCGTTAGAAAGGAGAGGACATATGACGCGGAGGAACGCGTGAAGACAGGCAGCCCCCGGTCGGGCAACCCCCGGTCGGACGGCGTTGGCATAATGGCGGGTGTAATGCAGGGGAACCCGGCGACGGGTTGAGAAAGGCCAAGCGCGGCCTGACCCTTAGAACCTGTTGGCCAACACCAGCGAAGGGAGACATATCATGACATTCGACGCCGCATCCTTCGGTCCGATCACCCCCGACCACATACCGCCGTTCGCGCAACGGCTGCGCGACGCCGCCGACACGGTCTGGGAGGAGGGCTATCGCCAGCCGTTCCTGCGCGAGCTCGGCGACGGCACGCTCGACCGCGAACGGTTCGCGTTCTATCTGCTGCAGGACTACCGCTATCTCAAGGACTATGCGAAGGTCCACGCGCTCGCGCTCACCAAGACCACCGATCCCGAGATCATGACGTTCATGGTCGACGTGCAGAGCGCCGTGTTCAACGTCGAGACCACCGTGCACCGCAAGTACATGGCCGAGTACGGCGTGACCGAGGAGCAGATGGATCACGTGCGCCAGTCCGCGTTCGCCAAGGCGTACACGTCGAACATCCTCGCGATCGCGTATGGCAATCCGCTGGTCGACGTGCTGGTCGCGGTGCTGCCGTGCGCGTGGGTGTACGCCGACTATGGCCGTCGTCTCGCACGCGAGTTCGCCGATACGCTCGACGCGAACCCGTACAAGAGCTGGGTCGACATGTACAAGACGGACGAGTTCTGGTCCGGTTCGGCGTGGCTGATCGAGCATATCGAACGGTTGGTCGACGGGCTGAGCGAGGAGCGCAGGGCCGAGCTCGTGGACATCTTCGTCACCGGCGTGGAGAACGAGTACATGTTCTGGTCGAGCGCGTACGACATGCAGTATTCGTGGAAGCAGGAGTGGTCGCGGTAGCATTGTTTGCGTAAACAATGCTATGGGGGCGGCATGATGATCACGGACGAACAGTCGGCGTACTCCGATCAGCCAAGTCAATCCAGTCGGTCAAGTCAGTCTGATCGGTTCGGTCGATCGGACCAATCAGATCGATCAATTCAATCAGATCAATCAGGACAGCCGGCACCATCCCGGTCGGCGAAACGACGTCCGCGACCGACGCCTCCGCACGACGACCGGCTGCTGCCCGACCCGTTCGTAACCGCGGACGGTGATCGCATTCGCACGCCCGACCAATGGCCCGCGCAACGCGAGCATCTCGTGGATCTGGTGCAGCGCGGCCTGTACGGCACCATGCCGCCCGCCCCGCGCACGCTGCTGGCCACGGTCATGGAACGGCATACGATCTGGCACGGCGACGGTCTCTACGAACTGGTGCGGCTCACGATTCCGGACACGCCCGGCGGCGTACGCATCACGTTCGACGTGCGGGTGTGCCGTCCGACGGATACCGGTCGAACGGATGACGGTCGAACGAATGACGGTCGAACACACACCACCGGCCGCGGTCCGGCGCTGGTGCTGCCCAACTACGCCTCGCCCGACCGGTTCTGCGGGTTTTGCATCCGCGAGGAAATGCTGCGGTCCGCCGTGGAACGCGGCTATACGGTCGCGGGGTTCGAGATCGACGAGGCCGCGCCCGACGACGCCGAACGGTTCTTCGTCAGCCCGTGCCTCCGCGCGTATCCCGGCTACACGTGGCGCGCGTTCGCCGTGTGGGCGTGGCTGCAGAGCCGTGTGATCGACTGGCTGCGCACACAGGAATTCGTGGATCCGGACATGATCGTCGCCACCGGCCATTCCCGGTTCGGCAAGACCGCGTTGTGCTGCGGCGTGACCGACACGCGCGTCGCGGTGACCGCGCCGGCCGGTTCCGGCTGCGGTGGCATGGGATCGCTGCGTCTGCAGGGCAACCGGTTCGGCGAAGGCATCGGCCATTTCGAACGTATCGGCAGCATGGCGCATACGTTTCCGCATTGGGTGCTGCCCGAAGCCGGCGCGTATGGTTCGCCGGATGGCGAGCGGCCGTACCGTGAGTCCGAGCTGCCGTTCGATGCGAACACGCTCGCCGTATGCACGGCACCGCGCGGGCTCATCGTGGTCGAAGGGCTGGATGACGGCGCGGCGAACCAGTTCGGCACGCAGACCGCATGGCTGGCGGCCAGCGAGGTGTACCGGTTCCTCGGCGTGCCGCAGCGGTGCGGCATCCACTACCGCGAGGGCGGCCACGACTACACGCCGGAGGATTGGAACGTCGTGCTGGACTTCTGCGACGCGACGTTGCGCGGCCGGCAGGTCGCGGCGACGTACAAGACGCGTACGGATGGTGATGTTCCGGTCGGATACGACTGGTCGATGCCGCGGTGACCGGCCGATCGGCGGACGTCATGCAGATTCGTGCCTACTGATGACGTCGGGCCGACGTTCGTCGTATGCCATCCGCGACGTTCGCCCGATGTACGACCGATGGCGGCCGACCGTACGCCGTCACATCAGCCGACGACCAACGGCAGCGCGATCAACGCGACGATATAGACGACGGCCAACGCCGCGAACGCCAGATCGGACGGCCGTACACGCAGCTCGTGCCAGTGCGTGCGGCGGATGCCTTCCTCGTAGCAGCGCGCGTCGAGCGCAAGGCTGAGATTGTCGGCGTGACGGATCGCCCCGGCGAACATCGGCACGCATAATGCGGTCATCGCACGTAGCCGGGCGGCGGGCGAGCCGGTCTCGATGCTGCCGCCGCGGGCCGCCTGCGCGTCGGCGATCGCCTTCGCCTCCGTGCCGAGCGTCGGCAGGAACCGCAGTGCGAGGCTCATCACGAGCGCGATTTCCTGCGTATGTACGCCGAGCCGGGCGAGCGGCGACAGCAACGATCCGAAGCCGTCGGTCAGCGCCGTCGGCGTGGTCGTCTCCAGCATCACCGCGCCGAGGATGATCACCAGCGCGAACCGCAACGCGTACAGGACCGCGATCGTGATGCCGTCGTCGGTGACCGGGATCGGGCCGAGTCGCACCAGCACGTCGCCCGACCGCACGAAGAAGATGTTGAGCAGTCCCATGACGACGAACATCGCGAGGAACATGTGCACGGACGCGAGCAGTCGCAACGGGCGGATGCGCGACGCCGCGACGATGCCGGCGACCAGTGCGGCGCCGAGCGCGAGCTGCGCCGGCGTGGCGATCGCGAATGCGGTGAACATCATCGCGAGGAACGTCACCATCTTCACGCGCGGATCGAGCCGTGCGATATACGATGAGTTGCGGGTTGCGCGGGGCTGCGAGGAAGCGGATGAGCCGGCAACACCGGATGGGGGAGTGGTCGGAACCGTCGCCGTTGCATCCCCGCCGCCCAGCATCACCACGCGATCGGCCACCTCCTGCGCCTCTGCCGGCGAATGCGTGATGATGAGCACCGTGACGCCCTGCGACCGCAGCGTGCGGATCAGGTCGTGGATGCGCGCGGTCGCCACGTCGTCGAGACTGGCGGTCGGCTCGTCCATGACGAGCACGCGCGGCCGGCAGGCGATGACGCCGGCGATGGCGACGAGCCGCTGCTGCCCGCCGGACAGACTGAACGGCGAACGGTCGGCGAGATGCTCGATGTGCAGTAATCGCATCGCCTCGGTGACACGCGCGGCGACGTCGTTCTCGCTGAGCTGCTGGTTGCGCGGGCCGTAGGCGATGTCGTCGGCCACGGTGTCGGCGAACAGCTGCCGCTCGGGATGCTGCATGACGAAGCCGACCGTGCGGCGCAGGCGTGCGCGCTGCCGGCGGTCGAGCGTGCGCGGACGGCGCGCGGTGCCGTTGCTACTTGCCGCCACGGGGATGCCGGCGACGGTGATCGACCCGGATGTGGGCGTGTCGAGCGCGCACAGAAGTCTCGCCAGCGTGGATTTGCCGGCGCCGTTTTCGCCCATGATCGCAATGGTTTCTCCGGATGTGACGGTCAATGAGAGATCGTTGATCGCCGGTGCGTCGGACGACGGGTAGCGGTAGGTCACATGACTGACGGTGATGGCCGGAACGTCGGCCGGCAATGCTGCGTGGTCCGTCGTTGACCGATGTTCTGGTGCGACCGTCGATCGCGCGTCGGCCGGGGGAGTGGCCGTCTCCGCGATATTCCGCGACGGATGTCCGTCGGATCGTCCGTCGTCCGCCGTCGTGACATGGTCTCGCGCCGGCGCAACCGCAACGTCCTCGACGATCCGGCCATCCTGCAACCGCACCACGCGGCCGGCACGTACCACTTCGTCGTCGTGATGCGTCACGTGCACGATCGTCGTGCCGCGGGCATGCAGTTCGTCGAGAATCCGCATGACCTCGGCACGCGCGGCCGGATCGAGCATCGCGGTCGGCTCGTCCAGCACCAGCATGGCCGGATGCATCGCCAGCATGTCGGCGATCGCGACGCGCTGCTGCTGCCCGCCGCTCATCCGCGTCGGATCGTCGAACCGATGTGCGGCCATATCGACCGCATCCAGTGATTCGTTGATCCGTGCTCCGATCGTCGCCCGGTCCAATCCCAGATTCTCCGGGCCGAACGCCACGTCGTCCGCCGTGACCGTGGTGACGAGCTGGTCCTCCGGATTCTGGAACACCGCGCCGATCGAACGCCGGGCCGCACGATACTCCGCCGGATCCGCACCGAAACCGGCGGCATGTCGCGCGGCATCGGCAGGGTCAGCGGCGGCATCGGCGGCATCGGCATCGTTCGCGACGTCCAACGAAAACACATGATGGCCGAGCAGCGTGACGTCGCCGTCGTCCGGTGCGGCAAGCCCGGCGACGAGCCGCGCGAGCGTGGACTTGCCGGAGCCGTTCGCGCCGGTCAGACATACGTATTCGCCGGTGCGCACGGTGAGGTCGACGCCGTCCAGCGCCCAGTGTTCGCCGCCGTCGTAGCTGAACCGGATGCCGGTGAGCGTTGCCGCGATGGATGCCGTAGGTTCGGTCATGAATGGTTCCTTATGCGAAAACGGGCGTCGGCATGTCATGAACAGAGCGGAATCATAGGTCTTTCTGACATGCGAACGCCCGCATATGGGTGGTGCGTGATCGATACGCGTCCGGTCTACTTGTCGAGCAGCGTGGTGATCGGCTTGTAGATCAGGAACGTGACCACGCCGTGGATCGCGAACTTGAGCAGGTTGAACGGCAGCAGGGCCGGCACGATGAGCGCGGCCACCTGTGCGACGGTCATGTGCGCGTAGATCGGGGTGACGATGAGGTTGCCGACGATCGCGATGGCCAGCGCGCACACCGCGCCGACGATCAAACCGATGATCGCGCCGTTGCGCGTGCGGTTCTTACGGTAGATGACCGCGGCCGGCACGGAGAGGAACAGCGCGACGAGCACGGCCATGAGCGTGCCCCACGGATCCATGAACAGGTGCGGCACGAAGCCGAGCACGCTCACGATCGCGGCGGCGGCCGGGCCGAACGCGAAGCCGGCGATCAGCGCCACGATGCCGGACGGGTCGTATTTGAGCCACTGGATGCCCGGAATGATCGGGAATTCCACGAAACTGGTGGCCATCGCGAGCGCGACGAACAGCGCGTACATGGCGATGCGACGGGTGGACCAGCGGCCCGAGTCGGCCACGCCGGTCGAATGCGCGGTGTCCGGGCGCGACGAGGTGGCGCTGCTGGTGCTGGTGGCGTTGGTGGTATGCGAAGAGACACTCATATCGAGCTCCGTTTCTTCCATCCGGACTGTAACCGTTGGCCCCGGAATCTCACCGGATCAGCCGCTTGCGCGGGTCGCGGGCTTGCGCGTGAGCGGCCGTTATGATGTCGGCCGTGCGTTTACCGCCAGTAAGGATTTTCACCTTCCCTGAAACTTACGTGCTCCATGTATACGCCCACCCCCGGATTTGCGCCGGCAGCATAGTCTGCTACGCAGTCAGTGGTTCTCGAGTAATCCGATGGTGTAGATGGGAGCGTACAGGATCTTTTCCTCCTGAGAAATGTTGCATGGGCCGAACACATAGCCGGTATCGAGATGGTACTTGGATTCCGCCAGTACGTTGTCCATTGCGTGGTGACGTTTGTATGATTTGCCGGATTTGATTTCTATGGGCAGTACGTTGTCGTTACGGTCTTGGATGAGGAAATCGAGTTCGCCGAGTTTCTTGCTGTTGAAATAATACAGGTTGAATCCCTGTGCGCTGAGCTCTTGGGCCGCGGCGTTTTCGTAGATGGAGCCGTAGTTGATATCGGGTTCTCCGTCAAGCACTTCGATGGCGGTTTTCCTGAGGAACGAGCCGGTAAGCAGTCCGACATCGTTGTAGAAAAGTTTGAACAGGTTGCGTTCCTTGCTCATCTCCAGTGGTGAGCAGGGTTCGTCCACGTTGTATGCCGCAATGGCGACGTCGGCTCCGACAAGCCAGTCGAAGTCGGACGCGAGCGCTTGGAATCGTGCTGTCTTATCGATTTTCGCGAAGGTGAATCTCTTGTTGGGATTGTTGAGTTCGCTGGGTACCAGATCATAGATGGTTCGTATATGCAGTCGATCCGCCTTGTGCGCGTATTGGCTGATGTCTCGGCGGTATTCGCGTTTGATGTTCTCCTGGATGGTGCGGACACCCAGAATGCTACCGTCGGCGCAGAATGAATCCACGGCGGCGGGCATGCCTCCGACCACGAGGTATTTGGCGTACAGATCCATGAGCCGTCGATGAATGAATGCGTCGATTTCGCGGCGCTGTTCGAAATGATCTCGTAGTACGGCGAATATATTGTCCCCAATGTTCTGAGACCAGCAGAATTCCTCAAAATCCAGCGGATGCATGTCAAGTTCGCTCATATAGCCGACGGGTACCGAACGAATGTCTTCCAATTCGACACCGAGCAGCGAACCGGAGAGCGCATAGTCGTATCTTCCGTCATCCACGAGGAATTTGATGGCGGTGACGATTTCCCGACATTGCTGTACCTCATCGAAGAAGATCAGCGTCTTACCGGGGACCAATGGCGTGTCCACGGCGAGTTCGAGACGCATCAGCAGGTTCTTTGCATCACGCGGAGTGCTGAACAGGCTGATGAGTTCGGGATTCTCGATGAAATTGAGTTCCGCCACGTATTCGTAATGGGTTCTGGCGAAATGACGGATGCTGTAGGTCTTGCCGATTTGCCGGGCCCCGGTGACCAGCAGAGCCGTGCGTCGTGGAGCAGCGTGCCAGCGTTCGAGGTCGGTCTCGATTTTTCTTTTCAGCATAGGGTCCTCCGTTGGTGCGTGCGTTTCGGTCGCGCTCCTGATGACACGTTTTCAAACCAGAATAACTATTCTGAATCACGTTTTCAAACCAAAATATGGCAATTATGCCACGTTTTCAAACCAAAGATACGGGCTGTTGCCGCGATTGCCCAGCGGTTTTGATGTTGCTGCGGCAATGGGATGCGCGGCATGTTCGCTATGCGGGAAGTGTCGTGATGGGTGGGACGGGGATACGGGGGTACGGCGTGTCGTATGCCCCCGTTGTTGAAAACGTGTGCACGTGTCGAACCGGTTACTGATTGATCAGTTGCAGTGCGGCAACGTAGTTTAACGAGATAAGTACGACACTGTAAGCGGTTACCCTATGGCGCATAGACAGTTTGCAAACGTTTGCGTAATAGTACAGGGAAGTGTGAAGTATCTAGATTTTTACTGATAATTTGCCTGATTTTCGTGTCGCGGGGGGGGGGTAATCATGGCCTCGAAATCGCGAAGGCGAGACGATATCGAGAGACCGAAAGGTGCAGCGATGAACTGGAAGCCTCGGAGTGCAGATCTCCGGAACCGTGACTGCGGCGATGCCGTGCGTCGCATCGTTCCGTCGCGCCTGCGCCGCGGCATCGCCGTCGCCGTCTCGCTGTCCATGACGCTGGCGTGCGCGGTGCCGTCCGCCTACGCGCAGAACGCCGGCGTTGCCAATACGTCCACCTCCGACGTGACCGTCATCTCCAACGGCAAGGTCGTGACCGACAATACCGTCGTGTCCGCGGCGGAGTCGCTCGCCCGGCAGCGTACGGCCGAGGCGGATGATGCAGCCGGCACCGTTGGCGCGAACGGTGCGGCCGATACCTCTAATACGAACGGTGCGTTCGACAATGACGGTAATACTGTATTCGCGAACGACAACGTGTTCGGTTCCAGCAACGGCCTGACCGCCGGCGACGCGGCGGTCGTGCAGACCAACGACTCCGCCGATGCTGCCGATGCCGACACCCGGACCGCTGATGAAACAACCGTCGATCAGAACAATGACGGCGTTCAGTCCTCGGCCGACGCATCCGACCAGTCCGACGGCACCCAGCAGACTGATGCCCCGTCCGAAACCACATCCGCCCAAGCCGACGCCGCCGACGCCCTCGGCGGCCGCGACTTCGCCGGTCAGGTCACCAAGACCATCAACGGCAAGACCTACATCCTCATCGGCAACGAACAGCAGCTGCGCGCCATCGGCACGGGCAAGAAGGTGACGAAGCCGATTTGGTCGATCACACAGCAGTACCAACAGACCGGCAGCGTGCTCGGTGTCCCGACCTATGGATGGAAGGATGTCGCCGATTCCAAGCAGGTGGTCTACACCGGTGATGCCGATCTGGGCACGACCGACACCCTTGACGAGGGCAACAGCGCGAAGATGGACGAAACCGGCATCGTGGGAGTGGGGCACACCCGTCTGCGCTATGTCACCGTCGACGATAACGGTAACGAAGTGACCGCGAAGACGCTTCTTATCGGCGGCAACAACACGCTCGTCGATGGCGTCACCTACACCAACACCGCCAACTACATCATCTTCCGCGACATCGATCTGTCCGAGAACGCGGCCGACCGGAACAACACCAACTGGACGCCGCTCATGTTCTCCGCGATCATGCTCGGCGCGAAGTCGCAGGATCCCGGCACGGCACAAACGCTCTGGAACGGCATCAACGCCGAAGGCGATGCCGTCACCGATAAGGCGGACCGCCCCACCATCTCGAAGGTCGTTGTCCGTCAGACCGGCAGGATCAATCATCAGCAACAGTCCGGCATCGGCTTCTTCGGTACGATCAGCAATCAGGTCAGTCTGGACAAGAGCGCCGGTGGTCTGAAGTCGCTGCGTGAAACCGTGGTCTCCAACATTCGGCTGAATGACGTCTCCGTATCCAACGAATCCACCGAAACCGAGGAAACCACGACATTGGTGTCGGCATTGACCGATCTGCTGGGATTCCTGCTGGGCACGGTCATCGGCGGCTTGGTGGATACGCTCGCCAAACTCGTTGGTTTGGACCTCGGGCTGAAGGACATCCTTACCGGCCTGTTGAACGTCAGGGCGGCCGATCCGTCGCTGTTCGCCACCGGCGCGTTCGCCGGACGCATCGACGGCGACGTGACCGTCAGCAGATGCGAGGTCGCGAATGTGACCGTGTCGAACGTGAAGGGCATGACCGGCGGATTCGTCGGCTACGCGACCGGCGAAACCCAGTATGAGATCGTTTCGGCCGCGTTGGGCGCGATCATCGATGTGCTCGCGCAGATCCTCAGTTATATTCCCGGTCTTGGTCTGGGCGATTTGGTCAAGTGGCTGCTGAACGGCGGTCTGATCAAGGTGGGGAGCCTTATTCCGATCGGATATTACAATCCGACGCTGTCCGGCAACACGGTCGTCGATTTCCGACAGGGCACGGTCATCGGTTCGGACGCGCAGGACTACGCCGGCGGTTTCGTCGGCAATCAGATCGGCGCGATCATCGAGAACTCGTCGGTGACCAGTGCCGAGGCGTACACGGTGAAGGCCCACATGTACGCCGGTGGTTTCGCCGGTGTGACCCGTAACGGTGTGCTTGAGGGCACCTTGGAGAATCTGGGCGTCGACCTGTATCAGGCGGCCCAGCCGCAAAGCCTGATCGAAGGGTCCTCGGTCGAGGCACAGTCGGTGACCGTGAACGCGGCCAGTTTCGCGGGCGGTTTCACCGGCGCACTGGCGAACAGCTTCGCCGTGAACGATACGGTGCGGGGCGGTGTCGACGTGACCGCATCCGGTGTCAAGGACCCCAGCGGGCAGACGGAAACCACGCTTGCATACGCCGGCGGCTTCGCCGGCATCGAAACGTTGGGCTGGCTGACCGCTCTGGGCCAGTACTCGACCGATAAGAACCAGTACAACCTGCTTGAGTCGGTCGGCACGATTCTGAAGGACGCGCTCACCGGCAATCATGACGCCTCCGCGTTGCTGAGTCTGGTCGGCATCGCGCCGTCCGCCATCCTCGGCCTCACCATGAGCGGCACCATAACCGTGTCGTCCGCGCATGATTATGCGGGCGGCATCGTCGGCCGTGGTGACGGTGCGACCATTGCTCGTTCCGATGCGGAGCATCTGACGAGCTACCCGTTCTGGAAGACGAAGCATGCGCGTGCCTTCCCCACGGCACAGGATAATTCGGTCACCGGTTTGCAGTCCGTGACCGCGCAGGGTTCGTATGCAGGCGGCATCGCGGGGCAGCTCGGCACCGCATCCATCGGCGGCATCGTCAATGACACGATCGGTCTGGGTGGCTATCTGCCATTCGAGGTAAGTGCATTGAGCGTCGCCGGCACCACAGACGCCGGCTACACGGTCACGGCGAGCGGCGACTACGCGTCCGCCGGCATCGGCAAGGCCACCGGCGGCCGCATCGGCAAGGCCACGACCGCCTATAAGACGAAGGACGCGGACGGCAACGAGATCAACCCCGTTCCCGACACGGCGGGCGTGACGCTCGACAACGTCGCCTCCGTCACCGCGAACAACTACGCGGGCGGCTTCATCGGCGTGTCCGGTCCCGGTGATCTCGTCGGCTCGGACGGTCTGAACCTGCTCGGTCTGGGCGCGCTGAAGATCAGCGGTCTGCTGTCCGTGGCCCAGGGCGTGATGGTCGAAATCGAAGCGGCGAACGTCAACGGCATCGCCCGTGGCATGACCGTCGCCGCCAAGGGCGCGTACAAGAAGGACGATCCGACCACGTACTATGCCGGTGGTTTCCTCGCACAGTCGAACAGCACGCAGGTCGCGGACGCGCACGTCGACAACCTGCACACGGTTACGGCGGACGGCGCGGCCGGCGTCGCTGGTGGTTTCGTCGCACTGTCCGAAACCGGCGGACTGGCCGACGTGGCCGACAAGGATTCGATCCTCGACCTCGTGAAGATCGACGGCGGACTGCTCAAGGCGGTGTCGTACCTGATTCCGAAATACGACAACGTGGACGTCCGCTACGTCAACAGCGGCTCCGTGACCGCCAATATCGCCGGCGGCTTCACCGGCGACTTCCAGAGCGGCACGGTCGACGACACCGTAAAGGGCGAGAAGGACGCGTGGGCCGTCTACAACCTTGACACCGTGACCGGCGGCGCCTATGCCGGCAGCTTCGGCGGCAAGGTGCATTCCGGCGCGCTCGCCAGCTCGGACGGTGGCATCAGCGTGCTCGGCAATCTTGGCGACGGCGCGTTGACCATCGGCGCCGATGACCTGGCCTCCATCGCCAACGCGTACGTACCCGTCATCACCAATGCGGGCGTGCACACGGACGCCACCACGCAGGAAACCACGAGCGGCCGCACCATCACCGATCCCGACGATCCGGGCCTGACCGTGACCGCGACGACGATCGCGTCCACCGACTCGAATTCGGGCTCGGCCGGCGGCTTCATCGGCTACGGCTCCGGCGTGCAGGTGTCGAACTGCGACCTGACCCAGCTGCGCCGCACGGATGTGAAGGCTCCGAAGAACCTCGAAACGACCGGTTCGATCGACGACACGTACCTGTCTTCGGCCAGCGCATACGCGGTGACCGGTGCCCGATACGCGGGCGGTTTCATCGGCAAGATGGACATCGGCTCCGCGGCGTCCGTCGGCGGCGGTCTGAAGATCCTCGGCAAGAGCATCGGCATTCAGAACGTGCTGACCGTCCTGTCGGCCGTCGTCTCCACGATCGAGCACTCCGACGTGACCGGCGGCATCGGCGGCTACTCCGTACTCGCCTCCAACACGGACGACCAGAGCAACGCGCTCGGCATGGCCGGTGGTTTCGCCGGTCAGATCAAGGGCGGCCACATCCAGGATTCCAGCTCGCACGAGTTCGTCTACATCATCGGCCAGATCTCCGCGGGCGGCTATGTCGGCACGATGCAGCCGGGTGCCGCGGCGGACATCCTCGGTGATGCGACCATTCTCAGCAGCATCGTCGATGTCAGCGACGCCGCCAGCCTCGTGCAGGACTTCGTACCCACGATCCGCAACTCGTCCACCGACGCGGCGATCTGCGGCGGCGCGGTGCGCGCCCAGGGAACCTCCGACGGCACGACCCGCCGCGGCATGGCCGGCGGCTACGTCGGCCACGACAACGGCGGCCACATCTGGGGTCTGAACGACGCCTCGTGGAAGAACGAGAACCATAAGGACGGCGCGAACAAGGGCAAGTACAGCGGACCGCAGAAGGTCGCGTACGCGGCCCGCATCCGCAGCGTCTACGGCCAGGAGATCGCCGGCGGCTACACCGGACTCATGGAACCGGGCAGCACGGCGGAAACCGGATCCATCGGCCTGCTGAAGGGCCTGATCAAGATCGACAACCTTGCGGGCGTGCTCGCCGTCGTCTATCCGACCGAACAGCACACCAAGGTCACCGGCCCGCTGCGCAACGCGAGCATCGACCAGTGGAATACGTGGGTGAACAACATCGGCAAGTACAGTGCGTACGGCAAGGAATTCACCGACATCGCCAAGAACGTCAAGAACAAGACGATCACGACGCAGGAAGACTTGGACGCGTACCTCAACGGTTACGTGTTCGGCTTCAATGTCGTCGCCGGACGCGGCAAGTATGCGTCGGGCGCGAACCTGCGCGATTCCGGCGTGGCCGGCGGCCATGTGGGAATCATGATCACCGGCGTGATCACCGACGGGCAGTCCGAGGACGTGAAGACCGTGAGCGCCATGCGAGCCGTCGGCGGATATGCCGGCACGATGGAAGCCGGCCAGGCCGCGACATTCGGCAGCCTCAACCTGCTGGGTCTCGACGTCGATCTGGGCAAGCTGGTCGGCGTGGCGAAGGTGTTCGTGCCCGTCGTCAAATCGTCCGGCGTGATCGGCTGCCGCAAGGGCATGAAGGTGTCCGCCACCGGCAGCAGCGTCACGAACGGCACCGGCAACGCCGGCGGCTACGTCGGCATGGGCGTGGGCGCGCAGCTGTGGGGCGATCTCGACTCCAACGGCGACGATCTACCGTCCGGCAGCACCGCGAACAAGGCGGCGGGCGTGAACGTGACCAACCTGCGCAAGGTGTCCGGCCGCAACAATGTGGGCGGCTACATCGGCCTGGCCACGAGCGGTGCGACCGCGGACTTGGACCTGAACTCGTCCGACGGGTTCCTGCAGCGACTGCTGAATGGTCTGATCTCGAACCCGACCGAACTGGTGCGGGTCCTGCAGGCCACGATCGTCACGATCCGCGGCGCGCATGTGAGCGCGGACAGCAACGAATGGGGCTACACCGTCGAAGGCGCCTACAGTGACGAGAGCGGCGCGACCAAGTACGCGTTGAACGCGGGCGGTTTCGCCGGCAGCCTGCAGGCCGCGATCCTCGGAGACAAGGATTCCGCGAAGTCCAACGACTCCACTCAGGACGTGGACGTGTCGAAGGATCCCGCCGAGCTCGTCGTCACCGGATTGCGCGCCGTGGAAGGCGGCCAGTACGCGGGCGGCTTCTTCGGCCTCGCGGACGTGTCGTCCGTCGCATCCGTCGGCGGCAACGAGGTCGAGCCGAACCAGAACACGAACATCCTGCTCGGTCTGCTCAAGACCAACGAGATCGGCGTGCTCGAAGCGTTCCGCACGTTCATCTACGGCGCCCGCGTGACCGGCGTATCGGACGGCATCCAGGTCAAGGCGCACGAGTCGACCACGAGCGGCGTCATGGATTCGACCCGGTTCACCGGCGCGGCCGGCGGCTTCGGCGGCGGACTCATCAACGGTTCCGTCAAGCAATCCAGCGTCGCGAACCTCAACAGCGTGACGGGCGTCAACTATGTCGGCGGCTTCATCGGCCATCTCGGCAAGTCCGGCACCGTCAGCGCCGAAAAGGTCAACGCACTCGGCCAGATCCTCAACGTGACCGCCGGCGTGCTCAACATCTGGGGCTCGCACGTCGAGAACTCGAAGGTTTCAGGCATCAGCGCCGGATATACGGTCACGGCCACGCACGGCGGTACCGAGCACGGTCGCGGCGAAACCAATGCGACGGGTCGAGAAGTGGCCGGCGGTTTCGTCGGATACGCCGATCTCGCTCGCATCAAGAGCTCGCATGTGACCGGACTGAAGAAGGTCACGAGCGGGGAACTGGCCGGCGGATTCGTCGGCGAGACCAAGCGCGCATACCTGGTCGATGCGGAAGCCAACTCGGTGCTGCTGAACGTCCTGTTCACCATCGTCAACGAACTGGTCAAGGCGCTCTATCTGCCCGAGGCCGAGCGTCTCGATGTGATCGACCTGGGCAAGTTGCTGCCAGGCGTCAGCAAGGTGTTCAATCTGAAGGTGCTGTCGGACGGTGATCTGCTGTACGTGAACCTGCTCGGACTGAAGATCAGCGTCGCGCTGTCCAAAGCCGATGCCGAGAACCAGCAGCAGACCGATGTGGCGATCATCACGATCGGCGATTCGACCATCAAACTGCCCTGTTCCAAGGATGGCATCGACGACCCTGAGGAGAACCGTGCGAATCTCTCTGGGGGTACCCACCGGCTCCGGGCTCCACGAGGTATCGTGGCCCGGAGCCTTTTGTTTCCAACGGTTTCAGGCCGTCAGCCTGGCCTTCAGCCGCGCGCACAGGAAACCCGGCGGTGGCCGCTGCCACCAAAGATGCACCTCCGTCGCCGTTCATGCCACGCATCATCTGCTCGTACATCGACGCGTCCAGAAGGTAGAGGGGCGAGACGTTGAGGAACTCCGCCACCGCGGCGATGTCCTGGATGGTCCAGGTGGTCTTGCCGGTCATCTTCGCGGACACCGCACCCTTCTTCAGCCCCAACGGGGCGCACAGTGCCTGCTGGTTCAGGCCACGTCCCGTCAGCTGCATGTTGACGTTCCAGATGAACACCTTCTGCATGTAGTCGCCGAGTCCATTGGTTCCGGGAGATGATTCAAAACTTGTCATATCAGGTTCCTCCATATTTGCATACGTCCATTGCTGATGGACACAATCCTACAACAGCGATTTGCTTCGACGCAAGTTCCCTGATATATTGTCTATCGTGAATGGACTGACAGCAAAAAGATTGGATTCTCCGATGCGTCGATACATGACGGCGGCGGGTCTGAGCTGCCGTGACCTCGCGAAGGAGATGGGCAAGTCCAAATCCTCGGTCGCGGGGAAGGTCAACGGTTCGATACCGTGGCAGCAGTCCGATCTGATCTGGCTGGCCATTCACCGAAACCTGTCCCCGGGGTACGTGCTCGGCATCGATGCATACCTGACGGACGGCGGGTGGAAACCCGAAACAAGAATCCCCGGACCGGCTGGAACCCGACACGGGGATTGAACGGCAACAACCATGGGACGCGCCGGCGCGTGCATCCGCCAAGATCAGACGCCAGCTGTCCCGATTCCCCGAAGGAGGATCATCGCCATGACCGATTCTACCAATGCCGCCGGCGTTCGCCCGGCGCATGTTTCCGAGCCTACCCGTTCGCGCGACTCCGCGCGGCGGACGACGCGAGTCGATGGGAACGTCGACATGCGCATTGCGAAAGCTCATGTGCTGTCCATGCTCGCCCACCCGTCCCGGGGCTCGCGCCGTTGAGGCGCGCGTCCATGGGACATCCCCTCGAATCCGGCCGAACCATGTGGTGGATGGTCGTGGTCGCCGTGTGCGTTTCCGGCGGCGTTCTCGCGTATGCGTTGTGCCGCGCCGCCCGCTTGGGCGACGAGATCGGCGCAAGACTGCGCGAACGGCGTGAAGCGGACCGGCGGTGTGACGTCGAGGAGGACTGTCGATGAGCAGCAGGGCCGAGAACTGGGCATGGGAGCGTGACGACGTCAAGGGCATCACCAAGTTCGTGCTGGTGTATCTGGCCCGTCGCGCCTACTACGACGATGGCGCCGCCGCCTGGCCGAGCGTGGAGACCATTGCGTTCAACTGCGGATGCTGTGAGCGCACGGTGATCCGTTCGTTGCAGGAGTTGGAACGCAAGGGCTACATCAGGCTCGGTGACCAGGAGATGTCCGCGCGCAATCCGCGCACGCGCAAGCCGATCGCCAAGGGGCATCGCTCCCGCGTGTGGGACGTCGTCATGGACGGCGGCCGTCCCGCCGAGAACATCGAGGAGAAGCCCCGGAACCTGGACGCGCTGGCCTGCTCCGGCGAGTCGGATATAGGCAAGGACAATTTGTCACCCGACGGATTGTCACCCGAACCGACGGATGTCGGCTCGCGGACAAATTGTCCCGAAATTCCGGACAGAAAGTCACCCAATAGACAAGTGATAAACAATTCTCCCTTCATCCCCTTCGGGGATGTCTCCCTCAACGTCGGACAAGCCTGCGCTCGGACGTCCGCCACCAATTCGAAGCCTGGAACCGTTCCTACGCCCGATTGGGGCAAGGCCCTGCCTCCACGGGGATGCAGGAACCCGCTGTGGGTGCCCGAGCCCGGCAAACTGCCCGAGCCGGTCACAGAGCGCGCCGGCCAGGAGGTTCGCGTGCTCGACGGCATCCGGCAACGCCTGCTCGCCGTGGATCGACGGTTCGACGTTCCGGCGACCATGGCCGACCGCAAGGCCGTCCACTCACTGCTGATCGACCGGCCATACGGCGAGATCGTCGCGACGATGGACTGGGCGTACCGCAACCGTTACTGGCTGCCCCGGCTCGCCAATGGAGCCAAGTTCGCCGCGAACTACGTGCAGCTGCGGCTTGAGATGCTCACCCATCCCGATCCGACGGGCAAACGCGCGCCCGATGCCCCACTGCCGGTCGTCAAGGATCCCAACCGGGCGATACCGGTCAGCTCGTTGTCCGCGAGCCGCGTGCCGATCTACGGGGCGGCGCTGCTGCGCACCTCGCTATGCCAGGAGCACATCGACGGTAGCATCTCGCAAGAGGCATGCCCGGTATGCGCATACGACAAACGCAACCATGCCACCCACGACGTCGCCGGACGCCGCAGGGCGAAAGCCGGTACTACAGCGGGGACGGTGCGGCCATGAGCGGGGTCGCGAATCGTCTTGAGGAGTGGAAGCAATCCGGCGAATGCCGCGACTTCCCACGACCCTGGTCCGACTACCTGTGGTCGTTGGAGTTCGAACACCGTCCAGCCGACGCGAAGGCGTTCCACTCGGTCGCCAGGGCAGTGTGCGAACAGTGCCCGGTCCGGGCCGAATGCCTGGCCTACGCGGCCAGCGGAGGGCTCGAATGGGGTGTGTACGGCGGCAAGGTATGCACCGACCGGCGACGGATCGCCCGAATGGCCGAAGCCGACGGCGTCCCCTGCCGGGATCGCGGCATGCCATGGATCCAACGCTGGCAGCTGCTCACGGACTGGATCCGCGCCCATGGGAACGTGTTCGACGACGTCACCGACGAGGCCAGCGCGGAACGCCAGCAACGACGCCTACGTGCGCGGTCCGGCCAATCCCCGAGCACCGCATGACCCGTCGAACCGGCAGACATTCAAACAAGCAGGAATCCAAGCAGCCAAGCAATCAAGCAATCAGACAATCAAACGATCAGGCAGCCCGGCCTGCGTGATCACGGGCAATCGCAAAGGAGAAGAACGAATGCGCATCACCATAGCCAACGCCAAGGGCGGGGTCGCGAAGACCACGTCCAGCATTTACATCGCCTCGGTCATCGTATCCAGAGGAGGCATGGCCGTCGTGTACGACGCGGACCCGCAATCCAGCGCCAGCCTGTGGGCCGCCGCCGCTGAGCAGACTGCGGATCCGTTGACGTTCGACGTACTGCCCGCAAACCAAGCCACGCTTCGCCATCTCGCCTCGGATCCGGACCCGGACGAATGGGCGATCATCGACGCGCCTCCGCAGGGACCGGCCCTGGATCTGGCAATCAAGGCCGCCGACTTCGTGATCGTGCCGGCATCGGACTCACCCATGGACCTCCAACAGGCATGGAGCACCCTCGACATGGCCAGAATGAGCACTCCCGCAGCCCTGCTGCTGGTCAAGGCCGAACGCAGCACAAAGGCGTTCCGCGACACTATGGACGCCCTCATTGCCATGGACACGCCCCGATTCGATACGATCGTGCCGAAGGCCCAGACCTACAAGCGTTCGCTCGGCACCAACCCGCACCAGTTGGGCGAATACCGAGACCTCGTCACCGAGCTCCAGCAGATCGCCGGAAAGCAGAGGTAAGGCCGTGCAAGGAAACTACCAGCCGCTGGCCCGGCCAGTGCCGTTCGACGACGTGCTGCGCCAGCAGAACAAGACACCCAAGACCACGGGCGAACCATTGGTCATGCTCTCACTGCGCATACCCGTGTCACTCAAGACCCGTCTCAAAACCACGGCCGCCGCACACGACCTTCCCATGCAGCAGCTCCTGCGCGACGCCATCGAACACGAGCTCGACCATCTCGACGGCAACGACGAGACGTAATCCGTTCGGCAATCAAGCAATCCAACAAGCATACAAGCAGTCAAACATGCAGACACGATTCCATGAATACGCCATGTCTGCGGAAAGGAGCCACTATGGACTATTCGATGGAGGTCTCCGTACTCGGCGACCGGATCAGCGTCGGCGAGGAGGGGCGCGTCATCACCCTCGGCGTGAACACCGGATTCCCGGCAGGCTCGACGGCGGGGCTGGCGTATACGATCTCGCCGTTGCAGGCCCGCGTGTTCGGCGCGCAGCTGCGCGCGGCCGCCGATGCCGCCGAAGGACATCCGGGCATGCCGTCCGACGAGGAGGTGAACGCGGCGGCGAAGGTGTTCTGCGGCGGAGTATGGAACGGGTTCGACCCTGACAGCATGATGCCGACCGAACAGTTCGACCGGTTCTGGAACGACGGCGAAGGCCACCAGCTCTACCGGTCGATCGCACGCCATGCGCTCATCGCCGCCCGCATGTCCATCCTCGCGGGACAAACCGAAAGCTGACAGGCCAACAAGCCTGCATGCAGACAAGCAGACATGCAAACAATCAAGCAATCAAACAAGACATAAAGCAAGCAATCCATCAATCAAGAACGGAGCGGGACCATGAACGACAACCACGACGAAACCGGAGAGTCCTTCGATGATATCGAGGATGATTCCACGATCGAGGACCGTATGAGCGCGCACATCGCGGCCATCGCCGCCAGTGGCGTCGCCGCCGAAGCCGAAGCCCTGGCCAACCGACAGGCTGACATGGCAGCCAAGGAACGCCGCGAAACCCGGCTTGCAATCCTCGCCGTCGTTGCCATCGTCGGTATCGTTATCGCTTACACCATCGCACATGTCTCGTGCAAGCATTGACTCTCAAACAGAACATCTGTGATACGCGATGCGTTCGCTGCTTTCAAAATACTACATATAGTATAGGATATGTATCCTATCAACTACATGTAGTAGAAACGCTGGGAAATGGAATAAAAAGCCACGAACTGCTATTGTAGTTCATTACATGAACGAGGGATGACTCGACCGGCTCTTTGCAGTGTGAAGCGGTCTCCCAGAAAGCGGACGGATCCTTTCGGGTTCGTCCGCTTTCCTTTTTCGGAAAGGAAAGGCGATGGCAGACGCACAAGCCGATGTCCCAACGCCGGCATGTCGGCGTCGCGCAATGACCGTGGAAGAGCAGTGCGATGTCATGGCCCAGCATGGCATCACCTTCCAGAAATGCAGTAGGGAAAACGCCAAGCGTTTCCTTCAAGACAACACGTACTTAGAAGTCTCTGCCGTTATCGTCTCTGATGCCTTATTTTACAACGGTTTTGAGATAGCGCCACCACTCCCCGTGCCCCCCGCGTGCCCTAATGCCTCAAAAATGCGAACCCTTCATGTCTGAAATAGTGAAGTCTAGGCAGAAAACCAGTGTAGTCTAGTCCGCATGGAAACCATGCACGCCGTCACGCCAAGCGATACCCGCCGTATCGCTAGTGCCGTCGTGCTGCGAAACGGCGGATACCGCCACGCCGCGCAACGTCGCGCCGCCGTGGCCCAACTGTCCAAGGTGCTGCAATCCGTCTCGATTGCCCCCGCCGCGCCTATCACCGGATGCATTACGCCTGAGAACATGATGGGGACGATGCCCGCCGTTCTCCGTGGTGCCTATGAAGACAACGAACGTCGCGCCGCCCTGTTCATGGGAATGGCGAACGGCTCCATATCCGTTTCCGAAGCGTTCGACCTTGTGTTAGACGATGAAGTCCGTCTAACTCGGGACGAGTTCGCGGAACTTACGGAACTGTGGCGTGCCGACGCACGCGATGACGAAGTATTGCCATGGGCTTACGCTCGCGCGCTTGCGGCCCTTACGGAATACGCCGACGAATACGTTGCCGCTGAGGCGCTGACGATTCGTGCGGACTGCCTTCATATGTTCCGTGAAACGCGCGCGTACACACCTGACGGCGATATGGTGCTTGCTTTGCTCATATTGCTTGCGGCTGCAATCATCCAAACGGATGCAGCCGAAACATACCACGTCCAACGACCGCCGGATATTCTGCCGCTCGTATCTCTTCTGACCATTGCGGCCATTCTTGCGCCGCGTGCTCCCCAGTTCCGCCTTCCAATGGCGTGAATCTTGGGGATAGTGTCAGACGTGCCCGCATATCGGCCTTAAGGGCGTGAATAGTCATACGCTCTGACGCTCCCCGTATCTCGAACGAGGGAGTAATTTAGTCATGTCTACGCAAGTTTCGGGCGTGCCCGCCTTGCTGGTGAATCGAACGACCGCCGCCGCAATGCTCGGCGTGGAAGCCGTGACGGTGGATAGGTGGACGGCTATAGGCGCTCTGCCTGTGGTGGCAGTCCCCGGAACCGGTAGGGCGGGACGGCCCCGCAACATGTACGCGGTGGCTGATCTCAAGCGCTTTATCGAGGAACATACCACGGTAAAACAGCAGCGCGGCCCCGCCCCGGCTCCAAGGCCGCGCCGCCGCGCCGTCTCCGCCGCCGCTGATCTGCAAAACAGCAGCGCCGCCGAAATTCTCGCCATGGGAAAGCGGGGTGAATGAGATGGGACGCCCCTCTAGTTGGCTAGACCCCGCTACCGGCGAACTTAAACGAAGCCGCGTCGCTGTTATCTACAACTATGTGGCGCGCTGCTGCAAGAACGACCACGGCCGCTACGAACGGCTTGCGGAACCGCGCACGATACCGCTAGGCAGCATCGCCCACCATGTCGGCCTACCGTGGGCGTTCGCGGGCGGCAACATTGCCGCATCAAACCGCCCTATCATCAAGCACATAGCGCACGCGCTACTGAGACTGCAACGTATCGGCCTCATAGAGGTATACCCGTGCGACGGCCTCTCGGTGTGCGTTAGGCTGCGCGTCACGCCGGAAACGTTGCGCAACCGTTACGGCGAACGCGCGTTAGTCCGTGCCCTTGAGGTATACGAACGGAACCGGCAGCATGTCCAAGCACGATAGCGGCGGGCGGTGTGGTTATGGCAAACCTCCCTAGCCTCGGGCGCATGATAGATCTCATCATGCCGTTCTATCCGTCCAAGGCCGTCACGCACAAAGATTGGCTAGTGCTGCACTACATGGCCGATAACGTGAAAACGTCCGGCAACATGTGGACTGTCTACCGCTTCTTTGGAAGCCGGGACAAGTGGGCGCGCAACATGTACCCCGATACAGCCCCGGCCAACGCCGTGCGCTACATCGGTACGTCATTGCGGCACCTTGCGGCCGCTGGACTGATCGAACAAGTGCAAGACGCCGGGCGCGGCCATACGGCGGAATACAAGCTGCTGATAGTCGAACGGTACAAGGAACGCCGCCGTGTCGCCGCGCTGCTGCAAGAAACGGCCCGTGTCCACTACGAACTAGGTATAGAACTAGCCAAGCAGTGCCGGGACGACTTCACGCCCCGCAACGGCCTTGAGCCGGTACCGGTACCCGCATGCCTGACCGCTGTGGATAACTCCGGCTGGCAGTGTGGATAACCCGCGTCGGGGCGACGGCTTGCGGGATAACAGACATACACCAAACGGGATAATAAACATACCTATGGTGTATGTCTGTTATACACAATGGTGTATGTTCAATATCCCTAATGGTGTATGACAGACATACACCCTAGTAAGAGATAGTTAGAGATAGTTAGAGTTAGTTAGAACGTAGTGAGAGGAATCGGCGCGGCGGTGCCGTCCTGTTTTTTTAAACGGCGATGCCAAAGGGACACCCCGCGCCCAGTGTTTCACTCTCCCCAATAGGAAAAATAAAAATCCCCACTTAGGTGGTGAAAAACGGCTTAAAATGAAGTCTATTCCCCACTAGGTATGTAAATATGCCACTTTTTAGGGATTGTTCTACATTTGTCATGTTGTGCAACGAACATGGGCCGTCTTTCCCTTGCTGGTCTGACGGCCCTTGCTCGGCTTTGGCTAGTCGGTCATTTCCACGTATCGGGCGGCGCTTTCATACATCTCGGCGCGCATGGCCTCAAGCCCTACGGTGACGTTGCCCGATATGGTGCCGTCGTTGGTGCTTTGCAACTCTATGAAGCCTCTCGACTGCAACAACCGTGCCCCGGCCCGTGCCGTGCTGCCTCGCCGTGCATGCCCGTCCGGGGGATGTGCCATGTCTCCACGAACGCTTCGGCGGGGATATGGAACGAAAGCGGGTCGTCGCCGCGCACCATATCGACCAACGGGCCGATCTCGCCTTGCAGCATGGAAACGAGAATACCGGCTATGATGCCGCTTGCACGTTCGACCTCGACACTACTTGATGCCGTCTTGCGCGGTGCCTTGCGTCGGTCACCGTGCCCGTTCTCATATCCATAGTGAATCTTGCCGTTGCGGTGTCGTCTTACCTGTGCCGTCGTATCCTCTACCGGCGACGCGCCCGGCGCTGGTTTCGGCGGCGCTGGTTTCGGCGGTTCCGGGGTTGACGGCTGCTCGGTCATGGTAGCGGCGTTCACAAGACCGCGTAACCGGCCGTCCGGCAGCGCCGTATAAGCCATAGTGGTTTCAGTACTTGCGTGGCCGAGCGCCTTGGACACGCCCAGCATGTCGTGAGATTCCGAGTAGGCGACCGTAGCGAACCGGTGGCGTAGCTTGTGAGCCGTGTACCCGTCCGGCAGCAGTCGGCTAATGTGCTTGCCTATGTACGACACCTCGACATGACCGCCGAAGCGGCCGGGGAACACATACCCGCGCGACGCGATGATTGCGGCCGCTACGTCGCCCGGCAAAGGGATAATACGCTGTTTGTCGCCCTTGCCGTGGACGATAAGCGACTTGCCGCCGCTGGAATCGGCCACCACATCACGGCTGTGAACCTGTGCTATCTCCGCACGCCGTAGACCGCACTCGGCGGCTAGCAGAATCATCAACCGTTCCGAAGCCGTGGCGCGCTGCAATGCGTCACGTATCGCGCTATCCGGGCATGGCGTGGGCTTCGGCTTCGGCTTGCGTATACTCGGCAGCGCTTCGGCGGGGTTATCCTCACGACCTTGCTCGATACGGCTGTACCATTTGAAAAACGACGAAAACGAGTTCTTCACGCCCTTCTTGTACTCGCGACTTGAACAACGCCCCAAGGCCCGGACTAAGTCCTTGGTGGCGACTTCGGCCGGTGAGGCACCGGCGACCATCGCGAAACGCCGCATATGACTACGCCGCGACGCTATCGTGTTCGGACTGTAGCCCATCGCCTCTAGATAGTCGAAATAGGCTGCAAGAGGTTCACGCCATGCTTCAGGCAATTCACACGTCACTGCTTCACCCCCTTGATCGTCTGACGGCCTGTAGCACTCGCCATGTCGTTCATGCGCTCCACAAGTCCCATGTCGTCGTCTTCTGTCGCATGTTGATAGATAAGCGCCGCCCGCATGCTGCTATGGCCCATGCGTCGCATTAGTTCCTTGGTGGTGGCACCGGCCTTGGCCGCGATCGTCGCGCCCGTATGCCGCAAATCATGGAAACGCAGATCGGGACGGCCCGCCGCCTCACGCGCCCGCCTGAACATCTTGCCTACGGTGCTGTTTGCCATAGGGGTACCGTTGCGGGTGCCGAACACATACGCTGCGTTGTCAGCCCCTGTGAACTTCTCCATATGCGCCGTCAGCAAGTCCGTGATGTGTGCCGGTAGATATACGACACGCCGCCCCGCGTCAGTTTTGAGAAACGCTTCTTCATACAGTTTGCCGCCTAACCGGTACGCCTGTTTATCGACATTCAACCGGTAGCAGACCGCCCCGGCCTTATCGACCACAAGCACCACGTCGGCACGCCGCAAGCCCGCAAGCTCACTGAAACGCAACCCCGACCACGCCGCGATATGGATAAGCGCGCGGTAACGTTCGGGCATGTTCGCCGCTATCGCGTCCAGTTCCTCGAACGTGGCGGGCTTGCGCTCCGCCGCCCTGACACGTGCCGCCCCCTTGATGACGCAAGGATTGTGCCGTATTACTTCATCGCGCACGGCCTCGGCCATGATCGCATGCAGCAGCCTGTAAGCCTGAGACGCGCGCGTTTTGCCCGTGCTGCGCTTGTTCGGCATCTCTCCGGCCTCTACCCGTGACGCGAACATATCGGAAATGCTCGCCCACCACTGTTTCACCACAAGGGGCGTCATATCGTTCATCGGTACGCCCCTAACGTGGGTAACAACAATTGGTCTAGTAGTTCCGCGTACATGCGTGCCGTGCCGGGCGCTAAGTGTTCTCGCCTCTCCCTAAGCCATGTCAAGGCATACACTTTGAACGTCTGACCGGCTAAACGTGGGTCTACCCACTCATTGCGGTTGATCGCCGCCCGCACCCCGCTAAGCCATGCGTCGGCGCTAGTCTTGCTGCTAAACGTATCGGGGGCGGTGAACCTCTCCCCATTCACCACATAGGACGCTTGATAGCGTCCTGAAGGCAGTTTCCTTATCTTGCCGAAACCTCGACGATTTCTAGCCATATGTATTCACCTCCGGCGTGTCGCGGGCTTAGGGCATCGGATAGCCGTCGTGCCCCCCACGTGCCCTAAGACCTGTCGTTTGTTGTTGTTTTGAGATGAAAACAAGCAGAAAACACAAATAGAAAAACCCCTGAAATCGGCATGATTCCAAGGGTTTTACTAGTGACCCCGGCCGGACTCGAACCGGCGACCAAATGATTCTTCAAGCTCAAGGCATTCGACAACAACTTCCGACATGACTCCGACGGCGTATACTCCAATTTGGATTTTGCCTACCTGCAGGACCTGTCCACCATCGACTTCGAGCTGAGGGTTCTGATCCTGCGCATGACAGGAGACATTGAACATGCGCTCCGGGTACGCTTCAACAATCTCATCTCTCGCGTAAATGAAGATGGCTATCAAGTGATACGTGATTACGAGCAGGATCAGCGGGCTTTTTATGCGCGCAACGGAAAGGCATATGACCCCGACGGCGACTACCAAAAATCCATATATACCACGGGTATGATCCGCAAGTATCTGGACAGCAAACCCGTCTGGCTGTTCTGGGAGACCTGCACACTCAACAGCCTCATCCGCTGCTATCAGTCATTCCTTCAACACCGTCGATTCCAAGACCCCACCTATTCGCTGCTGTACGGCGTACGTCTGCTCCGTAACGCGGCATCGCACCACAACTGCCTGCTCATACCGCCATCGGAACAGGTCAGGCCAACTAGGGATCTCAATTATCTGCTGAGGCTGCTGCTGACTGATGAAACCGAAACCACGGACATGACCCTTCGGCTCGCTGAAACAGATCCTCTGATCCATGACTTCGCATGCGTACTGCTCGCCCACGCAAACCTCGTCAAAAGCAAGGGGATGCGATCCCATGTCGTAGAGCAGATCAACAGCTTCCTCACGCGAATGCAACGGCATGAAGACTGGTATCGGAACCCGGAGAGCGGTTGCGACCATCTGATTGGGCAGCTGGATGCCATCCGGCTCCTCCTTTCCAGCATCGTGGAGTTCAACCGGAAACGTGACGATGACGTGCTTACGGAAGAGCAGAAGCACATATTGGCACAGCCGGACAGGAACCCCGTGCGTCACGGAAGAAGACGCGCCAGCCGTCAGGCTCGTTCCGGCCGGAATCCGTCTCCTTCGGCGTGATGCCGTTCGGTATCTCAGATGTGCTCGTCTCTTTTTCAAAGAGGCGAGCACGCTACGTTTTGAGAGCTTTGCATTACGTCCTTATACGGATGTCCGCCGCAGGGCCACCCAGCACGGGGTGATGCTGATGGTGCGTTCGGGGTCCGGCGGCCGGCCGTCGGGTCCATGGGCGTGCTTTTCTTCCAGGGACCCGGGAGGAGGCGGGTTCTGGAGTCCCCGTTTCCTCTCTTTCCCGGAGAAAAGCGCTTCTGTCGCATGAGGGAAAGGATTCCGTATGAGGTTCGGGAGGAAAAGCGTCAGCGTGGTGGCGTCGATCACGGCCGCCGCTGCGCTGCTGGCATGCCTGGTTCCGGTCGCGTTGGCCGATAACGGCGGCGGTGGTTCCGGAGAGGATGGCGGCGGTTCGGGTGGGGGCCCGACGCAGACGGCCGATGCGCATTGGATCTACAAGGATTCATGGCCGGCCACGTTGGATGGTATGAAGATGGCGCTGAGCGACGCGAAGGTGCGTCTGTCGTCCGATCTGGCGAACGGGCAGAACCAGTTCGTGAACATGAACAAGACTTTGAGCGACGCGATCGATGAGTGCCGGCGTTCCTATACGGGTGACGGGAACGCGGACTGCCGTCTGGTGGCGGTGGGCTACGTGCGTCTGGCGGATGGTTCGTTCAATGGCAGCTACGTGAGCTCGAACGCGAAGAGCCGTTGGGAGGCTCAGTGGAAGGCCGAGGCGAAGGGAGACTACACGTATCAGGGTCAGAAGTATTCGACCTCGACGACTTGGAAGGACAAGCTTGGCACGCGCAGCGTTGACTCGCTGGCGCAGGAGTCGATCAATTCCAACCCGAACGCGTCGTTCCGTGTGATCGTACTGGCGCAGAACCAGCCGCCGGTCGATTACAAGCTGAACGTGACCACAAGCCATAAGCAGAAGACGGACATGCGGGTCGGCTCCACTGATCCGATCGGAGACGTCATCCACGCCGACAGTGGCGGCTCCGCGATCAAGGAGACGCTGAACGGAACAGCAATCATCCATTACGAGAACGGCCCGTACCTGCCTGCGAAAAGCGTGAGCAAGCCGATCAGTTTCTCCAGCAGTGGAGACACCCAACTCGACAATCTCGCCTCACCGAAGGATTTCGGCATGAAATACTGGGCCGAGGGCTCGTACTGGATCGACATCCAGGTGCCCAAGCAGGGGCGTATGCAGGCTGCCGTGGACACCGCGGATCGAGATCCGGCCGAATCCTGGAAGGTGAGCTCGGTGCCGCCCGAGCTCCCGGTCAAGAAGATTGAGGACGGCGTGAGTGCCGACCGGATGACGAACCGCACCACGATCACGTACGGCACCGGCCGCGGCGGCTACGAGATGCGTTTCCGCGACGTGATCGAACCCGGCGGCGTCGAATACTCCGTAAGCAACTACAGGCTCATCGACAGGACCGACAGCAACCGAGACGTTTCCGGCGAGTTCGAGATCAATTGGGACAAGGCATCGAACACGGTGTCGGCCGTTCGCTCGGCGGACAAGGGCGAGATGCCCATGGATCATGTGTACGAGTTCAGCTTCGACGTGACCGTGTCGAAGCCTTCCGACTTCCAGCAGGTCAAGGACCATGCGTGGGGCAAGTGGAACCAGGAGCCCGAAGCCGATGCCGGAACCAAACAGTTCGATACATGGCGGCCGAATCCCGACAAAAGCTGGATTCGTCTGAACACGAAGGGCCAGTGGGAGGCTGTCATCGACCCGAAGGAGACCAACCAGACCGGCGCCGACAATATGACGCTTCTGGACGGCGACCGGGTCGCGTCGGTGGTCAACGGCACCATCGCCAAGAACCTCATCCAGGTTCCGGAAACCCTGACGCTCACGGACGACTGGTCGGCCGCCGACTACCTGTTCGATGCCGATGACAAGTCGAAGATCAAGGTGTACGAGGCCGATGCCGGCACCGACCGCGAGTCCAGCGTCACGGACATCGCCAATCACGGCAGGGACGTCACCGACCAGTGGACGATCACGATGGAAGGCACCATGGTGACCGCCACCGCCGGCCAAGCCTACCGCGAGGGATTGAAGGGGCTGAAGACCGCGAAGCAGGTCACGCTGCTCATCCCCGGCAAGGCGGCGTACGCCGATGGCAAGGGCGCGGGCCAGGTGCGCGACGACTTCGGCAAGAAGGCAAGTGACGAACTGTCGTTCTGCACCGCGCCGGATGGCAAGTCACTGACGAACAAGGGCTCCCAGACCGTCAACACGCACACCATCCCCACGAACGAGCCGAAGATCTGCGGCTACGTGCCGCCCGTCGTCAAGGACGTGGTTGGCGAATCCTCTCAGGGAGGCGACCAGGCGTCCGTGGACGGCAAGGTCGTCTACCCGGGCCAGCGCGTGGAATACCGTCTGGAGACCCAGCCCCATCTGCCCGGCAATCTCGTGTATTCGGTCAGTGAGGTGGCGGTCACCGACACCTATGACGAGCATCTTGAAGTGGACAAACAGACCCTGGAGGTCACCGATCTGTCCACCGGCAAGTTCATTCCGAAAACCGAGTACGAGACCCAATGGAACGACAAGCAGCACGCGGTGCGTCTCGTGTTCTCCGACGGGTACGTGAAGACCAACTGGCGCAACGGAGCGAACCCGCGCATCATCGTCCGCTTCGAGGGCACGGTCGCCAAGGATGCGCCCACGGACACCAAAATCGGCAACCAGTGGGCATTGACGCTGAATAACATGATCACTCCGAGCAACAAGGTATGGAACGAGCCGCCCGACTTCACGCCGGTGAAGAAGGACACCCAGGCCGACCCGTCCATCAGCATCGACGGCAAGACCGCGCTGCTGGGCGACCGGATCTACTACCGCGTGACCATCGACGCCAAGCAGACCAACCAGGCCTACAAGGTCTGGAGGCTCGGCATGACCGACGACTGGGACGACGAATACCTCTCCCTCGACGCCAAGCGCATCGAGGTCACCGACACCGCGACCGGCAAGGACGTGACCGCGAAGTTCAACATCGCGGCGATCGACGGCGTCGCCTACGTGTACGCCAAGACCGCGGACACGAAGGGGCCGGCCACCGGCGAGACCATCAAGGGCGATCCCCAGCCCAAGAACCTCAAGGAATACGCCGAAAAGAAGGACCACGACCCGTTGAAGGAGCCGGCCATCGACCAGTCGATGCTGGGCACGAGCTACGAGGTGAGCCTGCCGATGACCGTCATCAAGGTCACCGACGGACATATCGTGAGGAACAAGGCCACGCAGGTCGTCAACGACACCCGCAAGGACACCAACGAGGTCGCCAACCCCCTCAAACCCGTCAACCCGTCCAAGGACGTGGTCGTGAAGGTGGACGGCGAATCCATCGACAAGCGGAGCGTGTACCTCAACAGCCTGTTCCTCTACCGTCTCGACAGTTCCGTGCTGCCCGCTCACCGCGCCTACCAGAAGGTCACCGACTGGAGCATCACCGACCCGCTCGACACCGAGCATGACCAGTACACCGGCCAATGGGCCGTGTACGCCATGCGCGATCTGACCGAACAGGGCAAGGTGATCGCCCATAAAGGCGTGAAGATCGCCGGCAGCGGCTTCGACGCCGGCGCATACGGCGGCGAACTGTTCACCCTCGCGCAGGACGACAAGGGCGTGGTCACCGTTACCGCGACCCAGCGCATGCTCGACCTCGTCAGCGGCGACGACGAAAGCGAGCAGGCATGGACCGCGTTCATCCAGTGCAAGCGCGTCAAGACCGGAGAACACATCGCCAACCGGTTCGACGAAACCCTCAACGGCACCAAACGGCCTTCCAACCAGGTCGAGACGCACACGCCCGACATGACACCGAGCCTGAAGATCGAGAAATGGGACGAGGCCTCCGGCTGGCCGGCCGGCGACCGCGACCAGGTCAAGGACGCGCTGGCCATGCAGGGCGACACGCGCATCGTGTTCACCATCACCAACACCAGCACCACCGACCCCGACACCAAGCAGGGCGCATGGTACCGCACCAAGGACCTGAACCTCAAGGACCAACTGGTCGCCGGCGACGGCCGGGTGACCGATCTCGAATACCCCGCCGATTGGGACAGCCGCATCCTCAAGCCCGGCGAGAGCGTCGAGGTCAAGGGCGTCCTCAAGGGCGTGACCGGCCATCACACCGACCGCGCCACGGTCACCGGCACGCCGTTGGTCGAATGCGTCGTCTCCGACCCGGATCCGTTCGACGGCAAGGACGAGACGTCCGCGCCTGATGATGCGGTCACGATCGACGGCAGGCTCGTCTGCCCCGACACCGAAGTGGTCAGCAACACCGACGACTGGAACGGCTACCGGACCGGGCTCGCCCATACCGGCGCCGCCGTCCAGGGCGTGATCGCGGCGGCGATCACCCTGCTCGCCGTCGGCGTGGGACTGGTCGCCGCCCGCAGGTTCAGGCGCGGGAACAACGCCGCCGGCCGCCACTCCGGCACGATGCAACCCGTCGATGCCGAGGATGCCGACGCGGATGACGTCGAAACCGTGGATTCGGTTCCCGGCGGGCAATCCGTGGTCTGACCGAAGCGGCGGGGACCGTTCTCCGCCGCGATGATTCTTCCGGTCGGACGGCAATCCGGCCGGAACCCCGCCGGTTCTCTTCCTTCTTCTCTCCCCGGCGGGCATGGCAACGGCCCGACGCCAACGGTTCAAACCGTTCGCGTCGGGCCGTTCCCTTGCTACTTTTGGCTGCTTACTGTTCGTCGGTGTTCTCGGAGGCGAGTCGTTCTTCGAGCTGTTCGACGATGTGGTCGTGCATGTTCTCGTCGATCTTGACGGTCAGGAGGAAGACGACGAGGCTGGCGACGATGCCGGCGAGCGGCAGGTAGTAGGCGCAGGTCTTGAACGTGCGGATGTTCGCGGCGGTCATGTCGGCGGCGGTGGCGTTGCCGACCATGCCGGCGGCGACGGCCACGAAGCCCACGATGCCGTTGGACAGGGCGCCGGCGATCTTGTCGAGCATCGGGCGCACGGAGAGGGTGACGGCCTCGTTGCGCTTGCCGGTCTTGAGCTGGCCGTATTCGATGGAGTCGGTCATGCTCAGGATGGCGGTCATCTGGATGGTCTGCGCGGGCAGGTAGAAGAGGACGAGCGCGACGATGACGACGGGCAGGTTCATGGGTGCGATGATGAACAGCGTGTAGCCGGCGATCATGAACGCCATGCCGGCGGTGTACAGCCAGCGGCGCGGGATGCGCCGGTTGAGCACCGGGTAGAGGGGCGTGGTGACCAGTCCGGTGATGACCGGGATGACGCCGGCGATGGAGAAGCTGTCCGGGGCGCCGAGCACGTATTTGAACTGGTAGAAGAGCACGCCGGTGGTGGCGACGTTGGCCACGGAGTACAGCAGGTAGCTCAGGGCGACCCACAGGAGCTGGTCGTTCCGGGCGATGGCCTTGAACGCCTCGATGGGGTTGCCGTTGGCCTCGGCCTTGGCGCGCAGTTCGCCCTGGTTCTCGCGGGTGCCGAACGCGACGCTCCACGCGGTGAGCAAACCGAGCACGGCGATGATGATGGCGAACGCGGCCCAGCCGGTGCGGCCCTGCTCCCATTGGCCGGTGAACTTCCAGGTGAACCAGCTGACGACGGGCACGACGATGACGGTGACGCCGTTGTATCCGATGGATCCGGTGAACGCGCCGAGAGCGGTGTACGTGCTGCGCTCGTGCGAGTCGGAGGAGATCGCGGGGATCATGCCCCAGTAGGAGATGTCGCGCAGCGAGTAGATCACGTCCAGCAGGATGAACACGATGACGAACAGGACCATGAACACGCCGGTGTTCACGTCCACGAGCCCGAACAGGCCGGTGAACACCATGATCAGCAGGATGCCGGGCACGAGGCCTCCGATGAACTGCCAGGGACGGAACCGGCCCCAGCGGGTGTTCGTGTTGTCCACGAGGTTGCCGAGCAGCGGGTCGAGGAAGATCTCCGCGATGCGGATGACCACCACGAGTCCGGTGATCACCGCGATGAGGCGCGCGGCCAGCGTCTTGTCCACGTCGATGAACAGCGCGGTGGTCACGAACGTGATGAAGAACGTGCTCATCGTGTTGTAGAACGCGGCCTGGCCCAGATTGCCGAACGCGTATGCGATCTTCTGCCCCATGTTCCTGGTGGGCACGGCCTGCGGCTGTCCGGGCGTCGCCGTGCGCTGTGTGGTGGATCCGCTCATGGTGTGGTGGCCTCCTTGCGACCTGTAAAGAATCCGTGCGCGGGAACAGCTCCGATCCCGCAAGACGCGAGTATAGGACTTTCTTGAAAAAGTAAAAAACTTTACCGCGTGTCGCAAGCAATGCCAACGATTCATGTTCGCCAATCCAACACGCCGCGCGGGCGCCAGCAGTGGTCGGAGACCGGATTATCGTTGATAAGTAACGGCTTTCCGCCGTTCTTGCGGTCGCAGTCGGGACAAGCGCAAGAAGTTGCGTAAATTAGTAAATATCTTTATCATCGTTGTGCAAGGAGTCACATTCGAAGGCTCCCGCACTGCGGCGGCAACGACGCGACGCAATCCGATGCGAAAGCGAGGACATCATGAACACAACCGACGATCAGCGGAAGAACGGCGATCCGATCGTCTCCCCGTCCATGCCGACGACGGCATGGCTCGCCGACCCGCGCGTGTACGCGGTCCACCGGCTCGACGCCCATTCCGACCATGCGTGCTGGTCGCACGCCCCCTCCGGCGGCGAGGGCACGGATCTCACGCAGAGCCTTGACGGCGAATGGCGGGTCCGCGTCGAGACGGCGCCGGCGAACAGCTTCCCCGACGGGACGAGCGACGGGCCGGATTGGATCAGCGACGTGTCGCCGCTGTTCGCCGCGCCGGGCTTCGACGACTCGTCGTTCCCCCGCGTGCGGGTGCCCTCGCATCTGGAGACCGCGGGGCTTCTCGACCCGCAGTATGTGAACGTGCAGTACCCGTGGGACGGCCACGAGGACCCGAAGGCCCCGGCCATCCCCGAGCATGGCCATGTGGCGGTCTACCGACGCAAGTTCGCCGCGGAGGGCGCGGTCGCCCAGGCCATCCGCGAGGGCCGCACGGTGACGCTCACCTTCCAGGGCGCGGCCACCGCCATCTACGTGTGGCTCAACGGCGCGTTCGTCGGCTACGCCGAGGACTCCTTCACGCCCAGCGAGTTCGACGTGACGGACGTCGTCAGGAAGGACGGCAACGTGCTGGCGGTCGCCTGCTACGAGTATTCGAGCGCGAGCTGGCTGGAGGACCAGGACTTCTGGCGGCTGCACGGCCTGTTCCGCTCCGTCGAGCTCAACGCGAGACCCGCCGCCCACGTCTCCGACATCCACGCCGAAGCCGATTGGGAGCCTGCCACGTCAATCGGATCGCTCTCGCTGGACGTGCTGATCGACGGCGCCACGAACGCCGCGACGGCCGACCTCGCGTTGCGAGACAAGAACGGCACCATCGTCTGGCGCACCGCCACGGAAGCGGCCGGAACGCTGCACGCCGAAGCCGAGATCGACGACGCCGCACCCTGGAGCGCCGAACGCCCGGACCTGTACGAACTGTCCGTCACCCTGCTCGACGCGGACGGCAAGGTTCTGGAGACCGCGCGCACCCGCATCGGCTTCCGGCATGTGGCCATCGAGGACGGCGTCCTCAAGCTCAACGGCAAGCGCCTCGTGTTCCGCGGCGTGGACCGCCACGAGTTCGACTGCCGGCGCGGCCGTGCCGTCACCGAAGAGGACATGCTGTGGGACATCCGCTTCATGAAGCGCCACAACATCAACGCGGTGCGCACCTCGCACTACCCGAACCAGTCACGCTGGTACGAGCTGTGCGACGAATACGGCATCTATCTGATCGACGAGACCAACCTGGAGACCCACGGCAGCTGGAACAGCCCCGGCGACATCCCCGTGGGCACCTCCGTCCCCGGTGACGACGAGGCCTGGCTGGGTGCATGCATCGACCGGCTGGACAGCATGATCATGCGCGACCGCAACCATCCCAGCGTACTCGTCTGGTCGCTGGGCAACGAATCCTACGCGGGCGAAGTCCTCAAGGCCATGAGCATGCACGCGCATCGGCTCGACCCGGGCCGTCCCGTCCACTACGAAGGCGTCAACTGGAACCACGCCTACGATGAGATCAGCGATTTCGAAAGCCGTATGTACGCCAAGCCGGACGAGATCCGCGACTGGCTCGAACACGGCGACGAGCGCGGCGCGGCGAACAAGCCGTTCGTCAGCTGCGAGTACATGCACGCCATGGGCAACTCGTGCGGCGGCCTGAGCGAGTTCATCGACCTCGAACAGTACGAGCGCTACTCCGGCGGGTTCATCTGGGACTACATCGACCAGGGGCTCGTCCAGCGCCTGCCCGACGGGAGCGAACGACTCAGCGTCGGCGGAGAATGGGGCGACCGGCCGACCGACTACGAATTCGTGGGCAACGGCATCGTGTTCGCCGACCGCACGCCCAGCCCCAAGGCGCAGGAAGTCAAGCAGCTGTATTCGCCGATCAAGCTCACCCCCGACGGGCACGGCGTGACCATCGAGAACCGCAACCTGTTCATCGGCACCGACGGCTACGTGTTCGCCGCACGGCTCCTCGAAGACGGGCGCGAGATCTGGCACGCCGACTACCGGTTCGACGTGGCCGCCGGAGACACCCAACGCCATGACATCGCCTTCCCGGACATCGACACGGACGGGAATACGCGCGAGGTCACCTACGAGGTCGATCTCCTGCTCACCGAAGCCACCGCATGGGCGCCGGCCGGCTACGAGCTCGCGTTCGGCCAGCTTACCGACACCCTCAACCCCGAACGGGACATCACCGAGACCGATTACGACGACGACGGCCGCGCGACGGTCACGCTCGGCCGGTGGAACGCGGGCATCCGCCGCGACGACGAGGAAATCCTCCTGTCTCGCACCCAGGGAGGCATCGTCTCCTGGACGCGGGACGGACGGGAAATGGTCATGCGACGCCCTGAACTCGTCACCTTCCGCCCTCTGACCGACAACGACCGCGGTAACCGTTCCGGATTCGACCGTGCAGCATGGTTCGCGGCCGGTCGCTACGCCATCGTGACCGATACGAGCATCACGCAATCCGACGACGGAGGACTCACGGCCGAATACCGGTACGAGCTCGCCGACCCGGGCCACACGCCCGTGACGGTCGCCTACCGCATCACGTCCGACATGCGCATGCGACTGACCGTCGAATACCCCGGCGGTGTCACCAACGCCGCCAGCCTGCCCGCGTTCGGTGTCGAATGGGAACTGCCCGGCGAATACACGCAGCTGCGCTACTACGGGCCCGGCCCCGAGGAAACCTACCGCGACCGCAAGCAGGGCGGCAAGCTCGGCATCTGGGACACCACCTCAGAGGCGAGCATGGCGCCGTATCTCATGGTGCAGGAAACCGGAAGCCACGAGGACGTCCGCTGGCTCGAAGCCACCGACATCCAAGGCCACGGATTGCGCGTCAGCCAGCGCGGCGACCGTCACTTCACGGCCAGCCTGCTGCCATGGAACACCTACATGATCGAAGCCGCGCGCCGCCATGAGGACCTGCCCGCCCCGCGCCACAACTACCTGCGTCTGCTCGCGGCGCAGATGGGCGTCGGCGGAGACGACTCCTGGGGAGCCCCCGTCCACACGGCCTACCAGCTGCCCGCAGGCAGGCCGCTCACCCTCGACGTGAACCTCGAACTCATCTGACCGGCAACGGGCGGCGGCATGCACCACCATGCCGCCGCCCGTGCATATTCCCCAAAACACACCCACAGAAAAGAGGCAATCAATCATGGCTGAAGTGATCATCGTCAAGAACGAGGAGGAGGCCGGCGAGATCTACGGCCGCTGCGTCGCGGACCTCATCAAGGCCAAGCCGGACGCGGTGCTGGGCCTGGCCACCGGTTCCAGCCCGCTGGCCGCCTACCGCGCCCTCGCCAAGATCGTGAAGGACGAATCCATCGACGTCTCCCAGGTGCGCGGCTTCGCGCTCGACGAGTACCTGGGCCTGCCGCTGACCCACCCGGAGTCCTACCACTCCACCATCCACCGCACGGTCGTCGAACCGCTCGGCCTCGACCCGGCCAAGGTCCACGTGCCCGGCGACGTGCTGAACGGCGCGCCGCTCGAAGACGGCGACAAGATCGCCGCCGCCGGCCCGGCCTACGACGCGGCCATCGAGGCCGCGGGCGGCATCGACGTGCAGATCCTCGGCATCGGCACCGACGGCCACATCGGCTTCAACGAGCCCGGCTCCTCGCTCGCATCCGGCACGCGCGTCAAGACGCTCGCCGAGCAGACCCGCATCGACAACGCGCGCTTCTTCGACAACGACATCAACCAGGTGCCGACCCACTGCATCACGCAGGGCATCGGCACGGTCCTCAAGGCCCGCCACCTCGTGCTGCTCGCGTTCGGCGCGGGCAAGGCCGAGGCCATCGAGGAGACCGTCGAGGGCGGCGTGAGTGCGTTCTGCCCGGCCTCCGCGCTGCAGCTGCACCCGCACGCCACGATCATCATCGACGAGGAGGCCGCCAGCCGCCTGCGTCACAAGGACTACTACCGCTACGCCTTCGCCCACAAGCCCGCCTGGCAGGGCATCTGACAGTAACCGAACCGAACTCGGGCTCCTTCTTTCTCCGCAAAGAGGGAGCCCGAACGCATACAGGAAGGAAATCATGGCACAGGACAGAAACGAGATCGTCGCGCACGTGACGGCGGCGTTGGAAGGCGAGGCTCGCCCGGTCGCGATCCGCGGGGCGCGCAAGGTGGACGCCCGCGGCGAGCAGTCGGGCTACTGGGTGGTTTCGGACGCGCGTGGCGTGATCGTGGCCACGGGCGCTGCGGCCGCGGACGGCACCGGCGAGGAGGCGTTCGAGCACGCCTGCCGCACGGTCGGCATCGACCCGGCCTCCCGCTCCGGCGAGGTGATCGACGCGGCCGACCGCATCCTCACCCCCGGCTACGTGGACATCCACGCCCACGGCGCCTGGGAGAAGAGCTTCGACGACGGCCCCGACGGCATCGACGTGGCCCGCGCCGGCCACGCGGTGCACGGCACCACCCGCCAGGTGCTTTCGCTCATCACCAACCCGATGGACGTGATCTGCCGCAACATCCGCACCGTGCGCGAGAAGATGGCCACCCGCCCCGACATCCTCGGCTGCCACCTCGAAGGCCCGTTCCTCGCCCTGAAGCGCAAGGGTGCGCACGACCCGAACTGCCTCAAGGACCCGGTGCCCGAACTCGTGGACGAGATGCTCGACGCCTCGGGCGCCGACCCCGCCACTGGCAAGCTCGGCTGCATCCGCCAGATCACCATCGCCCCCGAACTGGAGCACGGCATCGGCGCCATCCGCCAGTTCGCTTCCGCCGGCGTGGTGCCAGCGGTCGGCCACTGCGACGCCGACTACGAGACCGCCCAGGCCGGCTTCGACGCGGGCGCCGGCATCATGACCCACATGTTCAACGCGATGAACGGCCTGCACCATCGCGAACCCGGCCCCATCCCGGCCGCCGTCGAGGACCCGCGCGTCACCATCGAGCTCATCAACGACGGCTTCCACGTCCAGAACCCGATGGTCAAGCTCGGCTTCGGCCTGGCGCCCCACCGCATCGCGTTCGTCACCGACGCGATGGCCGCCACCGACTGCCCCGACGGCGCGTACAAGCTCGGCGAACTCGACGTGAACGTCATCGACGGCCACGCCCGCCTCGTGTCCAACGGCGCCATCGCCGGCTCCACGCTCACCCTAGAGGTCGCGGTCCAGCGCGCGGTCAACGAACTCGGCTTCAGTCCCGTCGCCGCCGTCGAGGCCGCCACCCTTACCCCGGCACGCGCCTTCGGATTCGACCGGGCCAACCCCGTCACCGGAGCCCCGCTCGGCCTCATCGCCCCCGGATACGCCGCCGACCTCAACCTCCTCGACCCCACCGACTGGACCGCCCAACACGTCTGGTGCGCCGGCCGCCAGGTGAAGTAAATTCCTTCCAGCAAAATCGACGCCGGTGCCGCCCGTCTTCGAGACGACGTCTTACGCCTGAGGAACGAAGCTTGCGCGCGGCACCAGCTCGGTCGTCAGCAGGATGTGACGACGCACCCGCCGCTCATGCTTCAACCCATCAATCAAGGTGGAGAACGCCATACGGGCCAACTCCCTTTGATCGATCGCATACGAACTCAGCGACGGCGACGTGTACCGGGCGATTGACTGGTTGTTCACACTCACCACGGCCAACTCGTCGGGAACCGCCACGCGCAGTGCGTTCAACGCCTGCAACGCCCCCACCGCGAGCACGTCGGCGGCCACGATCAGACCATCGGGCATGCTGCCGGCCTCACGATGATCGGCCACCAGTTGCTCCGCGAGACGATAACCGTTCTCCACGGTGAACGTGCCGGACGAATACACCAATCCGTCCGTTTCCAATCCCAAGTGCGCAGCCCACTGGCGGAACGACAGTTCGCGGATATCCTCGGGATAGTCATGCGTGCCCATGATGCTGCCCACGCCACCGAGAAACGCGATGCGTCTGCGGCCCGCCGCGATCATCGCGTCCAAGGCATCCAGCATCGTCTGCGACAGATCGGGCCGTACGGAGTCAAACAGGTGCGGCGCCGGATTCGTGTCGATGCACACGCCATGCGGGAGCACTGCATGCAGGGCGCGCAGGTCCGCTTCGGGAAACACCGTGGCACCCACGGTGATGAACCCATCGAACTCCGCCGCGCGTTCCGTCAGCTCGTGTATGGACCGGATGAACGTGGGCTGGTCCAATTCCATCGACTCCGCACACTCCGCAAGAACCTTCCGCAGATCGGCGAAGTACGCATCCTGTAGCTCCTCCCCGGACGGAGGCGCATCCAGCACCGCGATCGCGGGACGGAACACGTTGCGGTATCCCAGCTCCTCGCACACTCGCAGCACGCGCCGTCGCGTCTCCTCCTTGATGGAGAACGACGGGTCGTTCAGCAAGCGCGACACCGTGCTCTGTGACACCCCGGCCCGTTCCGCAACCTCCTTGAGCGTGGCCATGACATCCTCCCCGCAAACTTTAGTAAAGGGTTTTACTACAGCATAACCCGGGGAAGCGGGGTTAGCGGTATTGGCGGCTTGGAAGTTTACCCTCAACTGGTAGACTGCACATGTCCCGGCAACAGGGGCAATGCATAGGGGTGACGGGCATGTACAGCAACATTCCCGTCACCTTTTAAAAATTGGAAGCTGATTTTATTTCCAATAGACCGACCGATACACGTTTGGATGAGACATAACGATTATCTGACATTTCCCTCAAATATCATTCATCATTTTCAGTGTAAATGAACCAATATTTCTAATGCAGGAGATGTTTAATGCTACGATTCTTATAGCGTGTCAGGTAAAAGAACTATGATTCTCAATCCACCTCCCGGCCGCGCTTGCAGACTCAAATGGCCATGATGCATAGCAACAATCTCTTGCACTATGGATAAACCCAACCCGTGATGAGGTGATGCAGATCCCACATGCGTATTTATCCTATTATCCTCCCCCCTGTTAAAAGGTGACAGGAAATCATCTACCCTTGTATCGGAAAGATCCATGCCGGTATTGGATATGTCTATCGCAATGCAGGACTCGCCTTCGTATTGCCTGTCATTGGCTAAGTTTATCCATACATGTGGTTGAGCCGCACGATTATGCTGAATGGCATTCGTAATAAGGTTTGCAACCATCTGCTTAATTAGCAGACCATCGGCTAGGAGATATGCATTTTCCAGATTAGTATGCACTTGAACTCTATCTCCGATAAGTTCCATATTTTCTTGAAGAGTATTGCGAATGATCTCAGCTACATTAACTCGGCTAAGATTGGCTCGGTCTAGTTGCTGCACTTTCGACAATTCGAGTAGATGATTGACGATTTCAACCCCAGCATGATTTGAAGCCAAAGCCTTTTCGACGAAAGGCCTGCAACGCTCATCGAAAAGCTGGTTGTGCAACGGAATCTCCAATGCGGCCGAAGTGGCCGCAAGTGGATTTTTTAACTCATGTGACGCATCGGCGATAAATTCCTTTTCCCGACTGATTGCACTGTTGAGATCCTTTAACATGAGGTTGTATGCGGATGCAATAGTGTACGCCTCGTCGTTTTCATATGGAATAACGATAGGTTGCCTTTCCAATCCAGCATCGGACGCGGTAATCTGAGAGGCCACACTATTGATTCTTCGTTGTGTCCTAGTGGCGATAATCCAAGTTATTCCTCCAGATAATAGGCCAAAAACAATGATGGGGGCTATGCTTACCGCCAATATCAGATCCCGGGATTTTTTGTCTCCTTGTTCCATAGTTAGCGTTAAAGCATCCTTGCTGGAGTCATACCCGGCGGAAACGTAATCCTTATCGACTTCAGAAGGAATGGCCTGCGAATTCAAACTATGTTGTTCATCGGCATCTTCTGCCTGAGTAAAAGATTTATTTACGGTCACCGTTTCCAGTTGCCGGTTCACGACATAATACGTCATGGCGGTCACCACTCCGGTAAGCATGAAGAACACGATGACGATCGTGGTGACCAATCTTCTTCTTGTAGACCACTGAAACGGTAAATGCAGTTTCGGATGGCTGGAATGGTTCCCATTCAACGAAGGATATTTAGGCTTTTTCATGATATGCGATATCCTTGTCCGGGAACGGTCTCAATGAAATCAGTGATTCCGATTTTCGTGCGAATCGCATAGATTGTGGTCTTGACGATTCCTCTTGTATGAGCGTGATCGTCTTGCCAAATCTCACGATATAGGCGTTCTGCGCTAATCACCGCGCCGCGCGCTTCGATCAGGGTTTTTAATACGGCAAGTTCTCGTTTCCCAAACTTTAGTTCCGCGCCGTGAACAGTGATGGACCCCGTTCTGAAGTCTGCCGAAAAGTCATCTCGGTTGTAAACCATGTCATTTGCCATGCCCAAACGCCGACGCACTGCATTAACTCTGGCCAGCAGTTCGGCATATTCAAATGGTTTCGTCAAATAGTCATCTGCACCAAGATCAAGTCCTTGGACTATGTCCTCGGTTTGGGATGCTGCAGTCAGCATGAGAATGTGTATGGGATCACGCCGTTCGCTTAGTCTCTTAGCGATTTCGTCACCATGCAGTCCAGGGAGATCGCGATCAAGTATCAGCATGTCCCACTCCCCGGAATCCAGCTCCTCCAGAGCATCCCGGCCATCGTAAACAGCTTTTGCCTCCATGCCTTCCATGGAGAGTCCCATCCGTACCACATCAGCGAGATTGGCGTTGTCTTCGACAATCAGAACCTTCATACGGCCCGCTCCCTTCGCGAAACAATGCGCACACCATAGCATTCGCGTCCAACCTGGTCAGGAATCGGTCAGGTTCAGTCAGTGGCAGGTCAAAACATAATCTCGCCAGCCATGCACGTCGTAGTTTTGACTCCGGCTGGACGGACTTCCCCGTCGCGGCCTCCTTCACAAGAGAAAGGAAACAACATGATGAACATGAAGAAAAGAGTCATGTCCGGTGTGCTTGGTGCAGCACTTGCCTTGACTGGATTCGCTGGTGTCACAGCGCCGGCGATGGCAGTGGTCGGCAACGGCTCCTACATCAATGCGGCAAAGAATCTCACTTGGGCCAACGCGTACAACACAGCAGGGAACAGCGGCTATGCCCGAGCTGAAGTCGGCCGCATCGTGAACGGTAAGAAGGTTGTTTACTACAACGGCTGGAAGCACGGATACGCTTATGCGTCCTCCACCGCGGGATCTTCTTGGTACGCCCGCGGCATGCTGAAGTAACTTTCATACCGTGCTGGCGTTCCATTCGATAGCAATTCGTATGGAACGCCAGCACTTTCCTTTTTATGCGCCATAGTTTTGAAAGGAATACATATGTCAAAAGATACGTTGCGCGTGGTTGCGGCTGCCGGCGTGTTGTCGGTGGTGTTGGGTTTGGGGGCGTGTTCGATGCCGGGTTCCGGGAATGCCGGCGCGTCGGACGGGGCTTCCTCCTCGTCTTCGTCGTCTTCCGGATCGTCGTCGTATGAGGCGGAGTTGAAGCAGGCGTTGCAGTCTGCGTCGAGCGATTTCGAGCGCGGTGTGTTGGAACGCGCGGTCAAGGCGGGCAGGATCAGCGAGTCGGATTACCGGGAGGCGAACGAGAAGTACCGGGAGTGCATGGCCGCCAAGGGCGATGACGTGGAGTTCGACACGGACCAGTCCACCGGGTTGATGCAGGAGCACATGAACACGGACGACACTTATGATTCGGCCAAGGCGAACGAGGACAGCATGGCGTGCGCGAAGGGCACGAACCTGCAGATCCGCGACCTGTACGAGCGTATGGTGCAGAACCCGTCGAACGCGGACGAGATCGAACTGGTCGTGGGTTGCCTCAAGCGGCGCAAGCTGGTGCCTGATTCGTTCACGAAGCAGGATTACCTGACCGAGATGGGCAAGCCCGAGGGGTCGTCGAAGCTGGACACGTCGTCGGACGCGTTCTCCCAGTGCCTGGCGAACCCGAGCAAGTAAAGAGGGGGTTGCTCGTGTTTCGATCCGGAAAGAATAGTAGTGCCCGCACACGTCGTCGGGTGAACGGCGTGGGGTTCGTGGCGGCGTGCATGGTCGCGTGCCTGGCTGCCGGCATGGGATTGGCCGTGGGGTTGGAGCGGATGGCGACGCCGCCGTCCCTGTCAACTTCCCCGGATGCGGGGAGTCTCGCGTTGGGGTCTGAGGAGTTCGACGACGCGCGTTCCCTGAACGTGGACGTGACGGCGTCGCCGGCCGGCGGGGTCGCGTTCCCGGTGTCGGGCAGGGTCACGTTCGCGTCGTGTCCCGCGGACGGCGTGGTGCGTTCGGGCTCGCACGAGTACGACGTGGACGGCACTCCTCTGGTGAGCCTGCACACGGACACGCCCTTGTATCGTGATCTGGCGTACGGGGACAAGGGCGACGACGTGACGGCGTTGCAGGACGAGCTGGCCGCGCTCGGCTACGGGGGCTCCCGGTCGGGCGTGTTCGACTGGGCCACGTGGGACGCGTGGCGTCGCCTGTACGCGGCGAACGCCGGCACGGCCGCGGCGACGGCCAGGGTCCAGCAGGGCGCGTTCTCCCGCGCGTTGGCGGTGTGGCTGCCCGCACAGGCGATGAGCGTGTCGTGCGCGGCGTCGCTGGGTTCGACCGTGACCGGCGATTCGACTGATTCGCCCGCGTTCCAAGCCACGGCCGGGGTCGCGTCGGTCAAGGCCGCGTCCCTGCCGGACGGCCGCATCCAGGGCGATCGCGTGGTCGAGATCAACGGCAAGGACTATCCCATCGGCGACGACGGCATCGTGTCGGACCAGGCCGCGTTGCAGGCGATGGCCGGATGGTCCACGTACACGGGCGCGCGCAAGGACGGCGAGGACGTCACGAGCGTGACCGTGACCTACAAGCTCAAGAAGCCGATCGGCGTGTACTCGGTGCCCGCGGCCGCGCTCATCGGGCTCAAGGGCAGCGACGGGTGCGTGGTGGCGACCGACGGCACGAGCGTCAAGGCGCACGTGGCCGGCAGCTCGTTGGGCCGCACGCTGGTCACAATCGACGGCAAGGCGCCCGCGCGCATCAAGGCCGATCCGGGACAGGCGGCGTGCGATGCGCGTTGACCTCGACCACGTCGGCCACCGGTACGCCGACGGCCCGCTCCTGTTCCACGATCTGACCGCAAGCCTCGTGCCCGGGCACGTGTACGCGTTGACCGGGCGGAGCGGCGCGGGCAAGTCCACGCTGCTCGGCATCATCGCCGGCTGGACCACGCCCGCCGAAGGCCAAGTGACCCGACAAGGCATCGACTCGATGCGCTGGATCTTCCAGAACCCGCACGGCGTGGCCCAACGCACCGCGATCGACCACGTCAGCCTGCCCCTGCTCGCCAAAGGGCTTTCGCGTCGCGAGGCCGAGGTACAGGCGCGCACGCTCATGGACCGGTTCAACCTGACCCAGGTCGCCGACCGCAGGTTCGCGGAACTGTCCGGCGGCGAGGCCCAGCGCCTCATGCTCGCCCGCGCGTTCGCCGCCCAACCCTCGCTCATGCTCGTGGACGAACCCACCGCCCAGCTCGACATGCACACCGCGGCCACGGTCAGCGAATCCCTCTCTCGCATCGCCCGTAACGACACGATCGTCGTGGTCTCCACCCACGACCCGAACACGCGCGACGCATGCACCGACATCATCGATTTGAAGAACTACCAATGAACCACACCACGATGAAAGCAACCTCCGTCATCTCCGAGGCATGGCGCTCCATCACCAGCGGCGCCGCCCGCCTCGCCCCGGCCGTCCTCGCCCTGGCCCTGACCGCCGCCGGCATGGGCGTCATGGACATCGCCACCGGCTCGGCTATCCTCGACCAGGCAAACGCATACCGGCAATCCGGGGCCGACATCCTCGTACTCAACGCGCCCGACGGCATCGACGCGGCATCCTGCGAACGCCTCACCAGCCTCACAGGCGTCCAGGCCGCCGGAGCGATCCGCGCAGCCGACCCGCTCACCCTCGCGGCCCTGCCCGACACCACCACGCCCCTCTACCAGATTACCCCCGGACTGGCCAAACTCCTCGACACGAAACAGGACGCGAACACGACCGGACTGATCGCCTCCCAGCAAGTCGCCGAAACGCTCGGCACCACCACCGGCGGCACGATCGGCCTCGCGGACGGACGCACCGCACACGTCAAGGGCGTCTACCAATACCCCGACGACGGACGCACCCCCGGATACGCGTACGCGCTAATGGAGGAAACACCCGCCACCGGCACGTTCGACGCCTGCTGGGCCAAGACCTGGCCGCAAACCAGCCAGACCCGCAACGCCCTCTGGTCCACCCTCACCCCGAACGCGAAAACCACCGGCGACGATGCACCCACCCTCGGCCAGCTCAACACCACCAAAGGCGACGGCTTCGACGGACAAACCCTCTACCGGCAACGCTCCACACGCATCCTGCCCGCCTGCGGCGCGCTCATCGCCCTCATTATCGGATACCTGCTCATACGCGGCCGCCGGCTCGAAATCGCCTCCGCACTGCACTGCGGCGTCCCCAAACCCGCACTCGCCACGCAGATCATCATCGAAACCGGCATCACCATCCTGCTCGCCACCGCCATCAGCCTGCCCATCGACATGACCGCCGCCAGACTCCTCATCGACGCCACCGACCGAACCGTCATCACCCTCAACGCCATACAAACCACCATCACCACAGGCGCCGCCTACCTACTCGCCACCACCATCACCACCCTCCACATCAAGGAACGACACCTCTTCACCTACTTCAAAGAACGATAAAGCGCAAAAAATCATTGGAATTACGTGATCCGTAGATTCCACAATTCTCATCATCGTCGGCGGACACTATCGGCACGGCAGCCTATCGATTCATAGGCTGCCGTTTTCATCTATCAATGCTCTCACGAAGGACGCGTAAGACATTTAGCAGCCACATCAACGATAAACTCTCAGTATCTTTCCGATAAAAATAGTTATCGACTTATCAAAACAACCTTCGGAAATCCCTGCTATGGGATGCATAGTCGCATCTTCGGGGACATCCCCATGTTCTGAACTATTCAGAAAGACTGTCCGCCGCTATCCCGCCGGTTTTCCCTGACGATGGGTGTCAACGGAGGCCGTTGCCTGTCGGGCTCCTTGATTGTCGTCAGAGGAGGCCGTCGTGGATTTGTTGAATCAGGTGCTTCAGTTGTTCGTCAGGTTCGCCACTATCGGCGGCGGACTGTGGCTGGTGTGGGGCGCCGTCACATTCGGTGGCGGGCTGAAGGATCACAACGGGCCGCAGACGCAATCGGGACTGTGGCAGATCGTGGGTGGAGGCATGATCATCGCGGCCGCGCAGATTTTCAACGCGGTGGCTCTGGGCTGAGCTGATTCGGGGCCTGCCGTGGAGGACTTCATCGTAGCCATGCTCAACATGATCGGCGGCGGAGGTGCCGGTTCGATTACGGCCGGGCTGTTGTCTCAGGCGCCGGAGACGTGGAATCCCGCTCTTTACCAGTTGGCGGTGAACGTGCATGGAGTCGCCGTCAAGCCTCTGACGTCGGTGGTGCTTGCGGTCATGTTCACGTTGGAGCTGGCGCGTAACTCGACGCGCATCGAGTCGGACCGTGATCTGGGTGTGAAGATCGTGGCCGGCACCATGTTCAAGATCGCGTTGGTGTTCATCGCCGTGCAGAACGCCAGCCTATTCATTCGGATGTTTAATCAGGTCACGCAGTTCCTCATGCAGGGCGTGTCTTCTCAGATGTCGTATGAGGCGACGGGCGACGGCGGTCAGCTGGGTGATCTGATGCGTGACCAGATTCGCGATGCCGGGGTGATGGGACAGGCGGCGTTGTTCTTTCTGCTGGTGATCCCGTGGCTGTTGTCCCAGTTGGCGTCGGTGGTGTTCACGGTGGTGCTGTATGTGCGGTTCATCGAATTGTATGCGTTGACGGCGTTCCAGTCGTTGCCATTCGCGTTTCTGGTGCATGAGGACACCAAGCCGATCGGCGTGGGTTTCTTCAAGTCGTATGCGCGCACGTCGGTGAATGCGGTGTGCGTGTTCATCTGTCTGGTGTTCTATCAGCGGATCGTGGTCGATGCCGTGAAGATCCCGGATTCTGCGGACGAGGGCATGGTGGCGTGGGTGACGGGCAACTTCGGCAATCTCATGATGGCTGGCATCCTGCTGTTCTTCGTGATCGCGGTGAGTCAGCGTGTCAGTCGGGCTATAGCCGGCGGCGAGTAGCCGCCTATCACAACCGGGCCCAATCGGAAAGGATTCTTTCATGTTGCAGATGCGCGTGTATAAGGAGATCGCCAATGTCGAGGCGAAGGTGATGTGGGGGCTGAGCTGGCGTCAACTGGCGGCCGCCACATGCATGCTCGTCCTGGGAGGAGGCGAGGCTGCATTGTTCTGGTCGTTGGGGTTGTCCGATCTGGGGTCGTATCTGCTGTTTGCGGTTTGCCTGCCGTTCGCGCTGTGGGGTTGGTGGCGTCCGAAAGGGCTGAAGCCTGAACGGTATCTGGGATACATGCTGCGCCAGCGTTTCGGTCCGAAGGTCTACCTGCTCGAACCCTATGTTCCCGCGAGGTTTCCCGGCAAACCGTCGTTGAAAGAGAAGGCCCGTAGACGAATCAGGGGAAGGAAGGTACGTCGTCATGTCTGACATCAGTGGCGGCAAGGCGGTCAAAGGCAACGGTAAGCGACATGGAAAGGTCGGGAACAGGCGGTCCGGGAATCGTCGCATGCCTCGTTCGTCGAAGGAGTTGCTTGGTTATGATTCGATGCTGTCCAATGGCATCGTGTTCCTTGGCGGCGACCGGTGGAGCGTGTCGTTGCGGATCAGCGACATCAATTATCAGGTCGCGACCCAGGATCAGCAGCTGGATGTCGTGGACCGGTGGGGGCGTTTCCTGAATTCGGTCGGTGAGAATATGGGCGTTCAGATCACGGTCGCCACGCGCATGCTGGATCCCGAGGAGGTGACGCGCAGTATCGCCATGTCGCTTCGGAGCGATGCGTTGGATGGATTGCGCGGGGACTTCAACCGCAATGTGCGTCGGCGTCTCGCCGGGCGTTCGCAGGGCGCGGTGACGGACAAGTATCTGACGTTGACGTTGCGTGAGCGGGACGGGGAACGGGCGGTCACGCTGCTGAACCGTGCCGCGTTGCGTGCCACGGCGCAACTGCGGTCGGTGGGCGGCTGTGTCGGTGTCCGTTTGGATCGGCAGTCGCGTCTGGCGGTATTGCACGGGATGCTGCGGCACGGTGTCCGGTTCTCGTTCACCGAGGATGGTTTCCTGAAATCGCATGGCATGTCCACGAAGGATTATGTGGCCCCGTTCGCCGTGGATGTGTCGGATCGCCGTCGGCTCCGGTTGAGCTCGGGCACTGCGGAGGTGTGGCATCAGTGTCTGTTGGTGCGTGACTTCCCGGATTATCTGAGCGATCAACTAGTGTCGTCCATCACGGACATCAAGGCGGATATCACGGTCGGCATCCATCTGTCCCCGCGGGGCAAGGCCGAGGGGTTGAAGCTCGTGAACCGGACGATCGCCGAAATGGATATGCAGGCCATCGACGAGCGGCGCAAGAACCGCAAACAGCATCTGCCCGAGGACATGCTGCCTCATGATCTTCAGGAATCCATGACTCAGGCGGGTGAGCTGCGTGATGATCTGGAGCATAACGGCGACCGGCTGGTGGATTCCCTGATGATTGTGGACGTGTCGGCGGGCAGTCGCGAGCAACTGGATCAGACGGTTCGTGACGTGACGGCCGCGATCGATGGGCAGTCGTGTGTGGCCGAGACCTTGGCCTACATGCAGGTGGAGGGGCTGAACGCCGTGCTGCCGTTGGGGAATCCTCTGCCGCCGATGCGTCGCACGCTGACCACGTCGAGCGCGGCGATTCTGGTGCCGTTCACGTCGCAGGAGCTGTTCGAGCCGGGCGGGGTGTTCCATGGGGCGAACGCCCGCACCGGCAATCCCGTGGTCATCGACCGTACGAAAGGCATGAACGGCAACGGATTCGTTCTGGGTACGACCGGTTCGGGCAAGAGCCAGGCGGCGAAGAACGAGATAACCCAGATCTATCTGACCCGTCCGGACGATGATCTGATCGTCATCGACCCGGAACGTGAGTTCACGCCGTTGTGCACCGGTCTTGGCGGCGAGCGAGTCGAGATCGGGGAAGCGTCGCGCGCGCATATCAACGCTTTGGATATCGAGTATGAGGATGATTCCGAGGGTGATCCGATACGGTCGAAATGCGCGAGCGTGCTGAACATGCTCGGTGTGCTGATCGGCGGACAGGACGGCATCGACCGCATGCAGCGCAGTCTGATCGACCGTACGGTCATCGGCATGTATCGCGAGGTGCGGGAGCATCCAGAACTGGGCATGCCCACGCTCGTCACCCTGCATGACCGTCTCGCGGCTTTGAATGAGCCAGGTGCCCATGATGCCGCGCGAGCATTGGAGATCTACGCGACCGGCAGTCTGAACGCCTTCGCCCATGCCACTGATGTGAATACGTCCAGCCGGTTACTGGTCTATGACGTTTCCGGTCTGGGAGCGGAGTTGCGCACATTCGGTATGCTCGTCGTCCTGGATCAGATATGGAACCGGGTCGTCAGGAATCGCCGTCTCGGCCGGCGCACCTGGCTGTGGGTGGACGAGTTCCATCTGCTGTTCTCGAACCGGTATGCGGCCGAATACTTCCTGCGCCTGTACAAGCGCGCCCGTAAATGGGGTTTGTGCCCCACCGGCATCACGCAGAACATCGAGGAGCTGCTGGCCAACCAGGATGCGCGTCTGATGCTCGCGAACAGCGACTTCCTGTTGCTGCTGAACCAGACCGCCACGGATGCCGACGCCTTGTGCGAGCTGCTGAAGCTGTCCGATGAGCAGCGGGCGTTCTTCACCGGGGTGCAGCCCGGTCAGGGCATGGCTAAGAGCGGCACTGCGTTCATACCGTTCGATGGGCGTATCGATGCCGATAGTCTGCTTTATCGGTTGTATACCACGAAATTCGAGGATCGGAAACCCGAATGAGACCCGTCACCTCCGACTCATTCCACGCCACACGCAATCTCGTTCGACCGAACGGCACGATTCATGGCTTGAAAGTCCGTCATGTCAGCGGACTCTCCCATGGGCCCGTGCTGGCCGGGCTAAAACAGCCACAAACTATCATCAGGAACAGTGAATCCGAAGCATCGCACCCGATCGGCACAACAACCGTCAGCGTTTTGGAACGTGGTGTGAATGCGACACGATCCGTGCTTGAATCGCAATCGACACAGACGGAGACCAGCGAGGACGACAACCCATTATCACCAATGGCCCCCGTAAGCCGGATATGCGACGGCGTGACCGGTATTATTCGCACAAGACATGCGGCAAGAGGTTCGACGGCGCGTGCCGCGGCGGGAAGAACGGCTTCGGCTCGTGTCAGACGTGCGAGGCGCTCCGGCAAGACCGTACGATCGGGCGTCCAAGGGGCCAAATCCGCTGCCAGAGCCTCGACGCAGATTGCGAGACAAGTCACGCAGACGGTTTCTCGGGCCGTAACGGCGGTGAAAGCCGGGATCGCAGCATCGGCATCAGCTGCGGTCGGTGTCCCGTTTCTGCTGGGCGCGGTGGCGGTGCTGATGGTCTTCAGTCTGCTGTTGTGGTTCATCCCCACCGTTGCCGTTGGAGATGACGGCGGTTGTGAAGCCAGTGTGATCGAGGTTCCGGACGAGGCGAAGCCATGGGTGAGCGAGGCGGCTCGATCGAGCGGATTGAGCGCTGATTTCATCGCGGCGATCATGAAGCAGGAATCCGGTTTCCGACCGGATGCGTATGCCGACGACAGCAACGGAGGAACCTGGGGATTGCTGCAGATGAACAGGAGCGTATGGCGCGGCGTGCATCCCGAAGGCGCCGACCAGACGCCACCTGAAGGCATCACCGAGCCCATGGTCCATGCCCATTACGGCGGCATGTATCTGAAAAACCGCTTGGAAGGCGTCAAACAACTCAAGGCCAAGCACCCGGGCATGCCGTTCTCTGAGCTTGACGACCTGACGGCTTTGGTCATCGCCCATAACGCGGGCGAAGGCAACCTCATGAGGTACCCGGATATTCCCAACATCACCAAACGGTATCTCGACAACGTGAAGCCGGCGATTGATGCGGGAGGCGGCTGTTCGGCCACGGCAGGACGAACCATCGGCAAGCTCACGCCACCGTTGGTCATGCAGTCTGGCACGCTGAACGTGGATGTGGCGGCGACCGGCACGCCCGTGGGCAAGATCACCACCTATGCAACCGGTCAATGCACATGGTGGGCGGCCGCCCGCCGATTGCAGATCGGCAAACCTGTGGACGGTTACATGGGCGACGGCTGGATGTGGGCGTCAAGCGCCAGAAAATTCGGATACCCGACGGGCGGCGGCATACAGCTCGGCGACGTGGCGAGCTTCGCCAAAGGCTATCTCGGCGCAAGCGCCGATTACGGACACGTCGCCATCGTCGAGGAAATCAAGGACGACGGCAGCATCGTCGTCAGCGAATCCGGCGGCGGCCTTCCATACGCATGGCTCAGGACCCTTACCAAGGAGCAGGCCAACAATCCCAGCATCACTTACATCCACTAATCCCGAGGGAAGGAAGGAAGCATGCGCCGCATCAATCCCAAGCTTGACCCTTGCGAGCTTTCCGATCTTATGAGCGATTCCGCCAACTGGGATCTCCTCATGCAAATCCGCAATCATCCCAGTACATGGCCGGAACTCGACCAGTGGGCTGCGCATGCCATTGCAGACCCTGAAACCGCTGGGGCTCCACCGGAACCGTTGACAGACGGAAAACCCAAGCACCGGCTGCTTCCCATCACACCCATCATCGATGATGAGCTGCCTCGCGATGCACGGAACAACAGCACTCCCGTATCCAAGCTTGACAAACAGAAGGGAACGACGATAGACACACCAATGGGGGTAGGGGAACATGCCAAGGATGATGTGTCCTTGGCAGAAGATTCATCGGCTGACAGCACGGATGAGGTGGCCGTCCATCGGCATATCCCTTTTACCCACATCGCCGGCATCATGCTCGTTCTGGTCATCGCAGCAGGATCAGCCGCAGGCCTTGTCATGGCGAAGAAGAACTACGACCATCAGGCGGCGCTCACGTCATGCAATCACGCAATCAAGCAATCTGACATAGTGCGGATTGAATGGAACAAGGCATTGAAACAGGCGGAACCATATGCGAAGTTCCAGGATAAAGACGTGCGGGATCCCAAGTCTTTGGAACTGCTTGGCAAAATCATGCAATATCAACCATCGATCTCAACAGAAAATTGCGATCCGAGTCTGACGGCCGACCGTCTCGATCGCACTCGTGCAGAAATAGGGAGAGCGAATAACCAGCTCAGAACCCAGATCAGGAACCTGCATGACACAGTTGACACGGTCAAGGCATCACAGGAACAACAACAGATCGACAACGCACAGAACGCACTGAGCCAAACCATTGAAGACGCCGATAGGTTCTACAAAGAATCCGCGAACAAGGTCAGAGACGACAACACCCGCGCACGACTCAATGAGCAGATCACCCATGCACGACTCATGATGCGCGACCATCAGGATCTTGATGTCTATAACAGAACCATCCAGGACCTCAACGAAGTCATGCAAATCGTCCGGGATTCCATGACGGCTGTAGTAGAGAACGAGGAAATATCCGAGGCGGGCCGTTCGGATGGTTCCACGCATCCAGGATCGGATTCCCAATCATCGAACCGACAACCCGCACCATCAGCGGAAGGTTTATCCCAGCCAGTCACGCGAGGCAATCCCACTTGGGACGTGCCTGGGCAATCGGCAACCCCCTCATTCCCCGACCGGCTGGGATAGTACTGCTCATCCGAGTTTGCCGTCGGTCATGGTGTAGAGGTGGTCGGCGATTTGGTTGAGTTCATCGCTGTGGTGGGAGGCGATGATGGCGGTCCGTCCCATGTCGCGCTGACGTTTCATCTCATTGAGGAAGATATCCACGGAGTGTTCGTCAAGGCCGTTGGTGGGCTCGTCGAGCAGGATGAGATGCTGATGCTCCATGAGGGCCTGGACGATGGCGAGCTTCTGGCGCATGCCCAGGGAGAACGACTTGACCTTCTCGTGCCTGTGGTCGTTCAGTCCGAACAACGTCAGCAGCCGTGTGGTCTCCCGCTCGTCGTAGGTATGGTTGATGCCGGCGAGATAGCGCAGGTTGGCGTCTGCGGTTTCGGAGGGCATGAATCCGGGGTTCTCGATAATCACACCGACCATGTCGGGGAGCTTGCGGTTGAATTCGACCGTTTTGCCGTTGATGGTCACGGTCCCGCGGTCGGGACGGATGAATCCGCATACGGCCCGCAACAGCATGGTCTTGCCGGAGCCGTTGGCGCCGACCACGCCGTATATCCGTCCCCGTTCGAAGTCGGCGTTCACGTCTTTGAGGACGGTCCTGCCCTTGAGCGTCTTGGTGAGGTTCCTGACCTGCACGTACATGATGTTCCCCTTTCGCTGGTAACAAAGTGGTTGGTTTTCCGATTGGCGACGTCATCCCGACCTCTTCAGAGAATCTGCATCCGATTGAACGCGATCAGGTTCGCCGCGGCGCATATGAGGATCGTCAGGATGGCCGCGGGCATCCAGTTCGGTACGTGAAGCGGACCGACGGCGAGCAGCCACTGCTGCGGTTCCGAGAACGACATGAGCAGTCCCAGCAGTACGACCACGACGAAGTAGCCAGCGATGCGCGACCCCGACAAGTAGCCAAGGTTCGCGGTCAGCATCGCAGCCAGCAGCACGCACGCCGCGCACACGGCCGAACCTGCGAACGCGACCGGGTCTTCGTCCGGGAACATGATCCGCTGGGCCACGGCTTGGATCAGGGTGTAGACGACGCAGTACACGGTGATCATGAGCAGGTAGGCGAGGAACCGTCCCGGTCCCCGGCCGCGTCTGACGTACACCATGCACTCGGGCACGGCGAGCCATTCCGAGAACTGCTCCAACGGGATCGCCATACCGAACAGAGCGTACGCCAGTGCATACATGTTGTACGCCAGCCCCGGAGTGAACGGCGAATCCGACGAGCGGAACATGCCGATGAACACGCCCGGATCCATACCGCTGATCAGGAACCGGTACACGACCACCGCGTAGATGACGAGCAGCATCGCGCGCAACCCGTTGCGCCGATGTAGCGACTGCAGGAACCGGGCCATCTGCCACTTCATCCGACCACTATCGTTCATGTCACGCCTCCAACCTGTCCATGTGTCCAAAGGCGACGACGTTCGCGACGACGAGCAGCAGACACCAGCCGACGAACGGCGCCACCTGCCCGACGAGCACATCCGGCCAATAAGGACTGATCGGATACCAGAAGTAGTACACGTACCGGGTCACCTCGCCCGTCAACGGCAGCAGCATCCAATTCGCCAACAGCAGGATGGCAATCAGCACCGGCAGCGTCCGCGAGAACGGCAGCCCGCAGTTCGCCAGCAGCAGCACCAGCAGCGACACGGCCACGCACATCATCACCGTCTGCACTGTCAGCATCGCCGTCAGCGACAGCGAGCCCGGCTCGAACGGCCGGCCGAGCAGGACGAACTCGGTCAGTGCGAACACCACACCCGAGCACGCCCCTGTCAACAGGCCCATCAGAGTCAGCCACGCGAGGTTGTGCCGCAACTCGTTCCTCGGATCGCGGCGCACCCGTTCGAACGCGCCATACCTCGCACTGCCCGCGCCCACCGCGATCAGACACGGCGGCAACGAGCACAAAGTGGCGCCCACACGCATGAACCCGATGTAATCGTCGTGCAGGGATGGGGCCAAGCCCCCGTATAGCAGACTCACGGCGCATACGGCGCCGATCAGGGACACCAGCCCCACTGCGATGCGCATCACCCGTGGCGCGGTCCGGAACGGATGGAACAGATCAGAGCACATCGCGGGCCTCCTTCACCCGCGCGAGCACCAGCGAGCAGACCGTCATCCCGACCGTCATCAGGAGCATCCCCAAGTAATTGCGCCACGCGGTGCCAGGCGCATCCCAATGCGAGAAATTCAGGAAGATGATCTGGCTCCACTCGTCGGGAACCAGGCCACCGGTCAGCGCGGGCAGCATCCACCACACCAGACTCGCCACGAACGGGACCAGCAGCTCCACATGCCTGCGACGGATGAACAGGGACGAGCCCAACGCCAACAGGGCGAACGCACCCGACAAGACAAACACCAACAACAGGATCACCGCAATCAGCAACGGCTGACTCATCCTGTACAACGGATACGCCCACGACGACGAATCAATCAGTACATATTTAGGCAGCATCATGCCATTCTCATCCGCCGATGTACCTTCGATGAACGACAACTGTGGTGTCCGAACAGCCGAAACCAACAGGTTGACGATCAACGGCAACACCCCACCCAAGCCACCCAGCACAAAACCGGACAGCATGCTTGTATGCAAAAGCGCGGAACGTCCCTCGCGCGGAAGCATGTTCAGCAGGCGACCGCTACGCTCCTCCACCGCCCACACGCTCCCACCCATCAGGGCCGCGAAGAACGGCAGCAAATACAGATACAATGTGGATGCCGAACCATACTGGTTGAATAGCATCACATCCTTCAGGAGCGATGGCGCACTTTCCCTGATTCGATACCCCGCGTGGTACGTGGTCCAATACTGCACCGCCATCAGCATTACAGACATAGCCACGACAACCAGCGAACGAACACTGCACACGTTTCGCGCCAACTGCCGACGGAATACAAATCTATTCATGCTTTACTCCCTGCTCCCATATCGTTCTAATGACGATGTGGGTGACGCCGAATATGTGGCACCACCCACATCGTTATTAGTCGTTATCAGTTAGAGTCCGGACTCCAGACACCATACGCAGACGTTGCAGAGATGTAGTTCTCTACATTCTGCATACGCAAATGAATTTGCTTGGGGCCGTTCTTGAAAGCGTTATTTGATACAAGAGCACTCTTATTGCTGCGCAGGAATTCAACGCTGGATGACACGTCATCATTGCTGTATCCAAGGGCCCATACCCTAATGGTACGATTCCCAGATACATTATCAGCTCGCACGAAGGAAGCTGAGCTATTCTGCTTCTGCCGGTTAGGGGTATCGAAGGTAGACCAGTTCTTGGCATATCCGCTCCAGCTGCTGCTGCTCACGTTGCCGGCGATTGCCGGTGTTGCGAAGCAGGCCATAGCCAGCATCGGTATGAAAACGCCAAGAAGCTTGCGCTTGACGGTGTTCATGATGACTCTTTCTCTTTTAAGGGTGTACGTCTGACGAGGCTTCACCAGACGCTGAGGATTCATCAACGTCTTTGTGATGAACCTCACATTTATACTGGCACTTTATTCAAAACGCTGCCTGTGAAAAGAGGGGTTTGTCATCTATAGATGACAAACCTTATTGCTAAGGAACGGCGGTATGCCTCTGAGTAGGTAGATGCACTGGTTGGCAGGTATGCGTCCAAGTTCGTCCGGGGTGAGGAGTTTTCGGGCGTTCTTACGGGTGCTGCGCGTCCAGCTGCCGTTGAGGCCTTTGGTTTCGCTGGTTTCGATGACGTCGATGGTCTGGTCTCCGAGTCGGTCGCTGATGTATTTGGTGGTGCTGGGTTCGTTGCCGCCGAGGAAGAGCTGGCTGTCGCAGTTGCCGGCAATGGTTTCCCAGTCATCTCGGTAGAGGCTTTTGCCTTGGCTTACGGTCTGGAGGATGATGCTGCAGCTGATGCGTCGGCTTCGTATGGTGGCGATGAGCCTTACGAAGTTGGGGATTTTGCCGATGTTGGCGAATTCGTCGAGCATGCAGTGCACGTCGCGGTCGAGCACGCCGTCGGGTTTGGCGTCGGCTTTTCGCACAAGCGTTTCGAAGAGGCATTGGTAGAAGACGCTGGCGATGAAGGAGAACGTGGCGTTGGTGTCGGGCAGTTCGAGGTAGATGATGCGTTTGCCTTGGTCGAGGGTTTCGAGCCGGATGTCGTCGCCGTCGAGGATCCGGCGTACCTCATGCACTTGGAGGGGTGCGAGGTGGACGCCGGTGGTGATGATGATGCTTTTCTTGGTTTCGCCGGCGCCTTTGAGGAACGTGTTGTATTGGGCGCATGCGAATGCGAGCCCGTCGAGCATGTTCCGGGTTTCCTCGTCGTAGTCGTCGGGGTGTTCGCGCATGCGGTGGATTTCGGTTTGGGTTTCAGCGAAGAGCGCGTCGATGATGTATTCCTTGTCTTCGTCCTGTTCGCTGGCTCCCATGCGGTCGAGGGTGTCGGTGACCTGATTGAGGGTGGGCTTATTCTCGGTGTAGTAGGTCCATGCAATGAGGGCGCATAGGAGTGCTTTTTCGGCGTCCTGCCAGAAGCTGTCTCCGGTTTTGCGGTCTCCGGCGGCGTTGGTGACAAGGTTGTCGGTCAGGCGCAGGATCGCGGATTGGGGCTCTTCGGGATCGATGTAGCGCATGGGATTGAACCGGTCGGACCGGTCGAGGTGGATGAGGTCGAGCGTGTTGACTTGGTATCCGCGATCGCGCATGGCGTGTTCCGTGTCACGTTTGAGTTCGCCTTTGGGGTCGGTGACGGCCCAGTTCATGTCCACGGACAATAGGTTGGGTTTGACGTAGTAGCGGGTTTTTCCGGAGCCTGATGAGCCGAGCAGGAGCGCGTTGAGGTTGCGCAGGGTGCGTCGCGTGTCTATGGAGAGCCGTTCGGTCGCGGTGAATCGAATGTTGCGGGATTCCACGGGGTCGATGAACGGTTTGATGTCCTTCGGAGTGCCCCAGTGGGCGGAACCGTGTTCCTCGCCGCTGCGCAGGTTCAGGCGCGCCGTGTACTTGTATGCCCAAATCAGCAGGCCGACTCCCATTGCGGCGAGTCCGCACAGCAAATCGGTATGGTTCGTGGATAGGTGGAATGGATGGTACAGGTCGAGCCAGAATCTGTTCATCAGGTCGATCACGCTCGTGCCTTCATCCAGGTCGGTGCGTATCTGGTAGCCGATCTTGTCGCCCAGCCAGAACAGCGTGAACAGTCCCATGGCCGCGGGCAGTATGGCTTGCAGGCGTTTCATTGGTTTCCCCTGTCTCTTTCCGTGCCGCCGCGGTGCTGCGTTATGGTTCGTCGCATGTCATCACCTGCGGGGACGTCGGCCGCTTGCGAAATCCGACTGTTGATGCGGTGTTCGGCGCGGACGCGAATGTTCGTGAGCGTCTGTTCCCTAGTCCATGGCGGATCGTCGGCCGCGGGCTGCATGACGGCGGTGTCCGCTTGCAAAGGCTTATCGCGTCCGAGTGCCGGCTGTCTGTTTCCCGCGTCGGCGGCGCTGGTGATGCGCGTGAGACCTTGGCGGTTCTCGATGGTGTCGCCTCCGTCGCACATCGCGGCAAGGATGCGTCCCACGGGTGTTTCCGCATCGTAGATGGCCGAGTTCCCGCGTGTGATTGGAATGCCAACGGTTTCCTCGCCTGCATCGATGATCGTGATTGTTCGCGCCGTGTTCACGGGAGCGTGTCCTTGACGCTGGTGTGCAGGGCCATCTCGTCGGCCAGGATGTACACTTCGTCGGCGTTTTCCTCTTCGTGGATGATGCCGTGGACGATGAGCCGTCGTCCCTGCAGCGCGCCCTGTTCGCGCAGGTATGCCGCATGGTCTCCGGCCGCGTGCACGCGGATGATGAGCGGCGTGTCCATGGTGCCGGCGTTCACGGTCAGGGTTGCCGTCGTCCCGCCGTTGCCGTCGGTGTGGAATCTGGCGTCATCGGTGAGGATGCCGCGCGCATAGGCCTGCGGATGTCGGGCGTCGCTCATCGGCCTGGTCTGCGTTTTCTGATGGGTTTGTCGATGTTCGGGGCTTTGCCTTGGACGGCGTTGATGGCGTCTCGACCGATGGCGCGGGCGTCGCGGCCGCCGCCGGTGAGCGCGTCGGATTCTGCGCGGGCCTTGGCCACCCGAACGTGTTTGGAGGAGAGCGTGTCGAGGGCCTGTTCCCGTGCGGCCATGACCCGGATGCTCCACGGGTCCCGGTAGTCGTCGATCGGCTGACTGATGCGGGTGCGGTCGGGCAGTTCGTTGCGTCGGGTCTTGCGGTCCACCGGGTAGGAGCGGCAGGCGGGGTTCGCGGATTGGATGTAGTGGATTGCGGTGGCGAGGTCGGCGATGCGTTCCTCCGCCGTTTTGTCCATGTCGATGAGCACGCGGCCCTGCACGTGTTGTTCGTCGCATACGGTGCGCGTCCATGTTTCGTAGTCGCGCACGTCAACGGTGTCCCGTTGTTCGCGGTCGTGCTGGTATCGCGCGGCGTCGAACCGGTAGGTGATGTCGTGCGGGTGCACGTCGGCCGACCATTCGGGCAACGGTTCGATGGGGATCTCACGCAGGGTGACGAGCCGGTACGGTGGTTCGATGTCCCCGTAGGAGCCTTGGGGCTGAAGGATGCCGAAGCCTTCCATGCGCAGCTCGTAGCCGAGGCGTTTGAGTTCGTCCTGCAGTTGCCGGTAGGCGGTGTCCATGTTGGTCATGCTGGTCTCCTCGGCGGCTTATCGGTTGCGGGTCTTCGTCCGGTCCGGCGTGGACGGATGGGCTGTGGGGTCGTCGGCGCGCTGGCTGGCCCGTTGGCGTATGCCGTCGAGCACCGCGTCCCTGCCTTTCGACATGTTCGGCTCTTCCTCTTTCGCCGATTTGGGGTTGAAGGAGGTGATGGGTGCGGGCAGCGCGTATCCCTGGTCGATCGGGGTGATGCCGTCGGCGGGGTCGAGTTCGCCGGCGGGTCTGGCGCCCATGGTTTCGGCGAGTATCGAGGCGGCGTCGCCGCGCCCGGTCCGGTCGGCGATGATGCGTTGGAGGGTGTCCTCCAATCCGGCGCTGATGTCGGTGGAATCGGCGGGCATGATGCACTGGTAGACGGGTGCTCCCCAGTTCGTCGCCGTGCCGGCGAGCGTGTATTCCATGATGCGTTCGCTGGGTTCGAGCAGTGATTCGAGCCGGAACGGTTCCCGTGCCGGCATCTGGTCGGGATTGGCGTGTTCTGCTGCGTGTTCGGCGACGAGTCGGGCGAACGTGGCCGAGCCTGAGGGCATGTCGCCGTCCAGCTGGTCGGCCACCGGTTTGACGAGGCCTTGGACCTGTCGGCGCAGGGTGTCGCCATCGGTGTCGTTGGCCTGCATGATGCGTTCGGTGATGCGCTCCGTGCCGTCCGATCGCATCACGTTGTCGTGCGTGTCTCCCCAGCGCTCGATCATCCGCATCGCGTCGGGGGTCGACTGCGTCGTGGCGTCGAGACCGGGCTCGTCGTCGGTGTAGGCGTCGATGATCTGCTTGAGTTCCGTGCCGGAATACCGTTTGGTGTCGGGGATGGTGGCGTCGATCAGGAACCCGTGGTCGGCGAGGGTGACGTTGTCGTTGATGACGGCGTCGCGCCCGTATTTCGCCACGTCGAAGTACATGCCGTATGGTCCGTCAAGGAGTTTCGCGAGTTCCGTGCTTTGGTTGACGCAATGCCAGCCGTACATCTCGTCCAGGTCGGGCGTGTTCTCCTGCGTGATGCCTTGCGGCGGGTCGTAGGTCATGTATTCGATGTCCTCGGATTGGACGAGCAGGTTCGCCAGTCCGATCGGGTCGTGCACGCCGTTCATATCGGCCGCCAGCCGTACAGCCTCCAATGCTTCGGGCTGGTCTTGCGCGAAGATCCGGGCGGCTTGCGCGAGCGTGTTCAGGGCGTGGAGGTCTTCGTATTCGCCGGGCCGGTAGTCGAGTGCGGCGAGCAGGCCCGTGTATTCGTGGTCGAAGATGCCGTATTCCTCATAGGTGACGCCTCCTTGGCGTCCGATCTCATAGGCTTGCTGCGCGTCGAGCGTCAGTCCTACCTGTTCGGTGAGGAACCGGTCGATCCGCTGCTCGTCCGTGGGCAGGCGCAGCCATCCGCCGATGAGCGTGCCCTCGTTGTATCGGCCGAGGTTGCCTACCCATACGTTGATCGTCAGATCGTCTTCCGCCATCATCGGCTCCTTGTCTGTGTTTGCGTCTGCGTTCTTGCCTGCGCGGTGGATGGTGTTTGCGCGCGGCGTTCGGCCCTGTCCTTGATGGCGTCGAGCGTCCGGCTCTTGCCGGCCGGCCGGGATTGCGCGGCCGCCGGTTCGGGGTTTTCCGGGCCGGGTGCTGCTGGTGGTTCCTCGCCGGCTGGGGTGCCGGTGGTGGCGGTGACCGGTTTGTTTTCGGCGTGCTGCCTCGCATAGGCCATGCGTTGCGCTTTGACGGCGCGGCACAGCTGCCATGCGTCGTCGATGCGCATGGTCTCGCGTTGCTCGCCTTTGCCACGCCACAGTTCCACCGGTTCGCCGGGTTTGAAGCTGACGGTCACGTCGCGCCCGTTCAGTTTGGCGTCCCTCGCATGGTCGGTCAGGAAGCGGTCGAGCTGCCATCCGGTCAGGTCCACGCCGCGGATGCTGGTGCCCTGCGGTATCGCCACGCGCATCTTGTCGAACATGCGCCCGTCCTTGGAGGTCATCCGGTACAGGTGCACGTAGCTGTTGGGGAAGTTCACGCGCGGCCAGATCTCCCTTGTTCTTCCACCGGCCGCGGGTTGCGCCGTCTGCTCGCCGCCGGGCCGGCCGACAGCCGTCTCGTTCCGCCTCGGCTCCGGGACCGGGACCTGCGCGTTCCCGGGCTGCTCGGGCTGCCATCGCGTCGGCGTCTGCATGGCGTCGGGCGTGTTCCATGATGGTGCGGCCTGCGTGCGGATGCGTTGGGCGATCTCGTCGGAGGCCTGATCGAGGTCCGGCGCAGGGAAGCTGATCGAGGCGTCGGGCCATGCCTGGTTGTGGCGTCGGATCGCGTCATCGACGACCATGCGGGCGACCTGGCCCAGCCGATTGTCCTGCGGCATGCCGGCGGCCGCGTATTGCTCGCCGCGTCGTGCGATGTCCGCCAGGGCCTGCCGGTCGTTGTCGATGAGGTTGTCCATGAGCCAACGCGCGTTGGCTGAAAGCTCGGGCATGACGATGCTCCTTTCCGGTCATGGTCGTCGCGCATCCGTTCACCGGGTGCGGGTGCGTTGCTTCGAGGGCGCGGTGCGGCGTTGCCCTTCGATGCGTTTGCCGGCCCGCGTGCGGATGTCGTTCAAGGTCTGCTGCTTGGTTTTGGGGCGGCGCACGCCGCCGTCCGGGGCGGGGATGTCCATGCGGTTCCAGTCCAGGCCCCGTGAGCGTGCGGTCAGGGTTTCGATAGTGTCGGCGATCCGTCTGGCCTGGCCGGCCGGGTAGGTGAAGCGCACCGTGTCGTCGGCGACCCGTTGCGTGTGGTGGGGTATGTGGAGCCGGTCGAGCTGGTCGGTGATGATCGCAGCGTCACGGTCCCAGGGCACCGTGCGGAAGTCAAACCGGCCGTTCGATGGCGATTCGGCGTCGAAGGCGAGGCGCAGCGCGTCGTCGGAGGGTTCGAGGAACGGATTCGGCTCCTCTCGTTCCGGTGCCGGCATTGTCTCCGTGGCCGGCCGTGCGGGATCGGCGTCGCCGGGTTCGGGAATCGTGGCGGTCTCCTGCCGGGCGAGTTCCCGGTTGAGGCGTTCGACGATGCGTGAGACGACGTGGTTGACCTCGTCGGCGTCCTTGCCTTGGAAGTGGAGGAAGGTGCGGCCGGTGTCGCGGTCGTGCTCGATGTGGAAGGTGATGCCGGCCTTTTTCAGGTCGTGTTCGAGCTGTCGGGCGTATCGTCCGGTGACTTCCTGCACGTTGATCGGCTCGCCGGTGCGATGCAGGGTCTTGCCGTCCACCTTGCCGGTGGTCCTGATACGCCGTAATGTCTCGCCGGTGGCATGCACGCCGATGCCGAGCAGGTGCAGCGCCTTGTCGAGCCCGTATTTGGTCACGTCGATGATGACGCGCGTGCCTTGCTCGCTGACGCGCATCATGAGTTCCTGTGCCTGGTCCTCGGCCGCCATAGGATTCTCCCGTCATCCGTCGTGGTTCGTTGCGTTCCAGCTTCCGCCGGCTCACCGGTTCCTGCGGCGGACACGATGCCCGTCATCGCGGCGTTGCGCGCGCCGTGCGCCGTCGGAGCGTTCGGCGGTTGGCGTGGTGCGGGCGATGAGCCGGCGCAGGGCGAGGGCGTCGGAGGCCAGGCCACGGGTCTCCTGCTCCTCGATGGCGAGCTGGGCCTCCAGTCCCGTGGCGTCGGCTCCCTGATCATGGTTGTCGGCGATGAGCGCGATCAGGGCGCGCATGTGCTTCGCGTTGAGTTCGACGGAGTCGGTGAGTCGGCCGAGCGTCGCCAGCCGGCCGTCGCCTTCGTCGATGACCTGGGCGAGCACCTTGAGCTCGCGCAGGCTGTCGGCGAGCCGGTCGCAGGCGATTGCCTGACGCAGCGCGCGCCCGTTCACGCCGGTCAGGTCCCGGCCGTCGAACCGTTGACGGCAGTAGTCCTCCAGTCGCAGCGTGGGCCGCGCGAACCATGCGTACAGGCCCTCGCAGTCCGTTGAACGTGCATAGCCGCCGTTCTCGTCGGTGAGCACCTGTCTGACGTCGTCGGACAGGTAGGCGTGCCAGATCCTTCCGTCACGCACGAGCCGGTCGCACGGTATGGACAGGCGCAGGCGTCCGTGCGTGCCGGGCACCCGAACGGTCACCGCCGTATCCGTCCGACGGGCGATCATGGCCTCGTGGAAGGTGATCTCGCTGAGCGTGCGCCGGTGGATCTTGCCCATGATGGCGAGCATGTTGTATGCCACGCCCAGTCGCCGGTCTCGGATTCCGCGGGTCTGCCCGCATGGCGTGTAGGTGATGCGTCCGCCGCGCACGGTCGCGTTGACGCCGAGCGTCGCGAGTTCGCGGCGGAAGCCCGCGAAGTCATGGGCGTTCATGCAGGCCGTGTCGATGCTGGTGCGCAACCGGTCCTTGATGTTGCCGCCTCTGGCGCTCAGATGGAGTTCCCCGATCGACGGGGCCACGCGCCCGGACCGTTCCGGCATGAGGGTGTGCAGCCCGTATTCGCGGCACAGCCGGTCGCTGATCTTCCGCCATTCGCCCAGGGTTCCTTTCCTCAGACGCAGGGCCTTGCCCGTGATCCGGTCTGCCGGGCAGATGAGGATGTGGTTGTGCATGTGGGATCTGTCGGTGTGGGTGGCAATCACGTAGTCGTGCGTGCCTCCGGTGATCTCCCGGACGAACCGTTCCCCGATCAGATGCGCCAATCGGGGCGTGACCTGGTCGGTGGGATCGAACGATTGGATCACATGCAGCGCCAACACGGCCCCCTGCCGGCGTGAGCCGCCTTTCGTGGCGTCCAACGCACATTCGAAGCCTCGGGCGATGGACTCGGCGTCCGTGATGTCATCGCCGACGGTGGTCGAGGCCCACCGGTAGCCGTCGGTCTTGGCCGGGTTCGTCACGTAGGCGATGCTGCGGGCAAGCGTGCTTTTGATCTTGCCGATCTTGACTACAGCCATTCGGGCACCCCTTTGGGGTCAACGTCGGTCTCCACCCGGATGCGCAGGCCCGCGACCAGCCGTTCCGCCTGGCGCAGCTCGTCGAACACGCGCGAGAGCATGGCCAGGTCCGTCTCCCGCGTGGTGTTCGCGTGACGGGCGATCTGGTTGACGTTGTTGCCGATCCTCGCCAGTTGGGCGCTCACGTCATGCAGGTTCGCGGGCACGGTGATGTTGACGCGGTGGGCGCATCTGATCCTGTTGCGGGCGAACGCCATCCATCCCACGGGCCTGAGCCCGGCCTGGATGCGCTGACGGTTCTCCACTTTGAGCGAGTCCGCCACCCACCGCCATTCCTCCTCGCTGAACGTGACCGCCTTGCGGATCGTCCTGGAACGGTTGCCTTTCCAACCCATCGGCGCCTCCTCATATCGGGTTCCACGGGTGTCCCGCGATCGGCCCCGAGCCTCGCGGGGCCGCGCCGGTGTACGTACACCGGCGATGCTTGCTACACACCAACCGCCCCTCCGGGGAGGGGATGGTTGCGCACCGGTCAGTTTCGCCTTGGCGCCACGCCATGCGCGGCGGACTTCAGGTCACGTTTCGCATGCCGACGCCGGTTCCGTTTCGTGTCCGCCGGCATCATTGCCGGCGTCGTTCTACGATGCGGGGCAGTGAAGAACAATCACCGTGAGGAGACCGTCATGGCGAAGCCGAGGGAACGCAACCGGGCGATGCGCGCCATCGCCGACAACGCATTGGATGCCGAGTTGGAGGCGCTTCGGCGCAAACGCGGCGAACTGTCGCGTTTGGGTATCCTGCTGGACGATATGCGCTGGGCCGCGGAACGATTCCGTGACGCCGCCCAATCGTTCTGCGACGACCATCACATGCCTCGCGCCCAGCTCGTGCGCACGCTCAGGATGGAGCCAAGGGAGACGGGCATGGCGTTCCATGCCGTCACGCCCGACTACGGGCAGGCCAATCCCGCCGATAGTCACGGCGAAATCCATGATGACGAGGATTCGTCCCTCGAATCCGACGGCCGACCGGCATCCGCCGTCGATACACCGGAGATTGCCCTGACGGAAGACAACGCCGCAACGGCGAATGCGGCCGATGCCGGTGACGCCGGAGAATCCGGTTCGATTGGATTGGACCCGGAGGGATTGCGATTCGGTTTCCCGCGTCCTGGCGGCTACGCTGGATGACATTGGCTACATACGGGAGGTGACGGCGATGCCGATGCTGCTGGTGATGCTTGGCCTGTCGCTGGCGACGGGCGTGATACGCATGCTGATGCGTGGCGTGGCCTCGTGCCTTGCCCTGTTCGCGCACCCGTTGCGGCTCGTGGTGTTCCTCGTGAACTCCGTGTTCACGGCGTTCGCCATGCTGTCGGGATTGCTCATGCTGGCGTTCCTGCTCATGCATTTCCTCGCCGGCTCGGACGCTCCGGCATTGGACGGCTCGTTCGCGTTGATCGTCGCCACGTTTCTCACGGCCGTGCTTGCGAGCATGCTCATGGATTGGTGCGACGCGCGGCTCCGACGACGCTCCTCCCGCCACGGCTGAACGTCACCCGCCGCCGCTTGGCTCCGGAAGGCGCGGGCGCGCATGCGCCGTCACGTTTCGCCATTCGCGCCCGGACGGGGGCGGAACCCGTATTCCGGTTCCGCCCCGTCCGTCGCTTATTCGGCGTCGTCCGGCTCGCCGGATGCGTCGTCGGCTTGCGACGCCCCATCGTCGTCCGGTTCGCTGTCCTGCCCTATGCCGGTATCCTCGCCATTGTCGTCGTCATCGATTGGTACGAGGGAGCCGTTGAGGGCTTCGGCTTCCGTGTCCGAGGTGCGGTAGCCGAGTGTTTCCAACGCCTCGTACAACGGTGCGGCGTGTTCCGCGATGGTCGCCGCGTCACGCCACGTTTCCCAGCTGACGCGCTCTTCGGCCAAGGCGTAGAGCAGTCCGAACGCGGCCCGTTGCGGGTCGCCGGCAATCATCGCGGTGACGGACTCGCGTAACGGGTCTTCGGCCTCGTCCTCCGGCTTTGCATCATCGGCGTCGTCGCCCGCCGTGCCGATGCCGGTGATTTGCTCCCAGACGTCCTCGGCATGACTGTTCCATTGGTCGAATCCCTCGGTGAGCGTATCGAGCGCGAATCTCGCGGACAGCAGGGCGACGGCTTTGCCGATGCCCTTCGGCTGGGATTTCAGTTCCATGAGATGCGTCACGAACGCGATGCGCAAATCACGGCTTGCCCGCGCGAACTCCTTGGCCGGTGCCGTCTCGCGTTCCTCGCGTTCCCGTTCCTCGCGCCAACGCGCCTCACGCGCCTCGCGGGCCGCGGTCTCGGCCTCCTCGTCCACGGTTTCGTACAGGGCGATGCCGCGCGCCCATGACGCGCCTTCGGCCCGCACTCCCACGACGGGCGTGGCTCCGTCATGGGAGTCGCGCCATGCGTCGATGGCCTTGGCAATGTCGCCCGTGGTCAGCATCGTGGTGCGACGCAATCCCTTTGGCGAGTCATACCAGTTGTCCGCGTTCGGCTGTTCGTCGGCCGCGTCGATGCCCATGCGTTCCAATTCGGCTCGTGCCGTGTCGAGCCATTCGCGCCATGTTCGCTCCTGCCGGGCGTGCTTGACGGCCATGTTCCAGTTCTTGCCGCCTGCCGCCTCGGCGAGCCGTTCCTGAAGGTCTGGATGCCGGTCGAAGTCGGCGATGGTCTCCCAGTCGTCGATACTCAGCTGGGCTGTTCCGGCCTTGCTTCGCACGTTCTCGCCGATGGCGGCTATCTTCAGGCGTCGGCGCACCAATGACGTGGAACGGCCGGTGCGTTGCGCCGCCTCGTCCACGCCCACGCCCAAATCGAGAAGCCCCTGATAGCCGTCGGCCTCCTCGATGACGGTCAGGTCGGCGCGCTGGCTGTTCTCCACGAGCATGAGCTCGCGTTGCTCCCGTTCCGACAAATCGGCCACCACGGCGGGCACCCAGCTCAATCCGGCGAGTTTGGCGGCGGCGAGGCGGCGATGCCCGATGACGAGCAGGTAGCGTCCCTGCGGCGTGGGAGTGACGAGCAGGTTCTGCCGGATGCCCTGCGCGCGTATCGAATCCGCGAGTTCCGACACATCGCCCACGTCACGGCGCGGGTTCGCGGGGTTCGGATCGATAAGTCCCACGTCCAGCATGACGATGTTCGATTCCTCCATGCCCTCGTCGGCCGATACGGGACGTTCGATGATTGCGGTTTCCATGATTGTCTCCTTGAAAAACAGATGATTGGGGATTGGCTGGGGCTTCCGGAATCGGAAGCCCCAGCCAGATGAATCCACGGCCGACGCTCAGTGGCGGCGGCGTTCCGTCCACGCGGGGCGGATGCCGTGTTCGCTGGCCGCGAGCACGAGGGATGCCAGCGAGCAGTCGTCGTCCAAGGCCAAGGCCTTGAGCGCGCGCACCGCGGCGGCGGTCGAACGGTCGGCCATCCACAGCAGGTACGCGCACGACGCCATCGGCTGTGCCTTGTATCCGTCCGGGGCGTCGGCCGTCACCGATTCCAGCAACGCCGTCGCGCGTTCCCCGCGTCTCGTGTCCGGCTGATAGGCGGCGTCCTTGAACGCCCGTGACAGTTCGCGCATGACCACGGCCGCCGACTCCATCGAATGCGGCTGGGCGTACAGCATGTGCAGTTCGCCGCCGCTCATTTCGCGCAAAGATGCGAGTATCAGCGCGTCCCGCATGCTCAGGCACTCGGTCATCAGCACCGCCAGCGTGACGCGCTCCTCATGGGAGAAACCGCCCTCGTCGCGCGACAACAGGCCGTTCCACCTGTCCATCAGGGGCGCGAACCACTTGTCGGCCGCTTCCGCCGGTCCAAGTTCACGCCGGTCCTGAAGGAACCCGTCGCGTACGCGCTTCGCCAGTCCGGTTCCCGCCGTGCGGGTATCCACCATGTCGTTCATGTCCATCGGTCCTTTCCGTGTGGTTTCCATTTCGGACACCACCCGCCTGCCATGCGCGCAGGCGGAGAGACCGGAGGCGTGGACCGCGACGATCCGGGCCGTAGCGAAGACGGCATGCTGGTTCGCCGTCGCAGCGCAGGCACGGGAGCGGCGCGGGACACGGCGCAGGGAACGCAGACGGAGCGCATGGCATGCTGGTGGTGGCCGCAAACCCTTCGTCAGATTCCGCGCGGCCCACCGCCGCGAGCATGCGAGCGGCCAGACAGCACGGTCATGCGCACAGCGCATGGCCCGGGGCCGCGTTCCCGCGCCGATTGCGGAGAGTATGTCGAACAGCCCCGCCTGGAGCATTCTCTCCACAAGCGGCGCGGATGTCATCTATAGATGACATAGCATCCCAAAACGAACTATCAAGAAGACACACCTGGCATCATTTGACGTAAATCAGTTTCATTTACAGGAGGGGATATGACTACTGATTCTTCCGACAAAAGTGCGCTTTTTGATATCCACACAGCACCAGCAAAAGCGATGAAATATCTACGGGAATTTGACGAAGCTGTTCAAAGCAAGGGGTTCCCGTGTATTTTTGCACCATTGGCGTTCCGACACAATGATTTATTGTTTGGTCTTGCTGATGTTTCAGCAGGATATCAGCAAATAGCACTGTTGTTCAATGCGGCAGTTCAATCAATCATGAAAAATTCGAATCAGACAATTGTTCTTTGGATTGAAGGAGCGGGTACCAATAATCTTGAAGAAGATAAGAATTTAGCTTCCGCTATTCTCAAGGAACTACTAACAGCGGATCAGACACCTTGGCCTGCTTCCGCACCTACCAATCCAAACGATCCCAATTGGGATTTTTGGTATGGAGGTGTTGATTTCTTTATCAATTTCAGTACCCCACATCACGTTAAACGCCGTAGTCGCAATCTGGGAAGTGCTTTCACGCTGGTAATTCAATCGCGATCTACTTTTGACCATATTGGTAAGAACCCGATGCAGATACGTCATCGTATTCGTGAACGTATTGCACAATATGACGCAATTTCAATTTCCCCGGCTTTAGGAGAACACGGTAACGCTCCGGAATTGCCGCAGTTCTTCCTAGGCGACGATAATATCGAGGCATCCATGCTGCTGACCGAACAGGATATTCTCAGCCGAATCAAACGATGAAATCTATAAATACCCGAGACAAAATACTGCTCGCAACAGGCATGGTGACAGTCGGCTCGTTGGGCATCCAGACCTCTTCGTCCCTGTCGGCGTCGTTGTTCGATGCGTTGGGTCCGATTCCGGTCAGTTCGATGCGTATGCTTGTCGCCGCGGTCGTCATGCTCGCGCTCATCCGTCCGAAACTCGCGGGCCGGTCGAAAGGCGAATGGTTGGGCATCGTGGTCTACGGGCTGGCGATGGCGGCGATGAACGTCTGCCTGTACTCGGCCATCGACCGCATCCCGATGGGCGTGGCCGTCACCCTGGAATTCCTCGGCCCATGCGTGGTCGCCCTGGCCGGATCTCATCACTGGCGCGAGGGACTGTGCGCGGTGGTCGCGCTGGTGGGTGTGGGATTGATCTCGTTCACGCCGGGAGGCTACTTCAACCCGGCCGGCTACCTGTTCGCCTTGGGTTCGGCCTGCTGCTTCGGCCTGTACACGCTGTTCGCCGACAAGGTCGGCAAGGGCACCGGACTGGACGGGCTCGCCCTGTCGGTCACGGTCGCCGCTCTCACCACGCTGCCGGTATCGGTCAGCCACGCCGCGCATGCGATGCCCGCCCAATGGGGCGTCATCGCCGCGTCGGCAGTGCTGGGAGTGGCGATTCCCTACACGATGGACACGCTGTCCGGGCGCATCACGTCGGCGCGCGTGGTTGGCACGCTGTTCTCCATCGACCCAGCCATGAGTGTGGTCATCGCCGCGCTGATCCTGCACCAAACCATCACTCTTACGGCCGTGTTCGGCGTCATCGTCGTCTCCCTCGCCGGAGCCCTGCTCGTATGGACAGCCGATAAAGCGTAAAAAACAAGCACAAGTGGCTGGCAAGAACAAACGCCTCCTGTCAGCCACTCTATTCCATCATTGAACGCTAAATCCTTGATCTGCGGCATAGTTCTTTAAAGCCTTTTGCCACTTGTCGGCGGCAGCCTTGAAAGTCTCCTTGCCGGAGAAGAATGATCCCATATTGTCGTTGTAGATGGAGCGGGCGTAGGGCTCGAAGGGTAGGAACTCCCATTTGCCGGTGACGTCCTTGGCGGCCCGGGAGAAGACCTCGTTGTATTTCTGGCCGCCGAAGAACTCGTTGTCGCTGCCGTCGGCGTTCCTGAGCGTGGTCTTGGCGAGGAAGTCCTTCTGGTTGAGGGTCTTGGTGGTGGCGGGGAAGCTGCCGTTGGATACGCGGGCGTCGATGCCTTCGTTGTTGGTGGTGACGTATTCGACGAACTTCTTGGCGGCGTCGAGTTTGCCGTCGGGGATCTTCTTGGTGATGGCCAGTCCGCTGCCGCCGTATTCGCCGTTGATGGGCATTCCGTCGATGGTGGGCAGGAGGGCTACGCGGAATTTGCCGGTGGCTTGGGGCACGCCCTGCAGGAGGTTGTTGGCCATCCATGCGCCGCTGATGAGGCTGGCGGTGGAGCCGTCTCCCAGGGATTTCATCCAGTCGTCGGTCCAGGTCTTCGTGTGGACGTCGATGAGGTCTTCGTCGCGCATCTTCTGCCAGAGGTTCATGAACCGCTGGGCGCCCTTGTCCTTGGTGATATTGATGGTCAGTTTGTCGTCGTTGAGTTTGTAGGCGTGGCCGCCCATGGCCCACATCATCGCGTTGAACAGGCCCGCGTCGCCGGAGTCGGAGATGATGTAGGAGCCGGTGGCGCGAATCTTCTTCGCGTCCTCGTAGAACTCGTCCCACGTGGTCGGCGGTTCGCTGATGCCGGCCTTGTCGAACACGTCCTTGTCGTAGAAGTAGGCCATCGGGCCCGAGTCGGCAGGCATCGCGTACACGCCGCCGTTGATGTTCACGGAGCTCCATGTGCCGGGGGTGAACGTCTTCTTGAGCTTGACGGTGTCGTAGACCTTGCTCAGGTCCATGAGTGTGTCCGAGTGCACGAACTGCGGGATGGCGAGGTATTCGATCAGGGTGACGTCGGGCAGGCCGTTGCCGGCCTGGGCCGCGTTGTTGAGCGCGGTGTAGGTCTCCTCGGTGCTGCCGACGTTGCTCACCTTCACCGTGATGTCGGGATTGGCCTTCATGAAGATTTTGGCGGCGCGATCGATGCTGGCGTCCCACGACCATACCGTCAGTTCGGTCTTGCCCGAGCTTGCGATTGTGTTGCCGCATCCCGCGAGCGGGATGAGCAGGGCTCCGATGGCGGCCGTGGCTATGGCTACGCGTGTGGTGTTATTCATGTTGGTCTTCTTTCCGTGCTCGACCGTCTTTGGCCGTATGCCGCAACTATTTTGTTTGGATGTCGAACATGATTATGTACAGAGATGGGAAACTTGTCAAAACACCGGGGTTTTCATATTGTCAGTCCCCTGATGGGTGTTATTCTGAAAGCCGTTCGAGGATGACGCCGGGATGTCCGTCCCGATAATGTGATTCCGCATTTCCGCAATCGTCTCACCCGAGGAGGGCTCCCATGTACGCTAAATCCAATCCCAGCGACGCAAGGGCCAACAACCGCAGACTGTTGTTCCGGCTGCTGTTCCCCGACCGGCAACTGTCGCGCGCCGACCTGTGCAAGGAGACGGGGCTCTCGCGCGCCACTGCCACGGATGTGACCGGCGAGATGATCGACGACGGCCTGCTACGTGAACTGGGGTCGGGGAAACGGGATGGCCGCGGCAAGCCGGGCACCTTGCTGGCCATCGATACGGACGTGCTTCGTCTGGTGTGCATCGATCTGTCGCGCCCGTATGTGATGACCGGCGCCGTGATGGATTTGCGGGCCAGAATCGTGGAACGTCGCGAACGTGTGCTTGATGATGGCGACCGGGTCGATCTCGACGACGTGCTTTCGCTCGTCGGTCAGATGATCCGGCTTGCCGGTTCGGGGCTTGTCGGCATCGGCGTCGCAGTCCCCGGCGTGGTCTCCGGTGCGGGGAGGGTGATCTCCAGCTCCAATCTCGGCTGGGACGACGTGGAGCTTCGCGACATGCTCGAAGGCGAGTTCTCGTTGCCGGTCCGAGTGGACAACGACGCGAACGCCGCACTGCTCGCCGACCGCTTCCTCGGGCACGGCAATCCCAACTGCCTGCTCGTGCAGATCACCCGGGGCATCGGCGCGTCGGTGCTGCTCAACGACGAGTTCGTGGATGGCGACGACCATGCGGCCGGCGAGATCGGCCATGTTGTGATCGACCCGAACGGTCCGGCATGTACCTGCGGCAAGCGCGGCTGCCTGGAGACCTACGTCTCCGCCATCGCGTTGCGCGACCGCATTCGTCAGGACCCGAATCGGCGCGCGGACATCCTGGCCGAAGCTGGTGCGAGGCTCGGCGGAGCTCTGGCCATGCCGGCGAGCCTGTTGAATCTTCATGACATCGCCGTCTACGGACCTCCCGACATCGTCGGCGAGACGCTGCTCAATGCATGCGACGAGACCGTCAACTCCTTGTCGCGGAACGACTACCAGAGCAGTATGCGGGTGCGTCGGTGTGAGCTCGGTGACGACGCCACTCTGCGGGGGCAGGCGGTCTCCGTGCTGCGCGAGATCGTGGGCAGGCGCGGGCTGTCCGCGGCGGCCTCGTCCTGACGCCACGTGCGTCCCGCCGCCAAGCGCGCGTGGCGTGGTGTATCATCGCTTCCCGAATCCAATATGTAAGGATTCCGAACATAATGGCGGGCGGACGAAACAGGAGTCCGCCCTCGGGAACGGAGATCGTCATGACGATGAATGCCAGTGGTACGCCGGAAACAGAGAACCTGCGCGTCGGCGTGGATGTCGGCGGAACGAAGATCGAGGCGGTGCTGACCGATGCGGCCGGCACGGTTCTCGCATCCGCGCGCAAGGCAGCCCGGAAAGGCGGTGACGAGGTCGTGGAGGATGCGGTAGCCATCGTGCGGCAGGTGGCCGGAATGCGGTTCGATGAGGTGAGATCGGTGGGCATCGGCATCCCCGGGCTGGTGCACCGCGACACCGGGCGCGTGGAGAACGTGGTCAATCTCGGAATTGAGAACCTGGAGCTGGGAGGTCGCGCATCCGGCATGCTCGGCCTTCCCGTGTGGGTGGACAACGATGTGAACGCCGCGGCGCTGGGGGCCTATGGAACGCTGCCCGACCGGCTCAAGCACGGCAGGATGGCGTTCGTCAACCTGGGGACGGGGCTGGCGGCCGGCTTCGTTCGCGCCGGTCTCGTCGAACGCGGCGACACCGGCGCCCTCGGGGAGATCGGCCACCTGCCGGTGGACCCCAACCGCATGGCGTGCAAATGCGGTCAGCGCGGATGCCTGGAGACCGCATGCTCGGGAGGGGGCCTGCGGCGCATGTGGCCCGTCGCGGATCCTCCGCTGCCCGACATCCTCGCGAGGGCCGACGGCGGCGATGGCGAAGCGGAACGGGTTCTTGGCATCGCGCTGCATGCCCTCGCCGACGTCGTGCAGATCGTCGCCCAGGCCGCGGATCCTTCGGTCATCGTCATCGGAGGCGGTGTTTCCCGCGCCGGGTCCCCGTTGCTTGATGCGCTGCGCGGGGAACTGCGCAACAGGGAGGCCTCCAGCGGATTCATCGCGGGTCTGCGGCTGACGGAACGCCTGCGGCTCGCCGATGCGTCGATTCCGATCGGCGCGCTCGGAGCGTCCCTCATCGCCTGCTGACCGCACCTCCCGACGCAACGCCCCCTTCGGCGCGTCGGGCCGAATGCCACGCGTTTCGTCCGGTTTCGCCAAGCAAGGCCGTAGCGTGCCCCTTATTTTGTTCGACTGACTTGCAAAAAAGATAAAGACGTCATATCCTTGGCTATCAAGGAGGTTGAAACCAGCTAAAGGAATTAAGCAAGGATGGCTAACAAAAGTCATGTCATTCCTGCCGTGACGTCATGTCGAGGAACGATGTGACATCACGTTCCTAGGCGCTGTTTCGGGCGCCGGCGACGGCGTCCGAAACAGCATCGTCCACGCATGGCAGCGCGGACGGATACGGCCCCGGGACCGTCGTGCGCAGCGGCACGTCGCGCCATTCCTCCGAACGGCGGCGCCGGGCAGGCATTCCAGGAAAAAGGAAACCACCATGAGAACGAAGAGGATTTCCGCGGCCATCGCCTTGGCGGCCGCAGCGGCGCTCACCCTGTCGGGATGCTCGATGGGAGCCCCGTCCGGAGGATCGCAGCAGGATGCGTCCGCGGGCGGCAAGCTGACGGTGTGGATCATGCAGGGAGACCAGAGCGAGGACACCATCAAGGCGATCAACGAACGGTTCACCAAGGAAACAGGCGTCAAGGTCGATGTGCAGACCCAGGTGTGGGCCGACATCAATACGAAGGTGACGACCGCGCTGTCCACGGACACGCCGCCGGACGTTATCGATCTGGGCAACACGCAGGTCGCCGGGTTCGCCGTGAGCGGCGGCCTGCTGGATCTGACGGACAAGGCCGACGATATGAGGCAGGGGCACACCTGGCTGTCCGGCCTTGAGGAGCCCGCCACCATTGACGGCAGACTGTACGGCATCCCCGCGCTGGGGGCCGCCGGCGCCGTGATCTACAACAAGAAGATGTGGTCCGAGGCCGGAATCGACAATCCGCCAAGCACGTACAAGGAGCTTGAAGCCGACCTGCAGAAGCTCCGGGACGCGAACACCGACAAGGACTTCTCCCCGTTCTACATGCCCGGACGCGATTGGAAGTCGGCGGCACGGTGGATCTGGGACGCCGGCGGCGACTTCGCCGAACAGCAGTCGGACGGAACCTGGAAGAGCACGCTGTCGAGCGACAAATCGCTCAAGGGCATCGACCAATGGCTGGAATTCCAGCACAAGTGGTCCTCCGAGGCGTCCCGTTCGCTGGACACCGGCAACCCCGACTTCAGCCAGCTGCTGGCCGAAGGCAAGACCGGCGCGATCCTGAACAACAGCGCCGGCATCCGCACCATCCAGCAGTACAACCCCGACCTCACGACCGACAATCTGGGATCGTTCCCCATGCCCGGCGCCAGCGGCAAGCTCCAGCCGGCGATGATGGCCGGCTCGGTGTGGGGCGTCGCCCAGAAGAGCAAGCGTCAGGAGTTGGCGCTCAAGTGGATCAAGATCGCCGCGAGCCCCGAGATCCAGAAGGACTACGTGTTCGCCAAGGACGGGTGGATGCCCAACTACGTCGAAGGCCTCGACGAGGTCATGAAGTCCGCGGACTTCCCGTCCTACCTGACCGGCTTCTTCGAGTCGGCGAAGAACACCAAGGCCACACCGGCGTCACCGCAATGGCTGACCATCGAGAACGACAGCTCCCTGAACTGCTTCGGCGACATCGCCACCGGCGCCACCACGGCCAAGGCCGCGGCCAAGTCGTTCGACGAGCATGCGGACTCCCTGTACGCGAAGAAGTAGGGAAATCATGATGAGCAACGCGCAATCGACGGCCGCCGCCGTCCCCGTGGTGAAGCGGCGTCGCAATCTGACGCCCCTGTGGCTGCTGACGCCCGCCGGCGTGATCATCATCGCGCTGGTCGTGGTGCCGTTGATCTTCTTGGTCTTCACGTCGTTCACGGACTTCAACCAGAAGACCCTGTTCACGGGCTCGTTCAACATCGTCGGGTTCGACCAGTACGAGAACGTGCTGACCGACCCGGAGTTCTACAAATCGCTGGCCCGCACGTTCGGGTTCGCGGCCGCCCTCGTGGCCGGCAGCGTGCTGATCGGCATGGGCGTGGCCCAGCTGATGACCAAATTGGGGCCGGTGATGCGCTGGCTGGTCACGTTCGTGCTGATCTTCGCGTGGGCCATGCCGAACGTGGCCTCGTCGGTGGTGTGGAAGTGGCTGTTCCAGCCGGGGTACGGCGTGGTCAACTGGCTGCTGACCCAGACCCATTTGTTCGGGGACGTGACGAACCTGTCGTGGACCGACAACACGTGGCTCGCGTTCCTGGAGATCTGGCTGCTGGTCGTCTGGCAAGCCGTCCCGTACATCGCGATCAACCTGTACGCGGCGACCACGCAGGTGGACAAGTCCTGCCTTGAGGCGGCCCAACTGGACGGCTGCTCGAAGCTGCGGTGCTACTGGCAGATCACCGTGCCGCTGATCAAGCCGAGCCTGATGGTTATCACGATGCTGTCGGTAATCTGGGACTTCAACGTGTTCAACCAGATCTGGCTCGTCTCCCAGGGAGGCCCCCGCGAGACGACCGCGACGATCGGCATCTTCACCTACAAGAAGGCGTTCGTGTCGTTCGACATCGGCACCGGCGCTGCCGCGAGCGTGCTTGTCACGCTCATCCTGCTCGCCCTGACGAGCGTGTACATCCGATACCTGCTCAAATCCGGGGAGGACCTGTGATGACCACCGCAACCATAACCTCTGCCGCGCCGCGCGCCAAGCGCAGCCTTTCCTCGCGGCTACGCCGCATCGGCACGATCGTGTTGGCCGTCGTGTTCTGCATCGTGTGGATCTTCCCGGTCTACTGGATGTTCGTCACGTCGATCAAGCCGCGCAACCAGATCATGACCGCCACGCCCGTGTTCTGGCCCGCGAAGCTGTCAATCGACAACTTCATGGTGGCCGTCACCCAGACCTCGTTCCTGACGAACCTGAAGAACAGCGTGATCGTGACCGCCGTGTCGATCGTCCTGTCGATCGTCCTCGCGTTCTTCGCGTGCGCGGCCCTGACTCTCTACCGGTTCCGCGGTCGCAAGGCAATCATGGTGTTCGTGCTGGCCATCCAGATGACCTCGGGCGGCATCATCCCGCAGTTCATCATCTTCAACCAGTTCGGCCTGCTCAACAAGTACAGCGGCCTGATCCTCGCGTACATCGCCATGGTCCTGCCGTTCGCGATCTGGAACATGCGCGGCTTCTTCCTGAACATCCCGAAGGACATCTTCGAGTCCGCTGCCGTCGAGGGGGCCAACGACTGGCAGATCCTGTGGAAGATCACCTTCCCCTTGGCCGCACCCGGCATCGTGTCCACGTCCGTGTTCGCGTTCATCAACGCCTGGAACGACTACATGACCGCTTACACGTTCATGAAGGATCAGGCGAAGTATACGCTGCCCGTGTGGCTCTCCTCGTTCTCCACGCCCACCATGGGCACCGACTTCGGCGGGCAGATGGCCGCATCCGTCATCTTCTCCCTGCCTGTCGTGATCTTCTTCATGATCATCCAACGCAACATCATGAAGGGCGTCACCACGGGAGCCGTCAAATAACCCAACTGAATCGATCGGCAGCATGTGCGGTGTCGGGACCATGTCCGCGAAATGGCCTCGACGCCGCACTGCCATCTCAGGGCCAAACGAACCTCACAACAATCCTTGGCGACATACTAAGAAAGGAACTTCCCATGAACGGCCAAACACCCCTGCAAGGATGGACCATCGTCCCCACGCCGCAAACCATGCAGCATAAAGCAGGCATCGCATTGCTGCCAATGTGCGGACGAATCAACGAAGCGCGCGCGGCCGGTGACGATCGGTACATACTCGCCGCACAACTCATCGACGACATCCGCGCAGCCACCGGATTGGAATGGGACATCGCGACGGGCGACCGCTGGCCGGGATTCATCACCCTGACCATACTTGACAATCCCCATGCACACCCGTCCGGCTCGTATACGCTCGACATCACCTCGGATGGCGTGACCGTCGTAGGCGCGGATTTCGAGGGCGTGCGCAACGGCGTGCAGACCCTGCGCCAGCTCATCCGCCAATGCGGCGCCGCCCTGCCCTGCCTGCACATCGAGGACCAGCCCGCCTTCGAAACGCGCGGCTACTATCTCGACGTGACCCGCGGGCGCGTCCCCACCCTCGACTGGCTCAAGACCTGGGCTGACAAACTCTGCCTCTACAGGTACAACCAGCTCCAGCTCTACGTCGAACACACCTTCGCGTTCGACGGGATGAGCGAGACCTGGCGCGGCAGCAGCCCGCTCACCCCGAAGGACATCCTCGAATTCGACGACTACTGCGCCGAACGTGGGCTAGAACTGGTCCCGTCGGTCTCCACGTTCGGGCATCTCTACATGGCCCTGCGCACGCAGTCCCTGCGCGACCTCGGCGAGTTCCCCGAGTCCGCCGACGAACCGTTCGGGTTCATCGACCGCATGCGCCACCACACATTGAACATCAGCGACGAACGCGCCTTCGCCCTGTCCACGAAACTCATCGACGACTACCTGCAGCTGTTCCGCTCCGACAAGTTCAACATCTGCGCCGACGAGACCTTCGACCTCGGCAAGGGCCACTCCAAGCCCCTCGCCGAGCGGATCGGCGTCGCCGCCATGTACGCCGACTACGTCACCCGCCTGTGCCGCCACCTCGAAACCCAAGGCAAACAACCGATGATGTGGGGCGACATCGCCCTCGAACACCCCGAAATCCTGGAACAGCTCCCCGAAGAAGTCATCCTGCTCAACTGGCAGTACGACCCGCAAGTCACCGACGAGAAAATCAGGACCGTCGCCGAATCCGGCGCCACGCAGATCGTGTGCCCGGCCGTATGGTGCTGGAACGCGCTCCTGCCGCGCATCGACGACGCCTGGAACAACATCACCCGCATGGCCCGCTACGGCGCGCAATACCAAGCGCAGGGCATGCTCGTCACCGACTGGGGCGACCTCGGCCACGTCAACGACCCGCGCATGGCCATCCCCGGCATGATCATCGGCGCACAGGAAGCCTGGAATCCGGGACGCGTCCCGGACGAGGCCGACATGCTCCGCCGCATCTCCCGACTCGAATACCACGACGCCAGCGGAGAACTGCTTGATATCCTTGCTCGCGCAAGCCATGCGGCCTGCTTCCAATGGAACCACCTGGTCACTTGGCTGGAACTTGATGACGGACAGGACGGCGTCAACACTGGGGTTCTGCAAACCATCCAGGGACTGCTCCCGGAAAACGAACGACCAGACGATGTGATCCGCACCCTCCAGAACGAAAGCCGGACACCGTCACTTGCAGAATCCCGACGGATACTGCTCCGCTATCTGAAGCACCACATCGCGCTCGGTGAAACCGCAGATCACCTTCTGCAGACCAGCGCTCGTCGAATCTCCGCGATCACCGCGACCGCAGGACCGCGAATCGCAGGAAACGCCGCTGCATTCCGCGTAGCCATCGAGGGGCAACGAACGCTGAACCGAGTTGGCCTCCGACTCGCGTCCGAGGCGGGGGTCACTGGCACTTTGCAATCATGCGAGGCGATTCAGCATGACGACGCGGCGAATCTTGCCGCAGCATTGGAGATCTGGATGGAGGCGTATGCGGCGCAATGGAGTATGACCAGCCGCGACTCCGAACTGCAAAGACTGCAGGAAGTCGTTTTCCGGGTTGCTGATCATCTGCGCTCGGCGAGCCGAGTGCAGAGCGTACTATGAGCAGCATCTGCCCCATGAGAGGAGTCCCCATGCCGTAGCCGCCCGATTCCGGGAACGACCAGCACCAGCAATTCATTGATGGTGCTGTCCAGACATGGTTCAAGACCACCAACACCATCAATCGGAACCAGAACGCTTCCAGCGCAACACCCACATCTAACCGTATTACGGATGATTGAGCAATGTACCTAGGGAAACGAATCAGAATCGCCATTGTCGATAACGACAAACTCACACTTGGCATGATGAAGCTAATGATCAAGCAGCTTCTGCCATTCGCTGAAATACATTGGACGGCGGCGAAGGGCAAAACGGCTATCGACAAATGCCTGGATAAGAAAACGCAGCCCGACGTACTGCTGGTGGACATGTCCTTGGAAGACATGACCGGCTATGAGGTATGCCGGGCCATCCGCTCCAAAACACCGCAAATCGTGCTGATCGGCATAACCGCTTTCTCCCTAGAGAGATACTACGTACAGGCTCTGGAGAACGGGGCAGCGTGTTTGATGGACAAGGCGCAGGTGCGTGATGTCTGTCAAGCCGTGTGCCTATTGGCCAACGGACAATCACCTCATGTGAAATACGAGTCATCGGAAACCGCGCAGGAAGCCTACGCGAGACTATCCATAGAGGACAGCCCCAAACGCCGGTATAAGAACCTCACCAGAAGAGAGGAAGAGGTCATGAATCTATGCGCGTTAGGATATACATCAAAGGAAATCGGAGTGAAGCTTGGCATAGGAGAACCAACCGTAAAGACATACATCAAGCGCGTAGTTGAGAAGATAGGCGCCAAGAACAGAACGCAGGCGGTAATTAAATGGCTCGAAAAGAAAGACGAGTAAAAAGCAGCAATAAAGCGCACAATGCTTTCATTCTCAATAACACCAAATATGTTCAACACTTACTTCCGGTCGTCAGTATTGTTATCACGATAACGGAAACATGGACTTATCCACCACGGGAAATAATAACTTGGCTATTGGTAATCATTCATATATCGATGATCGCGCTAATGGCCGTTCATCCGCTATTAGGCAGCAATCTGCTGTTGGGTGCATTTGTTTTCGGCTGTTTTATACCAGATACTAGCGGACCAAGTTTTCTGTGGGGAACTTGGTTGGCGCTTGCTTATATTGGACTATATGTCAAGCCACCATATGGAGCAATCTATCCGTTGACAGTTTCTGCCATTCGCATGTGGAGATTCAGTCTAACAAAGACTCCGTTCGATGAATATGTCATGCTTTTGTTCATTATGTTTTTGGCATTTTTCATCGGAAGAGCGATATCTTGGAGAAATCTGGCGGATCAAGTAGAGAAGGATAAGCTTAAAGCAGAAAAGATTCAGCAGCATCTTTCAATGGTTAGAAAGGAAAATATTGCCGTCAGTAAGATACATGATTCGGTTAGCGGAAATCTAACATACATGGCAATAATGCTGGATAACAAATCAGCAAAACATGATTGCAACTTCAGCGAAGAAGAGATTTCAAATCTTCGATCAACGATTGTTAAAACATTGGAAGAAATACGAATTGCCATTAATGTAATGAACGGCAATGATGTTGCATTGCTAAATAATGTAGATATGCCGTATATCAGACGCCTTCAATCTATTGCCGAGCAAGGCGATAAATTTTTATCAATGCTGGGATTTTCTGGGAAAACCTATATACCTTCCGAGTTTTCAGAAAAAATCAGCAACGATTACTTTGATGAAGTAGAGTCTCTATTGCAAGAGCTATATACGAACACTGCCGCCCATGCGAAACCCAATAGCGATTATTATATCTCTATAAGTTGTAAAGATTTAATAATATCTATTGACCAGGTCAATGAAGTTTCAGCGGATAGCTTGTTCCCTGATAAACCCGTATCGGAAAATGGTTTAAAGCTGCATGAAAAACGCATACAATTGCTGGGTGGAACAACTAGAACTTCCTCAGAAGACGGCACATGGCAATTTCATGCACAAATTCCGCTGAGCTTATCCCACGATGTGACAGATCCAATTTATGGAATGAGGACAGGCCGGAAGCATTCGAACTGAATAGGTAGTAACGTCATATGCTTCCAATGAGATAACGTCGGCATTGCCTTCCGGCATTATTCCGATTGCTGTTAATGATACGATCAGCAACGCCGAGGTAATTACTTTCATGGTCATCCTTTCTGTGCCCGAAGTATCGCATAGATGCAATCGCATCATCTTGTTATTGGCGAGGCTTGTCATCTTTCGTATGACAACATCATGAGGTAATTGTTTATGCCATGCACACCGTCATGTCATTGAGCTGGTGTTGGTAACTGAGAAGACACCAGCACCAGCTTGTGTCATTCTTCCTTTGATATGGCGCTATGCGTCCATGAAATCCTGTGCAAGACGATCTACTATCCTGCTCTGATGTTCGGCGACGGTGAGTTGGTAATAACGTATGGCAACTTTCTCGCTTGTATGTCCCAGCTCGTTCATGACTTCGCGGAGTGTGCCTCCCCGCAACATCAACAATGTCGCATGGCTCGCCCGTAGCCCTTGGAACGTCAAATCAGGACGGCTGGCTTTTACGCGTGCCTTAGCGAATTGTTCCTCCAGCGTAGTTTGGGACATTATCTTCGCTCTTCGTGGGACGAATACCGGAGATTCTGGCAGTCCCATGTCGCAGTGATTGTGAAGGTGCTGGCGAATCATCGGCATGAGCGCGTCAGGTATATGCACATTCCTTATGCTTGATTCCGTTTTTGTCCGGCTGTATCGGATTTCTCCACGATCCGTACGGCCACGGTTCACGGAGCGTCGGACGTGCAACGTCTGACCATCTAGATCTATGTCCATGACACGCAAGCCGCAGAGCTCGCCGCATCGTAGTCCTCCGACCAAGGTTGAGAGGAAGACCGACAGTCTTGTGTATTCCGGCATGGCCTCTGCCAGTAGCATCAGTTCACGAGGAGTCACCGGAGGCGCGTCGATGCGGGAGGACCGGGGTGCTGGCGGTATGGGGAAAATGAATGGATTGAATTGAAGCAATGGCTCCGTCCCGTCCAATCCGGGCTTTGTCGCGGATTCGAGAATCGCCTTGAAGCGCATGCAGGAGCGACGGAATGCCCATTGCCCTTCTGGATGTGGTTTGTCATACCATGCCTTGATTTTCAGGGGTGTGATTTCCGAGAGGCGGAGCGACTCAAAATCCGTGATGAAATGCCGGATGTCTAATTTGAGGTTCCTGCGTGTCCCTCCGGCTATCTCTCCGCCATTCGGGAGCTTGTAGTTTGATTCCCATTGCGCCACATAATCGCGGAACAGGATATGACGCTGCTCCTGTTCCCTGAACTCCTTCAGCTTGTCTTTTTTTCGTTGAGTCGGGTGCTTCCATTCGGCTATGCCCTTATTGTGCAGATCTACCAGATGTTTCTCTTCTTCGAGCCATGTTCTGGCCTCTAGTTCCTGCCAGGGTTTGAACTGCCGTTGCACTCGTTTTCCCGGGGCAAGCGGGTTCGGGTAGCGAACTTGCCAGGCAATGATTCCTCCGTTTTCGTCAAAACGTGGTATGACCGTTCCCCATGCGCTTCGAGGCCTTGTTGTTTGGTTTTTCTTGGGACGCCTATTTCTGGGCATGAAATCCCCCTTGATAGCAAAAAGGCGCACCGTGTGTGCGCCTTTCGGGAGATTGAAGTCAAATGATGCCGGAGAGGAGGAGTTCGCCGTGTGTATGTCATCTTGAGATGACATACACACGCGAATGGCCTCTTTGAGGCCATTCATTGTCTATGCCGATAAGTTCTATCCGCATAAAACGAAAAGAGAAGCAGAAAATAAGAACTGTGATGACTGACGATTCTTGAGGTCTTACGGCAGATGCCAAATGAAGCACGCTCATGCGCATTAGGTCAGTATCGCGTCAGAGCGATATGCACGCAGACGCTCAATACTTCATCTTTGAATGTCGAGTATTTGGCCGTGCTCTGTCGCGAGGGAACAGGACGTTTTTTCGAACTACGTGATTCAGGATGGCATGCCCCGTATATGCAACTTGCTGACAGGTGCCCGTCACCATGTGGCGAGTGTTTCGATGGCGTCCAATCCGTCCTGACGGTGTGGTTCGTCGAGGTTGTCCCAGTAAGGTGAATCCTCGGTGAGCTGCTCGTGCAGGAGTTTGATGCGTTTGCGGTCGGTGCCGCTGTGCAGTCGTGCGAGCTCGGCATCAGGGTCCGGGATGAGGGATGCCAGCAGGGCGGCGTCGTAGAGGTGGCGTTCACCGTAGCCGGCGTGATCGGCACTATAGGCGGCACTCTTAAGTATCAATGCGCCGAGCAGGTCCGGGATACGGATTGTGACTTCGGTCCCGCTTTGGTCGTCGATGAGCCGGACCTGCATACTGCGTTCCACAGCCTGCGCGCCGCCCGGCATGGACAGTACCGGCGTGCCGGCGATGGTCGCGTCGTTGCCGAGGAATTTGGGCAGGTGGTCGGCGACCAGCAGGTCCACGATGTCGCCGTTCGGCGCGCTCATGCGGGTCGTGTATCCGGTCAGCGTGCCCGGCTGCGTCTGGAACCCGCGGGCAGTGAGGATGCCGCGCAGTCTGGCGATGCCGCGTCGGTCGGCCATGAGGTCGGCGAGTAGGTCGGCGTCGGTGGTGGGGCGTGCGGTCAATCCGCCCATGATGGCGTGCAGCTGGACCATGAGCCCGCCTGTGAGCAGCCATGATTCCGGGATGTTCGCCGCGGCGACCGCGTACACGGTGCTCCACGGATGGCCGGTGCTGGGGATGTGGATTGTGGGGATCATTCCTGATGCTCCTTGCGGTGGTGGTCTTCGATCAGCTGTTGGAGGGTTTTCAGGCCGGCGCGGCGTTCTCTCGGGTCGTTGGATTCGGCCAGGTCGGTCGCGCATACGCCGAGAGGCATTGATCCTTCGCCGGCGGGGAGATTGTCGGTGATGTGGAGTCGCACCCGGACGGGTGTCACACCTTGCTTCAACCGGCATTGTCGGACGATGTCATCCAGAGCGCTGGCGGTGACGTATCCTTCCACCATGTCCGTGGTGGTCAACTGGAATGAGTCCGCCAATGTGCCGGTGGCGGCGGAGGGACGAATGAGGGTTGCGACCTTGGCGAGGTTGGAATCCCTGCACCAGTATTCGACCGTCATCGCACGCCTGCGCGTGAGACGGGTCAGATTCTCCGCATCCATCCGTCTCAGGTATCCCTTGAGCCGGTATCGCTGTTGTCGGCCCAGCCATGGCGCGTCGAGACCGCTGAGCATGTATAGCGCCCCGAATGCCATGTCCGGTGAATACGGGCGCCCGTCCGCCCCCTGCCACTGTGCTTGGCGGCGTACGGAATCCTCCGTGACCAGCGAGCCGTCTCCCACGGGAAACGATTCAAGCCGGCCGGCAGCGCGAAGCGCGCTGACCCGTCGTTCGCTCACTCCGAGTCGGCGGGCGGCTTCCCGCCGTGTGAGCAGCGTCCGATTCGTTCTGATAGCCATACCTCTATTGTATACAGAACTATTCCATATTGGGAATAGTTCTGTATACATCGGACGGCAGGGCATCTCAATCCGTATTCGTCCATATGTGGTCATTGCGCTGCTTTGATGAAGTCTTCGGCGAGTTGGTTGACGATCTGGTTGCGGTGTCGGGCGACGATGCGCTGGTAGTGCTTGATGGCGACCTTCTCGCTGACGTGTCCGAGTTCGTCCATGACCTCCCTCAAGGTGCCGCCCTTGAGCATGAGCAGGGTCGCGTGACTCGCCCTCAGGGACTGGAAGGTCAGGTCGGGTCGGCCGGCTTTCTCCCTGGCTTTGCGGAACTGGGCCTCCAGGGTGGTCTGACTCATCACCGAGGCTCGTCTGGGGCGGAAGACCATGGCTTCCGGGTCCGTCCATTCGCAGTGCCTGAGCAGATGGTCGTGAATCAGGGGAACGAGACCGTCGGGGATGGGCACGGTGCGCCGGCTGGAGTCGGTCTTGGTCCTGTCGATGCGTGTCGAACCGCGATCCGCATAGCCCCTGTTGACGGAATGGCGCACGGTCAGGCGTTTGGCCTTCAGATCGATGTCCTTGACCTGCAGGCCGCACAGCTCGCCGCAACGGAGGCCTCCGACGAGCGTGGCGAGTATCACCGCCAGTCTCGTGTAGTCGGGCATGTTCTCCGCGATCAGCTTGAGTTCCAGCGGCGTGACCGGCGGAACGTCTTCCCTGGCGGATCGTGGCGCTGGCGGTATGGGCAGGATGAACGGGTTGTCGCGGATCAGCGGCGGGGAGCCGTCCATGCTCATCTTCGTGGCGCTGGCGAACGCCGCCTTCAGGCGCATGCATGAGCGACGGAACGCCCATTGCCCCTCGGGGTGCGGTGCGTCGTACCAGCGTTTGATGTCCTTCGGCGTGATCTCGGTCAGGAGCTTGCCTTTGAAGCCCGGCATGAAGTGCGCGATGTCGAGATACAGGTTCCGGCGCGTGCCGCCGGCTATCCTCTCGCCGTTCGGCAGCCGGTATCCCTCCGCCCATCGGGTCACGTAATCCTCGAACGAGATAAGGCTCGCGCGCTTCCTGCGGCGGCGTTCGGACGGATGGACCCATTCCTGGATGTTCTTGCGGTCCAGTTCCACCAGATGCCGCTCCTTTTCGAGCCACTGGTGCGCCTCGTGCTCCATGTCCGGCTTGAACTGGCGCTGGACCTTCTTGCCCGGTCGTTTCGGGTCCGGGTAGCGCACCTGCCAGGCGATGAGATTGCCCGCGGCGTCGTAGCGCGGCGTCACGGTGCCGAACCTGCTCCGCCGCTCCGGCGACGGCCCCATACTGTCCTTCTTCGTCCTTGCGGACATGATGATGCTCCTTGTGCTGAATCCAGGATCGATGGCACGCATAACGGCCTCGGAAAATGCCACCAAAAATGCCACCAAGTGGCCGAATGGGCTCTCGGCGAGCCATTGCACCTAAAAATGCACCTACGACACCTTAGGCCTTGCAATCATTGAGGTTTAGGATGATTCGATCACTCGTCACAGGTCGTTTCGACCATCAGCCGCATGAAGATGACGCTAAGGAGCAACACTGCTTGCGTGTCTACCGGAAGGAAGCGGGAATCGTTGCTATACTTAAGATTCAGATTGATAATAAGTAAATATACATTTGAAGGATTTGCCGTTTGCGCTTGAGGCAATTGCCTTTCGTATCCCCCTCAAGGTGACACTCATCAAGGCGAACCGTACGGAGGTCAGCAAGTCCAGCGTGCAGGGCATCGCCGACGGCTACGACGTGTTCGGCGGCGGCGCGACCCAAGGCGCGGACGGTTCCGGCAAGACCGGTTACGCGGGCGGTTTCGTCGCGCTGAACGACGAAGGCCTGTTCGAGAACAACGACATGACCTACGCCGACACGATTCGCGGCGCGAGCGGTCTGGTCGGCCCGTTCAGCGGCACGACGCTGCTGAACAGCGAGTACAGCTTCAACACTGTCCGCGGCATTGAAGGCACCGGCAACACGTACCACATCTATCGCGACGTTGACCCGAGCCTCTCCCACGCGCTGGCCGCCAAAACGGTAGACCAGAACGGCAAGCCGACCGAGTTCAAGGGAGATTTCACCAACGGCTCCCACATGGACGACGGCACCGGCACCAGCGGTTCCCCCGGCACCAGCGGCAAGCTGAAACTGCACCTCAACCGGTACGACGTCGCCCACCTCGCCGAGAACGCGTTCATCGAGAAATACGCGGACCTGCAGTATGCGGTCATCGCGAACAACCTCGGCGGTTCCAATACCGGCGAGACGAACGACGTGAAGAACGTGGCCAAGGCCATGAACGCGTACGTGTCCGCGGCGAAGGCCGTGCTCATGCTGGACAAGGCCGTGACCGACAACAACGGCGGGCTCACGCCCGAGCCGGACGACGGCCAGGATCCGTGCGGTCTGAACGGCTGCCAGACCGTGGACCTCACGCTGCAGAAGGTGTGGATCGACGGCCAGCTGACGCGCCCGGATTCCATCGATCTGACCATCGCCGCCACGTACACGAACACAAAGGGCGAGACGATCACGCCGGAGACGATCACCTGTTACACCGGGTCATGCCAGGCGAAGGACCGTGACAACCCGATGACCGTGACCATGAGCGCGGCCGACGGTTCACCGTGGAGCGACACGTGGCGCACCAAGATCACCGGCTTGCCCGTCGCGTTCAAGGACGAGACCGGTGCGCTGCACTACTACACGTACACCGTGAAGGAGGCGCAGCTGATCTACGGGGCGGCCACCGACACCCAAGTCGAGTACAAGACCCCGTCCGAAGCCGGCTACTCGGTATCCGTGGACTACGGCAAGGATGCGGACGGCAGGTATGTGGCCAAGGTCACGAACTCCGCGCCGCTGCCGAACACCGGCGGCTCGGGTACGCAGTGGATCGCGATGCTTGCCGTGATCATCCTCGGCCTCGGCACCGCATGGTACCTGCGCGACAACCGCGTGAAACCGGCCGCAACCGGGGGAGCGGGAACCGCGTTGCCATTCGGCGGCCGGCGCGGGCGGCACGTCCGATAACAGATTTCCCGTAGTCCGGCGGGCTGCGGGCCAACCAATGTCAACCAACGTCACCTCCCAGAGCGGAATCTGGAAGGCAACAATCAAGGAGAAAGGAACCAGTGATGAACTCACTGACCAAGAAGCTGGCGGCGGGCGCAATCGCCGCGGCCACGATGCTCGGCATCGCCGGCCTCGGAGCCACCACCGCGAGTGCGGACACCACCACCCCCACCGGCTCGCTGACCGTCACCACTACGGACAGCAGCTTCGCCAGCAAGACGGTGAACGCGTACCAGATGTTCTCCGCGACCGTCGACTTGAAAGGTACTGCGGAGTACACGCTCGTCGATACGTGGAACGAATTCTTCACGACTGAGCTGAAGACTGCGGGTAGTGATGACGGCGTGTGCAAGGACAAGACCGGCACTGAGCTGACCACCTGCGCCGTCGATTACGTGTCCAAGCTGTCTGACAGCGAAGGCAACGACTCGACCGTCGAGGGATACTCCCGCACGCTGACCTCGTTCGCGACGAAGGCTTCCAACTGGGCGCAGAAGACCAAGACCGGCGATACTACTCCGAATGTGACTGTCGCTAAGACGGCTAACGTCTCCGATACCGCTTCCGACGGTACGTACACCGCTTCGTTCACCGGCCTTGACTTCGGCTACTACCTGCTCGCCGTGCCGGGCGTCGCCCAGAACGATGCGAACTTCAAGTACGCGACCCTCGTCTCGGTCACCACGGCCACTGGCAACACCGCGGTCATCAAGGGTTCGTACCCGACCGTCGACAAGAAGGTCGACGGTGCGGATGAGGGCACCGCGAAGATCGGCGACGAGCTGACCTTCACCCTGACCTCCACGGTCCCGGACATGAGCGCCTACGACACCTACCAGTTCGCGTTCAAGGATATCCTGAGCAAGGGCCTTACTTTCAATGACCAGACTGGTCTTGAGTCCATCAAGATCCTCAACGACGATAATACTGTGGCGGCTACTCTTACGACGGATAATTACTCTTTGTCTTATGAGGCTGGTGACGGTACCAATGGCGCTACGACCGATGAGCACAAGCTCACCGTTAAGCTCGGTACCAACAGCAACGGTAAGTACGACTTCAAGGCATATGCCGAACAGTACACCGGCAAGAAGATCGTACTGACCTACAAGGCGACCCTGAACGAGAAGGCCGAAATCGAAGGCACCGGTACCCAGAACAAGGCCACGGTCGAGTTCTCTAACAACCCGCAGTCCGACGGCACGGGCGAATCCGTCCCGGACATCGTCAAGGTGTACACCTACAAGTTCGGCATCGACAAGTACACCACTGAGAATGGCAAGCGCACGCAGCTCCCCGGCGCCAAGTTCACCCTCACCCCGAAGGACGAACAGACTGCTATCCAGTTTGTGGTCGAAGAACAGGGTAACTCGAATAAGGCCACGACGTATCGTGTCGCTAAGACCGACGAGCAGGGCGCGACCGCCGAGATCGTTACGCCTGATTCCGGTAAGGTAATGCTCAAGGGTCTCAAGGCCGGCGAATACGTGCTCACCGAGACCGAGGCTCCGAAGGGCTACAGCAAGCTCACCAAGCCGATGGGCGTCAAGATCACCGAGAAGGATGGTGACAAGGGTGGCAAGACCGGTGAGATCACCTACAACAACAATTCCGCGTCTGACGCTTACGGTCTCACCGCTACGGATGGATACGTCGCGGTCGAGAACAACAAGGCCCCGATCCTGCCGTCCACCGGTGGCATGGGTACCGCGCTGTTCACCGTGTTCGGCGTGCTGATCGTGGCGCTGGGCGCCGGCTGGTACGTCAAGTCCAACCGCAAGTCCGCCAAGTAAGCGGCCGCTAGGCTCCCCTCTTCGAGGGGAGCTGTCAGCGAAGCTGACTGAGGGGAGCGGCGTCACCCGTTTGCTCCCCTCAATCTCGCTATGCGAGCGGCTCCTCTCAACGAGGGGAGCTGAGAGTGTCATACAAGGAGATTCATGATCAGGAAGTTGCGCGGCCTCATGCCGCTGGTGATCATCGCGATAGGACTGCTCGTGCTGTTCTATCCGACGATCAGCAACTTCCTCGTCATGAAGAACGCGTCCCGCGCGGTCACCAACTACGACGCGAAAGTCGAAGCGCTCTCCGACGAACAGTACCGGCAGATACTCGACGTTGTCCACCAATACAACGCGCGTCTCGCCGCCGAAAGTTCCGGACTGACCGACGCTCTCGCCGGTGCGGTCGACACCGAGGCGACGGACGCCGAGTACATGAAACTCCTCAACGTGAACGGCGACGGCATGATGGGCTACCTCACCATTCCGCGACTCAAGGAAACCATGCCGATCTACCACGGCACCTCCGAGGAAGTGTTGCAGGTCGGCGTCGGTCATCTCGAACGGACTTCGCTGCCGGTCGGCGGCGCATCCACGCACGCGGCGCTCTCCGGCCATCGCGGACTCCCCACGGCGAAACTGTTCACCGACTTGAATCTGATGAAAACCGGCGACAAGTTCTACATCAAGATTCTCAAAGACACCTACGCCTATCAGGTCGACAAGATCACCACGGTCCTGCCTACCGACACCAAGGAACTCGCCATCGAACACGGCAAGGACCTGGTCACGCTCATCACCTGCACGCCGTACGCGGTCAACACGCACCGTCTGCTCGTACGTGCGCACCGCGTCCCGTACACGCCCGAGCAGGCCGACGACGCGAAACCGACGTTCCACGTCGACATTCCGCTGCAATACCTGCTGCCGGCGCTCGGACTGATCGCACTGCTCATCGGGTGGCGCGTCTACCGGTGGCGCAGCGAACGACGCTTCGTCGCGCGGCACAGCGCGCAATAACCCATCACATCACGAAAGGAGAGGCCACACATGGCTGAAATGCGAAACGGGCAACGAGGCATCGCCGCACGCCTGTGCGGCGTGCTCCTCGCCATCGTCACGGCACTGTCCATGCTGATATTCGTCATCATCGCGGCACCCGTGCGCGTCGCACAGGCCGCACCGGTCGGCAGCATCACCATCGACGCGCAATGGGACCGCGGCGCCGACGGCCAGACCGCGCTCGCCGGCGACACCTACGCCATCGTACGCATCGCCTCCGCCGAACTCGACGCCGACACCGGCGCCATCCGCGCGTTCCATACGCTCAAGCCGTTCTCGTCATTCGATCGGGACTGGGCCAAACTCACGTCATCCGAGCTCAACGCCGCCGCCAAACAGCTCGACGCATACGTGACCAAACACCGTCAGTACGCCGAAACCGGCGTCACCGACGGCGCCGGGCGCACGTACTTCACCGATCTCGACGCCGGCATCTACCTGATCGCACGCACCGCCGTCGCCTCCGCCAACCAACGGTACGACTGCGACCCGTTCCTCGTCGCCGTGCCCGAAACCAACAGCGGCACGCCGACGTACGCCGTCACCGCCGAACCCAAATTCAGCGACAACGGCGGCATCACCCCGCCGAACCCGAATCCGTCGCCGAATCCGTCTCCCGAGCCGAATAATCCGAGCGAGCCGAGCAAACCGACTCAGCCGACCACGCCGGGCAGCCAGTCCACCCCGAAGACCCCCGCCAACACCGGCGCCGCCGTCAGCGTCATCGCCCTCGCCGCCATCGCCCTGACCGTCACCGCCCTCATCATCCGCGACCTGCGCCGCGGGCGGCAATCCTCCGGCTCTTCGATGAACAGTCGGCACACTGTCAGTCGAAATTGATATCTCCATCATCCGCAAGAAACTCCATGAGATTGCGGTGACGGACACCGTCTCGCTGCAACGGCAGCTGGTCGAGCGTGAACAGGTATCGGGGATATGATTCACGAATCATCGTAAACGGTCGATACTCCCGCTCCTCGACCTGCGGGTCAAGTACGCTCATCGATACCTGAATATACGCGTATTGACTGCGTTTGCGTACGATGAAATCGCATTCCAGTTTGCCGATCTTTCCTACGCTGACTTCGTATCCCTTGGCTCGTAGGTGTAGATACAAGGCGTTCTCCAGCGATGGCCCATAGCTCAGTCTTGTATCGATGTTACGAGCGAAGTAGACGCCAGGGTCCGCAAGATAGTATTTTTCTCCGCCGCGCAGTGATTTGCGTGACCTCAAATCGAAACGAGGACACTTATACAGGATCTTGGCATTTTCGAGCATGCGCACGTACTTGGCGAGAGTTTCCCGTTTGATTGATATATGTTCGCTGTGCTGCAGATACTGCACGATACGTGTCAGATTCGTGGGGGATGCGTAATTGTTGATCAGATATGATTGCACGCGCTCAAATGTGTCCCGATTCGTGATTCGACTGTGAGCGGTGATGTCTTTTTCGAAAATCTGCCGGATGACATCCTGAATATACAGGGCTTTGGCGTCGGGATCGGTATACTCCAATGCTTTCGGGAATCCGCCATATGTCAGATATTCGGTGAATGATGCCATACCGCTTTCGGTCTGCATGCCGAAGAAATGCAGCATGCCGAGGTATTCGCAGTAGGAAAGCGTATACATTTCCAATTCCACATACCGACCGGTGAGTTTGGTCGCCAATTCTCCGGATAGCAGATATGAATTCGACCCGGTAATGAAGATGGAGAATCGTCCGTCTTCGCGGTATGCGTTGATTACCGTCTCAAAGCCCTTGACGTTTTGCACTTCGTCGATGAACAGGTAGGTAAGTCCATTGTCGGGGACTCGTTCTTCGATGATGTGATCAAGATCGTCCGGAGTCGTCACGGAACGGAGTCCTCGGCTATCCAGGTTCAGGAATACGAGGTTCCGTTCGGCGGTGCCTCTCTGACGAAGCTCGTCGGCGATGCATGCCATCAGAGATGACTTGCCGCACCTTCGGATGCCGGTGATTACCTTGATCAATCCGGTGTCGGCGAAGAAAGGCCGCAGTCGCTTCAGATAGTGTTCTCGCGGGTACAGCGACACAGTTATTTCCTTCTTCCCGGGGGCAAAATTGCATTTTCATCAATTTTGCCCCCGGGAAAGGACTTTCTGACTGTCGCAAAGATGGTTCATGTTGATATGCCGTGTTCTGATCTGAGATAAATTCATCTTCATTCGTATTCGATGAAGATTGATGTGAATCTTCACCTGCGGGAGATGAGGATCGACGAGCTGCGATGATGGACGGATCTGTGCGGTCCGGGCTGTGCTATGGTTCGGATAACATTTGCGGTACGTGCCTTCTCCCATGTTCTTCGCAACCCTTGTATGGGGACACGCGCATATCGTGCATACAATGGAACGCATGAGCGAAAAGCATGCCGCAAAGAAGAGTATCGAGAAACTGGCGATCGTCGTCGTCACCTACAAGCGCCAGCAGCTGCTGACCAAACTGTTCGATTCGATCGAACGACTGACCGTCGCGCCGTGGCGCATCGTCATCGTCGACAACGAGCACTCCGACGAGACGCGCGGCATGGTCGAGGACTTCTCCGCGCGCATCACCCGCCAGTGGGGCACCACCGTGGCCGACGCGAGCGGCAACGAGACGCGCGTCGTGTACGCGCCGCAGACCGCCAACCTCGGCGGCGCGGGCGGCTTCTCCGCCGGCGTGAAGAAGGCGTACGAACTCGGCGCCGAATGGTTCTGGGTGATGGACGACGACGTGGCCGTCGAACCCGACGGCATCGAAAAGCTCGCCAAGTGGACGCCGCGCCACGACGTGATCCAAGGCAGCCGCTACGACTTCGACGGCGGCCCGTTCTACTGGCAGTACGATTTCATCGTGCCGCTCGGCATCCCGAACCCGATCGCGCCCGCTGCGTTCGGCCGCGCCGGCTACCGCGTCATGGACACGCTGTGCTTCGAGGGTGGCCTGTTCCGCCGTCGCATCGTCGAGAAGATCGGCCTGCCGGACCCGCGCTTCTTCATCTACTGGGACGATACGATCTACGGCTACCTCGCCAGCAAGGTCACCAACCCGATCATCGTGCCCGACGTCGTGCTGCGCCGCACACGCGAGATCGGCAACTGGGACATCGCGGGGCTGCGTCAGCTCAATTCGACCTCGGATATGAACCGGTACCACATCATGCGCAACCGCGGCTACATGGCCCGCTACTTCATGGCGCACGGCGACTTCCGCCCGTTCCTGTTCGCGGTGGGCACGGCGGCGACCGCCGCGAAGGAGGTCATCCGCCTCGTGATGGTCGACCGTGAGCACGTGCGGACCGGCCTCGTGCAGATCGCCAAGGGCTGGTGGGATTCCCGCAAGCTCATGCACGATCCGCACTGGCAGCCGATGCCGCCGCTCAAGTAGGGGTGCGGCCGGAGCCGGCACGGCCGGGGCCGGCGTAACGCGACGATGTTACTGCTTGTGAATGAACAGCCCGCCGTCGCCCCACGCCCATTCGCCGGAGCCGGCGCCGATCTGGAAGTGCAGCTTCGCGATGCCCAGATCGTTGAGCGTCTCGCGATAGTCTTCGGCCGGATCAATATGCGCGGCCGCCGTATCATCCGCTGCATTGTACGTGAACGTGATCGGCTGACGATTCATCGCGCTCGGCGCCTTCATCGCCGCCTCGACGCCCGCCGTGAACCACGCCGGCGCGGCCGCCCGCTCCTCATCGGTCATGCCGGCCGTGAACTGCGCGAACGTCTTCGTCGGCCGATGCGACCGCTGGAATGCGGTCAGTTCGTCATACGACTTCGCCTGATACGACAGGTGATGCTCCGGATAGCCGATCACGACACACAGGTACGCCTCCTCGCCGCGGCCGATGCGGCAGTGCCGCGCCGCCTCCTCACGATCCCAACTACCGCCGACCCACAGCGTGCCCAGCCCGCGCAGCGTCGCGGCCAATACCACGCGCTCCGCGTAGAAGCCGGCGCGTTCGCGCGCTTCGGGATCGTCCTTCGGTTCGACGAGCGCGATGTAGTTCGCCGCGTTCGTCAGATGCCCGGACGCGTTCGCCGCCTCGAACACCTTCGGCTGGTTCAGGACGAGCTGCAGATGCGTGTCGGCGAGCGTGTTCACCGCGTCGATCGTCATGGTGAGCTGACGGGCCGTGTCGTCGTCGATCGGATCCTTGTCGTACGCGCGCACCGAAGTGCGGATGTTGATGGCGTCAATGAGTTGCGTATGTTCTGTCATACCTCCCGATTATCGCACGGAACCGGTGCCGCGGATCAACGTTGCCCTGTTTTGCGCCGTGGGATGCGCGGCGCGTGTCGGCCGGCTTGCGTTATACAATGCCCATACCGGTTCGATATCGTGTTCCGATGGGAACGTATGGAAAGAGAGGTCAATGATGATTGAGACAGCACAGGCGTTTGGCGTGGACATCGGCGGCTCCGGCATCAAGGCCGCCCCGGTCGATCTCGAAAAGGGCGAGTTCGCCGAACCGCGTCTGAAGATCCTCACCCCGGCCGTGTCCACCCCGCAGGCCGTCGCCGCGATCGTGCGCCAGCAGCTCGACCACTTCGACGTGCCGGCCTCCGCTCCGGTCGGCATCGCGTTCCCCGCGCCGATCAAGCCCGGCCAGAAGCTCGACTTCATGGCCAACCTCGACCAGTCGTGGATCGGCGTCGACGTGACCGAGGTCTTCTCCGAAGCGTGCGGCCGCCCGGTCGTCGTCGTCAACGACGCGGACGCGGCGGGCCTCGCCGAACAGCAGTACGGTGCGGCCAAGGGCCAGAACGGCCTGGTCATCGCCACGACGCTCGGCACCGGCATCGGCACCGCGCTCATCATGAACGGCACGCTGGTGCCGAACACCGAGCTCGGCCACATCATCCTCGACGAGAAGCATCCCGACGCCGAAAAGTACGCGTCCTCCGGCGTGCGCGAGCAGAAGGAGCTCGGCTACAAGAAGTGGGCCAAGCGCCTCACCAAGTACTACGGCCTCATGGAGAAGTACTTCAACCCAGACCTGTTCGTGGTCGGCGGCGGTGTGAGCCGTCAGAGCGACAAGTTCCTGCCGTACATCGACATCAAGACGCCGATCGTGCCCGCCAAGCTGCGCAACGAGGCCGGCATCGTCGGTGCCGCGTACTACGCCAGCACCAAGCAGTGAGCTACCCGGCAGCGGGTATGGCTGTTCTCGCGTGAGCATTCACTGGCTCCCTCGTTTCCGGGGGAGTTTTTTTATTGCGTCGCGTATGTCGTCGTGCGTCGTGGCAGAAATCGCTCGCTGAACGTACCGTCAGCGAGCGATTTCTGCCACGACGTGATCCGAGTGGCGGTTTTCGCTCGCTGAGTGAATGATCAGCGAGCGTTTTCCGCCACGCGACGACCGTACGGCGGAAGATAGTGCGGCGACGGGCACGTTTTCTTGTTGCGCGGCTAGACTGGCAGCCATGCGATTTTCCTCACGAGTCGATATCAGCGCACCGAATCCGATCGCCGCGGCCGAAGCCGACGCCAAGCGACGCGGCGTGACGCTCGGCAAACTCAACGATTCCAACCCCACCCGGCATGGTCTGGCCCCGGCGCTGGTTCCGGAGACGTATACCGCCGACCCGCGCGGGCAGCGTGCGGCTCGTGAGGCGTTGGCCGGGTTCCTGAGCGCGACCTACGGCGGCGCCGCAGTCGACCCGGACCGCCTGTACATCCTCAGCTCCACGTCGGAGGCCTACTCGTGGCTCATCAAGCTGCTGTGCGACGCGGGCGACGCGGTGCTCGCCCCGAAACCCGGCTATCCGCTCATCGAGTCGATCGCGCGGCTCGAATGCGTGGACACGGTCGAATACCAACTGCGGTTCGACGGTTCGTGGTACATCGACGTCGCCGAACTGGAGTCGCTGCTGGATGGCGAGCACGGCGAACGTATTCGTGCGCTGGTACTCATCAATCCGAACAATCCGACCGGTTCGTATGTCAAGCCGTCCGAACGTGAGCGAATCGTTGCGCTGTGCCGCGAGCGGGGCATTGCGATCATCGCCGACGAGGTGTTCTACGACTATGCACTCGAACCGTTCGATGGCAACGCGCGGCTCGCGGGGGAGCGCGGCGTGCTTACGTTCGCATTGGACGGGTTCTCGAAGATGCTCGCCGCACCGCACGCGAAGGTCGGTTGGATCCAGATATCTGGTCCGGCCGATGACGTGACTGAGGCGCAGCGGCGGCTCGACGTGATCGCCGACGACTATCTGCCGATGAGCGACATCATCGCGCGGCAGATTCCGGCGTTGCTGGACGCGGCAGTGCCGCAGACGGATCGTGTGCGCGGGCGGGTGCGTGGCAATCTCGCGTTGCTGCACCGGCTGCTGGATGCGGACGAGCATGGACTGGTGAGCGTGCTGCGGGCCGAGGGCGGCTGGAACGTGCTGCTGCGCGTGCCGAGCGTGATCGACGAGAATGAGTTGGTATTGGCGATGATCGACCGGTACTGCATCTCCGGTCAGCCGGGGTACTTCTTCGATATGACGTCGAACGGGTATCTGGCGATCTCCCTGCTGCCCGAGCCGGACGAGTTCGAGCGCAACGTGCGCGCCGTGCTCGACACGGTGGACGCGCTGCTGTGACCGTCATCGTCATGACTTTCAGCAGGAGTACATAGTACCGACTCCTTAACGGACATACAGCCGATTCCAACGATGTAATCGGCTGTATGTCCGTTGAGGGGAGGTGCTGTCGGGAGAATACGCAGAGGTCGACTTCATCTTCCCCTGACGGACAACTGGCCGATTTAGATACCGAAATCGGCTGGTTGTCCGTTGAAAGGGACAGTTGTTCGCTAGGGAAAAGGAACGCCTGCTTTGGGAGGGTGTCGACCTGCCGTCCCTCCCGACTGCCGTTCTTCCCTTGACGGACAACCAGCCGATTACATCGTTGGAATCGGCTGGATGTCCGTCAAGGGGAGGGATGAAAACCCGAAGTAGGGAATCAGCGGGCCGCCTTGGCGGCTTCGTACTTGCGCCGGATGAGATCGGCGTAGAACGCCGCGGCGTCGGCAGGGGATCCGTCGAAGACCAACTGATGATCGTCCAACACCAACGTGCGGTCGATCGCGTACTCCGGTCGCTGGATCAGATCAACATCATGCGTGGCGAACACGACCTGCCGGTCATAGCTGAACAACGCGCGCGCCACATGCGCCGATCCGATCTCGTCCAGTCCCTTGGTTGGCTCGTCGGCCACGATCGCGGCAGGGGAGAAACTCAACGCGGACGCGATCGCCAACAGATGCCGCTTCTCGCTGTCCAACGCGCTGGCCGGCTCGCGCGCCACCGACGTCAGATCGAAATGCGCGAATAGATCGCCGATGATCTGCTGCCGCTCCGACTCGGGCACCTTGTGCTTCTTCAACGGCTGATCGATCGCCTCACGGATGTCCGCCGCCTGATAGTAGCTGTTCGGAATCTCCTCACGCCGCACGCGGCCGACCAGATCCTCGATGCGTTTCAGATCGCGTTTGACCGCCGGATTAAGTACTTCGTCGTCGTTCGCCGTACCGCCGTCACGATGCGACATGACCGCCACCGTGCCGGCCGACGCGGTCAGCGCGCCGTCGAGCAGCTTGAGCAGCGTCGTCTTGCCCGAGCCGTTCAGTCCGATCACCGCCACGCGTCGCGTGTCCGGCCCGATCGTGAGCGTCGTCGGCAGCAGTCCGACATTGCCGTCCTCGTACCGGTGCCCGGCGCCATCCATCACGAACGTCATCGACGACGGACGATCAGCCGCCGCACGTCCCCCGAACAATGCATCAAACAGTCCCATGACTCCCCAGTGTAGTGCGGTCGCGGCCGGTCCGGTGTGCGGTAGCGTCCGTAATCGTCACTCAGTGCGCGCAATCGTGACGTGGGCGCGCACGCAGTGATGGTTTGGGCGGGCGAAACGTCACTCAGTGCGCGCGGATGTCGTGATTGCGCGCACTGAGTGACGATTACAGAGTGACGATTACAGATGCCAAGACAAGAGCTGCGAGTGGGCATCCCTTGGTTAGCCACGCTGACGCCCCGAGACCGGCGAAGTGCGGGGTCGTCGCCTCAGACTGTCGCCCCCGCCGCCCCGTCACGCGGCGAAGTAGAAGCCCTTGAAGTCGTACTGATACACACGGTAGATATACGCCGTATTGAGCGCCATCCGGTACTGCGCGAGCAGCTCGCCGTCGGCCGTGTACGTGCCGAACAGCCCCTGCATGCCCGTGTCGATCAGGATGTTCCCGTTGCTCAACTCCTGCGCCGAGCTCACGTACGGCGAGTACGGCACGTCGAACGACGCGACCTCGGTGTACGTGCCCGCGTGCTCGTCCACCAGATAGCGGCGGTACTGCGAGCGCGAGTCCGCGTCCTTGGACGAGCCGGCGGTGCTGATCCCGTCGATTACGGTCCAGTCGTAGTCGGGGCGGGTCATCGCGTAGCCGTAGTTGTTGTCGAACATGTACAGGTAGTACTGGTCGTCGGCGAGCGAGTCGTCGGCCACGTACGTGATCGAATGCTGGCCGCCGGTGTCGCCGAAGTCGCCGTCCTTGGTGAGGAACGCGGACGCATAACCGGTGCCGTCCCACACGGAACTCTCGCCGATCATGTACGCGAGCGTGGGCGTGCCTTCGAGGTCGTTCACCTTGATGATGGTGGACGTCTCGCGCGCGGAGAACAGCGCGGAGCCGTCGGGCAATAGCTGGATCGTGTTGCAGTGCAGCCAGTCCCAGCGGTTCGTGGCGGTCGGATCGGATTCGTCGATGCCGGAATGGTCGGTGGTGGACTTGTAGCCGGCGAACATGGTGCCGAAGTCGAGCAGCAGCGTGGTCTTGCCGGTGGTCGTGTCGAGTTTGACGACCTGGTCCTGCACGGCGTGGTCGCTTCGGCCGAGGTCGGTGGCGAGCAGCACGATGTTGCCGTCCGCGTCGAGCGCGTAGTCGTGGTGGAGGATGAAGTCGCCACCGAGATCGTAGATCTTCTCGAGTTTGCCGAGCCGGTTCATGCCGACCATCGTGTGCGTGGACGCGGAGAACCACATGAGCCCGTCGTCGTCGAACAGCAGACGGTGCGAACGGTAGTACTTGACCGGCACTTCGCCGCGCAGCACGCCGTACGTGTCGTAGTAGTACATGAAGTCCTGCTCGTCGCTGTCGTTGCCGAGGATGGCGTACAGGCCGTTGCCGAGCTGTTGCGTGATCTCGGATGCGGTGGTCGTCGAGTCCGTCGCCGACGCGGACGTGGACGCCGACGTGGATGTAGACGACGTGGATGATGCGGACGACGCGAACGCGGCGGTCGTGTCGAGACTGCCGTCGGTCTGTTCGAGTCGCACGGCTTCGGTGCCGAGCAGCGACGGCCCCTTGCGGGTGATCGTGTAGTCGGTGTCGAGGCCGCTTTCGTCGGTGATCGTCAGCGTGATGGTGTTCTCGACGTCCGGGATGAGGCCGAGCACGAGGAATTCGTGTTCCTTGACGTACTCGTCGTCGCCCTGGTTCGCTTCGGCGGTGAAGTCGGGGTAGCCGTCCGCGGACACGGTGTACGTGACCTTGGTGGCGTAGTGCGAGGTGAAGTAGACGTACAGTGACGTGGTGTTGGTGCCGTACGGGTTGTCGGCGACGAAGATGTTGTCGACGGTATGGGTCTCCTTGTCGCGCGCCTTGACGAGGTTCTCCTCGGCCATCTGCTGATAGTCGGCGGTGTAGATGTTCTCGATGCGCGCGTTGAGCTGGGCGATGCGGTTCTGACGGATGGCCGCGTCGACGTCGTTCTGGCTGAGCAGGCTCAGGCCGATGGCGACGATGCAGGCGAGCGTCGCGGCGACGGCACGGACGGCGATCGTGCGGACGGCGGTGTGTCGGATGGGGGAGGACGGTTGCGGCGGGTGCGTGATGGTCATGGGCGGTTCTTCGTAGCAGGGATGCGGATGATTGACTATCGTCCATTAGTATGATCTCGAGCTTGGAGAAACGCGTGGCGGGTACTGGGAGCGTTCCGCGATATGGCTGGGGATTCGCTGAACGATACCGGTCCGGGCGTTCGGATGCGACCGTCAGCTCAGGCCGAGCATCGTGAACCAGGATCTCACTTCGTAGAACACGGCCGGCGCGTTGTGATCGAGCGAATCGTCGCGGCCCGGCACGAAGCACGAGGCGACCGTCACGGCAAGCGCGTACAGCATGACCAGCAGCACCAGCAGCCGGATGGCCCGCCTCCACAGCGATGTGCGTGGATATTCGGCCTCCTCGAGTTCCTCCGGGTCAAGCGGATCGAACACCCGCGGGCCTTCCAACAGCCGCATCAGCACCGGCATGGCGGCCAGACAGATCAGCCATCCGAAATCGGCCATGTACCGCCATCCCAATCCGCCTTCGACGACATCGACCACCACAATGGCCAGACCGAGCGCCAGCGCGAACAGGGCGGTCGCCCGATACGGTTGCGGCAGACGGCGGCGGATACGCGGCAACAGCAGTGCGAGCAGCAACAGCGGGCACAACGTGAACAGGCCGCCGACCATCGCCTCGGTGAATCCCCATTCGGGCAGCGGCGTCGGCTGGATCGACAGGAACGGGAACGCGTGGGAGAACCGCAGCGGCAAGAACAGATAGTAGATGATCATGTAGGGGATGTCGGCTGCGGGCAGACGGAAGTTCGTCATGTCGGTGACCGTCATCTGATAGGCGCTGCCGAAGTCGAGGATGCTGCCGAAACGCGCCGCATTGTAGGCCATGAGTGGGACGACCACGATCAGCGCCGGCACGATGATCGCCAACGGCGCACGCAACGTGCGCAACAACGCGGGGAAGCGCAGCCGCGAACGGTCGCGCATGACCGCGGATGCCAATCCCGTGATCTGCGGCCAGAACAGCGGGAAAGCAAGCAGCGCGGAGAGCACGAACGGCGGACGGCATCCGAAATTCGCCGCGATGCACGCCGCGCCGCCGGCCAGATGCGGCAGCGACAGGGGAGCGGCGCCCGACCAGTCCGCGGCGATCGTCGGATCGTCGGCGGCCGCGACGTCTCCGTCATCCGATTCGACGGCTGCGACGGCTCGCGACGGCCGGATCGCACCCATCCACAGCCATAATCCCAGACACGTGAACATCATCGACGCGGCGATCGGCACCGAATAGAAATTCGTACGGAACCACAGATAGCACGCGTTCGATCCCAGCAGCAGCATCGCGCACGCCATCGTCGCCGAACCAAGCGAGGCGCGTGGCGACAGCCGATGCACCAGCCGCACCGTCAACAGGCAGGCGAACGCCAGAAACCCGAACATGAACAGCACGTCGGCCGCCGCCGACGGCAACCGCAGCCCGCCGTCCACCCACAGCGACGTGACCGCCTGATACGGCAGGAACAGCAGCACCGCCGGCACCACGCCGAAATACGAATACCAATGGCCGTCGAAGAACGCATAATCCCAGTAGATCGGCGACACGCCATCCGCCATCAGCCGCTCCCGCGTCGCGATGGCATGCGGATTCGCCGCCTGCGCCAACTCGTGCGGCACCGGCAGATCCAGCCATGCATGGCCGTGCAGCAGCGCGTCCGCCACATGCGCGTACTGGTCGTAATCATACGTGTAGCCGTTCGTGTTGTGGAACACCAGCGGACCGGCCACGGCCGCCTGCCAGACGACCACGCCCAACGACAATGCGGCGAACGGCGCCAACGTCAACGCCAGCCACCGCCGCTGCAACGGATCGGCCGGATCGAGCCGCGTGCGCCACAGCCGCGACCCCGGCCGGCACAGCAGCATCAGCGCCGCCACGCACGCCAGCGCCGCCACCCGCGGCCAACTCCACGCGAACGCCACATGCACGTTCGCACGCACCGCCCGGATCGGCAGCAGCGCGCCCTGCCGCTCCTGCACCCAGATGCGCAGCATGCCGGACGCGCCGTCGGTGCGGATGTACGCCGAACGACGCGACGCATACGCCGTCTGCTGCACACGGCCCGCCCGGCCGTTCGCGTCCACGCGCAGATGGAACGTCCACGTCAGACGATCCTGCTGGGTCAGCCATGCGCCGTGACTCACATCGACCGTATCCACGCGCGCATACGGCGACGAACCGTCCGCCTTGACCTCAAGCCACGCCCGCGTCGGATCGGTCACCCTGAGCAGCCCGTCGTCGGTGCGCTCCAGACCGGGGCCGAGCGTGTTCTCGGCGGCCGACGAATCGGCGCTCGCCGACAGCGTGGTCCAAAACGGCAGGTTGAACACGGCGCACTCGAGCAGCGCGATGAGCAGCATGGCCACACAGGCCACCAGCATCGTGCGCGGGCGGATCACAGGACGACGGAACGTAGCAGACACCCCATTATTCTATCGGCTTCATTTCCGGCCCCATGTCGGGCTGGATTGGAAGAATGTGGGGCATGCCCACGTACACACCACACCATAGGAATCATGGCCGCGGCGTGCCGGCCGCGATCAACCGGCTGGTGCGTTCCCTTGACGCGGCCGTGCGCGGCGCGAAGCCGGCATCCGGCAACCCGTTCGAGGCCGCGCTCAACGCCAACGGCGACATGCTCAAGGCGCTCGCCGACCACGCCATCACGCTCGGGCCGCTCGTGCGCCGCCATCTGATCGACGGCTTCGACGGCGTGCCCGAAGGACTCACGCTCGGCTGGGCGCAGCTGCCCGGCAAGGCCGGCGGCAGCGTGCTCTCGCTCGGCGCGTTCACCGACCGCGCGCACTTCTCGCAGATCGCGCTCGCCGACACCCAGGGACGGGTGTTCGCCGGCACCGATCCGGCGATGGACACGCACGACATGCAGCCGCGGTTCCTGTTCGGCAAGGAGGGCGAGCTGAAGTTGCCCGACGGACCACGGTTCGGCCACCAGACCTCCGGGGCGTCCGATGCGCCGCGCATACTCACCGTGGTGCAGGGCGGCATCGTCGGACGCGACGACACCGGTCGGCTCACCTGGCTCGCCTCGTGGCTCAAGACCGACAACCGGTACACGCTCGAACAGGTGCGCGCCGCGCTGCCGGCATCGATGCGCTACGATCTGGAATACCGCGACGCGATCACCATCGCGTTCTTCGCCGCCTACCTGCTGCCGCAGATGCGCGGGCCGCTCATCGGGTTCGGCTCGGGCAACATCTTCCGCCGGCTCAACCGCGAGGCGCCGATCGGGGCGATCCGCCGCTGCCTGCGCGATACGCTCGACGCGCGCGCCCACGGCATGCGCGCCTCCGGACTTGAGGACCATTTCGCCGACCTCATGCATGAGGTGCGCGCGCCCGAGCCCGCCACCGGGCTCGACGCGGTGCACGGCGCGGAACCGCTGCACCTGTACACCTCCACGTATTCGGGCAACTACTTCTTCACGTGGGACACCGAACTGCAGATCCCGGCCGTGCTGCAGACGCTGCGCATCGAAGGCAACCTCAACCGGTTCGCCGCCGTCAGCGCATGGCTCGAACGCAACGCGCGGCTCGGCCTCAACCCCACCGAGGACACGGTCACGCGCGCGCAGGCCGCGCAGATCGACTGGATGCTGCTGCATAATCCGGCGTTGATCGCGCTGAAGACCAACGAACACGACGAGACGTATGCCGGAGCGCTGGACGGTGGGGCTACGGCTGGCGGCGTCGGCGCGGGGCTGCCGACGTCGGACGAAGGCGTGCACGCCATCCTGCGCATGGTCGACGAGGCGCGGGCGCAGACCCGGCGGATCGCCGATAAGGAACGCGGAGCGGATAGTGGTACCCGCGCGGGTGCCGGTGCCGGTGAGTCCGACAATGCCGCGTCCCACGGCTCCGAATGGCTGTACCGACAGTCCATGTCGACGCTGCTGCGCCGGCTGCGACTGCCATACCGTTTCGACGTGGAGTTCCGATCGAACCTCGATTCGGGACTGGTCGGCGTCGGCTTCACCACCGCCGGACCGTCGATGATGCCCACCAGCCGGTACGATGCCGACACCCACGCGTGGAAGGACCTCAGCGCCGACCAGCGTGCGTCGATGAGCGCCGCCTACAACCTGCGCGTCGGCCTGATGATGGCCGCGATGGCGTTCGGCGCGGACGACCGCATCCGTCAGGTATCGCTGCACGTCGACTCGATCGGACTGGAGGAGGCCGTAGCGGAGCAGAACACGGCGATTTCCGGTGCGGTCGGCCAGATGATGCACATGGTCGAACGCGGCCAGTTCGGCGATGTGTCGCTCGGCGGCGGCAAGGCCGCGCCGAAGGACGGCGACTTCCACGGCGATCCCACGCGCACGCCCATGCCGGCCATGGACGACGGCGACGGCGGTACGGCCGCGAGTGGCACCGGTACGACCGACGCGTCGGACGATACTGGTGTCGTTGGTACGGACGGTGTCGTCGGCGCCGGCAACGTCGCGAACGGCGGCGCATCGGGCACGTCGGACGACACGGCCGGATCGACGGCATCCGCATCGGCCGAGCACGGCGATCCGGACATGGACACCGCCGACAAGGCCACCGTCGACAGCCGGTTCGAGGATCTTATGAAGGACTTCGACTTCGACGAAGTCGCGTTCAACATGCCGCAGGGCAATCGTGCGACGGATGCCGCCGCCACGGACACCGCCGGCATGGCGTACGGCCTCGGCTCCACCGGCGACGGCGCGGACGGGCTCGGCGTCGCCGCGGCGGCCGGCGTCGGCGACGGCGGCTCCGCGGATGGTGATCCGCTCACCGCGCTGCAGACCACGCCTACGGTGCGTACGCTCGCCACCGTCACCTTCACCCGCGAGGCGCTGCTCGAACGGCTGCGCGAGGACGGACTGGAGCATCCGATCGACACGTACCGCATGTTCGACGCCGTCATGGAGATGGACGAGCACGGCGCGCTGCTGCCGGTGAATCCGGGCTTCGACCTGCGCGACAACCGGTTCGCGCCGGCCGGCTCGCAGGAGGAGCCGGAACTGTCCGATACGGTGTTCGAACCGCATATGGCGCGCGTGCTCGGCGCGCACGACGCCGTCGACCTGTCCATCCAACGGGCCGACCTGCTGCAGCACGGCGTCGCCGAATTCCACCGGCTCGCCGCCGACCCGAACCTGCTGTCCGTCGCCAAGGCGCAGCGCGCGATGGCCATCATCGACCGCATCGCCGACCCCGAGCTCAGCGCCCTCGCGCCGCGCGTCACGAGCGCGCTTATCGACGGCGAGGACACGCCGGACTTCGACTTCCAGCTCACGCACGACATCGAACGGGCGCGTCTCAAGGCTCGCGACCTGCTGTTCTCCGGCAACGCGGAGCAGGCCTTCGACATGATCGAGGTGGAACTCGAACGGCTCGACCTCATGTACGCCAACAACCCCGGCGTGCCGCGGTACTTCAACTCCTATGCGGAACGCGTCGTCTACAACCGGCTGTTCGCCACCTCCGGCGAACAGACCGTGCTCATCCCCGACGATCTGTTCTACGCGCACATGGAACTCGCCGACGTGCTGTCGCAGATCAAGGGTCCCAAGGAGGCGCTGCCGCATCTCAACGCGATGGTCGCCTACGCGCCCGCCTACCCGCTGTCGCATCTCAAACTCGCGGTGCAGCTGGCCCGCACCGAGGACTGGGATCTGGCGCGCGCCGCATGCCTCAACGCGCTGCGTGTGGCGCTCGACCGCGACGACGCCGCCTTCGCCTACTACCGGCTCGCCTACGCCGAATGGATGCGCGACCGGTTCGACGTGGCCGTGGCCGCCTATATCATGAGCGATCACATCAGTCCCGGGCAAATCGGCGCATTGGAGGGCGAGCTGCATGAGCTTGTGGCGCGCGCCGACTCGCAATGCGTGCCCGTGCCCGACAGCGTCGAAGCGGCCAAGGCCGTACTGATGGCGCACGACCTGCCGGTCTGGCCGAACACCGAGGTCGCGGCGATCATGCGCGAAGCGGCCCGCGTGACCGTGGATGAGGGCATGTTCGTGCCCGCCCGCACGCTGTCCGTGGCGTGCGCGCGCATGAACGACGACGACTCCGACGGCATCGACGTGGTGCAGGCGCAGTTCCTGCGCTCGCTCAACGCGTGAGGCGGGGCTGGCTGGGCTTCTGGGGTTCCCGGGATGCGCGCCGGGAAATCCCGGGAACCGGCTATGTGCGGTTCCCGAGCGTTGCAGGGCGGTGTTCCGCCGAATTGTCATGTGCGATTGTGCGGTAATGTGCGTTTTCCGGTTCCCGGGATGGCGGCGCTGGATCCCGGGAACCGTGCCGGTAAACTGATGTGCGACATATCGATATGGAGGGCATATGACGACCGAACAGTTGGCTTGGGACTTCGACGCGCCGGAAGCGGTGACGATCGTCGAGAACGAGGGGATCAACCGGTTCGCACCCGGTTCCGACCAGTGGATCGCCGCCCTGCAGCCGACCGATGGTGATGCGCTGCGGCTCGACCGTCTGGACGTGGACGCGATGCCGGCCGAAGCCGCCGCGCGCCTGTGGGCGCGTGTGGCCGCGTGGGTCGAGTCCGATCAGATCGCCTATTACATCGACGACGCGCCGGTGTCGTCCGACGCCGCCTATGACGCGCGTCTGCGCTGTCTGCAACGTCTCGAGGCGGCGTTCCCGCAACTCGACTCGCCGCAGTCGCCCACGCACCGCGTCGGCGGTACGTTCTCCAACGACTTCGCGTCCGTACGTCATCCGTCGCGCATGATGAGCCTCGACGACGTGTTTTCGATCGAGGAGCTGCGCGACTGGTACGACTCGGTCATCCGCGATCTCGACTGGCCTGAATCCAAACCGCTGCCGATGAGCTGCGAGGTCAAGATCGACGGTCTGGCACTCAATCTGATCTACCGTAACGGGGTGCTCGAACAGGGGCTCACGCGCGGCGACGGCGTGACCGGCGAAGACATCACCCTTAACGTGCGCACCATCGGCTCGATCCCCGCGAACCTCGGCGGCCCGGCCGAGGACATCCCCGAATTCGTGGAGATCCGCGGCGAGGTGTTCATGCGCTGGGACGACTTTCGCACGCTCAACGCCGAGCAAGAGGACGCCGGCCGCGCGCCTTTCGCCAACCCGCGCAACGCCGCAGCTGGATCCCTGCGGCAGAAGGACCCGCGCATCACCGCGACCCGACGGCTGAGCTTCTACGCGCACGGCATCGGCACGCTGCGCTGGGGCGCAGGCCGCGCCGCCGGATCGCACGACGTCGTCAACGACCAGTCCGAGGCGTACGAGCTGTACACCAAGTGGGGTGTGCCGGTCTCGCCGCACAACCGCACCGTCACGAACTTCCAGCAGATCCTTGACATGATCGACTACTACGGCGAACATCGCGGCGACATCGAGCATGCGCTCGACGGCATCGTCGTCAAGGTCGACGATCTCGGCCTCCAACGGTCTTTGGGTGCGACCTCGCGTGCGCCGCGCTGGGCGATCGCCTACAAGTACCCGCCCGAGGAGGTCAACACCGAACTGCTCGACATCACCGTGCAGGTCGGCCGCACCGGCCGCGTCACGCCGGTCGCCATCCTGAAGCCCGTGTATGTAGCCGGTTCGACCGTCGCACGCACCACGCTGCACAACCCGTCCGAGGTCAAACGCAAGGGCGTGCTCATTGGAGACACGGTCGTCGTGCGCAAGGCCGGCGACGTGATTCCCGAACTCGTCGGGCCGGTGTTGGAGCGCCGCCGCGGACGCGAGAACCAGTTGCGCGAGTTCGTCATGCCCGAACACTGCCCGTCGTGCGGGGCGACACTCGCGCCGGCCAAGGAAGGCGACAAGGACATCCGCTGCCCGAACGTCGAAAGCTGCCCCGCGCAGCTCACCGAACGCATCATCAACCTCGCCTCGCGCAAGGCGTTCGACATCGAGCATCTGGGCGACCAGTCGGCCATCGCACTGACCAATCCGGAGGAGAACCGGCCGGACTCGGTCGCGACCTATGCGCCGAATATCGCCGAGATTCTCGTGGCTCCCGGCGAGGAACCGGAGCCGTACGAACCGGCGCCCGGACTGGAGCTGCCGCCCGTGCAGACGCCGGTGCTCTCGAGCGAGGCCGGACTGTTCGACCTGACCGCCGCCGACCTGCGCGACGTGCGCGTGTGGCGCGAGGCCGCGATCGTCGAGGTCCGCGAGACGACCGACGCCAACGGACGGAAGAAGAAGACGCGCAAGCGGATCGGTGATTCCGGACTGTGGCATCAGGTGCCCGCATTCTGGACCGCTCCGACGGCGGCGAGGAAACTGACGGCCAAGCAGTTGGCCGAACGCGGCGGCGAGACGGCGGCCGATACTGCTCATCTCGGCCAGGACTATCCCGACTACAACGTGCCGGCCGACGCGGTCGTCGTACGCGTCGAGCACAAGACCGTGCGGGGAGCGACGACCGACGTGCCCGTCATCGTGCGGCCGGGCGAGAATACGCGCAAGATGTTCGACGAAATGGACAAGGCACGCCACGCCGACCTGTGGCGTGTGCTCGTCGCGCTGTCCATCCGCCGGCTTGGCCCGCCCACCGCGCGCCTGATCGCCTCCGCGTTCGGCTCGCTGGACGCGATCGAGCAGGCGAGCGCGGAGGACCTGTCGACCATCGACGGCATCGGGCCCGAAATCGCCGAATCCGTGGTGACCTGGTTCGCCGAGGCGCGCGAGTCGGGCAACTGGCGCGGCGCCGTGCTGGAGGCATGGAAGCGCGCCGGCGTGGGCGTGGGATCGGCCGAGGTGAGCGACCTGCCGCAGACACTGGCCGGCAAAACCGTCGTCGTGACCGGATCGCTGGAAGGCTATTCGCGAGACTCCGCCAAGGAGGCGATCATCGAGCGCGGCGGCAAGGCGGCCGGATCGGTGAGCAAGAAGACCGACTATGTGGTCGTTGGGGCGAATGCCGGGAGCAAGGCCGCCAAGGCCGAGGAGCTGGGCATTCCCATGCTTGACGAGGCGCAGTTCGCCACGCTGCTGGAGACCGGCGAGGTGTGATGGCGCTTGCCCGGTTCCCGGGATCGCCGCGCCGCAATCCCGGGAACTGGGCGTGTGCGGTTTGTAAGAGTCGAGCCGCCATTTTCCGCCGATATGCCATGTGCGGTTGTGCGTAAATGTGAGATTTCCGGTTCCCGGGATGACCGGGCCCGATCCCGGGAACCAGAAGGCCGCGGCATTGTCCGCAACACGCCGAAACTGTGGATAACCCATGCATTCGACCACATAGCCCGACCGGCCTTGCTCCAGACATCGGCGACCTCGTAGGCTCGCCGCATGAGCTCTTTCATGGCTGATGAGGCGATGCAGGTAATGCTGCGGCGCCGCGCGCAATGTGCCGCGCTCGCGGGCGACATGGACATCGTCCCTGTATTCTCCCATTGCAGCGCGTTGGAATACTGGGGAACTTCCCCGCCACCGGACTGTCGGCTGCCTGCGAACAAGCACCATATCGTGTTCGCGGACAAGGCCAAGCGCCGACGATATGCCAGGGTGATCACGCATTCATGGAAAGGCGAGTTTCTGGTCGAGCATGCCGGCGTCTATGACGTGACGCGACCGGCCATGACATGGGCCCAGATGTCCAGATACTGCAGCGAGGAAAGTCTGGCGGTCATCGCGGGATCGTTCGCCTGCCGGGACCGTCGCCGGCGGGTCGCGTCCATCGATGAACTGGTCCGGTATGCGACGGACACCAAAGGGTTTCAGGGACGTGCGCGATGTATGGGCATTGCGCCGTTTCTCGCGGCTAACACCGATTCGCCGCCGGAATCGCAGGTCTATGTGCTGGCCATGAGAAACGGTCTTGGCACGCCGTCGGTCAATCATTGTGTGATGTTGGGGCCGAATGATTGCTGTTTCATCGACATCGCGTATCCGGACATCAAACTCGGCATCGAATACCAAGGCGGATACCATGCCGGCGTCGACCAGATGCGTGCGGACGCCAGACGACTGAACCGGCTGAGATTGGCGGGGTGGGAGATCGTGCTGGTCACGGCGGACGATCTGATCGATGATGCCGCGCGGCGACGGATCGTGCAGGTCATCAGGGTGATGATGCAGCGACAGAGGCATCTGATGGGGCTGGCCAGGGTGGTTATATGAGTTCGCCGGTTCCCGGGATTGCGGGCGGGGAATCCCGGGAACCGGGCGTGTGCGGTTTGTAAGGGTCGAGCCGCCATTTTCCACCGATATGCCATGTGCGGTTGTGCGTAAATGTGAGGTTTCTAGTTCCCGGGATGACCGGGCCCGATCCCGGGAACCGGCACATGCCTCTGGCACGCCGCGCGATCGCACGCTAGTCTGGTACGCGGCAATAAGGAGGACGATCCATGACAGTAACCCCCCGGAAGATCGAAGCGGACATTTACGACCGGCTCAGCCGCGTCATCGACCCCGAACTCGGCCGGTCCGTCACCGATCTGGGCATGATCGCGGCGATCCATGCGGACCCGGCCGTCGCGCCCGACGCCTACGACGTGACCGTGCAGGTCGAGCTCACCGTCGAAGGCTGCCCGCTCTCGGAGACCATCACCAACCAGATCAACGGCGCGGTCGCCTCCTACCCGGACGCGACCCTCACCCCGCACATCGAGGTCACGTCGATGAGCCGCGACAAGCTCGCCGACCTCGTCGCCGACCTCAAGGCCGAGCGCAAGCAGAACCCGTTCACCAAGCCGGGCGTCAAGACCCGCATCTTCGCGATCGCCTCTGGCAAGGGCGGCGTCGGCAAATCGTCGGTCACCGCGAACCTCGCCGCCACGTTCGCCGCGCTCGGCTACGACACCGCCGCCATCGACGCGGACATCTATGGCTTCTCGCTGCCGAAGCTGTTCGGCGTGCGCACCCAGCCCACGAACCTCAACGGCATGCTGATGCCGGTGACCGCGTGGGGCGTCAAGCTCATCTCGATCGGCATGTTCGCGGGCGCCGACCGGGCGATCCTGTGGCGCGGACCGCGATTGCAGCGCTCGCTGGAGCAGTTCCTGTCGGACGTGTGGTGGGGCGAGCCGGACGTGCTGCTGCTTGACCTCGCGCCCGGCACCGGCGACATGGCGATCTCCGTGGCACAGGCGTTGCCGAACGCCGAGCTCGTGGTCGTGACGACCCCGCAGCCGAGCGCGTCCGACGTGGCCGTGCGTTCGGGGCTGGTTGCGCTGCAGGTGCCGATGAAGGTGCGCGGCGTCGTGGAGAACATGAGCTGGTATGAGCACAAGGGCGAGAAGCTGCGCATCTTCGGCGAGGGCGGCGGCCGGCGGGTGAGCGAGCAGCTCACCGATGCGCTCGGCTACGAGGTGCCGCTTATGGCGCAGCTGCCGCTCGAACCGGAGCTGCGCGAGACCGGTGAGGCGGGTCGGCCGGCCGTCCTCGACAAGGACGGCGCGCTGCGCACGGACGGCATCGGCCGGGAGTTCCGGACGCTCGCCGAGCGGCTGATGGGCGTATGATGGACGTATCCTGAGTCGTCCGCGAAGGAGCGCCGAGCACCGTCATGAGCGTCACGCAATTCATGCTCTTCGAACTGTTCATGACGTGCTGCGGCGTGGGCTTCCTGTTCAAGCCGGAGGTCATGTGGAAGATCCAGCATGTCCTTGACGTCAAAGGCGGCGCGCCGACCGAATGGTATCTGTTCAGGGCGCGGGTCACCGGCGCGGTGATGCTCGTCATCGCCGTCGGAGGGCTCATCGTGCGGTTCGGATGACGGGCCGGCCGCGGCCATGAGGTGCCAAGGCCATGAGGTATGGTGGAACGCATGGCTGAATCGGGAAACTTTGTTCATCTGCACAACCACACGCACTATTCGCTGCTGGACGGCGCGTCGAAGATCCCGAATCTGGTGAACCGCGTCAAGGAGCTCGGCATGCCGGCGGTCGCCATCACCGACCACGGCAACATGCACGGCGCCTACGAGATGTGGAGCACCGCCGTCAAGGCCGGCGTCAAGCCGATCATCGGCATCGAGGCGTACGTCACCCCGGAGACCGCGCGCCAGGACCCCACGCGCGTCAGCTGGGACACGAACTGGGACCCGAACCTCGACGAAAAGCACCGCCGCCGCAACCCGGACGATGTGTCCGGCGGCGGCGTGATCACCCACCTGACCATGTGGGCCGAAAACGACGAGGGCCTCGTCAACCTCATGAAGGCAAGCTCCGTGGCGAACCTCGAAGGCCGCGTCATGCGTTACCCGCGTATGGACAAGGAGGTGCTCGCCACCTACTCCAAGGGCGTGATCGCCTCCTCCGGCTGCCCGTCGGGCATCATCCAGACGCGTCTGCGCCTCGGCCAGTTCGACGAGGCCCTGCGCGCCGCCGGCGAGTTCCAGGACATCTTCGGCCGCGACAACTTCTACATCGAGCTCATGGATCACGGTCTGAAGATCGAGACCGAGGTGACCGACGGCCTGCTCACCATCGCGAAAAAGCTCAACGCGCCGCTGCTCGCCACCAACGACTCGCATTACGTGCGTGAGGAGGACAAGGACGCGCAGGACGCGATGCTGTGCATCAACTCCGGCGACACGCTCGACAACCCGGACCGCTTCAAGTTCGAAGGCTCAGGCTACTACATCAAGCCGGCCGAGGAGATGCGCGAGCTGTTCAAGGACTTTCCCGAGGCGTGCGACAACACGCTCGAGATCGCCGAACGCTGCAACGTCATGTTCGACGACAACGAGGACGGCGCGTTCATGCCGCAGTTCGCCTGTCCCGAAGGTTGGGACGAGACCTCGCTGTTTTTGAAGAAGGTCGAGGAGGGCCTCGAGAAGCGCTACGACGGCAACCCGCCGCTCGAGGTCCTCAAGCAGGCCGACTACGAGTGCGGCGTGATCTGCCAGATGCAGTTCTGCGGCTACTTCCTCGTCGTCGCCGACTACATCAACTGGGCCAAGACCCACGGTGTGATGGTCGGCCCGGGCCGTGGCTCCGCCGCAGGCGCCATGGTCGCCTACGCGATGGGCATCACCGAACTCGACCCGATCAAGCACGGCCTGATCTTCGAACGCTTCCTCAACCCCGAACGCGTCTCCCTGCCGGATATCGACGTCGACTTCGACCCCGACGGCCGCGCCAAGGTCCTCGAATACGTGGCCGACAAGTACGGCCACGACAAGGTCGCCCAGTGCGTGATCTACGGCACCATCAAGACCAAGCAGGCGCTCAAGGACTCCGCGCGCATCATGGGCTACGACTTCTCCATGGGCGACACCGTCACCAAGGCGCTGCCCCCGGCCGAGACCGGCGGCAAGGACATCAGCCTGCACGACATCTTCGACCCGAAGGCGAAACGCTACGCCGAGGCGCGTGAATACCGCGAACTGTACGACTCCAACCCGGACGTCAAACGCATCACCGAGGAGGCCAAGGGCATCGAGGGTCTGATCCGTCAGACCGGCGTGCACGCGTGCGCCACGATCATGGGATCCGAGCCGATCACTGACACGTCGCCGCTGCTGGAGCGCGTCGACGGCACCGTCACCACGACGTTCGAATACCATACGTGCGAAACGCTCGGCCTCGTCAAGATGGACTTCCTCGGCCTGTCCAACCTCACGATCATCCGCGACACGCTGCGCAACGTCGAACTCAACGGCAAGGGCAAGATCGAATACACGAAGATCCCGCTCGACGACAAGCCGACGTACGATCTGCTGTCGCGTGGCGACACGCTCGGCGTCTTCCAGCTCGATGGCGACGGCATGCGCTCGCTGCTACGCACCCTGAAACCCACCAACTTCAACGACATCTCCGCACTCATCGCCCTGTATCGACCGGGCCCGATGTCGATGGAGTCGCACACCAACTACGCCAAGCGCAAGAACGGTCTGCAGAAGATCACGCCGATCCACCCCGAACTTGACGAGCCGCTCAAGCAGGTGCTCGACGAGACGTACGGCCTGATCATCTACCAGGAGCAGGTGCAGTCCGCCGCGCGTATCCTCGCCGGCTACTCGCTCGGCAAGGCCGACGTGCTGCGTCGAGCCATGGGCAAGAAGAAGCCCGAGGTGCTGGCCAAGGAGAAGGTGCCGTTCTTCGCCGGCATGAAGGAGCATGGTTACTCCGAGGAGGCCGCCGAGGCGATCTGGGAGATCCTGGTCCCGTTCTCCGGCTATGCGTTCAACAAGGCGCATTCGGCCGCGTACGGCCTGATCTCGTATTGGACCGCTTACCTCAAGACCCACTATCCGGTCGAGTTCATGGCCGCCCTGCTACAGGGCGCATCGACCAACAAGGACAAGACCGCGCTGTACCTCGGCGAGGCGCGCCGCATGGGCATCCAGGTGCTCTCGCCGGACGTTAACGAGTCGGTGTACGAGTACTCCGCCGTCGGCGACGTCGTGCGCTTCGGCCTCGGCGCGATCCGCAACGTCGGCGACGCGCCGGTCAAGGACATCATCGCCGAACGCAGCGGCAAACGCGGCAAGTTCGTCAACTTCATGGACTTCATCCGCCGAGTGCCGCTCACCGCGCTCAACCGGCGCATGATCGAATCGCTCATCAAGGCCGGCGCGTTCGACTCGATCGACCCGAACCGGCGCGCGCTGTTCACCATCCACGAGGCGGCCATCGACTCGGTGGTCGGCCTCAAGCGCAAGCAGGCGGAGGGCCAGTTCGACCTGTTCTCCGACGAGGACGACGGGGGAGCGGAGGCGATGGGCGACGCCGCCGTGTCCGTGCCCGACATCGAGGAGTGGGACAAGAAGACCAAGCTCAACTTCGAACGCGAGATGCTCGGCCTGTACGTGTCCGACCATCCGCTCAGCGGCATGCAGGCCGTGCTCGCGGGGCTGCGTGAGATGTCGATCGCGCATCTCATCGACCGCGCGAAGACGATGGGCGAGGGCCAGCAGGTCACGCTCGCGGGGCTGATCACCGGCGTGGACCGGCGCGTGTCCAAGAAGGGCAACCCGTGGGCCATCGTCACCATCGAGGACATGGAAAGCTCGATCCAGTGCATGTTCTTCGGCAAGGTGTACGAGGCGGCCGCGGCCGAGCTGGCCATCGACCAGATCGTGCAGATCCGCGGTCAGGTCGAGCTGCGCGACGAGACGGTGAGCCTGCGCGCCACGGAGATGCAGGTGCCGACGCTGGAGGCGGCTGATGAGCGGCCGGTGATGCTGACGTTGCCGCAGGTCGCGCTCGGTCGGGAGAACATGAGCCGACTCGCGCAGGTGCTGCACGCGCATCCGGGGTATTGCGAGGTGCGGCTGGCGATCGTGGACGACGACGGCAACGCGCAGGTGCTCACGTTCGGCGACCGGTTCCGCGTGAAGCGCGACACGGCGCTGTTCGCGGAGATCAAGATCCTGTTCGGGCCGAGCTGTCTGCCCGCCGCGTGACGGTGAGGTGCCGCGTGACGGTGTGCGATGCTGCTTGCTGCGCGACGCTGTGCCGTGTAACGCCGACTGTTGCGTGACGTCGCCCGCCGTGGTTCACCTGCGCTGTCCCGTCTTCCCTCAACGGACATCCAGCCGATTTCACCTATGGAATCGGCTGGATGTCCGTTGAAGTCGGTTGAGCAGATGTGTCGCGGTACCTGGCTACGGTTTGCCTTACGTTTGATTTTGTATGCCATATTCCGCGTGATCTGCGACTATAATCAGACATGATTATGCTTCATGCTTACGTATGCGGGATCCGTCGGGATCACACGTACGAACCGTCCGAAAGGGGCAACGATGAGTGAAGAACACGGCGCACTGCGGTCGCCCGAGATCACGCTGAACGACAAGAACCACTCGGTGATTCCGCAGATCGGCTTCGGCACGTTCCAGATTCCGCCGGAGGATACGCAGCGCGCGGTCGAGGAGGCGCTGGAGATCGGCTACCGTCACATCGACACCGCGGCCGCCTACTACAACGAGGAGCAGGTCGGCGACGCGCTCAAGGCCACCGGCATGGCCGGCAAGGTGTGGGTCACCACCAAGCTGCGCAACTGCGATCAGGGCTATGATTCGGCGATGGTCGCGTTCGACGAGTCGCGCCGCAAGCTCAAGGTCGACGTGATCGACATGTACCTGATCCATTGGCCGTTCGCCGCCGCCGGCTTCTACAAGGAGACCTGGCGCGCGCTGCTCAAGCTGCGCGACGAGGGCGCGATCCGCGTGCCGGGCGTCAGCAACTTCCTGCCCGAACACCTGCGCGCCGTCATCGACGACTCCGCCGAAACCCCGGCCGTCAATCAGATCGAGGTGCACCCGCGCTTCAACCAGCCCGGCAATCTCGCGTTCTGCAAGGCGCACGGCATCGTCGCCGAAGCGTACAGCCCGCTCGGCCACGGCAAGGACATCGAATCCGAACCGGTCGTCGCGGCCGCCAAGGCGCACGGCGTCACCCCGGCGCAGGTCGTGCTGCGCTGGCACACGCAGGAAGGCCGCATCATCATCCCCAAGTCGAAGCACGTCGAACGTATGAAGGCGAATCTCGCCAGCGCGAGCTTCGACCTGACCCCGGCCGAACTCGCCGCCATCGACGCGCTGGACGACCCGCACGCCAACGTGAGCGCTGATCCGGCGACCTTCACCCACTCCCAGTCGTGGGCCGATCAGCACGTGCGCGGCAACATCTGACCGTCGCGCGATGCGTCGTGCAGACGTCATACGCGCGCTGTGATGCAGCGCAACACGTTGGGGCCGGGTCTTTCCGTGCGGGAAGACCCGGCCCCAACGCATCCAACGTGTCCGCAGGCCGTCGCTTCGCGACTACTTGCGACTATGTGACTACTCGTGACTACTCGTCGTACGCGCGGTCGAGCAGCGCATCGATGTCGTCGAACCGCTTGACCTGCGGATGCCACAGCGGCCGCCCGTCCGCGATCACCAGCGCCGGCTGCTTCAACGCACGCAGATCCAGCAACGGATTGGCGTCCAGCACCAGTAGGTCGGCGGCCTTGCCGGCCTCCACCGAACCGGTCTCGCCGGCGACGCCCAGAATCTCCGCGTCGCCCAGCGTCGCGGCGTGCAGCGCCTCGGCGGCCGTGAACCCGGCGCGTTTGACCAGCAGGTCCAACTCGCGCCACGTGTTGTACTGCGTGACGAACGTCATCGCCGTATCCGTGCCCACGCCGACGCGCAACCCCGCGTCGTGCGCGTCCTCCGCGCCCGCGAGCATGCCGGCTACCACCGTACGCGCGTTCGCCAACTGGATGTCGGTGATGCCGGTCACGTCCTGGCCGAGCTCCGTCATCGGCAGACCGGCCGACATGGTTGGGATCAGCGCCGACCAACCGCGCAGCGAGTGCGGATTATGTCGGAACAGTTCGATCATGGCGTCATCGAGCGCGCTGCCGTGCTCGATCGTGTCCACGCCGGCGAGCAGCGCGCGCTTGACGCCTTCCGGGCTTTGCGCATGCGCGGCGACGATTACGCCCGCCTCGTGCGCCACGTCGCAGATCGCGCGCATCTGGTCGACGGTCATCTGTGGGCTGCCGGCCTCGCCGAGCCGCTGCGCGTCGGTCACGCCGCCGGTCGCCGCGATCTTGATCGCGTTCACGCCGTGCGCGAGGTTCTCCCGCGTGTTGCGGGCCATGTCCTCCGGCGTCTCGCCGGTGAGGGCGATCAGCGGCGCGCCGTGGCCCTCCGGAATCGCCAGCAGCGGACCGGCCGCGAGGATGCGCGGGCCGACCATATGACCGTCGGCGATGCGGTCGCGTAGTTCGACGGCCTCGTAGCCGACGTCGCCGAGCGTGCGGATCGTGGTGACGCCCGACCGCAGCAGCGTCATGACGCTCGCCTTGGCCCGCGCCTTGAGATACGGTTTGCCGACCGGCGAGTGCATGATCGTTGCGGTGATCCGCTGACCGCGCGGCGTGGCCATCTTCGGATTGAGCGGGCGGCCTTCGGAAAACAGGTGCACGTGCGCGTTGATCAGACCCGGCGTCACCGTTTTGCCGGTCGCGTCGAGCATACGATAGCCGTCGGGGATCGGCGTGGCGATGCTAGGGGCGATCCGTTCGATGCGGCCGTCGCCGCCGACGATGACGGTGGTGTCGTGCAGGGTGGTGCCGTTCGCGTCGCCGATGACGACGGTGGCGTGCGTGATGGCGAATGGTTCGCGTAATGATGGTGACAGGGAAGACATCTGACGCTCCTTTGCATGCAGAGTATAGGTCCGGGACCGGTCCATGGCCGGTTGGCCGGTTTGAGTGCGATCCCGATGCCGGCCGGCCGCCGCTCTCCGGGAAGGTTCTCTAGGAGAGCTCTCCTAGAGGGCGGCGGCCGGCGTGTGACTGGTTGGTCGAGGTCGGCCGGTTGTCTGCGCTACTCGCGCACGAGCTGGATGTGCTCGATGTCGTCGCGCTTGGAGCGGCGGAAGAGCACGAAACGGTTGCCGATGACCTGCACCACCTCGGCGCCGATCTGGCCGGCGAGGCTTTCGGCCGCCTCCTTCGCGGTCAGGCCGGAGCCGTCCTGCACGGCGATCTTGAGCAGCTCGTGGCTGTCCATGGTTTCGGACGCCTGCTTGACGGCCGCGTCGGTCAGATCGTTCTTGCCGATGAACAGCAGCGGCTTGAGCTGGTTCGCCAGCGCGCGCAGCTGCTTGGTCTGCTTCTTGGTCAGTGCCATGGGATTCCTTACTGTCCGTATGATCCATACGATTGCGATATCGCATACGAGCATACCGGTTCGCCACGATGAACCGGACGGACTCTGGTGTTTCGACACAACACGGTCTAGTGTCTATAGCGGGAGCCGAATCAATGCGACATCATGTCTACCAAGTCAATGTTGACATGACGTCAACTCCACCGTCAAGGAGGCGGAACATGTACTATTCCAACGGCAACTACGAAGCGTTCGCCCGCCCGAAGAAGCCGGCCGGCGTCGATCATAAGTCGGCATACATCATCGGCACCGGACTCGCCGCACTGTCCGCGGCCTGCTATCTCGTACGCGACGCGCAGATGCCCGGCGATCACATCCACATCTTCGAAAAGGACTCCGTGCCCGGCGGCGCATGCGACGGCGCCGAAATCCCCGGCCTCGGCTACGTGATGCGCGGCGGACGCGAAATGGACAACCACTTCGAGGTCATGTGGGACCTGTTCCGCTCCATCCCGTCCATCGAAACGCCCGACGTGTCCGTGCTCGACGAGTACTACTGGCTCAACAAGGAGGATCCCAACTACTCGCTGTGTCGCGCCACCAAGGACCTCGGCCACGACGCCGAAACCGGCGGCAAGTTCGGTCTGTCCGACAAGGCGTCGATGGAGATCATGAAACTGTTCTTCACGCCCGACGAGGACCTGTACGACAAGCCGATCACCGACTTCTTCGACGACGAGGTGCTGAATTCCAACTTCTGGATGTACTGGCGCACCATGTTCGCGTTCGAGAACTGGCACTCCGCGCTCGAGATGAAGCTGTACATCAAGCGCTACATCCACCACATCGGCGGTCTGCCGGACTTCAGCGCGCTGCGGTTCACCCGCTACAACCAGTACGAGTCGATGATCCTGCCGATGGTCAAGTACCTCGAATCGCACGGCGTGCAGTTCCACTACGACACGAAGGTCGAGAACGTCGAATTCGCGATCGGCGGCGGCGACGGTCCCAAGCGCGAGCACACCGGCGTCGGCCAGGACACGATCCTCAAGATCCAGGCCACGTCCGGCGTGTTCAAGCGCAATCCATACAGCTCCGCGACCAAGAAGCTCGCCGTGCGCATCGACCTCGACCACGACGGCGACAAGTCGTCCATCGACCTGACGCCGGACGATTTCGTGTTCATCACCAACGGCGGCTGCGTCGAGAACTCCACCATGGGCTCGCAGCACTCGCCCGCCCCGTGGAACCCGGACATCAAGCCCGGCGGCGGCTGGGACATGTGGCGCCGCATCGCCAAGCAGGACCCGAGCTTCGGCCACCCCGACACGTTCTGCTCCGACCCGCAGGCCACCAAGTGGATGAGCGCGACCGTCACCACCCTGGACGGCGAGATCCCGCCGTACATCCAGCGCATCTGCAAGCGCGACCCATTCACCGGCAAGGTCGTCACCGGCGGCATCGTCACCGTCACCGACTCCAACTGGCTCATGAGCTGGACGCTCAACCGCCAGCAGCAGTTCCGCGACCAGCCCAAGGACCAGCTGTGCGTGTGGGTCTACGGCTTGTTCCCCGACAAGCCCGGCAACTACGTGAAGAAGTCGATGACCGAATGCACCGGTGAGGAGATCTGCGAGGAGTGGCTCTACCACATGGGCGTGCCGACCGACAAGATCGAGGCGCTCGCCAAGCGACACGCCAACACGGTGCCGGTCATGATGCCGTACATCACCGCGTTCTTCATGCCGCGCGCCGCCGGCGACCGTCCGGACGTCGTGCCCGACGGCGCGGTCAACTTTGCGTTCCTCGGCCAGTTCGCCGAAACGCCGCGCGACACGATCTTCACCACTGAATACTCGATGCGCACCGGCATGGAGGCGGTGTACACACTGCTCAACGTGGACCGCGGCGTGCCGGAGGTGTGGGGCAGCGTCTACGATGTGCGCAACCTGCTCAACGCAACGGTCAAGCTACGCGACGGCGCGCCGATCACGGCTATGAAGCTCAACTTCGTGGAACGCGCGGTGCTCGGCAAGGTGCTGAAGAAGCTCGACGGCACCGACATCGCCACGCTGCTGCGCGAATACCACGTGATCTGATCTCTCGGTTTGCGTTCCCGTGAATAGGCGGGGCGTTGGGTTGCTTGCTCCGCCCCGCTTTGCGTCACTGCGTAACTGTGTAACCATGTAACGGACATGCAGTCGATCGGCACTATCCGGATGCCATCTGGATTGGCTGTATGTCCGTTGTGTTTTATGTATTGTTTCTTTTTTCTTCCCCTCACCCCCCTTAACGGACATACAGCCGATAAGGCACCGAAAATCGGCTGGTTGTCCGTTGGAGGAGCATGAGGCACCGTCGTGTAGAGCGAGGGACGCTGCAGCGAGTGGAAGGGACAGCGTGATATACGGAGTTCGCGGTGCTTGACCTCTGACGGACATACAGCCGATAAGATGCTGAAATCGGCTGGATGTCCGTTAGGGTGGGGCAACGTCGCTCGGGTGCGGGTTTCCGCTGAGCGATCGGCTGGTTGTCCGTCGGAAAAGCGGACGTTTCCCGAATTTCTCGCGCTGAGGACTGGTCAGCGCAACAAATTCGGGACGAGTGGGCTGATTCCCCGAAAAACTTGCGCTGAGGATCGCTCAGTGCAAGGATTTCGGGACGATGCGGTTGATTTCCCGAATTTCTCGCGCTGACGGCGCGACGGAGTGTGCTCGGCGTGTGCATCCTTGGGTTGCCCCTCCTTCCGACGTACAACCAGCCGATACGAACGGTACTATCGGCTGGTTGTCCGTTGAGGACGATGAGCAATGGGCGTTGAGTGCGTGGGAGGAACGTCGCGGCATGCTGAGTTTCCTCTTTGCCCCTAACTTCATTAGCGGACATACAACCGATTCCAGCATCTGCATCGGCCGTATGTCCGTTGGGGTGAAACGATATGGGATGATGGTTGTTGCGATAGGTTGTTGCGATAGGTTGTTGCGATAGGTTGCCGTGATAGGTTGCGGTTTGTCTTCCCGGAACGTATTTGCCATTCCTTGACAATTCGTTCTTCCTCAACGGACATACAGTCGGTTTCGCTGCCGTTATCGGCTGTATGTCCGTTGGAGGAGTGGTATGGAGTGAAAAGTCCGCAATGGTGAGCGATGGATTGCGGGATCCGTTGCCTTCATCTTGTAACGTACATACAGCCGATAAGGCACCGAGAAACGGCTGTATGTACGTTTTTGTTTATGCATTGTTTCCCTTTTTCCTTCTTCCCCTCACCTCTTAACGGACATACAGCCGATTTTCGGTGCCTTATCGGCTGTATGTACGTTGGGAGGAAAGGAACGCCGTTGGGGGCGCCGTTGGGGAGAGGGGCGCCGTTGGGCGCAGGAAGCGTCGCGGCGAGTGGGATGGTGCCGCGGCGTATCGTTGTCCCCGCTCAACCATTCAGCGGGCTGCCAGCCGATTGATAAGGTGGCTCGGCCGGTTGTCCGCTTAGGGGTGCCACGTCGTGCGGCGGTTTGCTGCGGCTATTACGATGGCGCGTATGACGACGAATGATGATGCGCCGCGTACGCTCATTGATGACGTGACCGGTACGGTTGCGGCCAGTGCGACTGGCACGGGCGAGGAATCCGGTTTCGGTGACGTGACCAGCGCGGCCGGCATGGTTGGTGCGGGCGAGATGTCCGATCTTGCCGATGTAAGCGGGATGCCCGGTTCCGTCCGTGCGATCAATACGGTCGGTACCATCACCGATTCGGCCGGCGTGGGCGTTCGATGCGATGTGACCGACCTGACGATCTGTCATGCCACGGCGACCGACGCGGACGCGCTGATCGCCATCGAAACGGCGTGTTTCCCTCCGGCGGAGGCGGCGAGTCCCGCGGCGATCCGCGCGCGCATCGCCGCATATCCCGAAGGATTCTGGCTGCTGTGCGGCCATACCGCGGCGAGCGAAACCGTGGCCACGGACGCGGCCGACGACACCACGGCCTCCGGCGATACCGTCATCGCCGCCGATACGACATCCGGCAATTCCACTGATACTCCGGCCGCCAACGACACGATCGATGACGCTGCCACTGCCACCTATAGTGCCTCCGCCGCCGGCGCCATCGTCGCGTTTATCAACGGCTTCGCCACGAATCGGCGCGACCTCACCGACGACATGTACGACGATCCGTCGCAGCATGATCCGCACGGCGACTGGCAGATGGTCTTTGGTGTGGACACCGCGCCGCGATATCGTCATCATGGATACGCCAGCCGGCTCATGCGCGGCGTCATCGCCGATGCGCGCACCGCCGGTCGCAAGGGCCTCGTGCTGACCTGCAAGGATCGGCTCGTCGGTTTCTACGCACGATTCGGCTACGTGGACGAAGGCATCTCTCAGTCCACGCACGGCGACGTCGTCTGGCATCAGATGAGGCTGACGTTCTGATCGGCACGGCGCGTGCCGGATGCGCCATGGTGCAACGACGAACGACGTAATGATGGTCGTCGCGACGCGCGGCCGACGGATGGAAGACAGACAAACAAACGAGAGGAGCGGATATGCGACGGTATGCGGCGACGTTCGATGCCGGTACGACGGCGGTCAAGGGCGCGCTGGTCGACGAGGATGGTCGTGTCGTCGCGTCGGCGAGCGGCGGTCTCGATCTGATCGTCGATGGCGACGCGCGCGAACAGGACCCGGACCAATGGTGGCGTGCGTTCCGCGATGTCGCCCGCGCGATGTTGCACGACGCCGCGCAGGCCGACCAGGATTTCCGCATTGACCGTATCCGCGGCATCATCTGCAGCGGCCAGATGCAGGACGTCATCGCGCTTGACGACGATCTGCGACCGGTGCGCACCGCGATCCTGTATTCGGACGGTCGTGCGGACGAACAGGCGTTGCGACTGGCGCGCGTTCTCGGTGACGGCTGCGCGCGCGGCGACACCTGTGCGTCCGGTGACGTTCGTACGTACGATGACGACGTCCGTACCGATGACGGGCGTGACCGCAACGGTTCCGACGGCCGCTATGCCGGTGACGGGCGTGACGGTTCCCGCGACCGTGGTCATGCCGATACCGATGGCGATGCCGCGACGATTCATCCGTCTGCGGAGGCGCGCCCGGCCGGCACCGTGCCGTCGGACATCATCGGTACGCAACGATTCCTCGCGACGGTCGGCAACCGGCTCGAAGGCTGTCTGCCACTGCCGAAACTCATGTGGATGCGTGATAACGAGCCGGACACGTTCGCGCGCGTACGTCACGTGCTCATCAGCTCCAAGGACTATCTCATTGCCCGGCTCGCCGGCGTCACGATCGGTGACGTGGCCGCATGCTCCACGGCGGGCGCGATGAACATCCGCACCGGACGGTGGGATGCCGGACTGTGCGCCGCGGTCGGCATCGACATGACGATACTGCCCGAACTGCACCGTCCGCAGGACATCGTCGGCTCGGTGACGGTCGCGGCGGCCGAAGAGATCGGATTCGCGGCGGGCACACCCGTGTACGCCGGCATCGGCGACGCCGGCGCGACCACGCTCGCCAGCGGTGTCGGCAGACCCGGACAATACAACATCAACCTCGGCACGTCCGGCTGGATCGCCACCGTGTCGAACGAACCGTTCGTCGACAAGCCAGGCGCGGCGAACCTCGCGTTCGGCGTGGTCGACGGATTCGTGAACGCGGTGCCCTTCCTCAACGCCGGCGACGTGCACCGCTGGGCGACCGGCCTGTTCGCCGGCGGCGACTACGACCGTGCGCACGATCTGATCGAGTCGTCCGAGCCGGGCGCGAACGGCGTGTTGTGCCTGCCGTATCTGGTGGGGGAACGGTTCCCGGTGATGAACCCGGCCGTGCGCGGCGCCTTCGTGGGGCTTTCGCCGGCCACCAGCGCCGCCGACATGCTGCGCGCCGCGCTCGAAGGCGTCGCGTTCTCCATCCGGCAGGGCATGGAGAGCTTCGACGTGCCGCCGACCTCGATTTCGCTGATCGGCGGCGGCGCGCGCGAAACCGCATGGTGTCGGATTCTGGCCGCCATGCTGCACCATCCGGTCGAAGTGTTCGCCAACGCCGACATCCTGCCCGCTGTCGCGCTCGCTTCGCTCGTCTTCGACCGGCCCGATCTGGTCGCGGCCGTCGCCGACACCACCACCTATGAGCCGGACCCGGCCGCCGCCCACGCCTACGACGCCCTCTACCCCCGCTTCGCCGCCCTCTACCCGGCCATCGCCCAGCTGCGATGATTGCGGCAATGCCGTGACGCATACCCATCTTTCCTAACGGACATACAGCCGATACGACCGCCCGTATCGGCTGTATGTCCGTTAAGGAGTGATGGGGAGTTTGAAGAGATATAGGGAGGTTGAGGAGCGTAAGCAGTATGAGGAGTGGCAGATAAGCTGGAACAGAAAGCCGTCGACCATACGTTCGTGGCCCTGAATACGTCGGTTATCTCACGATTCGGGTGAAAACGGACATCGGACGGCGGTTCGTGAGGCGACGTTGTTACGATGGGGCGGTATGAGCGAGAACATCATGCGAATCATCGACCTGCGTGGTCGCAAACTGTCCCGTGCCGAACTGCTGGCCGCGATGCCGCGCGCCGCGATGGGCACCTCCGAGGCCACCGATCTGGTGCGTCCGATCCTTGAAGATGTGAAGGAGCGCGGCGCGGCCGCCCTGCGCGATTTCGAGGAGAAGTTCGACCATGTGCGCCCCGAGCACCTGCGCGTGCCCGAGGAGGCGATCGAGGCCGCGCTCGACACGCTCGATCCCGAAGTGCGCGCCGCCATCGAGGAATCCGTGCGCCGCGCCCGCGCCGTCGCCAAGAACCAGGTGCCGCAGGACTTCCACACCGATCTCGCGCCCGGAGCGCGCGTCGCCGAGCGTTGGATCCCGATCCAGCGCGTCGGCCTGTACGTGCCCGGCGGCAAGGCCGTCTACCCGTCGTCCGTCATCATGAACGCCGTGCCCGCGCAGGCCGCCGGCGTCGAATCGCTCGCCATCGCCACCCCGCCGGCCCGCGACAACGACAAGGGCCTGCCGAACAAGACCATCCTCGCCACCTGCGCCATCCTCGGCGTGCACGAGGTGTATGCGGTCGGCGGCGCGCAGGCCATCGCCATGTTCGCCTACGGTGCCAAGGGCTCCGAGCCGCAGGACGGCGAGGTGCTGTGCGATCCGGTCGACAAGATCACCGGCCCGGGCAACATCTTCGTCGCCACCGCCAAGTCGCTCGTCTCCGCGTTCGTCGGCATCGACGCGGTCGCTGGCCCGACCGAAATCGGCATCATCGCCGATAAGACCGCCAATCCGAGCCTCGTGGCCGCCGACCTCATCGGCCAGGCTGAACACGACGAGCTCGCCGGCTCCGTGCTGTTCACCGACGACCCCGACCTCGCCGACAAGGTGCAGGAGAACCTCAACTACCGCGTGCCGAAGACCGAACACGCCGAACGCGTCCACACGTCCCTGTCCGGCACGCAGTCCGCGATCGTGCTGACCGACGGCCTCGACCAGTCGATCGACGCGGCCAACGCGTACGCCGCCGAGCACCTCGAGATCCAGACCGCCGACGCGGATGCCGTCGTCAAGCGCATCAAGAACGCGGGCGCCATCTTCCGTGGTCCATACTCGCCGGTCCCGCTCGGCGACTACATGTCCGGCTCCAACCACGTGCTGCCCACCGGCGGCACCGCGCGCTTCGCCGCCGGACTCGGCGTGCACACGTTCATGAAGCCCGTCGAGGTCATCGAATACGACGAGGAGGGCCTGAAGGCGCTCGCCGCACGCATCAACGCGTTCGCCGTGTCCGAGGACCTGCCAGCCCACGGCGAATGCGTGCTCAGCCGCTTCGTCAAGGACCCGTACGACAAGGCCACGCTGCGTGAGCAGGAAGCGGAGGCCGGTCTGCGGTAACGTTCGCTGCACCGGTACGTCGAACGAATCTTCGACCAACGATCATCGACTGCGGATGGGTCACGCCCGTCCGCAGTACTTGCGATAGGGGAGAACAGCATGACTGAAGAAACCAACGCGATCCCGGCAAGCCTGCCGCTGCGCAACGACCTCATCGGCGAAACGCCGTACGGCGCTCCGCAGCTCGACGTGCCGGTCTGCCTCAACGTCAACGAGAACCCGTACGAGCCGAACCTCGACGTCTGCGCCACCATCGCGCGCCGCGTCGGCGAGATCGCCCATACGCTCAACCGCTACCCCGACCGCGAGCACATCGCGCTGCGCCAGGCGTTCAGCGACTATCTCGCCAAGGAGTCCGGCACCCGCCTCGCCGTCGACCAACTGTGGGGCGCGAACGGCTCCAACGAGATCATGCTCCAGCTCTTCCAGGCGTTCGGCGGCCCGGGCCGCACCGCGCTCGGCTGCGACCCGACGTACTCCATGTACCCCGAATACGCGCGCGACACGTTCACCGGCTGGAAGCTCGCCCATCGCAACGCCGACTTCACGCTTGACGTGGACGCCGCCATCGCGGCGATCCACGAGATCAAGCCGAGCATGGTGATCCTCACCAGCCCGAACAACCCGACCGGCACGCCGCTGCCGCCCGCCGACCTCGAACGCATCCTCGAGGTGTGCGAGACCGCCGACGTGGCCGGCGCCGCCGACGGCGTGCATCCGATCGTCGTCGTCGACGAAGCGTACGTCGAATTCCGCAACCCCGGCACGCCCAGCGCCGTCACGCTCATCGCGCAGCACCCGAACCTCGCGGTCAGCCGCACCATGAGCAAGGCGTTCGCGTTCGCCGGCGCCCGCGTCGGCTACCTCGCCGCAAGCAAGGGCATCATCGACTGCGTGCGCATCGTGCGTATGCCGTACCACCTGTCCGCCGTCACGCAGGCCGCCGCGCTCGCCGCGCTCGAACACACCGACGAACAGCTCAGCCAAGTCGCCCACCTGCGCGAGACCCGCGAGGCCACCGCCGCATGGCTCAAGACCCAGACCTATCAGGGCCGGCCGCTCGAGGTCGCCGCATCCGAATCGAACTTCCTGCTCTTCGGCGGCCACTTCGACCAGCGTGACCGCATCTTCGACGAATTGCTCAAGCGTGGCGTGCTCATCCGCGTCGTCGGGCCGGACGGCTGGCTGCGCGTATGCATGGGCACCGACGACGAGATGGCCCGCTTCCGCGAGGCGCTCGCCGAGGTGCTGCACATCGTGGAAGCCGAGTAGATCCCGCATGATCCGCGCCGAATAACGCATGATCCGCGCGGATCGAGTACTCTCGATACGAGACATCAGCAGCGTAAGGAGCAACACATGGCACGCACCGCGCACATCATCCGCGAAACCAGCGAATCGCACATCGACCTCGAACTGAACCTCGACGGCACCGGGAAAACCAGCATCGACACGTCCGTGCCGTTCTACAACCACATGATGAACGCGCTCGGCAAGCACTCGCTCATCGACCTCAAGATCAAGGCGTGGGGCGACACCGACATCGACGTGCACCACACCGTCGAAGACACGGCCATCGTGTTCGGCGAGGCGTTGAAGCAGGCGCTCGGCGACAAGCGTGGCATCCGCCGGTTCGCCGACGCGACCGTGCCGCTCGACGAGGCGCTCGCCAAGGCCGTCGTCGACATCTCCGGGCGTCCGTATTGCGTGTGCACCGGCGAGCCGGCCGGCTTCGAATACTGCATGATGGGCGGCCACTTCACCGGATCGCTCGTGCGGCACGTCATGGAATCGATCGCCCTGCACGCGGGGATTTGCCTGCACATGCAGGTGCTCACCGGCCGCGACCCGCACCACATCGCCGAAGCCGAGTTCAAGGCGCTGGCCCGTGCGCTGCGGTTCGCGATCGAACCCGACCCGCGCATCGAAGGCCTGATCCCGAGCACGAAGGGCGCGCTGTGATGAGCGACGATCTGCGCGGCCGCGGTACGGGCGGCGATGATTCCGGCGACGATTTCAGCGTGCCGGACGAGTTCAATCCCGACGATTTCGACATGGGCGGCGCCGATGATACGCACGGTGCCGGTACGCACGACGTGAACGGTGCGCATGACGAGAACGGGTCGAACGATGCGCACGGATCGGGCGGCACGTCGTTCAGCGACGAGGAGCTCGAGGCGGCGCTTGCCGGCTTCGAGCAGGAATTCAACGACGCCGGTAACGGTGACTCCGGTTCGGCGGATGCTCCCGATTCCTCCGCGGCGGACGTCCGCGACGATGGCATCAGCGATGGCGACGGTAGCGATAGCGGCGATCATGGTAACCATGACGACCTGTCCGCGCAATTCGAGGACGAGCTCGCCGGCCTGCTCGGCAACAAGGCGAAGGCCGCGGTGATCATCACCCGCATCGCCTCCGCGCGTCTGCTCGCCGCGCTGTGCCAGCTGTCCGACATCTCCGCCGACTGCATCGGCTCGCCGGACGGCGCGATCGCGGTTCTGCGCAACCTCGATGGCGACGGCCCGGAAGCTGCCGCACGCGACATCACCATCGTCGTATCCGGCTTGACCGTCGTGCTCGCCGTCAACCGCGCCGACAAACTCGAAGCGACGATGTACCTGCAAGGCAAGCCCGAACAGACCTTCGCCCCGCCGATCCTGTTCAGCGCCACCCCGCCGTTCGTCGAGGATCTCATGCTCGGCATCTCCAGCCTCGACGACCTGAAACGGCAGGGCACCAAGACGATCGCCTCGGCCAGCATGGACCGAGATCAGGCATTGGCCGTGCTCGCCGAACACACCAAGACCGGGCGCGGCGGCACGAACGACGACTGATCGGGAACGCCGCGGCGATCCCGATGGCGACTGTGCCGGCGGCTACGCCGGTGACTATGACGACCGCGTAAAACAGGGCAACAGGAAGGAACAAGCATGACATCGGTGGTGGTATTCGACTACGGGTTCGGCAACGTACGCTCCATGGTGCGTGCGCTCGCCAACCTCGGCATCGACGTGACCCTGACCTCCGACTACCGGCAGGCGCTCGAGGCCGACGGCCTGGTCGTGCCCGGCGTCGGCGCGTTCGCCGCGTGCATGGAAGGACTCAAGCAGATGTCCGGCGACCGCGTGATCGCCGACCGACTACGCGCCGGCCGACCCGTGCTCGGCGTGTGCGTGGGCGAGCAGATCATGTTCGAAGCCGGGCACGAGCGCGGTCACGAAGCCGCCGGACTCGGCCTGATCGGCGGCAACGTGGACCTGCTCGACGCCGACGTGGTGCCGCACATGGGCTGGGACACCGTGGACGTGCCCGCCGACTCCGTACTGCTGCGCGGCGTGGAGCACGAGCGGTTCTACTTCGTGCACTCGTATGCGGCGATGGACGTGCATCCGGCCGACACCAGCGCGCTGCAGATCGACTTCGGCGACGCGCCGGAACGCGTGACGTGGTGCGACTACGGACGCAGCCGGTTCGTGGCCGCCTATGAGCGCGGGCCGCTGTTCGCCACCCAGTTCCATCCGGAGAAGTCCGCCGAGGCCGGCGCGCAGCTGCTGCGCAACTGGGTCGCCACGTTCTGAACCGTCGTTGAGGTCCGTTCCGTCCATCACATCATCAAGAAAGGCTCACCATTATGTCACTTACCCTGCTTCCCGCCGTCGACGTCCGCGACGGCAAGGCCGTGCGCCTGCGTCAGGGCGAATCCGGATCCGAAACCGACTACGGCTCGCCGCTCGAGGCCGCGCGCACTTGGGTCGAATCCGGCGCCGAATGGATCCATCTCGTCGATCTTGACGCCGCGTTCGGCACCGGTGACAACCGTGCCCAGCTGCGCGAGATTGTGCACGAGCTCGGCGATCGCGTCAACATCGAAATGAGCGGCGGCGTACGTGACGACGCCTCGCTTGACGCGGCGCTGGACGCCGGGGCGGCGCGCGTGAACATCGGTACCGCCGCGCTGGAGAACCCCGACTGGACCGCGTCGGTGATCAAGAAGTACGGCGACCGCGTGGCCGTCGGCCTCGACGTGCGCGGACACACGCTCGCCGCCCGCGGATGGGTCAAGGAAGGCGGCGACCTGTTCGAGACGATGAAGTTCCTCGACTCGGTCGGCTGCTCGCGATACGTCGTGACCGACGTGGCGCGCGATGGCATGATGAGCGGGCCGAACATCGATCTGCTGCGCGAAGTCGCCGAACGCACGGATGCGAAGGTGACTGCATCCGGCGGCATCAGCAAGCTCGATGATTTGCGCGCGATCAAGGAACTGGCAGGGCTGGGCGTCGACTCGGCCATCCTTGGCAAGTCGCTGTATGCGCGCGCCTTCACGCTTGAGGAGGCGTTGGAGGTCGCGAAGTAACGTTTCGATAGTAATAGATCGATGAAGTGACTTCACCGTTGGCGATGGTGAAGTCACTTGCTATGGGGTGGCCAAAGAACAGCCAGGGTGGATGATCAGGGTGATACGGCCCCCGTGCGGTTCCGTGGCGCAGGAAATTCGGGAAATCAGTTCATGTTTCCCGAATTTCCTGCATTGAGCGCATGTGAGCGCAACAAATTCGGGGAATCAGGGTTGATCTCCCGAATTCCTTGCACTGAGGAACCGTCAGTGCAACAAATTCGGGACGATGCGGCTGATTTCCCGAATTTCCTGCGCCGGGACAGTCCCGGTGCAATGAGGGAGAGGAATAGCGTCGTTCCCCTTAGTCGGATTCGCCGAAGGCTCCTCTCAGAGAGGGGAGCCTTGTGATGTTGTCTCTCGCTCACCGAAGTATCCGTCCGGAGTACTGGGAAGCGCTGGACGTGCGACGATAATGCACTCCCGTCTCACCTACGCCGCGCAGGGCAGTTCGCCGGAGTCGATGAGCTGCTTGAACAGCGCATAGTCCGCATCGTTCTGATCGGCGTAGGACGAGGCGAACGACGCGATCGCCTCGTCGAACGTCTCGTCCTCGCCCACATACGCCGCGATCGCGATGCGGTCGCCGGTACGGGCGTGCGCGTGCGCAAGGCATCGCGCGCACATGCGTCCCAGATCGGACAACGCGAGATCGTTGAGATGATCGATGTCGATCGACCCCTTGCCGTTCCAGAACTGGCGCACGTAATAGTCGCGCTTGTGGCCGTCCTCGGCCATGAAGCTCGCCCAGCCGAGCAGTACGTCGGCCGTCGACTGAATCAGCTTCTGCCCCTGCACCACGCGCTCGCCGTGCGTCGCGTACTTCGAACGGCCCACGAACCGTTCGAGCACCGACTCGTTCGCCTCCTTCATCTGCAGCATGAGCGGATCGTCGATGTCGCGGCCGGTCAGCACTGACACCCACGCGCGTGTGCCCACCGAGCCGACGCCCACCACCTTGCGCGCCGTGTCGTGGTATGTGTAGTGGCTCAGCACGTGGCGGCGGTCCTCGTACAGCGAATGACGATAGCTGTTGAACAGCGTTTCGAGCCGCCCTTGCAGCGCCTCGAGATCGGCGTAGTCGTGCAGTTCGTTGATCGGCGTGAGCTCCGGCGGCTTCGAACGGAAGCGCAGCTTGTCACCGTC
>NZ_WBSM01000006.1 GCF_009299505.1 Bifidobacterium ramosum | reverse complement strand
CCGGCCGATGATGATGAAAACGTGTCCATACACCATTGTCACCACCCAAACCCGTCAACCATGCCCCAGGACATACCGTCAACCATGCCCCGACACATGCGTCAACTATCCGCTGAAGCTAAACACCCATCCTCAGCGCAGGAAATTCGGAAACCGCCCCATAATCCGCCCGGACATCCATCTCCCCTCAACGGACATACAGCCGATTCCACCGCACTTGTCGGCTGTATGTCCGTTGCGCATTGACGCAACATCCTTCTGCTTGATTTCGTCCGACAGTAGGGGGTACAGTCGGAAAGCACATCAGCGATGATGATGAACAATCACGGTTCCACCGTGACATCAGGGAAGAAAGGCAGCAGCGATGTCCGCCAAAACCAACAGCATGATGATCGCCGCGACCGTGGCGGCAGCGACTCTGGCCGTGCCGCAGGCCGCGCTGGCCATCGATACGACTGTACCGGACCAGCCCACCGGCACGACGCGCAACGATCAGCAACAGACAACATCCGATAAACAGACCGCCGCATCGACCGTCAAGCCGACGAGTGTCACCGAAGCACAGGCGAAAGCCGACGCGGCGAACGCGGCGCTGAGCGCGGCCCGGCAGAAGGTCGAGAAGACGACGGCCGCACGGAAGACGGCTGCCGATGCAGCGGACGCAGCTCAGCGGAAGGTCGATCAGGCCGAGGCAGCAGTGAAGACCGCCGAGCAGGATGTCGCCGACGCGGACACGAAGATCACTGAGGCGAAGACCACTGCTGCGACCGCACAGACCACGATCGACGCGGCTGATAAGACGATCGCGGATGCCACTACGGCGAAGAGCGCCGCTGAGACGGACAAGGCCGACGCTGAGGCGGAACTCAAGAATGCGCGGTCCGATAAGGCCGATGCCGACACGGCTGCAGCCGACGCACAGACGAAGATCGATGCGGCAGATACGGCCATCGCCAAGGCGCAGGCTGCGACGAAGGATGCAGCCGCAAACAAGTCGACAGCACAAACCGCCAAGAAAAACGCGGAACAGGCCGCGAAGCAGGCCGCGGTCGACAAGACGACGGCTGAAGCGGACAAAACGACGGCCGAAGCAGCACTCAAGACCGCACAGGCCACGAAGGCATCCGCCGATAAGGCCGTGACCGAAGCCGCCGCGAAACTGGCTGATGCAAAGAATGCCGAAGCGAACGCCAAGGACGCGAAGGACAAGGCCGATCAACTCGTCAAGGATCTAGAAAACAACACGCTGGATCTGACCAGGCTGGAACAGGCATTGACCGACGCCAAGACCGCACAAGCCACGGCCGACACGGCGTTCAAAGCCGCGAAGGACGCGAAGGCGGCGGCCGATCAGCAGGTCACCGCCGACGAGGCCGATCTGGCCGCCAAACAGCAGACCGCGAAGGATGCGCAGGTCAAAGCGGACGCGGCGAAGACCGCCGCCACCGAAGCCACGACGAAGCTGAGACAGGGCGCGATCGCATACTTCAAGGACAAGGGCCAGACCGACGCGTACAGGGTGCTGACCGATAAGGGCGTGACCAAGTATCTCGACTATGTGCATAACGGTGCGGACGGCGATGCCACCACGCTGGACAACATGATCGCGGCGGTCAAATGGATTCAGGAAAGCAACAAGTACCGCGCCCAAGAAGGCAAGGCAGCGTTGCAGGTGTCGGACACGCTCATGGCGATCGGCATGGCCGACACGGATTACGCGAATGAGAATATTGGGCATCCTCAGCAGTTCAACGTCGGAGAGAATCTTGCTTGGGGATATGCCGATCCGTTCGTCGGCTGGTATACGCAGGAAAAGGCGAACTACGATGCCGTTCAGGCAGGCAAGGTGGCCGCTGATGGAACCGGCTGCCCGTATCCCAGCCGTTATGCAGATGGTACCGTCGCATGCCAGGTCGGTCACTACACGAATATCGTCGATAAGTACGATTACGGCTGGACCATCACCGGTTTCGGCGTCAGCCAGAACGGCACCCGATATGGGTCGACATATGGTCAGGAATTCCTGTGGAACAACGGTACCGTGTCTTCGCTGTCTGTCGGACGCGTTATGAGCGCGGAGGATTATCTCGCCGATCTCACCGCATACAAGTCCTCGCTGGAGAACGCCCATCAGACATACAAGGATGCACAGGCGACGGCCGATACCGCTGCGGCGGCCGTGAAGACCGCGTCCGATCAGCTAGCCTCCGACAAGACGGCTGCGCAGAAAGCCGCGAATGCGGTGATCGCAGCGCAGAAGACGTCCGACGAGAAGGCTGCGGCCGTTGCGACCGCGCAGAAGGCATACGATAATGCGGTTGCCGCACAGGGCGACAAGGCAGAGGCCCTGAAGAAAGCCAAGGCCGACCAGACAGAGAAGGCCACCGCTTACGCCGCCGCACGGAAGACCACCGCCGTCGCGCAGCAGACGCTGGACGAGGCGTCCGCTGCCGCTGCCGACGCGCAAACCGCCGTGGATGCAGCGAACGGCAAGGTCACGGCTGCCGATCAGGCGATCGCGAAGGCGGAGCAGAACGCCAAGGACGCGACAGCGGCAAAGACGGCTGCAGAAGCGCAGATCGTCAAGGCTGATACAGATGCCGCCGCAGCAGCCAAGGACATCGAGACCGCCCAAGTCGCCAAGACCGCCGCCGAGGCCGATAAGGCGAAGGCCGTGGCAGCCGGAGACGCCGCGCAGAAGATCATCGACGAGCTGAACAAGCAGATCGCCGATACGGAGGCCGCCAGCGCCGCCGCCCAGAGGACCATCGATCAGGCCAACGACACCAAGCGCGCCGCACAATCCGCGCTGGACGAGGCAAATGCGACAATCGTCAAGTATCAGCAGGCTCCGGCCGCGTTGGAATCCGCGAACAAGACGTTGGACGAGGCCAAGACCACGCTGGCCGCCGCCGTCAAGGCCAAGGCCGATGCGGATACCGCCTATACGGTCGCGAAGAGCGACTATGACGCGAAACTGGCCGACAAGCAGTCCGCCGACGCGGAACTTGAGGCGGCGAAGAAGGACGCGGCCGAAGCCGAAGCTAAGAAGAAGGCGGAAGAAGAAGCCAAGAAGAAGCAGGAAGCCGGGGAAGCGGCCAAGAAAAAGCCCGAAGGCGGAAAGAAAGCCGCGGAAGAGGCCAAGCGGTCCGACAAGACACTGTCGAACACCGGTGTGGAGTCTGTCGCCGTGACCACGTTGGCCGCGATCCTCGCGGTATCCGGTACCGGCTGCGTGCTCGTGCGCAAGCGCTACGCCCGTCACGCCGCCGGTTGGGTTTCCGTGGAATAAGCGGTCGTCTCCCCCCCATTTAACGGATGGCCGGCCGATTCCATCCCCCGAATCGACCGGCCATCCGTTAGGGACCGTCAAAAGACACCCGCCAATTAGACACCTCAAAGAAACAACTCGCGATGTCAGAGTCCGTCGCCTTCAGCGGGCATATCCCGCCCCATCTCCCCACCTTCAACGGAGATCTCCCTCCTTATTCCCAACGGACATACAGCCGATTCGACCGCAATAATCGGCTGTAAGTCCGTTGGAGAGAAAGAACGATGACCGCTGTATATATTGTCGCAATTTAATCACCTCATCCTCAACGGACATACAGCCGTTCTCGCCGCGCAATCGACTGTATGTCCGTTGATCATGATGGCAGATTCCCGGCAGGGCATTCCCGAGCCACCATCTCCCATTCCTTCCCCTAACGGACATACAGCCGATTCGGTGTCTCAATCGGCCGTATGTCCGTCCTTGGGAGCGGAACCCCAGGGAAGCACACGCTTCGGCCACCGCGCCACATCGCCAGCGCAAGAAATTCGGGAAAACAACCCTATCGTCCCGAATAACCCGCACTGAACAAGTCCAAGCGCAACTTTTTCAGGAAAACAACCCATCTCTCCCGAATTTCCCGCACTGACCCATCCTCAGCGCAGGAAATTCGGAAACCGCCCCATAATCCGCCCGGTCATCCATCTTCCCTCAACGGACATACAGCCGATTCCACCGCACTTGTCGGCTGTATGTCCGTTGAGGGAAAGAAGCAACGTCGGAGAGCTAGCAACAGCGGCGATAGGTGACGACAAATATCGCACAAACCAGCGCGCAATACGCACAGCGCATCACGATCGCTAACAGATAAGAGACTCTGTCCCATACCCGCACATACCCGCACATACCCGCACATAACCGCACACAGCACACCTCGGCCGTTGACAGGTAAGAGACTCTGCCCCATAACCGCACATACCCGCTCATCCGCGCACACAACACACACCCACAACACATCCAACACACCCACATACACAAGTGGGCCGAACCGGCAATCCCCGGTTCGACCCACTCATCACATAGCCGCGTTCAATGGCATTCAGCCGTGTTCAGCGGCGCGTCGCCGCAACATCACGCCTTGGCGACGGTCACGCCCAGCTCCTTGGCGTCCGTGTCGGCCACGATCTCGACGCCGCCCTCGGCGAGCGTCTCGCGCGCGATGAGGTCGCGGAACTGCTCGGCCTTCGGCGCGTCGGCGGCCGGCACGACCAACTTCAGCGTGATGCGGTCGGCGATGTCGAGGTCGGCGGCCTTACGGGCGTCCTGCACGGCGCGGATCACGTCGCGGGCGTAGCCTTCGGCGACCAGATCGTCGGTCAGCGCGGTATCGAGGATCACGAAGCCGCCGGTCGGCAGCGCGGCGGACACGGACGACGCGGCCTCGGCGGCGTTCTCCTCCTCCACGCGGTTGATCAGCTCGTATTCGCCCTCGACCAGCGCCAGTTCGCCGGACGGCGTCTCGACCACGGGCGCGCCGGTCGCGGCGTCAACGTGCCATGCGCCGGTCTTGGACGCCTTGATCGCGAACTGGACCTGCTTGCCGAGGCGCGGGCCAGCGGCGCGAGCGTTCACACGCAGCTGGTGCACGATCTTGAGTCCCTGCGAGCCGGCGTCCTCCATCGTGCAGAACTCGATGTCCTTGACGTTCAGCTCGGACTTGAGCACCTCGGCGTACGCACGCACGTCGTCCACGTCCTCGACCACGACGGTGAGCTTGGCGAGCGGCTGGCGCACGCGGATCTGCTCCGCCTTGCGCAGCGACAGCGTGCCGGAGACGACCTCGCGCACCTTCTCCATCGCCTCGACGAGCTTCGGATCGTCGACCAGCACGCGGCCGAGTTCGGTCGCCTCGCCGGTCTTCTCGTCGACCACGAACGGCCAGTCGGCCAGATGCACGGATTCACCGCCCGTCAGGCCACGCCACACGGATTCGGCCTCCATCGGGGCGAGCGGCGCGAGCACGCGCATGAACACCTCGAGCACGGTGTACAGCGTGTTGAACGCGTTCGCATCCTCGTTCCAGAAGCGGTCGCGGGTGTTGCGGATGTACCAGTTGGTGAGCACGTCGATGAAGTCGGCGGCCGCGTCGCAGGCGTCGGAGATCGCGAACTCGTCGAGCGAGCGCTGCACCTTCTCGACCAGTCGGCGGGTACGGGCCAGCAGGTAGCGGTCCATCTCCGGCAGGCCGGCGACCTCGTCCGCACGCAGCTGCCGCGCGTCGAAGCCGGCCCCGCCGTTGGCCGCGTTGGCGTACAGCGTGAAGAAGTAGTAGGAGCTCCACACCGGCAGCATGACCTGACGGACCGTGTCGCGGATGCCCTCGGCGGTGACGATGAGGTTGCCGCCGCGCAGGATCGGCGAGGACATGAGGAACCAGCGCATCGCGTCGGAACCGTACTTGTCGAACACGCCGTTGACGTCCGGGTAGTTGCGCAGGTGCTTCGACATCTTCTGGCCGTCGGAGCCGAGCACGATGCCGTGGCAGATCACGTTCTTGAACGCCGGGCGGTCGAACAGGGCGGTCGCCATGACGTGCAGCAGGTAGAACCAACCGCGGGTCTGGCCAATATACTCCACGATGTAGTCGGCCGGGAAGTGCTGTTCGAACTTCTCCTTGTTCTCGAACGGGTAGTGGAACTGCGCAAACGACATCGAACCGGATTCGAACCAGCAGTCGAGCACGTCGGTGATGCGGTGCATGTGGCTCTTGCCGGTCGGATCGTCCGGGTTCACGCGGGTCAGGTTGTCGATCCACGGACGGTGCATGTTGATGTTGCCGTCCTTGTCGCGCGGGTAGTCGCCGAAGTCGGCCTTCAGCTCCTCAAGCGAACCGTAGACATCCACGCGCGGATACTTCGGGTCGTCGCTCACCCACACCGGAATCGGGGAGCCCCAGAAGCGGTTGCGGGAGATCGACCAGTCGCGCGCGTTGGCGAGCCACTTGCCGAACTGGCCGTCCTTGACGTTCTCCGGGATCCAGTTGATCTGCTGGTTGAGCTCGAGCAGACGCGGCTTGATCTTGGTGACGGACACGAACCACGACGACACCGGCTTGTAGATCAGCGGCGTGGCGCAACGCCAGCAGTGCGGGTAGGAGTGCACGTAGCTCTTCTCCTGGAAGAGAATTGCGCGGCGCTCTTCGGGGATCTGCGCGAGCGGACCGTCGCCGGCACGCAGATTGCGCAGGATCGGCAGGTTCGCGTCGAACACGAACAGGCCCTCATAGTCCGGGCACTGCGAGGTGAAGTTGCAGCCGTTGTCGAGCACGTCGGTGCTCTTGATGCCCTTGGCGTTGAGCGTGTTCATATCGTCTTCACCGTAAGGAGCCTGGTGCACGAGGCCGGTACCTTCAACAGTGTCAACGTAATCCGCAGTGAAGATCGTGTAGCCGTTCGGGCCGGGCACGTTGCCTTCCGTCTCGGCCTTCTCGCCCGCGAAGTACGGGAACACCGGCCAGTAGCGGCGGCCGGCCAGTTCGGAGCCCTTGAGCTCGCGCACGACCTTGTAGTCCTCGCCGAGTTCCTTGGTGTAGTGCGGCAGCAGGTCCTTGCCGAGGTAGAACTTCTTACCGGCGAACTTGCCTTCGGTCGGCTCGACCTCAACGTAGTCGATGTCCGCGCCAACGACGATCGCGAAGTTGGTCGGGACGGTCCACGGCGTAGTAGTCCAGAAGACGGCATAGGCGTCTTCGTCGCGCATCTTGACGGCGACGGAGACAGTGGTGTCCTGACGGTCCTGATACACGTCGGCGTCCATGCGCAGCTCGTGTGCGGACAGCGGCGTCTGATCCTTCGGGCAGTACGGCAGCACGCGGTAGCCCTGATACGCGAGGCCCTTGTCGTACAGCTGCTTGAACGCCCACATCACGGACTCCATGTACGGGATGTCGAGCGTCTTGTAGCCGTGCTCGAAGTCGACCCAGCGGGCCTGACGGTGCACGTAGTCCTGCCATTCGCGCGTGTACTTCAGCACGGAGGCGCGGCAGGCGTCGTTGAACTTGTCGATGCCCATCTCTTCGATCTGGGCGACCGAGTCGATGCCGAGCTCCTTCTGCGCCTCGAGTTCGGCGGGCAGGCCGTGCGTGTCCCAGCCGAACACGCGGTTGACCTTGTGGCCCTTCATGGTCTGGTAGCGCGGGATCACGTCCTTCGCGTAGCCGGTCAGCAGGTGGCCGTAGTGCGGCAGGCCGTTCGCGAACGGCGGGCCGTCGAAGAACACGAACTCGTTCTGGCTGTGGTCGCCGGAGGGGCGGCGTTCGACCGACTTCTGGAACGTGGCGTCCTTGTCCCAGTAGTCGAGGACGGTCTCCTCCATGTTCGGGAAGCTCGGGTTCGGCGCGACGGACGCGGTTTCGCCGCCCTCGTTCGCCTTGGGATACACATGACTGGTGGTTTCGCTCACCATGGTTCTCCTCGTCAATGTTGTGCTCTGTCCTACAGGACTGATCGACGATCACCATGCGCGAGCCTCGCGGCCGGGCATGACGATCGGCTGTCATTCCTGCCTACGAGGACGATGGCCGGCCTTGATTAATGACCGATCACCGCGGTACCACCTCGCTTGTCGCACGTTCCTTGCGGATCGGCGACCGCTTGAGTTTCGGCTGTGTCGGGCCGATCCCGTCGGTTCTACTGGGCGCGGCGCCTGTGGGCGCGCGCCGTTCTTCCGAAGACTCCCCGCTGATAACGGATCACTGCCTGACAACGTCGCTTATCGTAGCACGACGGGTTCCCCGGTTCCCGGGATTGGCCGGTTGCATCCCGGGAACCGGAAACCGCACATTATCGAACAGGCTTGGCATCGCGTTTCGCGTGATGCCAAGCCTGTTGTTGTTCATATGAACACGGGCCGGTTCCCGGGATTATCGTCGGCCGATCCCGGGAACCGGAAAACTACTGCAAATCATCCCAGCAGCCGGTCGCCTCGAGCGCGGCCACCGTGGCGGCCGTGTCGTCGGTCAGCACCGTGATGTGCCCCATCTTGCGGTTGTGGCGCACCTGCGCCTTGCCGTAGTCGTGCACGTTCCACTCGGGATGGTCGGCGATGAGCGCGCGGGTCGGCGCGACATGCTGGCCGAGCACGTTGACCATGACGGCCGGGCTCAGCAGCTGCGGCTGCGGCAGCGGCCATCCGGTGATGCCACGGATGTGCGCGTCGAACTGGTCGATCGAGCACGCCTCGATGGTGTAGTGGCCGGAGTTGTGCGGGCGCGGCGCGAGTTCGTTGACGATCACGCGGTCGTCCTTGGTGACGAACAGCTCGATGGCGAGCGTGCCGGCCAGTTCGAAGCCCTTCGCCAGGCGCAGCGCCAGTTCGTGCGCGGTGCGGGCGATCTCGGGGCTGACCTCGGCCGGCGCGATGGTCATGTGCAGAATGTTGTTGCGGTGGTCGTTGCGCACGATCGGGAACGTCACATAGTCCTTGCCGTTGCCGGACACGAGGATGCTCGCCTCGAACGCGAAGTCGACGAAGCCTTCCAGGATGCTCGGCGGGAAGCCGCCGCCGCGGTCGCCGCGCGCGCGGATCTTCTCGAGGTCGGCATCGTTGCGCAACACGTGCTGGCCGTGGCCGTCGTAGCCGCCGGAGCGGGTCTTGAGCACGCACGGGTAATGCAGCTCGTCGATCGCGGCCTCGAGCTCGTCGAAGTCGTTGACCTCACGCCACGGCGCGGTTTCGGTGCCGTGCTCGTTGATGAACGTCTTCTCGTGCACGCGGTCCTGCGTGACGCGCAGCAGGTCGGTGCCCTGCGGCGCGGCGACGAGATGGCGCACTTCGTCGATCGATTCGGCGTCGACGTTCTCGAATTCGTAAGTGAGCACGTCGGATTTCTCAGCCAGATCGTGAATGGCGGTCTTGTCGTCGTACTCACCGACGATCTGGAAGTCGGCCACCTGCGCGGTCGGGCAGTCCGGAGTCGGGTCGAGCACGCCGATGCGGAAGCCCATGTACTTGGCGGACAGGGCCATCATGCGACCGAGCTGACCGCCGCCGATGATGCCGATCGTCGCGCCGGGTTGGAGCATCGTGACCGCGCCGTGGGTTTCCTCAGACAAGCTGGGCATTGGATTCAGCCACCTTTTCCTTGAGTCCGTCGCGGTATTCCTGCAGCGCCTCGGCGAGCTGCTCGTTCGTGGTGGAGAGGATCTGCACCGCGAGCAGACCGGCGTTGGTCGCGCCCGAGTTGCCGACCGCCGTGGTGGCGACCGGGATGCCGCCGGGCATCTGCACGATGGACAGCAGCGAGTCCCAGCCGGACAGCGCGTGGGAGCGCACCGGCACGCCGATGACCGGCAGCGTGGTCTGTGCGGCGACCATGCCCGGCAGGTGTGCGGCGCCGCCCGCGCCGGCGATGATGACCTTGAAGCCGTTGCCGCGGGCGTGGTGCGCGAATTCGCCCATGAGTTCGGGCGTACGGTGGGCGGAGATGACCTGCTTGTGATAGGGGACGCCGAACTGGTCGAGGATGTCGCACGCGTGCTTCATGGTCTCCCAGTCGCTCGCCGATCCCATGATGACCGCCACTTCGGGCTTGCTGTCTGCCATTAGAACCTCCGAAACAAGGAACGATTAACCAGTATTACTGTACCGCACCGCGGGGCACCGCCGCGGCCGGCGTTGGCGGGCGTCGCCGGCATGCCGCCGGCCGCGTGCCGCCGTCCGCATCGTCACGTCATGCGGACTGTCGTCGCACGCGCCGCACGCGCCGTATATGTCCACCGGGTCAGACCTGCAGCACGACCTTGCCGAATACGTCGCCGTCCATCACCTTGGCGAACGCGGCCCGCGCGTCGGCGAGCGCGTACGTCGCGTCGATCGTGGGATGCAGGTCGGCGTGTTCGACGAAGCGCAGCAGTCGTGCGAAGTCGTCGCGTGATCCCATCGTGGTGCCCTGCACACGGATGTCCTGGAAGAAGATGCGGGTGAGTTCGGCGCCGGGCTGGTCGCCGGTGGTCGCGCCGCAGATCGCGATCGTGCCGCCGGGCCGCACCGATCTGACCGAATGGCCCCATGTGGCCGCGCCGACGGATTCGATGACGGCGTCGACCTTGCGCGGCAGTCGCGCGCCGGGTTCGAACGCCGCGTCCGCGCCGAGTCCGAGCGCACGATCGCGTTTGGCGGCGTCGCGCGAGGTGACGAACACCTCGAGTCCGGCCGCATGCGCGAGTTGGATCGCGGCGGTGGAGACACCGCCGCCAGCGCCTTGGACAAGGATCGTGTCGCCGGGTTTGACGTTCGCGGACGCGAACACGAGCGAGTAGGCGGTGAGCCAGCTGGTGCCGAGCGCGGCGGCTTCGTCAAGGCTTAGGTTGGCGGGTTTGGCGAAGACGTTCGCGCTGGGGACCTGCGTTTTCTCGGCCATGGTGCCCGGGTAGCGTTCGGAGAGGATGCTGCGGCGTTCGCCGGGCATGACGCCGGCGTTGTCGGTGCCGACGACCGTGTACAGGACGACCTCGCTGCCGGCCTTGAGCCCTTTGCGTACGGGGATGTCGTCGTCGAGGATGCCGGCGGCGTCGGTGCCGAGAATCATCGGCGTCTGCTCGGCGGCAAGGCCCACGCCTACGAGGCTCCAGAGATCGTGGTGGTTGACGGTGGCGGCCTTGACGGAGACGGTCGACCAGAACGGGCGCGGTTCGGGGTCGGGGCGGTCGCCCACGGCGAGCGCGCCCAGCGGGTCGTCGGCGTTGACGGTTGCGGCGTATACGGCTTTCATCGGCACTCCTTCATGCGGGTGACAGGCATCACGCTTCATTCTATGCCGTCCTCTCTTCAACGGACATCCAGCCGATGCGAGGCGGAGAATCGGCCGTATGTCCGTTGAGGGAAATGTATGTCCGTTGAGGGGGGAAAGAAAAAGAACAAGTCTGAATCCCCTCCCCTTCAACGGACATACAGCCGATTCAGATGGCGAAATCGGCCGTATGTCCGTTAGGGGTGAAAAGGCACACCTCCAATGAACCAGCCGATTACTACTCTCTAACGGCATCCTCCTCTTCGACGGACATACAGCCGATTACGGTGCCATTTTCGGCTGGATGTCCGTTGGAGGAAAGGCGAGAAGCACGAGACGGACGAGTACGGAACACGGAAATGCGATCCGCATACGATACCGATATACGGAGGATATACGGAGAAGTTGGGGGCATTCCGGCAAAATGCGGCGATCGGGGAACGCCGTAGGTTACTATGTCGCTTTTGGAAACAGCGAGAAAGGGGCGGCGTGTTGATGAACGGCGGGATTTTACATACGATTCATGGCCCGGCCGACGTGCACGCCCTCGACGCCGCCCAGCTGCCCGCGCTATGCGACGAGATCCGCCGCACGTTGATCGCGTACGGTCACGCCCACGGCGGTCATATCGGCTCGAACCTCGGCATGGTCGAGGCGACGGTCGCCCTGCACCGCGTATTCGACTCGCCGCGCGACAGGATCGTGTTCGATGTGTCGCACCAGAGCTATGTGCACAAGATGCTTACCGGTCGCGCCGACGCGTATCTCGATCCGGCCCGCAACGACGAGGTCACCGGCTTCACGAATCCGGACGAATCCGATCATGACCAGTTCGTGCTCGGCCATACCGGCACGTCGATCTCGCTGGCGTGCGGTCTGGCGAAGGCGCGCGATCTGGCCGGCGGCCGCGGCAACGTGATCGCGGTGATCGGCGACGGTTCGCTCAGTTCGGCCATCGCGTTCGAGGGGCTGAACAACGCGGCCGAGCAGGGCGGCAACCTCATCATCATCGTCAACGACAACGAGATGTCGATCGCCGAGGACCACGGCGGCATGTACGGCACGCTGGCTCGGCTGCGCGCATCCAACGGCACCGCCGAGCCCAACCTGTTCACGGCGTTCGGCCTCGACTACCGGTACGTGGAGGCCGGCAACGACGTGGCCACGCTGGTCGAGGCGTTCACCGCGGTGCGCGACGTCGATCATCCAGTCGTCGTGCACATCCACACGCGCAAGGGTCTGGGATTGCCGACCGCCATCGATACCGCCGACGATGATGACGCGACGAGTCCGACACATACCGACAATGCCGACGACGGCGACGCGGTCGTGGCGGCCGAAGATCTGGCGATCACGGACGGCCGGTGCGAGGCGAACCATTGGATCAACCCCGATGCGGCGTCCGGCAGACCGCTCGGCGCGCGCAAGCATTACGGGCAGCTGGCGATGGCCTCGTTGGAGCGTCGGTTCGCCGCTGAGCCCGGTCTGGTGGTCATCTCCCCCGCGACGCCCGGTTCGAACGGCATCACGCGTGCGTTCCGTGCCCGCGCGGGCCGGCATTACGTGGACACGGGCATCACCGAGGAGCATGCGGTCGCGTTCGCGTCGGGCATCGCGAAGGCAGGCGGACGACCGGTGCTGGCCACGTCGGCCACGTTCTTCCAGCGCACGTTCGACCAGTTGCAGCAGGAGCTGTCGCTCAATCATACGCCGGCGACGCTGCTCGATTTCGGCGGCGGTCTGTCCGGTTCGGACAACACGCATTCCGGCGCGTTCGACATCGCCATGTTCGGCAACATCCCCGGACTGACCTGTCTGGCGCCGACGTCCGGCCGTGATTTTCTGGACATGCTCGCGTGGTCGACGAGTGCCGCGAACGACGGTCCGGTCGTCATCCGTGTGCCCGGCGACGCGATTCTCAATGCCGAACGGTCGGGTGCGCTTCCCGTATCCGACGATGATCCGACCGCCACGGCGCAGCGCGACGCGCAACCGTGGTGCCGGTACCGTATTGCACACGCCGGTTCGCGGGTGGCGATCCTTGCGCTGGGCAACACGTACCCGCTGGGATGGCGTGTCGTCGACGCGCTGGCCGGCGGCGTCACCGGCGATAACGGCAAGGCTGACGACGTTGCGGATGATGCCGCGGAGTCCGCGATCGACGCGACGTTGGTCGATCCGCTGCAGTTCTCGACGATGGACGGCGATACGTTGGCCGCGCTGGCCGACAGCCACGAGCTCATCGTCACGTTGGAGGACGGGCAGCTCGAGGGCGGCTGGGGCGAGAAGATCACCACGTGGTATGCGAACGACGCGCGGTTCGCGCGCACCGTCCGCGTGATCAACGTGGGCGCGGCCAAGGAGTTCACCGATCGAGTGCCGCTCGCCGGGCTCAACGAACGCTACGGTCTGACCGTCGACGCCATCGTCGCCCGCATCCGCCGCGCCCTCGCGTAACCACGTCGGTCGACCTTCTCCGCTCCCGCCCGTAACATACATCGTGCTTCCTCTCCCTCTCACTCAACGGACATACAGCCGAAATCGCATGCTGAATCGGCTGTATGTCCGTTGAGTGAGAGGGAGAGGAAGCACGATGTCTTCGTCGGACGCCACTCACAGGGACTGTCTTACTCTCTGGCGGACATACAGCCGATTCGCACCCCGTTTTCGGCTGTATGTCCGTCAGAGAGTAAGGCATGCTCGCAACGGCCGTGACAAGACGATCACCATCGGAAGCACCGCCGCAACCGCACCCCAACCAAACGACACCGGCTCCCCTTCCTCAACGGACATACAGCCGATTTGTACCCCGTTTTCGGCTGTATGTCCGTTGCGATCGTCAGTCGCAAGAACGCGCCTACTGCTCGTTTTTGATCGCGTCGAGCGCGGGGATGCGCACGGCCTTGTTGGCCGGCTGGAATCCGGACACCAGGCCGATCAGCGTGGAGAACAGGATCGCGAACACGAACAGCCACCACGGAATCACCGACAGCCGCGTCACCCCGTCGCCGCCGACGATCGCATGCCATATGTTCTCGCCGCCCTCCCCCGGCCCGCCCAGGTACACGAGGTTGATGCCGAGAGAGATCACCGCGCTGATCAGGCAGCCAGCCACGCCGCCCAGCAGACCGATGAATCCCGCCTCGCCGAGGAACATGACGCGGATGTCGCGCACAGTGCAACCGAGCGCCTTCATGATGCCGATCTCACGCGTGCGTTCGGTCACGGACATGACCATCGTGTTGGTGATGCCGATGGCCGCGACGAGCAACGACACCGCGCCGATGCCTCCGAGCGCGAGCTGGATGCCGCGCGACTGCTCCTCCATCTGCTTGCGAATCTCCTCGTACGACGACGTGGAGAAGCCCATGTCCCTGATTTGCTGTTCGACGTCGCTCACCTGCGTGATGTCGGCGACCTTGACGAGCGCCTGCTCGTAAGTGACGGTCTTCGCCGCGGACTGATCGACTTTGGCAAGCATGGCCTTGAGCTGACTGATGTCCATGAGCACGCCCGACGAGGTCGCGGAGCCCTTGTTGTAGTCCTCCTTGAGCACGCCGGTGGCACGCAGCCTGAACGTGTTGCCGGAGCCGTTCGCGCCGTTGGCACCGGTCGTGCCGGCCGAACCCGTGCCCGAACCGGTGCCGCCCATGTCGGTCGCCCCGCTCGAATAGCCCATGCCCATCGTCACGCCGCCGCCGTTCGACGAGTCGTCACCCGTCTGGATGGTCAGCGTGATCTCCGTCTTCATCGGGTCGAAGAACGGCTTGGATTCCTCGCCGAGCTGGTCGGCGGGCACCTGCGAGCAGTTGCCGGTCGCATCGCATGTCCAGTATGTGCCGTCGCCCGCGTCCTGCGGCTGGTAGCGCATGTTGGAGCCTTCGGGTCGGAACCTGTCGTAGAACTGGTAGGCGAGGTACTGCCCGGCGAGGATCTCCCCGTCTTTGGTGGGGGCTGTGCCGTCGGTGAGCTTGTAGCCCATGTTGTCGAGCTGCGACATGTCGATGGCCTGGATGTCGCCGTAGGTGGCGACGTACCGGCCGTTGTCGGCGGTCATGGTGACCGTGTAATTGAGCGACATCTGCGCGGTCGCACCCTCGACGCCGGGGATCTGCGTGAACGATGCGATGGCCTTGTCGTCGAGCTTGGCCTCCGTCTGCCCAGCACCGGTCGAGTCCGACGTACCGGCGCCGTCGTAGTTGCCCTGCTTGTACACGTTGATGATGGTCAGATCGCCCATCTGCTTGAGCGACTGCTCGTTCATCTCGTTGATGCCGGAGCCGATCGAGACCATCGTGACGATCGAGCAGCAGCCGACGATCACGCCAAGTACAGTCAGGATCGTACGCGATTTGCGCCGCCACAGGTTCTGGCTGCACAGGTGCAGGATGTCGGCGAACCTCATGCGCGGCCCTCGCCGACGATCGTTGCGGTCGGTGCGGTCACGGCATCGCCGGTCGCGGCCGCGGTACCCACCACGGGCAGATCCGCCGTATCGGTCGACGATTTGCCGGACGCCGCGTCATGCGCGTCATGTGCACCGGCCGCGCCGCCGGTCCAGTCGTCCCACTCCTCGTCGATGTCGGTCTGCTTCGCCTTCCTCCTGCGGCGGCGCACCAGCATGACCGTCGTGATCACGCCCGCGACCACGACCACAGCGACCACGGCCCACACCCAGCCGGGCACGCCCTGCTGCGTCGTGTCGTCCGGCACGACCATGCCGCCGTCGTCCGGATCCATCGGCGCGGCGTCGGACGCTGTGACGGTCACCGGAAACTCCTTCTTCTGCGTGTTGCCGTCCGGATCCTCGTACGTGACGCGCAGCGTGGCGCTGATGTCGCCGGACTGGGTCGGCGTGAACGCGAAGCCGATCGAACCGGTCGCGCCGGACGCCACGTTGCCCACATACTGCTTGGCGTTCGTGGCCTGCAGCCCCTCGCCTTCGATACTGGCCTCGACGTTGGCGATGTCACCCTTGCCCTTGTTCACGTAGTTCATCGTGATGGTGGTCTCCGAGCCGACCGTCGCGCCGCCGTCGGGCAGGACCGGATCGTTGAGTTCGAAGCGGTCGGGTTGCGAGACGGGCACGGAGATCTTGATGTCGGAGCTGTTGGAGCTGCGCGCGCCGCCGTCCACGTACTCGTATTTGAAGCCGACGGAGACGCCCTGCGCGCCGGACGCGGCGCTCGGCAGGGCCTGCATCGGCACGCTCTGCGTCATCGCCCAGCCGGCGCCGAGCGCGTCGAAGTAAAACGTGTTGGTGCCACCGGAGATCGCCAGGCTGTCGCCGCCGTCCACGGTAACGACCAGGTTGTCGACCGCGACCTTGCCCATGTTCTGGAAGGTGAACGACAACGTGAAGTTGCTGCCGGCCGGCACCGACTTGTCGCCGTACGAGAAGTTCGTGATGATGATGTTCGGCACGGGACCGGCCACGGTCGCAGTGTCGTTGCCGTTGCCGGCGCCGTCCGACGTGCCGGCGCCGTCCGTATCGGAACCGTCGACGACCGGCGTGACGGCGCCGTCCGATACGCCGCCGGACTTGCCGGCTGCCGCCTTGTCGTTACTGGACTTGCCGGCGGTCGCGCCGGCGGTGCGTATGGTCCGCGACGTACCGGTCTCCTCGTCGGCGGCCGTGGCGAACGCGGGCGGCGTCGCGCAGGTCAGCAGCATCGCCGGCACGGCCAGCAGCGCGACGAACATGCCGATCAGACTCTTCTCTCGGTTCTTCATGGATTCCCTTCCTGATACTGATGGATGGTGGGATGCGTGGGTCAGGTCAGTGCGATCGTCAGTGCGTCAGCCGGTCGCTGACGATCCGTCCGTCGAGCAACGTGACGATGCGGTCCGCATACTGAGCCATATTGTCGTCGTGCGTGACGAGCACGATCGTCTGGTTGAAATCGCGGGCGAACGCGACGATCATCTCCATCACGTCGACTTTCGTTTTCGAGTCGAGGTTGCCGGTCGGCTCGTCGGCGAATACGACCTCGGGATGCGCGACGAACGCGCGCGCGATGCCGACGCGCTGCTGCTGACCGCCGGACATCTGCGTCGGATAGTGGGTCATGCGCTTGCCCAGACCGACGCGTTTGAGGATGCCTTTGGCGATCCGTTCGCGCTGCGATTTGGGGACGCCACGGAACATGAGCGGCATGGCCACGTTTTCGATCGCGTTGAGGTTCGGCAGCAGGTTGTACGACTGGAAGACGAAGCCGAGATGCCGCTGCCGGAACGCCGCGAGCTCGCGTTCGTCAAGCCGGGAGACGACCACGCCGCCGATGCGCACGCCGCCGCGCGTCGGCTTCTCCATACCGGCGAGCTGGTTGAGCAATGTGGATTTGCCGGAGCCGGATTCGCCGTAGATGCAGCAGATCTGACCGCGTGGGATGGTGAGGTTGATGCGCTCGAGCGCGACCACCGTTTCGTCGACGACCGGGTATTCCTTGCGCAGGTTCCTCACTTCGATCATCGGGCGCGGTTCCCCTTCGATTATCGCCATTGATGCATCCCTTCTTGATCGCACTGACTCAAGTCGTACCGTCGTACCGTCTTCTCACTCTACCGGCAGCCCGGCCACGACACAGCATGCGTCATCATGCGCATGACAGGCAATCCGTCTCAGGGATGATTGGCGGCGTATCCGCCTCTCCTCTTTCCCGCCTTCCCGCTTCGGTCTACTCCACGCCCCATCCCCGCCCCTCAAACGGACAACCAGCCGATTTCCCTGGGTAAATCGGCTGTATGTCCGTTAGAAGAGAAAACTATGCCGGAGAGGGAACCCAACAATACACGGCCCCGCTCCTCAACGGACAACCAGCCGATTCGGGTATCGAAACGGCTGGATGTCCGTTAGAGAGGAGATGCGCCAGAAAAAACACCGAAACGACCCCATTTGTCCGAACCGCCGGCGCCTACCCTCGCCGGCAATCTCCGCACTGGACCCCGTCCGCCCCCTGCTCACTCCTCCCCATCCGCGTCGATGTCGTATCCGCCGTCGAGCACGAACCGGGTCAGTATGCGGCGCACTTCACGATTTACATTGCGTTGCGCCATGGTCGTGTGTCGCATCGCTTCAAGAGAGGCCTTTGCGCGCTTCTTATCGACGGAATTGAACAGCTCGTCGAACCGTCCGTACCCGTTGAGCGTCGTTTCGGTAATGTGCTGCATGAGCAGTTCTTCCAGCAGCGACCGGTCGACGCCGGTACGGTCCACAAGTTTGTCGACTTGTTCGTCCTTCTCCCGTCTTGCGTACTGGGTGATGTAGTCACGCAACGTCATGCCGGGTTCGGGGTGCACGTCGCCGCGTTCCACGTCGTGCAGGAACAGTTCGGCGAGCCGTTGATCGTTGGCCGACAATGCGGCGAACGAACGGTGCAGTTCCCGGGATGCGGCAGCCAGTTCGCCGTTGTCCTCGTGCAACGCCTTGAGCCACTTGTCGAAGTTGGCGTTCATGTAATCAGTGTCGATGAGTCCGGTGTCGATCTCGGTGAGGTAGCCTTCCAGCTCATACGGTGCTTCCGTATTCTCGGAGCCTGAATCATCCCCGTCCTCGTCGTCGCTGTCGTCGAACAGTTCCTTGTATCGTTGCGCGAGGATCAGATATGTGCGTTCGTCGATCTGCGGTTGGACCACGGTGGTTTCGCCGTCTTCGTCCACACATTCGAAGGTCGGCTTGTCCCACGTGAATCCTTGGATTTTGGCCGCTTCGAGCGCCTTGTTGAGTTCCACGAACTCCTTGGCGAACTTGCGTTTCGCCTCCACCGATTCCGGCAGCCGCGCAAGGTCGCCCACGCCGGACGACGCGAAGACGTCGCGGATATCCGAGAGCCGCTCGTCCATGGTCTTGACGTTCTCGGGAAGTTTCTGCACGAACAGGTCGAGCGGTCGGTCGCCGGAATACAGTTTGACCGCGGCTTTGATGTTCTCGCGCATGGTGTGCGGCTTGCGATAGTAGCGGATCGTGCCGAACGGCTTGTCGGGGCCGAACAGTCGGTTGGTGCGGCTGAAGGCCTGGATGATGCTCTCGTATTCGATGATCTTGTCAAGGTAGAGCGTGTTGACCCATTTCGAGTCGAAGCCGGTGAGCATCTGGTCGACGACGATGAGCAGGTCGAGCCGCGCGTCACGGTTCGCATCAATGGTGCCGTAGGGGGCTTTGTGCGACAGTCGCGAGGAGATGTCCTTTTTCATCGCCGGCCAGTCCACGATGCCGAAATGCTTGCCGTACGTCGTGTTGTAGTCGGTCATGATTTCGGCGAGCGCATCGCCTTTGACGCTCGCCCCGGCGTTGTTGTCGATGTTCGGGTCGAACAGGGCGGTGACGCGCAGTTGCGGAGCCTGCTGTTTGAACAGGCGATAGTAGTTGATCGCTTCGGGGATGGAGCTGGTGGCGAGCATGGCATGGAATTTGCTGCCGTGGCTGAGCACGGGGAACTGTTCGAGGATGTCCTTGACGACCATGCCGGCATGCGGTTTGCCGATGCCGTATTCGCCGGTTCCGAAGCATCCTTCGATGCTGGGACCGCGGCTGCCGTCGGCATCAACCGCCGACGCCATGGGCATTTGCGTCTTGTCCATGTAATGCTCATACACGTCGGCCTTGTCCGGGTCGGCGAGCGCTTCCTCCACGGTCGCGGCTTTCGCCTGGTGCAGCGCGACGGCGAGCCGTACGTCGGCGTCCTTGTAGGTGGTGACCATGGTCGGGTCGAAGCCGAGTACGTTGTGGTCGCGGATGCCGTCGGCGATGCTGTATCGGTGCAGGCAGCCGCCGAAGATCATCGCGGTGGTGGAGTGCTTCTTCTGGTTCTCGTCGAGGATCGGCGTTCCGGTGAAGCCGAAGAACATCGCGTTTGGGAACGATCGTCGGATGTCCTGCAGCATGTCGCCGAACGTGGAGCGGTGACATTCGTCGACGATGAATACGACGCGTTTGGCGGCGAGACGGTCGAGTTCGGCTTGCGTGACGCCGCGTTCGCCGAGTTTCACGTTGCTCATTTTCTGGATGGACGTGACGATGAGCGTGTCTTTGGGATCGTCGCTGGAGAGTTTGTCGCGCAGCACGCCCGTATTTTCGGTGCCCTGCACATCGTCCTCGTTGTCGGCGAAGGACTGGTATTCCTTGAGCGACTGTGTGCCGAGTTCGATGCGGTCCATGAGGAAGACGACTTTGTCGGCGTCTTTGGAGTCGGCGATGAGTTGCGCCGACTTGAAGCTGGTCATGGTTTTGCCTGAGCCGGTGGTGTGCCATACGTAGCCTCCCGGCCGCCCGGGCACGGCGGGGCGGGCGTCCCAGTCGCACTTGCGTACCGCGTCGGAGATAGCGGATGCGGCGTAGTACTGGTAGCTGCGCAACACTTTCAGGCATCCGTCTGCCGAGTCGGCCACGGTGTAGAAGCCGATGAGCTGGTGTGCCATCGGAATGGACAGGAGTTTCGCGCAGAACCGTTTCCATTCGTCGTCGCCGGGGTGTTTGCCTCCGCAGATGGGCTCGTTGTTCCAGTCGGCCCAGTGGAAGTAGTAGCTCGGGTTGAACCGATCCGCGCCCGGATTGGCGAAGTACACGGCTTCGTCGGGGTTCATGGCGACGAATACCTGCACGAGTCGGAACAGCCCGGCGAACACGCCTTCGTGCGCGTATTTCTCGATCTGATTGGTCGCCTGGCTGACGGGTACGCCGCTGCGTTTCAATTCGATATGGATGAGCGGCATGCCGTTGATGAGCAGCATAAGGTCGCCACGGCGTGAGTGGAGCATCGCGTTCCTGGCCGGATAGACCGGCTGCTGCGCGATCTGGTATGTGCTTTTGCCGCCGGCGATCTCCTGCCGGTCGTAGATGTAGAGGCTGATTTCCTTGCCGAAGTGCGCTTCGTCTTCTTTGTTGTCGCGTTTGATGGAGACGGTGCGGCCGTTGACGAACGAGTTGAGCGCGAGCGGCGTGCGCAATGTTTCGATCTGTTCGATGATCTGCGCCATCTCGCCGTCGGTGAGCGGATATTGGCCGAGCTGGTCGATGCCGCAGTTGTTGCGGTAGAGGATGGATTTCCAGTTCTCGAGCAGATCATGTTCGGTCGGATACTTGAGCACGCCGTCCTTCCAGCCATGCTGTTGCAGCACGGTGATGACGTTCCCCTCGAAATCAGCTTCGTTGTCGAAGATCATGATCGATTCCTTCTTCGTGTTGCTTATTGCGCGTCGGTGCGCAGATGACCTGCGGCCAGCGATTCGTTGCCGATCGGCACGGCGGGATCGCATGGCGACGCGATACGCCGGAATATCGCTTCCAGCATCGTGTAGTTCTGGTCTTCCGCCGCGAGTCTGCTGGCTTCGTCGTTCTCCTCGCCGCTGACGAGACGCCAGTCGAGATCGTATCCGGCATCGTGACAGAACAGTGTCCAGAACAGGCGTTGCACACGGCCGTTGCCTTCACGGAACGGGTGGATGAAATTGTAGTTGTCGTAGTGGTAGGCCAGCCGTTGCGCAAACCGTGGCAAGTCAAGGCCGACGAGCATGTTGTCTTTCCGCAGTTCTCCCCGCGCCCAGCCGACGCCCATGGCGATGTTCGTCGACGGCAGGAAGAATTCGGCGCCCTCGACATTTTTGCGAATCTCCACGGTGCGGATCTCACCTGCCCAGTCATAGATGTCCTGGAACAGGATGCGATGCAGCATACGGAAATCGTCCAACGATCCGCTCATAGGCGGAATCGGTCTGGTGAAGAACTCGTTCATGCGCAGTGCGACGAATTCGCCTTCGGCGTTCTGCAGTTCGTCGTAGGTCGTCGCGCCGACCAGATTGCACAGTATGCCGGTCCGCCGATCGACATACGGGTCGACGAACCGGTCAGGCATGAGCGGCGGCTTTCGGCTCGTGCTTGCCGACCTTCCAACGGCGTTTGGTTCTGGTCATAAGCTCCTCGATGGTGAAGTCGCCGTCGACATACTGTTCGGCATCACGCCGGAACTCGGCGGAGACGTAGGCACCTTCCATTTCGCCGGAATGGATGGCCTCTTCCATGATGCGTTTGCGATCCATGATTCCTCCGATTCCTAAACGAACATCTTATCGAGCAAGGATTTCTTGATATTCTGCAGCAATGCCAACTTACGCTGATGAAGGGTGATGAGGGCGTCGAGCCGCGAGAAGAACCGGCCGATGGCCTGCTGCTCGGCGAGCGACGGACAATCTACTGTCACACGAACAAACGAATCCCAGTAAAGACGTTTGCGAAAATCCGTGACGCCATAAGACAGATCGTTCATCTGGTTTACTATGCTGTGCCGTCTCAACAGCACATCGAAAAACCTCTGATCCTGTGGTGACAGCGGCTTCGCAACAATATATGCAGGACTTACCATTCCTTTGACTGATGCGGTTCCGATGGCTCCCTGCCATGCACGCATCATGTTGAGTACTATATCGCCGGATTCGACCTTCTTGTAAAGAGACTTGTCCTCGCTTCTTCTCACATTCTTGCCGAGTTCGTCCGAGGTTAGAGAACCATCGGAGACACCGCCATAGATCGAGACGGACAGAATTTGGAGATCATCGTTACCCCGCTCATCTCGGTTCTCGTACAGCTCTCCCAACTTACGCTGTTCCCAAGGGTCAGTAAAACCGGAGAAACGAATACGCGGCACCGACTCACCCTCTCGAGGGAACATCTGTTCGAGCATCGACTTCTTCAGCACAACCAACTTGTCATACTTACGCTGATGAAGGGTGATGAGGGCATCAAGCCGCGAGAAGAACCGGCCGATGGCCTGCTGCTCGGCCAAACCGGGAGTTGGAACAGACAGCTCCATCACCTTGCTCTTTGATATGTTGAACCGCGAAATGCCTTGCGCCAGCAACGTCATCTGCGCCCTGACCTCGGACGATCTCAACATATACGCCAAGTATTCTGAATCAAAAGTGCCATTTTGTCTATAACCGAAACAGAAGCTGTTCAAGTAGACATTCGGCTTATTGACAGGCCAAACAGAAGACATGCCGACTTCCTCGGGTGTCTCTGAAGACACCGTAAACAAGGCATCACCTCGTCTGACCTCGTTCTGACGATGGTCGATCTCGATTGCCTCTAGACGATCTGCATCCGCAACCGGGTTATCAAATACATTCGTGTAAGGAACAAATCGCGCCTCGCCATGTCCGAAATCTTCCTTCGTCTTGCCCGACAACCCCGAATATGTCGTTCCGCAATCCCCCAACTTACGCTGTTCCCAAGGGTCAGTAAAACCCTGAAAACGAATCGAAGGTACGTTCGAATCAGCCATCTCACTCACCTCCCAACAGGGCCTTGAGTTCGGCGATGCCGGCCATGTCGAATTCGTCGCCGGTCAGCTGGTCAAGCATCGAACCAAGTTCGCGCTCGGCGTCATGAATCTGACCGCACACGTCGGCGTACGTGGTCGCGTACTTCTCGTCCAAGGCCGTGACCTTCGCCACGAGTTCGTCGAGCACGGCGGTGGGCAGCGTTTCGAGTTTGCTCTGCAACGGCTCGACCCACTTGGCGCTCAGCAGTTCAGCCGTCTGTTCGTCGGTCAGGTGCTCGATAACCGTCGCGGTCTTGTCTTCGAGCGCGGCGTTGAGTTCCTTGATGGTCTTCTTGACCGTTTTTTCCTCGTCGATCAGCCGGTTCGCGGCCACGATCGTACGGTCGAACTCAGTGTCGGGATGCTTGCCGATCGACTTGGCGGCCTTCTTCACTTCGGCCGGCACGAATGCGTCGCCATCCTCGTTGATCGCATCCGAGCTCTTGTCGTCCTCGTCCACGTTCTCCAGCAGATCGTTCAGCTCCTGTCTGATCTCGTTCAGACGGCGCTCCTGCGCATCGATTTCGGCCAGATCGGCCGTCATCAGACGTTCCTGCACGAGCTTGAACGGCAGAATATGGCCTCGCCAGCCGTCCTGTACTTCGACGTCCTTGCCGCCCTTCTTCTTGACGGTCATGTTCGCGTCGACCTTGCGCACCGCGTCGAATCCCTCGTTATGCAACGTTTCCAAGTCGTCGGAGATCGTCTTCCAGCCGTCCACGAACACCTGATATGCGGCGTACGCGTCCACCAACGGCACGTCATGCAGACGACGGAACAGATCGTCGGCCAGTTGCTCCGGTTTGCTGGCGATATCCACGTCGGCGTATCCGTCGATCAGCTCGCCGTTCAGGAACGCACGATAATCGGCGAAACGCTGCTTGTACTGTTCGACGTACTGTTGCACTTCGGCGTTACCATACACCGTATCCTTCACCGAGCCGCCGTTCACTCGCGCGATGTGACCATCTTTCATGGCGAACAGCTGCGACTTGAGGCTTGGGAACACGTCCCAGTACCGGTGCAGCGCATCGATCTCCTGCGCCGGCACGCCGCCGAACATCGTGGCGTAGATGTCCCACTGCTCGGCGGGTTCGGACGAATCCACGTAGCGAGGAATGTTGAGGTTGTAGTCGTTCGCGCGAATCTCGTCGATACTCACCAGACGGCTGAACTTGTCGACCGTCTTCGAGCCGGTCACCGCGTCCACGATGCGTCGGATGTCGCACGCGCGAAGCCGGTTGTTCTTGCCGTCCTTCGCGAATCCTTTGGACGCGTCTACGATGAGCACATGGTCGTCGTCGCGATGCTTGCGCAGCACCATCACGATGGTGGGGATGCCGGTGCCGAAGAAGATGTTCGCCGGCAGACCGATGATGGCCTGAATATGGTGATGCTCCACAAGATTCTTGCGGATCGCGCCTTCCTCTCCCCCGCGGAACAGCACGCCGTGTGGCAGGACGATGCACATCATGCCGTCGTCACGCAGATGGTACAGGTCGTGCAGCAGGAACGCGTAATCGGCCTTGGACTTGGGTGCGATGCCGTATTCGAAGCGGACGTCCTCGCCGGGCGCCGGTGGTTCCCAACTGAGCGAATACGGCGGGTTCGAGACGACCGCATCCACGAACAGCGGCGTATAGGTTTCGTCGCGAGTCTCATCGGAATCGAACCACGGCCAGTCGGCTTTGAGCGTGTCTCCGTTGCGGGCGAAGATGTTGCTGGGCAGGATGCCGCGCATCACCAGGTTCATACGCGTGAGGTTGTACGTGTTCTCCTTGAGTTCCTGCGCGTAGTATTTGATGCCGTTCGGATTTCCGTTGCGACGGGCGACGGACTGACCGATGTGAATGAGCAGCGAGCCGGAACCGGACGTGGGGTCGTAGATCTCGATCTCGTCGCGACCTTGCAGATGCCATGCGATGATCTCGCTCATCAGCTGGGAGACCTCGCTCGGCGTGTAGAATTCGCCGGCCTTCTTGCCCGCGTTGGAGGCGAACTTGTCGATCAGATATTCGTAGATGTAGCCGAGGGTGTCGTAGCCCTCGCGGCTGTCCATCGGAATGTCCTTGATGAGGTAGATCAGGTCGCGGGCGGCCTTGGAACGGCTGCGCTCGTCGGTGCCGAGCTTCGACAGGCCGGTCTGGAGCGTCTCGAAAATACCGGCGAACACACGCCGGTGCGCCGGGTTGATGTTGCGCTCGAATGCCGACAGCGCCTCGCGCACATCGGCAATGGTGAAGTCGGAGCCCGAGGCGATCCATGTGGAGAACAGGTTGTCGTAGGAGATGAAATAGCCGCACAGCTGGCGCACATCCTCCACAGTTTCGACATCATCCTCGACCAGCGCGGGCAGGTCTTCGTCGGTCCAATCGTCCTCATGCAGCCGCGCCACCAACGTTTCTGAGAGGAACTTGTAGAAGATGAAGCCGAGAATGTAATCCTTGTACTCGTTCGCCTCGATCTTCGACCTCATCCGATTGGCCGATTCCCAAATCCTCGCGGCGAGCTGTTGCTTATTCATTCATGTGCTCCTTGTTCCTGTACACTTCATCGAGCGTCTTGCCTTGATCGTTCACCCATTCGGTCCAGCCATTTTGGCTACCACCGAGAACGAACACGGCGGCCGTGGACGGGCTGGCGAAGGTCACGTCATGGTCAAGCTTCGCCTTGCCGTGTTGACTACCAAAGAGCTGCTCTCGGGCGGCGATGGCTCCCCGGTTCTTGATAATGCCGCGTCCCAGTTCAACCTCGGAACCGGCAAGGACGGTAAACCGCCCGGTTGCCTTATCGTATTTCCCGGTTGCCGAGATTCCGTTCTTCTTGGTGTGGAATCCTTCGCTCACATGCGCCGCGGTTTCCGAACGATTGAGGTCATAACCGAGGACTTTCATGCGAAACAGCATGTTCTCATGCAGCTCCTCGACCCGTTGCTCTTTATACGGGTTCACATGCGGACTGGGAAGGTACGTATTATCCGTCTCGTATGAGCCGTTTCGCTGGACAAAGTCAATCGCCTTCGCCTCAAGGGCGTCCAACACATCCCTGTCGATGTTGATGTCGCCGTCAAGGAACATGACGGCCTTGTTCCAGAACTCCTTCTTGGCCTTATGGTCTTCAAGACGGGCAAGCCCCTGCGTGGTCTGCCCGGCATACACGCGGCCAAGCACACCATGATCCTCATCCAACAGGTAATACACGCCCCGTTCCGGTACATTCGGCAGTTTCTTCGCCTCGGCCAACTTATCTCTTGGAACCACGATGGTGACCAACGATTCACCTTCCACACGACAAATGCGAATGCCGTCCGGATCATTGTCGATAAGCTGCATGGTCATGGTGGTGAGACGAATCATCGCTCGCCATCCTTGACCAGCTCATTGATGATGCAGGTTCTCACGAAGGCCGAGAAACTCATGCCACGAAGCGCTGCGGCTTCTTTTGCGGAATCCCGAAGATTTGCCGGAATACGCATGGTGACAGGAACCGTATCACCGTCGACGAGGTACGCTCGTATCTCGGTTTCACCAGCACCCTTTTCTATGAGGTTTGAATAAGTCATCGCCTCGCCGCACTTTCAAACTGCAATACAAATGCATTCATTATACGCCCGCTTGGGAACAGCGTAAGTTAGGGGATATTGCGCAGCGTGTGACTCGCAAGAATGAGAATAACGAGTCTGATTTACCACTGACTATATCGGCCCAGTATGGCCTGATTGACCAAAGACTCTTCTTCAATAATCAAGTTGCAAGTAAGGATATGAGCGGGTATTTCCTCTTGCAAAAAGGTGAGTTCGCCTATAACAAAAGCACGTCCTCGGACAGTCCGTGGGGTGCAATCAAGCGTTTAACTCGGTATGAAAAGGGTTGTGTTTCCACGCTTTACATTTGTTTTGAGCTGTCTGGAGCTGATCCCGATTATCTCGTGACGTATTACGAGACAAACCGCTGGCATAAGGCAGTTCAGATGATCGCTGCGGAGGGCGCGCGAAATCATGGTTTGCTGAATATAGCGCCAGATGATTTTTTCGATACGGTTTTGTCGGTACCATCATCGCCCGCCGAGCAGCAGGCCATCGGCCGGTTCTTCTCGCGGCTCGATTCCCTCATCACCCTTCATCAGCGTAAGCATCGCAACGTGCGACACTTACGCTGCAACCGTTCGACTCACATCAGCGTTGATAGTGCTCTCATCACAATGTCAACGTCCTTGTTCTCCAGCTCGCGAATGACATGCAGATACGTGTCCTGCGTGGTATTCATACTCGCATGGCCGAGTCGTTTGGAAACGCTGGCTATCGATACTCCCGCAAACAGCAGTAACGATGCATGGGTATGCCGAAGTCCATGAATCGATATCACCGGCACTCCGACCTGCTTGCAATGCCTGGCCAAAATGTTGTTCGCCGTTGAATTGTAGACTTTGCCTTTTGCGAAGATCGGCTCGTCTTCGGGCAATTCTTTCAACAGTGCGGAAAGCTGCATGATAAGTTGCCAGTCGAGTTGCACTTTGCGGACGGAGGAGGCGTTTTTCGTCGGTACGAATCCTCCGCCGTTCTTATAGTCCCATGTCTTGTTCACGGAAAGCGTCTGATGCACGAAGTCGAAGTCGTCCGGCGTCAGACCCAATGCTTCCGAAAAACGTAACCCGGTTTTCGCGATCAGCAGTATCAGCCAGTCCCAGCTGGGTTCAGTGCCAAGCGACAAATCGGCAAGAATCGCATGCAGTTCGAACTGGTTGAGATACTTCTGTTTCTTCTGCCGTGGTTGCCTCCCTTTGATGATGACCTTGCGGGTTGGATCGCGCTGGATGAATCCCTCGTCAACGGCATCGAGAATGGCTCCTTTCAGTTGATGATGGAAATCCATGGTCGTTTGTCGTTCGTGATATTCGGCGTAGCCATTGATGAGTTTCTGGTAACTAACACGGTCAAAATCGGACAGCTTGAGATCGGGAATAAGCTTGGCGAGCCACGCTTGCGTAATCCGGTACTTCTTCATCGTCACATCGCGGATCGCGCCTTCCTTGTAGACGTTGACCCATTGCGCGTAGTAGTCGCAGAATAGCGTCTCTTGTTTGGTTTCGACCATGGTGAGTCCTTTGTTGGTATGAAATATCTCGTCTAAAATTGGGTTACGACCCAAGAAAAATGGCGATAGGGAAAATTTATTGGGTTATAATCGGAAAAGTAACCCAAGACGATAACTATACCGGATTATGATCGGTAATATTGACACGATGAAAGAAAGGGCTGTGCCGTTATGTCCCATCTGACTTTGCCTCGCCCGGACTATCTTGCCATGATCGAACCCTATATCGACGCTCCGCTGGTGAAGATCCTTACGGGAGTCCGCCGTTGCGGCAAATCCACGCTGATGGGACAGATCGCAGACCGACTGAGAGAGCGCGGCATCGATCAGCGGCATATCATCAGATACTCCTTTGATTCCATGCAATATGACGGCTGGAGTGCGGCGGAACTGTACCGTCAGTTGTCCGACGCCCTGCCATCAACGGATGCGGATGACTCCGAACGCGCCTACCTGTTTCTGGACGAGGTGCAGGAAATCGATGGCTGGGAACGCGTCGTCAATTCCCTGATGTCGGAGAGTAGCGTCGATATCTATGTCACCGGATCCAATTCAAGGATGATGTCATCGGAGATCTCGACGTATCTGACCGGCCGGTACGTCGCCTTCCGCGTGTTTCCGCTGTCGTTCCGCGAGTATCTGAGATTCTGCGACGAGTATGGAACGGGAGATGGCGACGGCGACACGCACCGCCGTCTTGGTGGTTACATACGTCGCGGCGGTTTCCCCGCGACCTGTCTCACTGCATACACGGACGATCAGGTGTATGCAATTGTCCGTGACATCTACAATTCGACGATCTTCACCGATATCGTGCGTCGTAACAGTATTCGCAAGGTCGACCAACTGGAACGTATCGTGAGGTACACCTTCGACAATATCGGGCGAACATTCTCGGCGGCTGGCATAACCAAGTATCTCAAAAGCCAAAACCGTTCCATTGACGCGGAAACCGTATATTCCTACCTGAGGAAACTCGAATCGGCCTATATTCTCCATCGCTGCTCCAGATATGATCTGGAGGGCAAGGAGATTCTGAAGACACAGGAAAAGTTCTATCTGGCCGATACCTCACTGCGGTATGCGGTGCTCGGATACCGTCCGGACAGTGTCGCCGCCATGCTGGAGAACCTCGTGTATGTCGAACTACTGCGACGCGGATGGCAGCCGTACATCGGTAAAATCGGAACCGCTGAAATCGATTTCGTCGCCAGTAAACAGGATCGTGTGATGTACCTTCAGATCGCGCAGACATTAGGCGATCAGAGTACGAGGGACCGCGAATACGGACGGCTGCTAAGCATCCGCGACAATCATCCGAAATACGTGCTGTGCACCGACGAATATGCGGAAGGCAATTATGAGGGCATCATCACCATGCATGTCGCCGATTTCCTGCTATCGGACGAATGGTAAATACTGCTTACGCTGATGAAGGGTGATAAGGGAGTCAAGCCGGGAAAAGAACCGGCCAATGGCCTGCTGCTCGGTAAGCAACGGCATCAAAACTGGACACTCAGCATATTCCTCAGCATTAACCCCAGGCTGTCCGGATCGTTGTGAAGTAATACTCACATAACGCTTATAGGTTTCACCAAGCGTTGACTGGAATACAAAACACGGATCAATATCAGGCTTCAGTCTCATACGAATTAGAAAGCCAGCGAAATACGCAATGCCGTCTTTTGCCTGATAAATATAGGTTTTGCCGACACTTGCACCAGTTCTGGCAAAAACAATATCGCCTTCAGACAACCGGTAATCCCCGCACCGGCTGAGGTCAGCGTCAGGTGAAGTCAAATCATTCTTAGAGAACTGACGGGTGCTGTCGTCAATATCCGTAATACGAAGATACCCATTCTTACCATCGTAGGCAGTAGCGGATGCATTCAAGCCATAGCTGAATGAATCAGCAAGCTCCCCCAACTTACGCTGTTCCCAAGCAGACGCAGCAACCCCAACGGACATACAGCCGATTCAACCCCATAAATCGGCTGTATGTCCGTTATTACAGTGCGAGCCGAGGGCACACGGCCAGAGGCACGTCCTACGCGATGGCGATGCGGAAGATGACCGGGGCGTCGCCGGCGACGACCGGCGCATGCACCTCGAGGGCGGTGCCGTCGCGGGTCCATTCCAGCGCTTCTCCAGCCCCGCTCCCGACCCCGAGCATGTGGATGTCGCGGATCAGGCCGTGGAAGTCGGCGTTGTGTTCGGCATCGCCCTCCTTGAGCCGCTCGAACCGGTACACGCCGTCGGCGGCCGGCCGCAGGGCGATGGCGTACAGATTGCCGCCGTTCACCGTGTACCGCACGTCGCGCGAGGTGAAATGCTTCTTCACGCCGTCGGAGAACTGGCCTTCGATGATCTGCGTCGGCCCTTCGCCGAACCGCTTCCACGGCTTCGATCCGTAGATCGCCTCGCCGTTGACGCGCAGCCAGTCGCCGATCGCGGTGAGCACGGCCAGATCCTCCTCGCCGAACGTGCCATCGGCCTTCGGCCCGACGTTGAGCAGCAAATTGCCGTTCTTGGAGACGATGTCGACCAGATCCTGCAGGATCTCGGCGGCAGGGCGATACTCGTTGTGCTCGGTGTAGCACCACGAGTTCAACGCGATCGCCGTGTCGGTCTGCCAATGATACGGCTTGGCGTCGGCGAGCTGGCCACGTTCGATGTCCGGCGTGGCGGTGCCGAACATGAACGAGTCCTGCTTGTAGCAGATCGTGACCTCCTCGCCCCACTCGTCCGCGCGGTCGTAATAGTACGCGGCGAACTTCTTGAGATACGGCTGAACGGCCTCGTGCAGGATCCACCAGTCGAAATACAGCACCTTCGGCCGGTACTCGTCGACGATCTCGCAGCAGCGCAGCAGCCAGTCCTCGAGGAACTCGGCGGTGGGCGCGGGCGTGCTGTGCTGGTCCATGTGGTCCGGCTCGGGCATAGCCGGCCAGTAGAAGTCGCCGCGGCGCAACGGCTCGTGGATGTCGCTGTCGAATTCCTTGCCGTGGCCCATGAACCACCAGTGTTCGACGCGGTGCGACGACGCACCGTTCACGAGTCCCCGCTCATGGAACGCCTGCGTCAGCTCGCCGAGCACGTCGCGTTTCGGCCCCATCTCCGCCGCGTTCCAATGTGACAGGCGGCTGCGGTACATCTGGAAGCCATCATGGTGTTCGGCGACCGGCACCACGTACCGCGCACCGGTGCGCGTGAACAGGTCGGCCCACGCGTCCGGGTCGAAACGCGGCGCGGTGAACATCGGGATAAAGTCCTTGTATCCGAACTCCTTCTGCGGCCCGTAGGTCGCCACATGGTGCTCGAATTCCTTCGACCCCTGAATATACATGTTGCGCGAATACCATTCGCTGCCGAACGCGGGCACCGAATAGACGCCCCAGTGGATGAAGATGCCGAATTTCGCATCCTCGAACCATTGCGGCGTGCGATGTTGCTGCAGCGACGCCCAGTCGTCCTTATATCGGCCGTGCGCGATCACCTCGTCGATCGCCGCGAGGTCGCGTCGCATCTCGTCGTTGGTTTCCGGGATTGTCATGACCGCATCGTCTCCTTGATCGTGTGAATCGTCTCGATTGTACGACAATGGGCCGTGGTTCGCGTGGAACCACGGCCCATTGTCACGGACGGTCGGACGATCGGTCAGGCGATCGGTCGTTCACTCGGCCGGACGATCGACGGATCCGATATCACTCGGCGTCGCCGTCCGCGGACGGAGCGTCGCCAGAGTCGCCGGTACCGGCACCAGACGCGGCGGCATCGACCAGCTCAGGCTGATTCTCCGCGCCGTCGGCCGGCTGCGCATCACTTGACGCGTCGCTCTGCGCGGCGGCCGGCTCTTCGAAGTCCTCGCCCTTGAAGGTGAACTCCTCCTCCAGCACGTTGTCACCTTCGGCGTCGACGGTCACCTTCTGGCCGTCCTTGAGCTCGCCCAGGAGGATCTTCTCGGAGATCGCATCCTCGATGTCGCGCTGGATGACACGGCGCAGCGGACGCGCGCCGAGCAGCGGGTCGAAGCCCTTCTGCGCGAGCAGGTCCTTGGCCGCGTCGGTCAGTTCGAGCGACATGTGGCGGTCGAACAGACGGTCGTTGAGCTGCTTGACGTCAAGGTCGACGATCTGGCGCACCTGCGGCTCGGTGAGCTGCTTGAACACGATGATGTCATCCAGACGGTTGAGGAACTCGGGGCGGAACTGCTGCTTGAGCTCCGTGCTCACCTGGTCCTTCATGCGCTGGTAGCTCGACTCGGTGTTGGAGCCGAGGTTGAAGCCTGTGTTCGCCATCTTCGCGATGTCGCGCGTGCCGAGGTTGGTGGTCAGGATGATGATGGTGTTCTTGAAGTCCACCTTGCGTCCCTGGCCGTCGGTCAGATGACCGTCGTCGAGCACCTGCAGCAGCGTGTTGAAGATGTCCGGATGCGCCTTCTCGATCTCGTCGAACAGCACGACGGAGAACGGCTTGCGGCGCACCTTCTCGGTGAGCTCGCCACCCTCCTCGTAGCCGACGTATCCCGGGGGCGCGCCGAACAGACGCGACGCGGCGTACTTCTCGGAGAACTCGGACATATCCACGCGGATGAGCGCGTCCTCATCATCGAACAGGAACTCGGCGAGCGCCTTGGCCAGCTCGGTCTTGCCGACGCCGGTCGGACCGGCGAAGATGAACGAACCGGCGGGGCGCTTCGGGTCCTTCAAGCCCACGCGGGCGCGGCGGATCGAACGCGACAGCGCCGACACGGCCTCGTCCTGGCCGATGATGCGCTTGTGCAACTCGGCCTCCATGTTCATGAGCTTCTTGGATTCGGCCTGCGTGAGCTTGAACACCGGGATGCCCGTGGTGTTCGAGATCACCTCGGCGATCACGTCCTCGTCCACGACCATCTTGACATCGGATTCACCCTGCTTCCAGGCGGTCTCCTTGTCCTTGCGCTCGGTCTCGAGCTTCTCCTGGCTGTCGCGCAGCTTGGCGGCCTTCTCGAAGTCCTGGCCCTTGATGGCCTCGTCCTTTTCGGCGGCGAGCTTGGCGATGCGGTTGTCGAGATCCTTGAGCTCCGGCGGCGCGGTGAGGCGCTTGATGCGCAGACGCGCGCCGGCCTCGTCGATCAGGTCGATCGCCTTGTCCGGCAGGTTACGGTCCTGAATGTAGCGCGCCGACAGTTCGGCGGCGGCCTGCAGCGCGCCGTCGGTGATCGTCACCTTGTGGTGGTTCTCGTAGCGCGAACGCAGGCCCTTGAGGATCTCGATGGTCTCCGCGATCGACGGCTCGTGCACCTGGATCGGCTGGAAGCGGCGTTCGAGCGCCGCGTCCTTCTCGATGTACTTGCGGTATTCGTCGGTCGTGGTCGCGCCGATGGTCTGCAGTTCGCCGCGCGCGAGCATCGGCTTGAGCATATCGGATGCGCCGAGCGCACCGTCGGCCGAGCCGGCGCCGACGATCGTGTGGATCTCGTCGATGAACAGCACGATGTCGCCGCGGGTCTTGATCTCCTTGAGCACCTTCTTGAGACGCTCCTCGAAGTCGCCGCGGTAGCGCGAGCCGGCCACCATCGAACCGAGATCGAGCGAGTAGACCTGCTTACCTTTCAGCGTCTCCGGCACGTCGCCCGCGTTGATCTTCTGCGCGAGGCCTTCGACGACAGCGGTCTTGCCGACGCCGGGCTCGCCGATCAGCACCGGGTTGTTCTTGGTGCGACGAGACAGCACGACCATCACGCGTTCGATTTCCTTGGAACGGCCGATGACCGGGTCGAGCTTGCCTGCCGCGGCTTCGGCGGTCAGGTTGCGGCCGAACTGGTCGAGGATCGCGGAGCCGGTCTGGCGGCTCTTGTCCTGCACGCCGCCGGCGTTCGCGAGATCGCCCTTGTTCTGGGCGTCGCCGGACACGGAATTGCCGCGGATCATATCGATCGTCGTCGAGCGCAGCTCGCCCAGATCGACGTCCATCTTGATGAGCACCTGCGTGCCCACGCCTTCGCCCTCGCGGATCAGACCGAGCAGGATATGCTCGGTGCCGATGTAGCTGTGGCCCAGCTGCAGCGCCTCGCGCAGCGACAGTTCCAGCACCTGCTTGGCGTGCGGCGTGAAGGGTATGTGGCCGCCGGGCGACGCGTTGCCCTTGCCGATCATCTCTTCGACCTGCTTGCGGGTGTCCTCCAGGGTCACGCCCTTGGAGGCGAGCGCCTTGGCGGCGACTCCCTCACCTTCGCGGATCAGACCGAGCAGCAGATGCTCGGTGCCGATGTAGTTGTGCTGGAGGGCACGAGCCTCTTCCTGCGCCAACACGATGACGCGACGGGCACGGTCGGTAAACCGTTCGAACATGCTTGTCCTTCCACTCTTGTTAGTTCATAACACTCTACCGATTCGCGGTGACGTTTATTGCGTGTCTTCCACGAATTGCGCTGTGGACGCAACGCAAAACGTTATGCTGGACGTAGTTGTTATGCACGTTGCGCAAAGGAGGCATCATGGCTGACAATATGACGACGTCCGACATCGTGGTCGGCGTAGACGGTTCCGACGAGTCCTTCGCCGCGTTGCGCTGGGCGTTGCGTGAGGCGCAGCTGACCGGGCAGCGCGTGAATGCGGTGTACGGATGGACACGTTCGTGGGATATGGGTTCCGAACCCGACAGCGAGGAGGGCTGGGAGCGGCTGCGCGCGCGGATCACGGAACGGCTGCGCACGTGGGTCGACGAGGCCGTGTCCGGTTTGGATGACGTGGACGGCGACGACGTGACGCTGACGTCGATGCATGCGTCCGGTACGGCGGCGTTGCTGCGGATCGGCAAGGACGCGCAGCAGATCGTGGTCGGCCGCCGGTCGTTGGGTCGTGTGGCGCGCTGGTTCACGGGGTCGTTCTCCGCGTCGCTCGCCGAGGAGGCGACGGTGCCGGTGACGGTGGTGCGCATCTTCACCGACGAGGACGAGAGTATGCAGGACGCGATCGCGAACGCGTTGACGCCGGGCGATGCGGCGACGGGGTATGCCCGGCCCGAGTCGGGTTCCGGCGGACGGCCGGTGGTCGTCGGCGTGGACGGTTCGGCGACGTCGCGGCGCGCGTTGGAATTCGCCGCGCATGAGGCGCACGTGCATGGCGTGCCGTTGCATGTGCTGTTCTGCTGGCAGCTCAAGGATCTGGGCGTGGTGCCGGGATATGAGAACGCGGTCGCGCCGGTCGCCGAGGGGCAGAAACGCGCCGAGCAACTGCTGGACGGGATCATGCGCGACGACGATTCGCTCTTCGACGGCGTGGAGGTGCAGGCGCATGCGTTCCATATCTCCGCGGCCAAGGGGCTGATCGCCGCGTCGCGGTACGCCAGCCATCTGGTGGTGGGGTCGCGCGGCCTGTCCGGATTCGACGCGCACTTCCTCGGCTCGGTGTCGAAGCAGCTCGTCACCCTCGCCGAGTGCACCCTCACCGTCGTCCACTGACCGGCTTCCGCCGCCCCCATCTCTTCGTGTGGAGCGGCCGACCACGTCTCCTCCCTCCGGCCACTCCCTTCCCCTTCAACGGACATACAGCCGATTTCACCCCCGGAATCGGCTGTATGTCCGTTGAAGGGGAAGGTGGCCATCACGAAGCAGGACACACGTGATTCGTTGATCGGCAATGCCGATCAAACAGCAGAAAAACAGGCAGCAGCACTAATCAACACATGATGCATAAACACGTAACGGACATACAGCCGATTTCCGGGGTGGAATTGGCTGTATGTCCGTTATGTTTACGTTATGGCGTTGCTATTCCGGCAACTGGGACTTGAGGACGATGACGCCCTTGCCCACCTTGATGCCGGCCTCGTTGAGCCGCTCGATCAGTTCGACCAGCCCACGCTCCTCGCGCGGCGCCTGCTCCACCACGTCGATGTGCAGATCATCGTAGGCGGGCTTGGACTGGATCCACAGATGCGTCGGCTCCGGCGGATCGATCTCCGAATGCTCGCCGCAGCCGTGATCCACCGACACGACGCGGCCGTCGTCGGGGCTCCACTTGTTCGCGCACACGCCGAACATCATGTTGAGTTCGCCCTTGAGCTGGATGAAGAAGCCGCAGTTCGCGCACACGTTGCCGTCCGCGGTCTTCGTGGACAGCGACTTCGGGCCGTGCTGTCCCTCGTACCAGCGCTTGGCGGCCTGCGCACGACCCAACGGGCTGAGCACATGCCGGCGCGACAGGTCGAATTCCTTGACCGCGTCCTCGACGTCCTGCGCGGATGTCGTCGCGGGGGCCTCGGTCTCGCCATCCGTCGCCGCGGCGTCGCCAACGGCCACGGCCGCAGCAGTATCCGACTGCGACGCGGCCGTATCCGCGACGGACCCAGCCGTCGTCATACCATCCTGTGCGTCGCCGACGGTACCATCGGCGTTCGCCGTCGCGCTCCCGGTCGTGACGGCGGTCGTCGTATCGGCAGACGCGGTATCGACAGACGCTGCATCGACGGACGTCGCAGCAGCCGACGCAGCGGCATCAACCGCAACGGCCGCACCATCAGCATCCCCGTCAACGGCGCCATCATCAGCAACGCCGATATCATCCGTCTCGCGGAACCCGTCCTCGATGCGCGGATCATCGGGATCCGTACCGATCGAATCGGTCACCGACAGATCGGTCGGCTCCAGCCGGTCCTTCCACGGCACCCACGCCGGCGGCCGCAACGCGGCGTCGGTGGGCACCAGCGAGGTCTCGTCCACGGTCCACCGGTCGAGTTCGACGTCATGGAACAACGTGACGGACCACTGCCAGCCTTCGTAGCCTTTCATCAGGCAGTCGAAACGGAAGTCGGTCACACCGTCGCCGAGTTCCGTCGACGTGACGAACGCGCCCACCTGTTCGGGGGCGTCCGCCGACGCGACGGCGACCGACTGGGCGATCTCGGTTGGGTCGAGTGTCGTTTCGGGCATATCAGTCCTGTACGTCGAAGTTGTCGGCCACGGCACGCATGAGCGTGGCCAGTTTCCTGCTGTCGGCAGCGGACGGGTAGTGATGGCGGCGCAGATCGTTGCCGGCCGCGTCGAGCAGCTTGATGAGATCCTCGACGATGGCGGCCATGTCGTCCGGCTTCGGCCGGGTGGCCTTGACCAGCGACGGCGCGGACTCCACGAGTGTCACGCCCATGGCCTGCGGCCCGCGGCGACCGTCGACGACGGAGTACTCGACCTTCGCGTTCTTGCGCAGCGTGGTGACGCCGGCCGGCAACGCGACGGCCGGCAGGAACACGTCCTTGCCTTCATCGTTGATGATGAAACCGTATCCCTTGTTCGCGTCGAACCAACGAACTCGTCCACTGGGCATCGTATTCACACCTCGTTCTTCGCCTCGCTCGCCGACGGGCCCCATGCCCGCCGGCTCGTTAAACCGAAGATACAGTTTACCTCAAACCCTGCTCAGCGCGCGCGGCTTTTCTTGTCGGGCTTAGCACCTTTGCGCCGCGCGTCGTCCGTCGGGCCCACGGTGCCGGCCATGCCCGTGGCCGCGGCGACCCTCGGCTCGACCGGCGCGATGGGCAGCACGACGGTGAGGGTCAGTCCGCCGCCGTCGGTGCCGGTGGCGCAGATGAACCCGCGGTGCGCCTTGACCACGGACTGCGCGATCGCCATGCCGAGGCCGGTGCCGCCCTTGAGCCGGGCGCGCGACGGGTCGGCGGTGTAGAACCGTTCGAAGATCTGCGAGCGCGACGCCTCGGGCACGCCGGGGCCGTGGTCGACGAAGCGGATGATCGCGTAGTTCATGCCGACCTGCATCGACTGGCCGACCTCGATGGCCTCGACCAAATGGCGCATCGACGCCTCGGTGGCGGGCATGCGCGACAGCGATTCGGGGCTGATCGACGCGGGCAGCACGCTCACCGACACCTCGACCGGCGAGTCGGCCGGCGTGTAGCGGTGGATGTTGCCGACGATGTTGGTGACGACCTGCCGCAGCCGCGAACCATCGCCGGTGAGCGTGACCTGCGGCATCGTCCCCTCGACGAACGCGAACCGCGAACCGGAGCCGTCCTGCGCATGCCGCAGTTCGAGCGAGCCCTCGCGGATGCCGCGTTCGGGGTCGAGGGCGTGCAGGTCGTCGGCCGCATCGGACACGATCGAGGTGAGCGGCACCTGCTGGGTCAGGTCGATGCCACGGCCTTCGTCAAGTCGGGCCAGGGAAAGCAGATCCTCGACGAGCACGGTCATGCGGGCGCTGGACGCCTCGATGTGTTCGATCGACTCGTCGGCACGCTCCAAGGCCCCTGGGAACTCACGCTGCATCTTGTACAGTTCCGCGTAGCCGTGGATGGCGGCGAGCGGCGTGCGCAGCTCGTGGCTGGCGTCGGAGACGAACCGTTTCATCTTCTCGGTGGTCTCCTGTTGCTCGTGGAAGCTTTGCTCGATGCGAGTGAGCATGGCGTTCAGGGACGCGGCGAGCGAGCCGACCTCGGTGTTTTCGGGTGCGGATGGCACGCGCTGGCTCAGGTCGCCGGCCGCGATCTTCGCCGCGGTCTTCTCGATGCGCTTGAGCGGCGTGAGCGTGGTCTGCACGAGCAGCGTGCCGATCACCGCGCCGAGCAGCACGACTGCGATGCCGACCATCGCGCTGTACCGCGTAAGCGTGTTGGTGGTGTCGACGACGTCCTTGAGCGGCAGGCCGATGAACGCGTAACCGGTGGGCGCGCCCGTGTCCTTGTCGACGATCGGCAGCACGAGCACACGCCACGGTGAGTTGATCTTGGTCACGGTGACGTGGGTCTGGCCCTGTGTGCCGGATTGGCCGTTCTGCGAGTTCTGGTTGTTCTGGCCGCTCTGCGAATCCTGATCGTTGCTGTTCTGGCCGTCGTTTTGGTTGTTCTGACTGTTCTGCGCATCGTTGCTCTGGCTGTTGCCACCGTTGCCGTTGCTGTTGCCGCCGTTCTGCGAATTCTGCGAAACCGGCGTTTCGGTGGTCACAACCGCGGTGGTGGTGAACGGCACGCCGAGCTCCACCGATCCCATCGAACCGTCCGCCGGCAGCACCGGCGCGATGCTCGACCCGTTCGCGGAGGTGGGTTTGAGCGGCACGCGCACGATCTTGTAGTCGAGACCGCGCAGCTGCACGTAATAGTCGTTCAGGCCGAAGCTGGATTGACTCGGGTCGGTTTTGGCGAGGATGTCCGCCGCGTTGACGACGAGTTCGCTCTGGTTGCTGAGCTGCTTATCGATTTTTTCGAGCAGGTAGTTGCTGACCAGCTGACGGATCGAGAACGACAGTGCGAACGAACCGATGGTGAGCAGCACGATGATGCAGGCGACGAGTTTGGTGCTCAGCGGAACCGCGTCGATGCGGCGGCGCACGTGGCGCTGGAACCAGTTCGGCCGGTGCGGCGCGGCTGCCGTGGCCGTGGCCGTGGCCGATGACGGTGCGAACGGCGGAACGGTGCCCTGCTGCGGCAGTCCGGTGGAAGACGGCTGCGGCGCGCCCGCCGGAGTGCCGGTCGGGGTCGCGCCGCCCGTGGGTTGCTGGTTGCCGCTGCTCATGCGCCGGGTGCGGTCTTCGGTTCGCGGATCATGTAGCCGATGCCGCGCTTGGTTTCGATAAGCGGCGTAACCTTGCGGGTTTCGCCGTTCGCGTCGGTGTAGGTGACGCCGTCGACCTTCTTGCGCAGATACGAGATGTACGATTCGACGATCGCCGCGTCGCCGCCCCAGTCATACTGCCAGACGTGGTCGAGGATCTGCGCCTTGGAGAGCACGCGGCCTTCGTTGTCCATGAGGTAGCGCAGCAACTTGTATTCGGTGGGGCTCAGGTCGATCGGCTGGCCGGCGCGCGACACATCGTGCGAATCCTCGTTGATCTCGAGATCGCCGACGCGGATGATCGGATCGTCCTCGACCTGCTCGCGGGTGCGGCGCAGGATCGCGCGGATGCGAGCGACGACTTCCTCGAGGCTGAACGGCTTGGTGACGTAGTCGTCGCCGCCGACGGTCAAGCCCATGACCTTGTCCTGCGTGTCGTCACGCGCGGTGAGGAACAGCACGGGCGCGGTGATGCCTTCCTGACGGATGCGGCGGGTGACGGTGAAGCCGTCGATGTCCGGGAGCATCACGTCCAGCACGATGAGGTCGGGCTGGGTTTTTTCGATGACTTCGATGGCTTCGGAGCCGGACGCCGCGGTGGCGACTTCGAAACCAGCGAAATGCAGGGATGCGACGAGCAGTTCACGGATGGAGGGCTCGTCGTCGACGACAACGATCGATGCTTCAATAGGCTTACTCATGTCTCCCAGCATGTCGCGCTTTGCTGTAGGTTTCCTGAATGTCGGCTGGGCTTGTCCTACTCGTTCTTCCACATACCGGCCTTGCGACGCATGCGGATCTCCTTGCGGGTCAGCGGACGTTCGTCGTCGTTCGCATCGCCGGCCATATCGTCGCCGGCCGCACCGCGCGCATCGTCGCCGGTTGCGGACGGCGACGGCTTCCGCTTGCGTTCGGCGGCCATCCGCAGCACCTTGCGCTTGATACGACGTCTGATCAGCACCGTCGCGACGATCACGGCGATCAGGACGACCAGGACGACGGCGAACACGATCACGCCGATCATCACGCTGGACGACGAGGTCGAGGTCTTCTTGAGCTTGACGATCTCGTCCATCATCGCCGTGGCCGAACCGGCCCAGTCCGGCGTGTCCTTGAGCAGCGGGTCGGTGGCGACCTTCGACAGGTCATCCACGGTCTGCTGCTTCTTGAGCCACTCATCGGAGTTCGACGACACGGCCACGACGAGGTTGCCGTCGTCGGACGCCACGGCCAGCATCACGGTGTTGGGGTCGGGGTGGATGTCCTCGAGCACCTTGCTGGCCCATTGCTGCGGGTTGTTCTTGCTGCCGAAGGTCGGCAGGTACATGAGACGCACGCTGACGCCGGTCTCCTGTTTGGTGGTGACGATCGCGTCGGAGACCTTGGTCAGGTCGGAACCGAGCAGGTTGCTGACGTCGGTGATGTCGTCGGTGACCGTGGACGTGGTGCCGGACGTGTCCGTCGTCGTGGTCTCCGGATCGCTGCCGGCGGCGTCGTCGGCCAGCGCGATCGGCGAGAATCCGATGCACATGATCATCGTCACGATCAGCGCAAGCACTGCGAATACTGGCGACACGCCGTGCCGATACCTTTCGACCACATAGGTCGTTTTTCCGTCTGCGATTGCTCGATTTGTCATATCGTCCACATTAGCGGCCGGGTTCGCCAAGGGTCCGACCGCCGGCATAATCACACACAACCCGTTCTTGGAAGGAGAACATCATGCCGCAGTATCAAGTGGATTCCGAACAGATCCAGTCCTCGTCCGCAGCGGTCAACGCATCCGTCGCCTCGATCCGGCAGGCCGTCAACGGCATGTACGCGAACCTCAACAATCTGCAGAGCGTGTGGCGCGGCGGCGCCGCGACACAGTTCGCGTCGGTCGCCGAACAATGGCGGGCCGCGCAGCTGCAGATGGAGGCGTCGCTCGAATCGATCCAGCGTGCGCTGGCCTCGGCCTCGATGGTCTACGCCGACGCCGAGGCGCAGGCAGCGCGCCTCTTCGCCGGCTAAACCCCACTCCGGTGGGGAATGTCCGCCTCCCACGGGGCGTCCGTTCCCCACGGACGCCCCACCCCTAACGGACATACAGCCGATTCGACCCCATCAATCGGCTGTATGTCCGTTGGGAGGGAAGGACCACCGAAGGAGTTGCGCAGTCGGTACGGATCATACGACGCATAAGTCCTATCAACTCCTCCGCCCGTTCCCTTAACGGACATACAGTCGATTTCCACCATCAAATCGGCTGTATGTCCGTTAGGGGAACGGGTGAAGAAGAAACGGCAACGAAAAAAGGGAGACACCCCTTACGGGGGCGTCTCCCTCAGCACCAGTCGGTGCTCTTCAGCGCTATGGCTCAGCTATCCGACAGGTCGGATCAGTAGCCCATGTCGGCGCCGGCGGCCGGAGCGGCGGTCTTCGGCTCCGGCTTGTTGGCGACCACGGCTTCGGTGGTCAGGAACAGGCCGGCGATGGAAGCGGCGTTCTGCAGCGCGGAACGGGTGACCTTGACCGGGTCGGTGACACCGGCGGCCAGCAGATCCTCGTAGGTGTTGGTCGCGGCGTTCAGGCCCTGGCCGTCAGGCAGGGAACGAACCTTGTCGATGACCACGTCACCGGACAGGCCGGCGTTCTCGGCGATCTGCTTGATCGGGGCCTCGATGGCGCGGAACACGATCGCGGCACCGGTGGCCTCGTCGCCTTCGAGCTTGACGTCCTTCTCGGCCTTGGCGGCAGCCTGAACGAGGGCCACGCCACCACCCGGCAGCAGGCCTTCCTCGATGGCGGCCTTGGCGTTGCGCACGGCGTCCTCGATGCGGTGCTTACGCTCCTTGGCCTCGACCTCGGTGGCGGCACCGACCTTGATGACGGCGACGCCGCCGGCCAGCTTGGCGAGACGCTCCTGCAGCTTCTCACGATCGTAGTCGGAGTCGGTGTTCTCGATCTCGGCGCGGATCTGGGACACGCGGGCGTCGATATCCTCCTTGGAGCCTGCGCCCTGCACGATGGTGGTCTCGTCCTTGGAGACGATGACCTTCTTGGCGTGGCCGAGCACGTCGAGATCGACGGAGTCGAGCTTGAGGCCCAGCTCGTCGGACACGACCTGCGCGCCGGTCAGGATGGCCATATCCTGCAGCATGGCCTTGCGGCGGTCGCCGAAGCCCGGGGCCTTGACGGCGCAGGACTTGAAGGTGCCGCGGATGTTGTTCAGGATGAGGGTCGGCAGGGCTTCGCCGTCGACGTCCTCGGCGATGATCAGCAGCGGCTTGCCGGTCTTCATGACCAGCTCGGCGATGTGCACGACATCCTGCTGGCTGGAGACCTTGCCGGAGGTGAGGAGGATGTACGGATCCTCGAGCACCGCGGTCTGGTCCTCGGCGTTGGTGACGAAGTACGGGGCGATGTAGCCCTTGTCGAAGCGCATGCCCTCGGTGAACTCGAGGTCAAGGCCGAAGCGGTTGTTGTCCTCGACGGTCACGACGCCATCCTGGCCGACCTTGTCGAGGGCCTCGGCGATCTTCTCGCCGACTTCCGGATCCGCGGCGGAGATGGTCGCGGTCGCGGCGATCTGGTCCTTGGTCTCGACGTCCTTGGCGGCGGCGACGAGCTCCTTGACGATGGTGTCGGAGGCCTTCTCGATGCCGCGACGCAGGGCGATCGGGTTGGAACCGGCGGCCACGTTCTTCAGACCTTCATGCACGAGGGCCTGCGCCAGCACGGTAGCGGTGGTGGTGCCGTCGCCGGCGACGTCGTCGGTCTTCTTGGCGACTTCCTTGACCAGCTCGGCACCGATGCGCTCGAACGGATCCTCAAGGTCGATCTCCTTGGCGATGGACACGCCATCGTTGGTGATGGTCGGCGCGCCATAGGACTTGTCGAGCACGACGTTGCGGCCCTTCGGGCCCAGCGTGACCTTGACGGTGTCGGCGAGCTTGTCAAGACCCGCAAGCATTCCCTGGCGAGCTTCCTCGTCGTACGAAATGATCTTTGCCATGGTTGATTCCTCCACATGACTTCACGGTAGTTGTTCCCACTGCGAGAGCCGCGGGCGATCGCCGGCCGTCAGCTGCCGGTTATCACTCTCGACCTCCGAGTGCTAATTGGGAGATTAGCACTCTCGGGCCCCGAGTGCCAACCGTGTGCGCGGCGATTGCGCTCATGGCATGAAAAAGGCCCCGGACGGCGTTCCGTCCGGGGCCTTGCAAGGATTCGATGTCGACGATGATCCCTACAGCTTGATCACCCTGGTGGCCTGCATGCCCTTGGGGCCATGCTCGGCCTCGTACTCGACCTTCTCCCCTTCCTCCAACGTCTTGAAGCCATCGGCCTGAATCACCGAATAATGGACGAAAACATCATCGCCACCATCATCCGGGTTGATGAAGCCGTAGCCCTTGCCGGCGTTGAAGAACTTCACGGTTCCGTGTGCCATAACCATTCTTTCTTTGGACATTCGAACGCCGCAGACATTATGGGAACACACACAGCACAAATCGCACTCCCCCAGCCTTGCGACTCTACCATTGTAGCGACGCACGGGACGAATGCGCGCATAGTTGCGCGAACGGGAAGATATGGCCCTTGATCGGCCGCCGGACCGACCGACCGGTCAGTTGACGAGCACCACCACGACGGGCACGTCGAGGCCGGTGGTCTGCTGCACGTCGGTGATGCCGAGCGCGGCGGCCACATCCTCGGCAGTAGCCTTGTCGCTTTCGTTCTGGTACCACACGACGGTACTGGTCGGCAGCGTGGAGGTCGTCGGGTTCGCCGCCTGCACGGCGGTGTAGCCGGCGGCGTCGAGCACCGCCTTCTTCTGCGCCGCGTAGCCGTTGATGCCGGCCGCGTTCACGACGCGCACGGACGTGGCCTTGTTGACCTGCGAGCTCTGATCGGACTGGTCGTTCGACTGATCGGACTGGTTCGACTGATCGTTCGACTGCGTCGAGTCGGAGGACTGGTCGCCGTTCGTCTTCGCATCGTCATTCGTATCCGACGACGCATCGTTTGTCGCGTCAGACTTCGGCGAGTCGTCGGACGACGTGCCGTTCGTCGCCGTATCGTCCTTCGTCGTATCGGACGACGTGCCGCTGGTCTGCGCCGTATTCGCGGAGGTGCCGCCCAGACCGGTGATCTTCGAGAACTCGCCGGTCATCAGGCTCCAAACCAGCGCACCGGCGACCAGCGCGATGATCAGGACGACGACGTACGGCAACGCACGGGCGCCGACGGAACGGGGACCGCGATGCACGCCGACCGGACCGGCCGGCGGCTCGTCGAACAGGTCGCGCGCGTACGAATCGTAGGTGTTCACATCGTGTTTCGTCATATCGGCCCTTCCGTCAAACTATGCACGAGTCTAACCGCACCTTGCCCCAAGCCGCGCACCGGGGCGCGCCACGCGGCCGCGCCGGCCCGTTCCCGCGACGTTCCGACGGTCCGCCTACAGTAGCCCGTATGGACGCATCGCATATCAAACCGCTATCCGCGCTCGTCGAGGCCGGTTGGGCGCAGGCGCTCGCGCCGGTCGAACCCGACGTGCACCGCATGGGCGACTTTCTGCGCGCCGAACTGGCCGCCGGGCGGCCCTACCTGCCGGCGAGCCGCAACATCCTGCGCGCTTTCACCATTCCTTTCGACTCGATCAAGGTGCTTATCGTCGGACAGGATCCCTACCCGACGCCCGGCCACCCGGTGGGACTGAGCTTCTGCGTGGCGCCGAACGTGCGTCCGCTGCCGAAAAGCCTGATCAACATCTACAAGGAACTCGTGGACGATCTCGGCGTGCCGATGCCGGCCAACGGCGATCTGACCCCGTGGACCGAACGCGGCGTGATGCTGCTCAACAGATGTCTGACGGTGGGTGTGGGCCGCCCGAACAGCCATCAGGGCAAGGGCTGGGAGAAGATCACCGAGGAGGCGATCCGCGCGCTCAACGCCCGCACCGACGCCGACGGCAAGCCGAAGCCGCTGGTGGCGATCCTGTGGGGCCGCAACGCGCAGAGCCTCGAGCCGCTGTTGACGAACGCGGTGATCATCAAATCGCCGCACCCAAGCCCGCTGTCCGCCTCGCGGGGATTCTTCGGATCGAAGCCGTTCTCGCGCGCCAACGCCGCCCTCGTCGCCATGGGCGCCGAGCCGGTCGATTGGACGCTGCCGTCAAGCGAACAGTAGAGCTGTTCGTAGGCAGCGTGCGAGCCGACAGGCGAGCCAACAGAACGCACGCGCAGCGTGACCGCAATCGCAGGACCGCTGCCGTCAGGCGAACGGTAGAGCCGTTCGTAGGCAGCGTGCGAGCCGACAGGCGAGCCAACAGAACGCACGCGCAGCGTGACCGCAATCGCAGGACCGCTGCCGTCGGCGTAATCTCAGCCACAGCGGTTACAGTAGGGCGCATGCCTTTATTCCCCATGCAACCGAATCTTCCCCCGCAACCGGTCCCGGCGGCACCGCAGCAGCCCGTCGCGACCGCGCCACTGCCGGCCGACGACACGGCCCGCGCGCGCGAACTGGCGAACCGCATCCGCACGCGGTTCGCCTCCACGCTGGTCGGCCAGGACAATCTGCGCGAATCGCTGATCACCACGCTGGTGGCCGGCGGCCATATCCTCATCGAATCGGTGCCGGGTCTGGCGAAGACCACGGCGGCGCAGACGCTGGCCACATCCGTGTCCGGCACGTTCAAACGCGTCCAATGCACGCCTGATCTCATGCCGTCCGATCTGGTGGGCACGCAGGTGTTCGACTTCGCCACGCAGCGCTTCTCCACGCAGATCGGCCCGATCCACGCCAATTTCGTGCTGCTCGACGAGATCAACCGGTCCAACGCGAAAACCCAGTCGGCAATGCTCGAGGCGATGGCCGAGGGCGCGACGACGATCGGTGGCGAGCGCATCGCGCTGCCCAAGCCGTTCATGGTGATCGCCACGCAGAACCCCATCGAGGAGGAGGGCACGTTCAACCTGCCCGAGGCGCAGATGGACCGGTTCATGATGAAGGCGGTGATGACCTATCCGAGCGCGGACGAGGAGGCCCGCATGCTGGCGATGCTCACCCGCCGCGGCTCGGACACGTTGGATACGACCGCGCTGGGTGCCGACGTGATCTCGATCCGCGACGTAGAGTTCCTGCGCGCGGCGGCCAAGCGCGTGCACGTGTCGGATGCGATCATGCGGTATGCGGTCGATATCGCGGCCACGTCGCGCGGCGCCGGCTCCCGGCCGGTCAAGGGACTGGCGCAGCTGGTGCGGCTTGGCGCGAGCCCGCGCGCGTCGATCGCGCTGATGCGCATCGGTCAGGCGAACGCGCTGCTGGCCGGCCGCGACTATGTGGTGCCGGAGGATGTCAAGGCGTTCGCGTTCGAGGTGCTGCGCCACCGTATCATCCTCACGTTCGAGGCGTTGGCGGACGGCGTGACCGCCGATCAGGTGGTCGATTCGATCGTCAAGGCGGTTCCCGTTCCATGATCGGAGCCGATGGTACGCATCGCACGGACGGCACCGGCACGCACGGCATGACCAGCACCGGCACTCGCGGCATGACTAACGCACACGGCGCGGACGCGACGAGCGGCGACGCCGTACGCCGCAGGATCGAGGCGCTGGGCACGTCGCTGAGTCTGCCCACGGTACGTCGGGCGTTGGGCCTGCTGGAGGGCGAGCATGCGTCCGGCCGTCGCGGCGGCGGGGACGACGTGATGGACATCCACGCCTACGAGCCCGGCGACGAGGCCCGTCTGATCGATTGGAAGTCGAGCGCGCGCATGGGCCGGCCGATGGTGGTGAACCGCGAACGGCGCGCCACGAGCCGCGTCTGGCTGCTGTTGGACGTGGGACGGCAGATGACGGGGGCCTGCGGCCGCGGCGAGCGTGCGTATGAGGTCGCCGCGAACGCGCTGCGCATGTTCGCGGCATTGTCGCTACGCCGGTCCGACGATATTTCGCTGGTGTTCGGCGATGCGGCAAGCATCACGCGCATTCCGTTCAACGGCGGGTTCGGCCAGTTCGAGCGCACGCTCGACCGGGCGTTGGAACGTGAATGGCATCATGAGCGCAACATCGACGCGCTGTTGGCGTATGCGCGGCGCATCCGCGACCGCGATGCGCTGGTTGTGCTCGCCACCGACGAACATGCCCTGTCCAAGCGGCATGTGGCGGCGATCGGCCGGATCGCGCGCACGCATCCGCTCGTGCTCATCGACGTGGCGACGCTCAATCCGTTCGCGGTCGGCCCGCATGCGGCGGTCGACGGCGTGAACGGCCGTCGTCTGCCCGCGTTCCTACGCGACGCCGTGTCCGCGCAGCAGGTGCGGACGCATCGCGAGTTCGTCGCGTCCGCGTTGCGTACCGAACTCAACCGGTGCGGTTCGCGGATGATCCGCGCGGATTCCAGCGCGGCGATGTTCGACGAGTTCGTGCGGCTGGTGTCGCTGGCCTCGGTGTCGTCCGCATATCACCAGATGCAGGCCGGATCGTCGACGCCGGCGATGGCCGAGACGCCGGGCGCATCCGATGCCGGTTCCGGAGGCGTGCGATGAATCCGACAAGCATACTGTCCGCATCCGTATTCGATCTGACGCCGACCGGTCCCGTCGCGCTGGCGACGCCGCTGGTCATCGCGATCATCGTGGCCGTGGTTACGGCCGTCGCGGCGATCGCGCTCGTCGTCGTCCTGTCGAGGCCGCGTCGCGTCACGCATGCCGCCGTCCATCATGGCGCGCATGGCGAGACCGCGTCGGCCGACCGTTGGCGCACGCTGATCAACGACGTCGTCGACCGGTACCATGCCGGCACGCTGGACCGCGAGTCGGCGTTCGTCGAACTGGCGCGGCTGACCCGTCGGTTCGCCACGCAGGCGACCGGCGAACGTCTGGATGCCAGCACGTTGCGCGACCTGTCGATGCTGCCGCGCACGCCCGGCAACCGTGCGGGTCTCGATCTGCTGCGGCAGACGATCGAAGCCCTGTATCCGGCCGAGTTCGCGGATGCCGCGCGGGACGCCCATGCCGGCGCGATCGACGTGGACGAGGCGGCCGGTTGGGTGTCGAATCTGGTGGAAAGGTGGAGACGATGACGATGGCCGCATCCTCATGGCAGACCCTGTCGTGGCAGTGGCCGTGGGCCGCGGCGGCGGGCGCGCTGTGCGCGGTGGCCGTCGTGCTGGTCGTCGCGGTGTGGTCCGGCGGCGCACGGCGGTCGGAGGACGACGCCGCGCCGGTGTTCTCGTTGGACGATGATTTCGCCACTGAACATGCGGCGCGGATGCTGCGCCGTTGGCGCGTGCTGAACCGGTGCGCCGTGGCGTTGCTGGCGGCAGCGACCGTGTTGTGCGTCGCGCTCGTGGCCCGTCCGTCCACGGTGGATCAGAGCGAGGAGCGTTCCAGCCGGCGCGACATCGTGCTGTGCCTCGACGTGTCCGGTTCCACATTGCCGTACGACCGCGAGGTGATCGAAACATATCTCGATCTCGTCTCGCGGTTCCAAGGCGAACGCATCGGCCTGAGCATCTTCAATTCGACGTCGCGTACGGTCTTCCCGCTCACCGACGACTACGATCTGGTCGAACGCGAGCTCAATGACGCCGCGACGACGCTCAAGGGCGTCGAAACGCAGGACGATATCGACAAGATGAGCGACAGGCAGTACCAGCGGATCTCGGATTGGCTCGACGGCACGCAGAACCGCAAGGACGCGACGTCGCTGATCGGCGACGGCGTGGTCAGCTGCGCCGCGATGCTGCCCGGGTTTGCCTACGGGTCGGCGGACGGCACGGACGGCGAACGGCAGCGTGCCGCGTCGATCGTGCTCGCCACCGACAACGTGGTGTCCGGCGATCCGACGTATACGCTCGACGCTGCGCTGAAGCTGGTGTCCGGCGCGGGCATCACGGTCGACGGCCTGTTCTCCGGGCCGAAGTCGAGCGAATCGGAGACGACCACCGTCGACATGCGGCGGCTGATCGAACGGTATGGCGGCATGTTCCTCACGCAGTCCGACGGCGGCAGCGTCGACGGACTGGTGCGCGAGATCGACCGGCGGCGGCAGGCCGTCGGCGAGCAGGCGGTGCGGGCCGCGGTGACGGACGCGCCGGGCTGGTGGGCGCTCGCGTTGGCGGTGCTGATCGCCGGTTGGATGATCATGGCTTGGAGGTTGCGCCGATGACCGGAACATGGCATATGTCGTCATCCATACTGCCGGCCGACGTGACCGGCTTCACCTTCTCCCCCGCGCTCGGCTGGCCGGCCGGCATCGTGCTGGCCGTGGCGATGGCCGCGCTGGCCGTGTGCGGCGTCGTGCTGCACGTGCGTCGCCGCGGCGCCAGCGACGAAACGGCTGCGGCCTGCGTACGCCGCGCCGTATTGTGTCTGTTGGTCGCGCTGATGATCCTCACGCCGAGCGTCACGTCGTCCACCGACAGTCGCGCCGTGAACGCGACCGACGTGGTGATCGCGGTCGACGTGACCGGATCGATGGCCGTGTCGGACGCGCACTACGGTTCCGACGCGACGGTCAGCCGCCTCGATGCGGCACGGTCGGCGGTTTCGGACATCACGGCGCTGTATCCCGATGCGAGTTTCCTCGGCCTGCGGTTCGGCGCGTCGGCCACGGTGGATGTGCCGTTGACGCCGGACGCCAACGCGATCGGCAACTGGGCGGATACGCTGGCCGTCGAATCGACGTCCACATCGTCCGGTTCGAGCCTCGACGCGCCGCTCGACCAACTGCTGCTCAATCTCAAGACGATCCGCGAGTCGCGGCCGGACGATGCGATCATCCTGTATCTCATCAGCGACGGCGAACAGACGAGCGACGTGACACGGCGATCGTATTCGACGCTGCGCAAGTATCTGAACGACGGGTTCACGGTCGGTGTCGGCTCGACGGCGGGCGGCAGGATCCCGGTGATCCGCGACGGCACATCCGGCGACGGTTCCGGCAGTGGCTCCGGTTCGTGGGTGGTCGATCCCGACACCGGCAAGGCGGGCGTGTCGAAGCTGGACGAGACGACGCTGCGGGCGATCGCGGACGAGATCAGCGGCACGTATCTGCATGTCGACGCGCACGACACCATGGCCGCCGGCGTGTCGAAGCAGGCATCGACGCAATGGCAGGTGATGCGCACGGTGAAACGGCGCACGCGCGTCACGCCGGTGGTGTGGCCGTTGGCCGCGGCCGTGCTGGGATTGCTGGCGTGGGAGCTGGGCGCGTGGATCGCGATGTCAAGGAGGCTGCTGTGAAGACGGGACGACGAGGGACGCGGATGATCGACGACGTGCAGACAACGACGCGGGGCGCGGTGCACGGCGAGGGGCGACGCGACGCACGCAATGCGGGCGATACCGCCGGCCGTGGCCGCGGCGTACGGGCGCGCGCCGGACTGCCGCTGCGCATCGTGCTCGGCGTCATCGCGGCCGTCGCGCTGGTCGTAGCGATGCTCGCGGCGGTGAATCTGCGCGCGGCGTCCACGTTCAACCGGGCGACGGCCAGTCTGACCGCGAACATCGCCGCGGTGAACGGCGATGCGCCGGATTATGCGAAACTCGACACCCTGCAGGCGCAGACCGACGCACAGTTCGCGGATGCCGGCGCGGCCGACGCCGTGCTGCTGCCGTCCCTGCGCAAGGCGATCGGCGACAATATGGCGGTCTCCGGCAAGCTCACGCAGCTGATCAAGCACAAGCTCGACGAACAACAGGCATCGAAACAGCAGTCGTCCTCGTCGTCGGGGCAGTCCAGCCAATCGGAACAGTCGTCCTCATCATCGGACGGCGCCACGAACGATGGCGGCCTCACCGACGAACAGCGACGGCAGGTGGAGGAGCTGCTCAAGACGAACGGCCAATCGACGACCGATGCCGACACCAACGATCAGACCGACGACTCCACCGTCACCAACAACACCGGCAACACCTCCAAGCCGTGGTAGTGACGGACATCCAGCCGAAAAGGGAGCCCGAATCGGCTGTATGTCCGTAAAGAAGTAGGACTGTGAGTCTTGCGGGACGGCTATTGCCATTCCGGCCTCATCCTCAACGGACATCCAGCCGATTCGGGCTCCCTTTTCGGCTGGATGTCCGTAAGGGGTGCGGCTGCGAAAATCCTGGAACACCTTCGGAACTTTTGCCCATCCCCCTTAACGGACAACCAGCCGATTCGCGTGATTTTTCGGCTGGATGTCCGTTGAGGAGTGTGGGCCCGGGCGGGGAAACGACCGGTTATGCACGTGGATTGTGGACGACACGCCGGGGTGTGGATAACCGATACCGTTCGACCACATACCCCGTTCGCGCTGGACACCCGCCATGTCGCTCCGGTTGCATGGAATCATGAACACCGCAACCTTCCCCACGTCATCCTCTCCCTTCGCCACCCCGTCCTCGCCGTTCGACGTCGCATCGCCCACGTCATACTTCGGCGCACCCGTCTATCCGTCCCCGTACTCCTGCGCGTGCCACGCCATGACCGCCGCAAGCCGTGATCTCGTCGCGGTCCAGTCCCGGGCCGTACGCACCGTCGTCGATCGGACCGCCGCCGCACACATCCGGTCCGCGACGATCTCCTGGGACGGCAACGCGGCCGTCCTGTTCCGCCAGCGACTCGTCCGCTGCGTCGACGCCGCACGGCAACTCGAAAACGACGTCGCGGCCACCGAACGACTCACCTGGATCGGCGGTGCATGATGGGCTGGCAGGTCACCTCCACCATATCCGGCGGCCGACGGCACAACGCGGCGACGCGTGAAGAGTACACCGCCGTCGCACGGATGCTCGACGATGCGGCCGCAAGCTGGCGCACCGCCTCGATCGCATGGTCCACCGCCGCGCTCCAGCTCAGCCGCCATCGGGTCAGCGTCCCGCTGTGCCCCACACTCGCGTCGGAATACGCGAACGGCAACGGCCATGCCACGCTCCCCTACGGCCAACTCATCCAACGATGCACCGACCATGCGCGCGCATGCCGGTCGATCGGCGACGATCTGTCCGATCTGGCGGCGTTGCTGATCCGTGCGCACGCGCTGTACGAGACTTCGGAATCGCGGATGACGCGGCTGATGACCGAACTGCTGCAGAGCGTCGGCATGGCGGCGCCGGCCTATACGGCCATCGGCGCGGGCGCACTGACCGGCGGTGGCATGCTGTTCGGTTCGGCGGTAGAGAGACGGTTCAATCCCGTGTGGGGGTTGACATCGTCGGCCCGCGCGCAGGAGGGGCTACTGGGTGCCGCGGCCAGTGCCATCGCCGGTATCGGGCCGATCCGCAGCCTGTTGCGTACCGATGAGGTGAATGCCGCCGCCGAACGGATCGCCGGCGTCAGCGCACCGTTGCACGGGCTCGTCCAAGGCACCGAGCTGCATGTCGAGGAGGTGACGACCGACGTGGCCGTGGTCGGCGAATCCGCATCGGTAGCGCAGTCGTTGGAGCATCTGCGCCGTCTGGCCGAGGAACGGCTCGGCAAGGTCGATCTGGGCAGCGGTTTGGATTACGCGACGATCGCGATCCAACGATACCGACGGGCGGACGGCACGGTCGGCTGGCTGGTGACGATCCCCGGTACGGACGGGCAGGACGATTCGCCGTTCGGCTGGCCGCAGAACGTGGAGCTGATGAGCGACAGCCCGACGCGCCGCATGAACGCGGACAGCGCGCGCATGGTCGTCGAAGCGATGCGGCAGGCCGGTATCGGCAGTGATGAGCCGGTCGCGTTGATCGGCCATTCGCAGGGCGGCATCGTGGCTGCGGCGATCGCGGCGGACATGTGCGACGACTACACCATCGAGCATGTCGTGACGGCCGGATCGCCGGTCGCCAACCATCCGATTCCGTCATCGACATGGGTGACGAGCATCGAGATCGACGACGAACTGGTCGCCGCGCTCGACGGCGCGTCGAATCCGTCGACCGACAACTGGCTGACCATACACGGATACGCGACGCAGACGGCCGGATCGTCGATCGACACGGTCAATGCCGACGGTTCGTGCACGCCCGGCGACACCGCGTCCTCATGGCAACGTGGCTACCGGGCCGCGGAGGTCCGCGACGCCGCGGACGGCAAGGAGATCACCCACTGGCTCAAATACCATCAGGCGGCCTATCAGAACGCCACCGATCTCGGTTCCCCGGCCGTGATCGAGCACGAGCGGCATTTCCGGCAGGTCATCGACGGCGAACTGGAGGAAACCCGCTACTATCGCGGCCGCATGATGCACGCCGGCGTCACCACCGCCCCGTCGGAGCGTCGCATTGACATGGACGCCCTCGGTGATGGCGAATGACCCATCACCCACATCATTGACATTCGGTAGTGAATTCACTACCATTACGGAAGGAACGTCATGCCGAAATTCCGGTATTACCAGACCAAGGAGGGAACGTCGCCATTCGTGGAATGGATGGGCGGACTCAGACGTAACGATCGCGCCAAGGTCTACGCCACCATCAGAAACATCGAACTGTTCGGGATCGGCATTGCGCTCCAGCAGGGCTGGGTGAAAAAGCTCGACGCCGACATATGGGAGATCCGTTCGCAATTCGGAAGCAACATCCAACGCGCTCCGTTCTTCTTCATCCAAGGCGATATGTGCGTCATCACCCACGGTTTCACCAAGAAAACGCAAAAGACGCCGAAACGAGAGCTCAACACCGCGCATCACATCATGGATCGATATCAGGAGGAACACGATGCCGACGCAATCATTTGACGACATGTTCGATGAAGCCATGCAGGATCCCGAGATGGCCGAACTCATCAACGGCTATATGGCCCAAATGACGGTGGGAATCCAACTTGCCAATGCCCGGGACGAAGTCGGCATGAGCATGGACGCCCTGTCACAGCAGAGCGGCGTGGCGAAAAGCACGATCATCAACATCGAGCATGGCGAGGCTTCGCCGACGATCTTCACGCTGACCCGACTCGCCGCGGCGATGGGCAAAACGTTTCAGACAGCGTTCGTCTGATCCGCGGCGAGCGACAGCGCCAGCACGGCACCCGCGCCCGGGCTGTGCTCGAGGGTGGCGGTCAGACGCAGACGCATGGCACGGGCAAGGGATTGGGCAACAGCGAGACCAAGGCCCGAGCCGCGCGTGCCACGCGTGTCGTCGGCCTGATAGAACCGGTCGAACAACCGATTCGGGTCGATGGCCGCGGCGGCCTCGTCGCTGACCGGATTGGCGAAGACGATCGCGTCGCCGCGCTGGCGGATCGTCGGCGCCCCGTCGCCGTGACGCAGCGCGTTGGTGACGAGGTTGTCGACGATGCGCCGCAACGCGGTCCGATCGGCCTCCAGCATGAAGCGTTCGTCAGCGAAATCGACGGCCGGCTCCCAGCCGCGCTCCTCGAATTCGGGGTAATGGCCGACGAGCACCTCGGCCACGAGCGGCTGTACGGCGACCGGCTCGAGGTCGAGCGTGCGGTCGGGATCGTTCGCCCGCGCATAGGCGAACAGCTGGTCGAGCAGCCCGCGCACGTCGTCCAATCGTTGCAGCGCCGCCGTCAGATGTCGTTCGTCGTCCGCAGGCAGATCCTCCGTCATGGCGAGCTGGATATGCCCCTGCGCGCCCATGAGCGGCGTGCGCACGTCATGTGCGAGCGACGACAGGTCCCGCTGGAACTCTTGCGTCTTGGTCATCGCGGCGATCCGCTCGGACTGGATCGCGTCCAGCTGCGCGTTGATCGCACGCGCCAGTTCACGGCTCGCCCCGCCCGGCAACCGCACGGTCAGCCGCGCGTTGCTCCCGGCCGGCCGTTCACGCAGGAACCGCGCCATCCGCCGCATCTCGCGCCCGTACACGGCCGCCCCGATCACGATTCCCGCGATCAGGCCGACCAGCAGTCCCACCATCATCATGGCATCGATTGTCAGCACACGTCGCGACGGCGATTGACGAGCAGTGTCGCACCGACGGACAGGACGATCCAGCCGACGAAGCAGATCAGCGCGTGCGCCCAGACCGGCATGCCGAGCGACACGCCGCCGGCCGTCGTGGCGAACAGGCCGGCGCCGTCGGCGTACAGCTTCACGGTGTTCGAGGGCAGCCATGGCGTCAGCCGACCGACCCACGGCGCATACGCGGCGATCATCGACAGGACGATGTTCAGCAGCGATCCCATGACGCCCGCACCGACGAGCACCGCGGCGGCGACGCCGAACGCCTTGCTGCGTGCGATCATCGCCAACGCGACGGCGACCATCACGAACGTGATCACGCCCAGCGTCTTCAGCCCGCAGAACGCCAGATAGGTGCCGAGGCTTTCCGCGTGGCGGAACCGGACGCCGAGCGCCAGGCACGTCAGTTCCAGCGAGGCGATCGCCACGGCCACGTTCCATGCGGTCAGCAGCGCCGACAGCAGCAGCCGGTCGGCGGCGTAGACCATCCGGCTGCGTCGGCCGGCGAGCAGGTTCTTGACGAAGCCGGCATCCCAGTCGTCCATCACGACGAGCACGGCAAGCACCGCGACGAACATGGCCAGCATGGAGCCGCCGCCCATCCCCGAGCTGGACAGCATCGCGGTGTGCGAGTCCATCATGCGTGCGGACGCCGCCAATCCGGATGTGGCGTTGGCCGTGACGGTGACGCCGTCGGTGTCGGTCTGTGCGGCTCCGGTGGCGGCGCCGAGCAGCATCAGCGTGGTGAGCAGGCCGGCGGTCAGCAGGACGACCGACGCGGTGACGACCCAGAATTTGCGGCCGTGGACAAGGCGGTACAGGTCGGATCGCAACAGGTTGAACATCATCGGCTCCCTTCCGTGCGGGTGTCGTCCATGAGGGCGACGAAATAGTCCTCCATGTCGCGCGATTTCGCGGCGAGTTCGAGGACGGTCTGGTTCGTGTCGTGCAGCAGCCGCGAGACCTCGGCCGCGTCGAAACCGCCGGCGATGGTGATCGAACCGTCCGGTTCGGCGGCGAAGCGCACCGGATCGGCCGGGTCGCTCGGCAGCCGGTCTTCGAGGATCGCGAGCGCGGCCGCAGTGTCGGCGGTGCGCACGGTGAGGCTGTCGCCGCATTCGGCCTGCGCCTGTTCGGCGGTCATCTCGCGCACCATGTGGCCGTGTGCGATGACGCCGTAGTGGGTGCACATGCGTTCGAGCTGGTCGAGGACATGCGAGCTGATGACGATGGTGATGCCACGCTGTTGGTTGAGCCGGACGAGGTAGTTGCGCATGGTGCGCGCACCGTCCGGGTCGAGGCCGTTGAGCGGCTCGTCGAGCAGCAGCAGGTCCGGTCCGCCGACGAGGGCGAGTGCCAGTCCGAGCCGCTGTTTCATGCCGAGCGAGAAGCCGCCGGTCTTCTTGCGGCCGACGTTGCCGAGGCCGACCTGCTCAAGCAGCGCACGGCAGACGGGTTTCGGGTCGGCGACGCCGAGGGCGAGCGCCTGCGCCATCATCGTGTCGAACGCGCTCAGGTGCGGCAGCAGGCCGGGGTTTTCGATCAATGCGCCGACGCGCCGCACGTCGCCGGGCACGTCGCCGTTTTCGCCGGACGCATTGCCGAACAGTGTGATCTCGCCGCCGCCGGGCGTGGTCAGTCCGGCGATCATCTTCATGACGGTGGATTTGCCGGCGCCGTTCTTGCCGACGAACCCGTAGATCGCGCCCTGCGGCACGGTCATGTCGAGATCGTCGACCACGCGGTTGCCGGCGTAGGTTTTGGACAGCGCCCGCGCACGAATCGCATCCATGGCCGTTCCTTTCTCGTAAGGTTGTGGTGACGGGTCCCACTGTACGAAGCGGTTCTTGCGCAACCGTCGCATACGTCGTACGGAAGTCTCGCGAAAGTCTTGCGAAAGTATGACGGCCGGGTATGCGGCGGTTCCGGAACCGTCACTGCGTGCGCGCGATCACGACGGCCGCGCGTACGCAGTGATGATGGAACCGCCCGAATCGTCACTGCGTACGCGCACGCGCGCCGATTGCGCGCACTCAGTGACGGTTCGCGCATGCCGTACGTCGCGCGATCACGCATCGAGTTTGAAACCGAGTCCCCAGACGGTTCTGATGTACATGTCGGTGCCGGAGGGCTTGAGTTTGGCGCGGATCTTGCTCACATGCGCGGTGACGGTGTTGTCGTCGACCATGTACGGTTCGTTCCAGCACAGTTCGTAGACCTGCTGTTTCGTGAAGACCGTGTGCGGGTGGGCCATCAGCAGTTCGACGATGGCGAATTCGGTGTTGGTGAGGCTCACCGACTCGTGATCGATGGCGAAGGTGCGGGCGGTCGGATCGAGCGTCCAGCGGCCGGCGGTGAGCACGGGTTGTGTGGATCCCGCTGCGGTTCCGGTCGCGGGGATAGTAGACGACGCGGTGCGGCCGTATCCGCGACCGCGCAGCTGCGCCTGGACGCGGACGACGAGTTCGTCCAGATCGAACGGTTTGACAAGGTAGTCGTCGGCGCCGAGTCCCAGCACCGCGACACGGTCGGCGACAGTGTCGCGCGCGGAGATCACGATGATCGGCACGCCGGCTCCGCGCTCGCGCAGCATCGTAATCAGCCGCTCGCCGCTCATGCCGGGCAGCATAAGATCGGTGACGATGCAGTCGAAGCCGCACTCGGCCTCGCCGTGGTCATCCGACGGCTCCGCCGTCCCGCGTTCCAGCAACAGCCGCGCCTCGGAACCGGAATACGCGGCCGTGCAGTCGAACCCGGAACGCACGAGCTGCGTGCACGTCACCTCGTTGATGTCCGCATCGTCCTCGATCACCAGTATCCGTGCGCCCATGTCGCCCTCCTTCCGCACCGTTCCACAGTACCGCGCCCCGAGCACGGTACGTTGTCGCCGAAGCCGTCTGCAAAAACGTACATTAACGACTCCTTACCGTACGTTTTCGCAGACGATCCTGCAATACCGTACATTGGCGGCCGCTTCATGTACGTTTCTGCTGACGTTCCCTGCGAAAACGTACGAATGGACGTCATCAACGTACGTTGTTGCTGACGTCTCCGGCAGAAACGTACGCTGACGGCGTCCATCCGTACGGTATTGCCGAAGCCGCCGGCGGAAACGTCCATAACGGGCGCACCGACACCGTGCCGCGCCCGGTTCACGGCTGGAAGTACCCTAGAATCCATGAAGCTTACTGATATTTCCCCCGCAATCGCATTGACCCCGCTCGACGGTCGTTATCACAACGCCACCGCCCCGCTCGTTGAATACCTGAGCGAGCCGGCCCTGAACCGCGAGCGCATGCGCGTCGAGGTTGAATGGATGATCCTGCTGGCCAACGGCTTCGATGGCAACGGCAACCAGCCGATCGTTGACGGTGTCAAGCCGTTCACCGAGGCCGAGAAGGCGTTCCTGCGCGCGATCCCCGAGGACTTCGGCGCTGAGGGCATCAAGCAGCACGCCGCGCATGAGGCCGTCACCCACCACGACGTGAAGGCCGTGGAATACTACATCGACGACCAGATCGACAAAGCTCCGGAAGAGCTCACCAACATCAACGACGCTCTGAAGACCCTTGTGCACTTCGCTTGCACGTCCGAGGACATCAACAACCTGTCGATCGCCCGTTGCGTGAAGAACGCAATGGAACACGTGTGGACTCCGGCATTCAAGGAGATCATCGACCATCTGGCCGAAAAAGCAAACGAATACCGTGATATGCCGCTGCTGAGCCTCACCCACGGTCAGCCGGCCACGCCGACCACACTCGGCAAGGAGCTCGCGGTGTATGTCTACCGTCTCAACCGCCAGCTCAAGCACATCGAGGCCCAGGAATATCTGGGCAAGATCAATGGCGCGACCGGCACGTTCGGCGCACATCTGGCCGCCTGCCCGGACGTCGACTGGATCGCCGTCTCCCGCGAGTTCGTCACCAACCGCATGGGGCTGACCTGGAACCCGCTGACCACGCAGATCGAATCCCACGACTGGCAGGCCGAGCTGTACAGCACGGTTTCCCACGCGAACCGTATCATGCACAACCTGTGCGTGGACGTGTGGATGTACATCTCCCGTGGCGTGTTCGCGCAGGTGCCGGTCAAGGGCGCCACCGGTTCGTCCACGATGCCGCACAAGGTCAACCCGATCCGTTTCGAGAACGCGGAGGCGAACTTCGAGATCTCCTGCTCGCTGCTCGACACCCTGTCGGCCACGCTCGTGGAGTCCCGTTGGCAGCGCGATCTGACCGATTCGACCACGCAGCGCAACATCGGCTCCGCGCTCGGCTACTCGCAGCTGGCCCTGTACAACCTGATGGGCGGTCTGAAGTCCATTCACCCGAACGACCACGTGATCTCACGCGAGCTCGACGAGAACTGGGAGGTGCTCGGCGAGCCGATCCAGACCGCCATGCGCGCCTGCGAGCTGCGCGGCCTGCCCGGCATGGACAAGCCGTACGAGAAGGTCAAGGAGCTTATGCGCGGCCACGAGATCAACAAGGAGCAGGTCGAGGCGTTCATCGACCAGCAGTCCTTCGACCCGCAGACCGCGGCGCGCCTCAAGGCGCTCACCCCGGCCACGTACACGGGCGTCGCGAGCAAGCTGGTCGACTTCGATCGCTGACCGGACGGTCGGTTGCGTGGCGGCCGGATGGGCCGGCGTGCAACCGACGCACTGATGTAGTCAATCGCGAAGGGTTCTGATGACCGATCAGAAACATGCGACCGATTCCGCCGACGAGCACACCGGCTCGCCGGCGGAATCGCGTTCTACGCACGATATTCCGTCGCCGTCCCCGATCCACCCGGACCGGCCGATCTCCGCGGACGAGCGGACACGGCCGTCCGGCATGCCGATCATCGACGACGTGCCGCCGAAACGCATCCACGACGTCGGCGATCTGCTGCGGGCCGGCGCCGCCGTCATCCTTGCGGCGGTCGCCATGCTGTCGGCCATGTATCTGCGCGGCATCACCACCGGCGTGGAGACGGACGCGCATACCGCCGGGCAGGCGCTCAACTGGATGGTCGACCTGCCGACCACGCTGCTGCAGCAGCTGGCCATTGTGTCGATCGTGGTGATGGTGGTCGCGCAGCTGCTGCTGAATCGCGCGTGGATGCAGGCCGCGCTGTCGGTGCTGGCGATGTTCGGTTCGCTGGGCGCGGTCTGGGGCATTTCATTGGCCATGTCGCATTTCGGCGACGCCACGCTGATCGCGGCGCTGAGCTCGCCCAACAGCTGGACCGGCTCCAGTCTGCTGCCGGACTTCTATGCGGGGGCGGCGGCGCTGCTGACCGCCGCGGGCCCGCGCCGCACGCGCTCCACCGTCAAATGGGGCTGGAACATCCTGTACACCGTGGCCGCGCTACTGGTGCTGCTGTCGATCAACTCCGTGTCCGGCGTGCTGGTGTCGTTCGCCGTCGGCCGTCTGATCGGCATGCTGCTGCGGTTCGCGGTCGGCACGAAGAACCAGGGCGCGTGGGGCACCGAACTCACGCAGGCGTTGGCGGGCATCGATCTGCATCTGACACACCTGTCACGCCAGATCGACCGCGACGCCGACGCGTCCGGCGCGACGCCCCGTGCAGTGCTCGACGACGATCTGGTCGAACGGTCGCGCCGTTACGACGCCGAGGACGACCGCGGCCGTCATTTCGTGATCTCCGTGCTCGACAGCCAACTGCACACCGCCGGCTACATGCGCCAGCTGTGGCAGTGGATCCGGTTCACCGGCGTGTCCATGCGCCGCGACCGTTCGCCGCGCGAGGCGACGCAGCATCACATGGCGATGATCCTGGGGCTGAAGAACTGCGGGCTGCCGACGCCGCGCGTCTACGGCGTGGCCGACACCGGCGAGTCATCGATCCTCGTGCTGCAGGGCAGCGACATCATGCACGAATGCAATCTCAACACGCTCACCGACGACGACGCCATCGCGCTCATGCGGTTCCTGTCGGTGGCGAACCGCCGCGGGTACACGCACCGGCGCATCACGCCGGACGCGCTGGCGCGGCTGGAGTCCGGCACGCCGATCATCGCCGGATGGCAGAACGGCGACGACGCGAGCACGGCCGCAAATGTCGCGCTCGATCAGGTGCAGCTGCTGGCATTGCTGTCCGCGCTGATCGGCACCGAACGGGCGGTGGCGGCGGGCCGGCTCGTATGGGGCGCCGACACGCTGGCCGGGCTGATCCCGTTCGTCCAGAAGACCGCCGTGCCGAAGGCCACCCGCGCGTTGGACGGGTGGAACGGCCATGTGCTGGACGATCTGCGCGCCCGGCTGCGCGACCTGGTGCCGGAGGACACGGCCGAGACGATCGAACCGGTGACGTTGTCGCGGTTCAGCCTGCGCTCGTTCGTTGGTCTGGCGCTGCTCGTGGTCGCGGTGTCGGTGATGTTCACGCAGCTCAAACCGGACGAGGCGATCGCGGCGGTGCGCAACGCGAATCCGATGATGGCGGCCGTCTGTCTGCTGCTCGGTCTGGTCGCATGGCTCGGATCGGCGCTCGAACTGGGTGCGTTCGTGGACCGCGACCGGCGCGATCCCGCGGGCGTGTTCATGTCGCAGGTGGCGCAGAGCTTCGCGATGGTGTCGATGCCGGCCGGCGTCGGTCCGGCGTTCGTGAACCTGCAGTTCCTGCGTAAAAGCGGGTATCGCAACACGGCGGCGACCGCGATCATGGGTGCCGTGCTGGTGGTGTATTACGCGGGCACCGTGCTGCTGACGCTGGCGGTGGGTCTGTTCACCGGCAGCGACGCGTTGAGCAGCATGATTCCGACGAACACGCTGATCGTGGTGCTGGGCGTGGCGCTGATGCTGCTGGCCGTGGCGATGATGATTCCGCCGGTGCGGCATTTCGTCGCGCGCACCGTGCTGCCGCTGGTGAAGACGTATGCGCGGCAGCTGGTCGACATCCTGTCCGATCCGGTGAAGCTGCTGCCGAGCATCGCGGGCATGCTGGTGCTCAACGTGGCGACCGGTCTGGGATTCTGGGCGGCGCTGCTGGCGTTCGGCCAGATGACCAATCCGATCGAGACGTTCTTCATCTTCATGATCGCCAATGCGGTCGGTTCTTCGGTGCCGACGCCGGGCGGTCTGGGCGGCGTCGAAGCGGCGTTGACGGTGTCGTTCGGCGCGATGGGCGTGCCCGCGGGCGTGGCGTTGTCGGCGACGCTGCTGTACCGCGTGGTGTTCTTCTGGATCCGTATTCCGTTGGGCGCCGTCGCGATGAAATGGCTGGACCGTCGCGGGCTGATCTGATCGCCGGGGATGGGGGGTCGGCGATGACGATGCGGTCGGTCCCCGGATGCGCGCGATGACCGCTTTCGGGACAAATTCACGCGAAAACCCTTGAAAAATGCGGAATTTGGCCCGATCGTGCGCTATTATTCAGTATGAACGTGTGGATGGTTCGACCTAGGAGGACCATCCCCTGACTCAAGAAGGATGCTTTATGGCATACAACAAGTCTGATCTCGTCTCGAAGATCGCCCAGAAGTCCAACCTGACCAAGGCTCAGGCCGAGGCGGCTGTCAACGCCTTCCAGGACGTGTTCATCGAGGCCATGCGCTCCGGTGAGGGCCTGAAGCTGACCGGCCTGTTCTCTGCCGAGCGTGTCAAGCGCGCCGCCCGCACCGGCCGCAACCCGCGCACTGGCGAGACCATCGAGATCCCGGCCACCTACGGCGTGAAGCTGTCCGCCGGCTCCCTGCTGAAGAAGGCCGTCACCGAGTAAGCGGTTCCGCTCGGCGGCCCCTATGGGCGATATGAAAGCCCCGACCATCGGAGGTCGGGGCTTTTTCTATGCCTGCTCCCCTTTTAGCGGACATACAGCCGATTCGGGCAGGAAAATCGGCTGTATGTCCGTTAAAGGGAGGGGACCAATACCTCAACAGACCGTTCCCGCCCTTCATCCCTCATCCCCCTTCAACGGACATACAGCCGAAAACACCGTCGAAATCGGCTGTATGTCCGTTAGGGATGGTGAGCCGGAAAGAGGAGGAAGGTCTTCTGGGAATCAGCCTTCCCCTCAACGGACATACAGCCGATCCGGACCACTTTTTCGGCTGTATGTCCGTTGGGGTAGGCGGGACGGCTCCGTGGAGCGGAGTCACAGGAATCGGCTGACGGTGCGGGGACGGCCGCCGGCGCCATCCTTGGTACGCGCGTACGACATGTGCAGGCTGTCCTCGGCACGGGTCACGGCCACGTACATGAGCCGCCGCTCCTCCTCCAACGCGTCGCCACCGGCCGGCGAACCGTACGGCATCAACCCTTCCGAACAGCCGATCACGAACACGTGCCGGAACTCCAGACCCTTCGAGGCGTGCACGGTCGACACGGTCACCGCACCCAGCGCCGCAACCGCACCACGACCAGCACCCGCACCGTCGCCGTGTCCGTCACCATCAACGCCCCCGGCACCGGCGGCACCGTCACGTCCGCCGCTCCCGGGCCGCTCCCCCGCCGCCAGCGCATCCATCAACGCCTGCCGCGCCACCGCGTCCTCGGCCAGATCCGCCCCGGCGCCGGACCATCCGGCGTCACGCCGCACGCGATATCGCAGCCCCGCCTCGCGCAGCGCCGCGCAGACCGCCCGCTGCTGCGCGTTGATGCGGGTCAGCACCGCGCAGTCCGCCGGATTGACGCCCTGCCGCACCAGCCGCGCGAGGCGTCCGGCCACGCCGCGCGCCTCGTCGGCGTCGGTGTCGTATACGGTGTGCGCGACGCGCGCGCCGTCCTGACGCGCGGACGTCAACCGCAGGTAATCCTGCCGCACCGGAGACTTGGCGAGCACCCGGTTCGCATACGCCACGATCTGCGGCGTCGAGCGATAGTCGGTGTTGAGGCTCACGTCGGCTGCCGGCTTGCCGAACTGGTCGGCGAAAGCGAGTAGATCATAACTGCTGGCGCCGGCGAACGAGTAGATCGTTTGCGCGGGGTCGCCGACGACGCACACGTTGCGGTTATCGTCCAGCCACAGGGTCATCAGTCGGTGCTGCAGCGGCGAGACGTCCTGGTATTCGTCGACCGTGAGCCACCGGATCGACCGGCGGATCGACTCGGCGGCCTCGTCGAACTCGTCGAGCACATGGCAGGCGATGAGCAGGATGTCGTCGAAGTCGATGAGCCCGCGTGCGGTCTTCTCCTGCTCGTACGCGAGATAGACGTCGGCGAACCGCTGCGGGTCGAGCCCGGCCGGCGGGCGGCGATGCGTGGCGGCGCAGACGCGCTGGTAGTCGTCGGGAGCGATGAGCGACACCTTCGCCCAGTTGATCTCGGCCTGCACGTCGCGCACGGTGAGCATATCCGCGGGCTCACCGTTTGTCGCGCCACCGCAGACGCGCTGCAACGCGGTGTCGACGAGTCGGCGCGGTTCCTGATCGTCAGCGACGTGCGGAAACGGCGCGTCACAGATGTCCTCCCACACGTGCCGCAGCTGGCTGAGCGCGGCGGAGTGGAACGTGGCGGCCCGCACCGCATCGCCGACGCCGAGCCGGCCAAGTCGCGAACGCATCTCCGCGGCGGCCTTGACCGAGAAGGTGACGGCGAGCGTGCCGGCCGGATCCCATGCCCCGCTGGCGCAGGCGTAGGCGATGCGCCGCGTGACAGTGCGCGTCTTGCCGGCTCCCGCGCCCGCGATGATGCGCACGGGGCCGTGCACGGTGGTCGCGGCCGTGCGCTGCGCCTCGTCCAGACCTTGGAGAATGTCGTCCGCCGTTGAGTTCATGAGCCCATTGTGGCAGGCGCTCTGCCCCTCGGCGTCCCGCCGCGCGCGCCGGCGGAGGCGTCGGCGGCGGAAATCGCCCGTATTGCCGTGCGAATTGCGGCACGATCGACCCTGGTTGAGCCCCGGGATGTATTAGGGTAGTACTGTGATTGATCGAAGCAAGCTCAAGTTGGCGGCCCTCACCTCCGCGGTCATGCCGAACATCGTCGTCGCCGGGGTGCGCGCGGGTACGCCGTCGAATGCCGTGGATTCGGCGAACGGCATTGATTTCGCCGTGGTGCAGGATTCCGCCGGCCGTCTGTACGACGTGTACGCGTCCGACGGCGAGGCCGGCCGCAAGCGGCTCGCGGCCCGTGTGCGCGCGGCCGGCACGTTGGCGCAGGCCCGCGAACCGGGCGGGCTCGGCATTGCGCTCGATCAGGTGTTGGCATTCAACGACGGTTCGCAGGCGAACGGCCCGACCGGCACGCAGGCGGTGATGGTCATCGCGCATCAGGACGGTCAGGCGCGCAACCTCGACCTGCTCACGTTGGACGACTGTTCGGCGATCGGCACGGCGATCGGCGCGATCCATCGTCTGCCCGCGTCCGTCGCCCAGACGGGCGGCTGGCCGGCGTTCACGACCGGGCAGATCCACGCGCAGTTGACGGCGTGGATCACACGACTGCGCGCGGCCGGCCATATTCCGTCGGAAATCACCGGCAGCTGGGAGCGGATCATCGGCACGGAAGGGCTGTGGTCGTTCTCCACGTGCTTCGTGCACGGCGGGTTCGAGGACGGCGACGTGCTGTTCTCCGGTTCGACGATCACCGCGATCTCCAACTGGCAGCGCATGCAGGTCAATGATCCGGCGCGTGATCTGGCGTGGATCTTCGCCAAGCTCGATGAATCGCATCGCAATGCGGTGCTTGCCGCCTACGGGCGCATGATGGGGTCGCGGTTGGATGATCTGATCATGCTGCGCGCCAATCTGTGGCTGCAGATGGAGCAAGTGGGCGAATTCATTCAGGCGTTGAACCGCGCCGACAACGTGAAGATCATGCAGTTCAAGGCGCAGGTGGATCGGCTGGCGCACCAGCTCGGCGTCATCAAGCAGCGTTCCGGGGCCGCGGCCGGCCAGCCGAAGGCCGCCGGCGCCGCGGCGAGCGGGCAGAAGCCTCCGTCGACGATCACCGTGGGCACGCTGCTCAACGAGAACGAACGCCGGCGGGCGGCCGCGGCGGGTGCCGCCGGTGCGGCGCAGCGTCCGGTCGGCGTCGAGTCCACCGATCCGTCCGATTCGACCGGTGACTTGGACCGCACCGGCTCCGCCGACGTGGTGGCCGGTGCCGCCGCCCGTGCCGCGGCACCGCAGGCGACCGGTTCGACGCGTCCGCAGACGTACGCCGCCGGCACGTACGCGGACGCCGCCGTATCGTCCGCGACGATCGCGTTCAATCCGCTCACCGGCAGCGTGATGAGCGAGGGCATCGTCGACGAGCTGGCCGACGACACCAACGACAGCGAACCGCGCGTCGATGCGGCGCCGACCATCGCGATCCCGCTGCTCGAGCAGGAGGAGCGTGCGCTGCGTGACGCGCAGCTCGGACTGGAGACGGCGACGCACGCGCGCATGCTGCGACAGGGGCTGACGACCGGCACCGGTCAGGTCGTACGGCCGGCGACGAATCCGTCCGCGCCGGCCGTATCGGCGACATCGGCGGTATCGTCCACCAGTCAGCCGGCCGTTGCGGCGGCACATCAGCCGGCAAGCCAACCGGCGCACGACGACAACGACGATACCGGCGATCGCACGCCGAAAGCGTAATGGACGCCGGCGAACCGTCCCCGCGACGCGATCGCTGGCACAATGGCAATCATGACCAACCGTCGGGCGGGCAGTCGCCGGCCCGACGACGATCAATCTAACGAAAAAGGAGCATCATGGACATCGAACTGGGCATCCGCAACGTGGCGCGTACCGTCACGTTCAGCACCGAGCAGAACGCCGACGAGGTGAACGCGGTGATCGGCAAGGCGGTCGCCGACCATCAGCCGATCGAACTGACCGACGACAAGGGCCGTCATATCATCGTGCCGGCCGACGCGCTCGGCTATGCGATCGTCGGCTCGGAAACCAAGCACGCCGTCGGATTCGGCGCGCTGTAAACCAGCGAATCGCGCGGTGGACTCGTCACAAGCCGCACTGCACGACAAACGGGGACCGTCGATAGGACGGTCCCCGTTCTTGCGTATGCGGCCGCGCGCCTCACCGCCACAGCGGAATCGCGCCACGTCGCACGATCTCGGCCACCGTGGCCGCATCGGTGAGGTTCTCCCCCAGCACGTTCGGCTTGCCGGCGCCATGCCAGTCGGAGCCGCCGGTCACCAGCAGCCCGTGCCGGCGCGCGATCGCCAACAGCCGCGCACGCTGCTCGGGCGGATTGCCGCGATGCCACACCTCCAGACCATCCAATCCTTCGCCGATCAGCCGTTCGATCTGCCGGTCCGACAGCAGCCGCGGATTGCGGCTCAGATCGCCGGGGTGCGCGATGATCGTCACGCCGCCGGCCTCGCCCACGGCATGCACCACCTCGTGCGTGCTCGGCGACGGCGTCGGAATATAGTATTTGCTCGATGTGCTCACCACGTCCGCGAACGCGTCGGACCGGGTCGGATACACACCGGCCGCCACGAGCGCGTCGGCGATGTGCGGCCGCCCGACCGTCGTCTTCGTCCCCTCCTTGACCTGCCGCAGCACGCTCTCCCATGTGATCGGGTAATCCTCGGACAGCAGGTCGACCATACGCCGCACTCGCTTGAGCCGCGATGCGCGCGTCGTTTCGAACAGCTCGCAGATGTGCCGGCTGCGCGGATCGTACTGGAAGGCGAGCATGTGCACCGAAACGCCCTCGTCGTCGGCGGTGATCTCCGTACCGCGCAGCAGCGGCATGCCGCACCGGCGCGCCGCGGTTTCGGCGGCCACCCATCCGGCGGTCGTGTCGTGGTCGGAGATGCCCACGCCCTCGAGTCCGGTTTCCTTGGCCAGATCGACCAGTGCGGCCGGCGTCGCCGTGCCATCGGAGAACACCGTATGGCAGTGGATGTCCCAGCCCGTACGCGGCGGTTCGGAAGGAATGTCGAAACGAGTCATACGACCATCGTAATCTGAACTCAGCCACAACCATGCCGTATGACATGCCGTCAACGAGCGGAAGGATCCTGAGATGACGAACGAACGAACCACGGACACGACGAACGCCCCACTGATCGACGAGGCGGAGACGACGGGCGGCGCGCCCGACGAACCGCGCGGCTGGCGGCATGCCGCGACGTGGACGTATCTGGTCATGCTCGTCGCGTCCGCTGCGGCACTGGTCGTCTCGTTCGTGCTGTCGGCCGAAACGCTCAAGCTCGCGCGCGACCCCAACCAGATCCTCGACTGCGACATCAACAGCGTGCTGTCCTGTTCGGCGGTTGCGCAGTCATGGCAGGCGGAGATCGTCAAGTTCGGCGGATTGAGCTATCCGAACGCGTTCTTCGGCATCGCCGCCGAATCGGTGTTCGTGACGATCGCGGTGATCGGCTTGGCGCGCGTGGCCGTGCCGCGTTGGTTCGCGACGTGCACGTGGCTGGGCGGGCTCGCCGCGATCGCGTATTCGTACTGGCTGACATCGCAGTCGCTGTTCGTGATCAATGCGCTGTGCCCGTGGTGCCTCGCGCTCATGTTCTCGACGACCGTGCAGTTCATGGCGTTGAGTCATGCGACCGTGACCGTGCAAGGGCTGCCGTCGCGTGCGCGCGGGCTGCGTACGTACTACCGGCTCAACTACGATCTCATGGTCGACGTGGTGTGGGTACTTGCGATCGTGGTGCTGATCGTCGTCAAGGACGGTGCGGCGCTGTTCGCGTGATGGCCGCGCGTCCTCGCGCGCTCACCCCTTAACGGACATCCAGCCGATTCACGTGGTGCGATCGGCTGGATGTCCGTTAAGGGGTTATACATCCGTTAAGGAATGACGACTGTCATGATCGCCCGTCGTCGCTCCCGCACACATACGTCAACGGACATACAGCCGATTCGGCATACGGAATCGGCTGGATGTCCGTTGACGTATGTGCAGATCGTATGTACGCAGACGACGATGACACATACGACTACATACGACTACATACGACTACATACGACTACAGCAGTTCGATACGGCCGACGAGCGTCGCCGAACCGGTGAGCGTGACATCGTCGTCGGTCACGTCGACACGCAGCGTGCCGCCGCGCACGGTGATCGTCCAGTGGCCGATGCCGGTCTTCGCACGCAGCGTCACGCCGGTCGCGCACAGGCCGGTGCCGCACGACAGCGTCTCGCCGCAGCCGCGCTCGTTCACGCGCATCGTCGCCTCGCCGGCGTCCGCCGTCTCATCCATGTCATCGATACGCACGAACTCGACGTTCTGGTCGGATTCAAGCGCCGGGCTCACCTCCGGTTTCGTCACCAAATCCAACTGTTCGACCGGCGGCAGCGTCGCGAACGAATCCTCGATCACCGCCACCACATGCGGATTGCCCATGTCCACGAACGTGCCGCGCGCCGAACCGTCCGTGCCGGGAATCGTCACTCCGAACGCGTCCGTCTCACCGCGCTTCCACGCGCCCATGTCCACCTGGAACACGTCCCTGCCGAATCCGGCCACCTCACCCAGCGAGGTGAGCGTCTTCACGCCGGCGCGGGTGCCGAGCCTGAACGGCGCACCGCCGGCCGGTTCGGCGTAGCCCTGCCGCTGTGCGAACAGCGCGGTCGCGCGTGTGCCGTTGCCGCACATCTCGGCCAGGCTGCCGTCCGCGTTGCGGTAGTCCATGAACCACTCGGCACCGCCGGCCGCGGCTTCGGCGACCTGTTCGGCGGTCAGATCGGACACGTCGTCCGGATGCGCGAGACGGATCAGCCCGTCGCCGCCGATGCCGAAGTGACGGTCGCACAGGAACCGTATCTCGTCCGGCGTGGGTTCGTAGTCGCCGGTCGGATCGGCGTAGACGACGAAATCGTTGCCCGTGGCGTGGGCTTTGTAGACAACCTGCGGAATGCTCATGACCGTTACTCTAGCGCGGGTCGTGCGGAGTACTCTAGTGAACGTCCACATATCTTGGTTTCTCGGGGAGGCAACGGCATGGCTTCGACGGCACCGATCGGCGTGTTCGATTCCGGGTTGGGCGGCATTTCGGTGGCGCGTCAGATCGCGCATGACATGCCGCACGAGCGGGTGTTGTACTTCGGCGATTCGGCGAACGCGCCGTACGGCACGAAGACGCCGGAGCAGGTGCGGGCCTTGAGTTTCGCGATCGTGGAACGGTTCGTGCGGCAGGGCGTCAAGGCGGTGGTGATCGCGTGCAATACGGCGACGTCGGCGGCGGTGAACGATCTGCGCGACCACTACGACATGCCGATCATCGGCATGGAACCGGCGCTGAAGGTGGCGTGCGACCGCGGCGACCGTGCGGACGGCACGCACACGCCGCAGCGGGTGATCGTCGCCGCGACGCCGCTGACGTTACGCGAGCACAAGTTCGCCGCGCTCATGGACCGGTTCAAATCCGAGAATACGATCTTCCCCGAGCCGTGCCCGGGTTTGGTGGAGATCGTCGAGCACGGCCGGCTGGGCGACCATGATCTCGTGATGCGCACGCTGCACGGCTATTTCGACCAGTACGATCTCGACTCGATCGATGCGGTGGTGCTCGGCTGCACGCATTTCGTGTTCTATCGCGACTATTTCCGCGAGCTGCTGCCCGATGCGACCGCGATCATCGACGGCAACGAAGGCACGGTGCGGCATCTCGGCGTCGTGCTCGAGTCGTTGGGCAAACTCGCACCCGAGGATGCGGACGGCGGCGTGGAACTCGCCAACTCCGATCCGAGCGCGCGCATTGCGACATTGTCGCGCGAACTGTTGCATTCCTGACCGGACGCCGCCGGTTTGTCCCGGCTGGGCACGTAAGCTCAGGCGAGACATACGGCGGATTGGGGGTTGGTATGACTGATACGGCTGACACGGCTGACATGCAGGCGACGGCACCGCGACACCGGACGGCGCTGATCGACGTGGGCGGCGGATTCCGCGCGATCTTCGGCGCGGGCGTGATGGACCGGTGCCAGGAGGACGGCATCGACTTCGACCACTGCTACGGCGTTTCCGCGGGCAGCGCGAACATGGTGTCGTTCATCGCGCGCCAGCACGGCCGCAACCACAAGTTCTACACGGAATACGCGTTCCGCAAGGAATACGCGAGCTTCGACTCGTTCGTGAGGAACCACAATTTCGCGAACCTCGACTACGTGTACGGCACGCTGAGCAACCACGACGGCGAGTATCCAGTCGATTACGCGGCGTTCGAGGCGAACCCGACCGGGTTCACCGTGGTCGCGTGCGACGCGCGAGATGGGTCGGCCAAGTACTTCGACAAGTCGGACGTGCATTACGACGACTTCGACATCATGAAGGCGTCGAGTGCGGTGCCGGTGGCGTGCGAGCCGTATGTGATCGACGGGGTGCCGTATTTTGACGGCGGCATCGCCGACCCGGTGCCGGTGCAGAAGGCCTTGGACGACGGCTACGACCGCGTGGTGCTGGTGCTGACCCGACTGAAGGACGTGCTGCGCGAGCAGAAGAAGGACATCGCGCCGGCGCGCATTCTGCGGCACTCATATCCGGCTGCGGCGGAACGGCTGCTGGAACGCTACAAGACGTACAACGACGAGGTGGCGCTGGCCAAGGAGTACGAGCAGGACGGCCGCGTGCTGATCCTCGCGCCGGAGAGCCTGTACGGATTGTCGACGCTGAGCAAGTCGTTCGAGGGGCTGGAGCGCATGTATCGCGCTGGATATGCAGCAGCCGAGGCGATTCCGGCGTTTTTGGCGGGGTGATGCGCGGGGCGTCGTCCCATTGCTCCCCTCAGTCGACTTCGCCGACCGAGGGGAGCACACCAGCTAGCGATCGGCACGGACGCCGAACGCGCCACGCTCCGGTTCAACGGGAATCCCCGTCACCGCGACATGCTCGACCTGCGACCACCGCGGGCCGACCTTAAGCCACGAGATGAACTGGGCGAGCGCGGCCGCGCTCCCCTGTGCCTCGACCTCGACCGAGCCATCGAGTCGGTTGCGCACCCAGCCGCCCACGCCGAGTCTGCGCGCCTGTTCGACCGCGGAGTACCGGAATCCCACACCCTGCACCATGCCGGTGACGACGGCATGGATGCGGATCATGGTCGTCTCATCGGTATCGGTCATGCTTCACCAGCCTCTACCGACGTCGGTTGGCGAGCGCCTCGCCATGCGCATAGCGCCGTACGTTGTCGAGCGCGATCGCGATGATGCGATCCTCCGTGACGGCCAGATGGTTGCCACCGGCGACGTGCGGGGTGATCAGGCAGTGCGGTTCGGCCCATAACGGGCTGTCGGCGGGCAGCGGCTCAGGTTCGGTCACGTCAAGGCCGACGCCGTGCAGCTGGTCTTCGGACAGGGCGCGGGCGAGCGCACGCGGGTCGATGGCGGTGCCGCGGCCGGCGTTGAGCAGGATAGCCGTGGATTTCATGAGCGTCAGGCGCTGTCCGTCGATGAGATGATACGTGTCCGCCGTGGCCGGCACGGCCATCGCCACCACGTCGGCGGCGGGCAGCAGGGTGTCGAGCTCGTCGAATCCGTGCATCTCGTCGATGCCGTCCGCCGGACGGGTTGTGTCACGGCGCACGCCGACCGTATGCGCGCCGACCGCCTTGCACAATGTCGCGAAATGCGAGCCGATGTCGCCGGTGCCGATCACGAGCACCGTCGCCCCGGCCGGGCTCAGCGCGGCCCCGAGGTCGTGCCATCGCCGCTCGGTCTGCTGGCGCGCGTACATGGGGATGTTCCTCATCAGCGACCACATCATCGCGAACAGATGCTCGGCGACGGTCTGGCCGTACGCGCCAGTCGCGTTCGTGACCTGCGTTCGCTCCCCCAGCACGCCGGGCGCGAGGTACCGATCGACGCCAGCGCTCCAGGTCTGCAGCCATTCGAGATGCGGGTACTGCGCGCATTCGTCGGGCGGAATGTTGCCGATCACGGCCGTGGCACTTTCCCTGAGTTCGGCCGGTACGATGGCCTTCCAGCCCATCATGCCGCGTTGGGCGGCGACGCCCGCGAATTCCTGACGCACGCCGGTGCCTGCGACCGCATCGTAAAACGCCCGCAGCTCCTCGTCGGTCAGCGGCAGGCAGTTGATGATCGTCTTGCTCATACGGCCCATTGTAGGCCGCGGCATACGTATTCCGCCGTACCCGTCTGGCGGAGTCACGCTCGTTCAGCATCACGCACCGACCGCAGTCCGGCCGTAACTCAACAACTACACGTCCTTCATGTTGAGTTACGGCCGTTTCCCGAGGCCGATACGACCGTAACGCAACAGTATTGCGACTCTCCTATTGAGTTACGGTCGTTTTCCGGCACAAAAACGGCCGCAACTCAATGAAAGACCGCCGATGATGCTGAGTTACGGTCGTTTGACGAGTGCAGCAGACAGCAAATAGGAAAGGCCGCGATCCCGGTGTTGCGCGGGATCGCGGCCTTGGTCGCACCGTCGTGCGGCAGGACGGCTACTTCGCGGCGGAAGTCACTCCGGACGGCGCATCGCCGTCGGCCTTGGTTTCGTTGGCGGTGAGCATCGCCTCGGTGATCTGGCGGTAGAGTGCCTCGTAGCCGCCGGGCGTGGCGCTCGGCAGCACGACGGTCTTCGCGTTCTTTGATTCGGAGAGGGAACGCATCACGTCGAGGTACTGGTTGAACAGCACGACATTGTTCACGTCGTTGATGTTCATGCCCACGGCCTGCAGCGACTTGATCTGGTCGACGATGCCGTTGGCGATCTCGCGGCGGTAATTGGCCTGGCCCTCGCCCTGCAGACGGGTCTTTTCGGCTTCGGCGGCGGCCTGCGTCTCGATCTGGATGCGCTGTGCCTCGGCGCGCTGGCGCGTGGCCTCCTTCTCGCGCTGGGCGGCGTTGATCGAATCCATCGCGTTCTTGACCTGCGGCGACGGGTCGATGGCGGTGATCAGGGTCTTGACGACGGTGAAGCCGAAGCGTGCCATCTCGTTGCCGACGGTCTTCTGCACGTCGAACGCCACGTCGTCCTTGCGGGCGAACGCGTCGTCGAGGGTGAGCGCCGGGATCGCGGAACGCAGCGCATCCTCCATGTAGGAGCGCAGCTGGCCGGCCGGATCGCGCAGCTCGTAGTATGCGGTGGCCACGTTCTCGGCGTTCACGCGGAACTGCGTGGAGGCGACCACGGTGACGAACACGTTGTCGAGCGTCTTGGTTTCGAGCTGCACGTTGAGCTGGCTGACGCGCATGTTGGTCTTGGTGGCGATGCGGTCCACGAACGGGATGCGCGCATGGATGCCGGCGAACTGCACCTTGTGGAATTTGCCGAACCGTTCGATGATGTACGCCTGCTGTTGCGGCACGACGAAGATCGCCGCACTCAGCAGGGCGATGACGACGACCAGTACCACGACCGTGATGATCGGCCCCGTGAAATCAAAAGGCATGATGTCCCCTTCCTTGCCGGCCGGCACCGTCTTCAGCGCCGGCTCACGGTTCCCATCGTATCAGCCGCCGTCGCGAATCGCCCGGCCTCGTGGACGGGTGCGTACCGTGATCGTCCGCGGCGCGCCAGCATCACCTGCAACGCTGTTATGATAACGACGGTTGACATCACCCACTATGCTGGCAACGATGCCATCGACCGGACGACGAGGCCGGACGGCGGCAACGCAACTACGACCAACGACGAGGTGACCGATGACCGTTCCCCAGCGCGTACTGGACCTGATGCACTCCCCCGGCATCTATTTCTGCGATGACCCCGAAATGGGCGCGGCGCAGCAGAAGCAAATGCGGCTCCAACAGGAGCTCAACGCCACCATGCCCGGCGATCCGCGGCGTGCCGAACTCTTGCATGCGTTCTTCGCCGAATTCGGCGAGGGGGCGTACGTGGAGCTTCCGGTGCATGCGAATTGGGGATGTGGCACGCATTGGGGCGCGCACGCCTACGCGAACTTCAACCTGACGCTGGTGGACGACGGCGAAATCTTCATCGGCGATCACACGATGATCGGTCCGAATGTCACGCTGGTGACCACCGGTCATCCGATCCGCCCGGATCTGCGCGAACGCGTCGCCCAGTTCTCCGAGCCGATCCATATCGGCCGCAACGTGTGGATCGGCGCGAACGTGACCGTGCTACCCGGCGTGACGATCGGCGACAACGCGGTGATCGGCGCATGCAGCCTCGTGACCAAGGACATCCCGGCGGACGCCGTCGCCTTCGGCACACCATGCCACGTGGTGCGCGAGATCAACGACCACGACCGCGAATACTACTGGCGCGACCGTCGCATTCCGGACGATATCTGATCACACGATCGCCCATACCATACGATAGGCGGGCATAGGGGTCGCGTGCGATCACATGCGATCGCACGCGACCATCCATTGGCCGCATGCGATCGGCACCGCCACGGCACATTCGCCTATCGAAGACAAGGAGCCAGCCATGACCATCACCTATACCGAGGAACGCACGTTCACCAAAGATCAGGTCCAGCGGCTGTTCCGCTCCGTCGGCTGGGTCTCCGGCGAATATCCGGATCAGCTCTACCGGGCGCTGATAGGATCGTCGACAGTGATCTCGGCATGGGACGGCGACCGTCTGGTCGGTCTGGTGCGCGCGCTAGACGACGGCGCGATGCTGGCGTACATGCATTACGTGCTCGTCGATCCCGAGTATCAGGGGCAGGGTATCGCCGGGCACATGGTGCGCATGATCCAGGAGAAGTACCGCGACTTCTTCTACGTCGAGGTCATGCCGGAGGAACGCAAAAACGCATCGTTCTACGAGCGCTTCGGCTTCAAGGTCATGACCGACGGCGTGGCCATGCAAACCGTCAATCCAAACTGGTGACGAACCGAACCAGTAGCAGACCGAACCGATGACACCCGGAGATGACAAGCCGGATCGATGACGTGTCGACTGACATGCATCAAGCTCCGGTATTACGCGCCCTTCGGCATTGAACGGCAGACGCACCCGGCGTATCCGCATGGCGGATGCACCACCGGACAGCATCTCATCGATCTCGTGTCTCGCAGCTCAACAGCGCTGATACCACCATGCCAGTCCGACCTGCAGGGCGAGCGCAAGCCATCCGCACACCAGTACGGTCAGTCCGATGACGGACAGCACGAGACTGTCCATGCCGAGACCGGCGAACAGGGCGGTCATCGATCCTGCCAGCATCAGGATCTCCAGCACCTGCAGCGCCTTCGCGTTCGCCTTGGTCAGCATCTCCCGATCGCGTTCATCCACCGGTTTCATGGCGCCAAACGCGATTGCGGCCGTCTCCGAATAGGCGGCGCACAGCCACATGGCCGCGCTGAGCAAGAACATCACGAACGTGATCCAGTGCAGCGCCGGCGACCATGGATACCGGCCGGAATCCCCGTCATCGACGCCCATGACCAAGATGAGCTCCAACACCGCGGCCAACGCCATGCAGACCGCGGCACGCAACGCCTTACGGCTTCGTATTCTCCGTGTCATCATCGTCATCCTTCGTCTTCGATACGGCTGTTTTCCTCGAGCAGGCACAGGTCTTCGACGGTCGTGCCGAATACCCTGGCTAACCGGTAGGCCAGCATGAGCGAGGGGTTGTACTGCTCCTTCTCGATCGAGATGATCGTGCGCGACGACACATGCACCGCATCCGCCAACTCCTGTTGCGTCATGCCCGCCCGGTTCCGGTATTCACGAACCTTGGTCTTCATCGACCCGCATCACCTCCCGTCATGCCGCCGGCGACATTGCGCAACGTCACCGGCGATCATCGTTCGATTACCAACTGAAGCACGCTTCATGTGAAGTTACCTTCATACTATAGTCAGGCAGAGACCGCCTCCGCCATACGGCGCGTCGACGGCCGTTCGATATGTCGCATTACAGTAAAGACATGAGCGAACAGCAATCCATGCCGCACATCATCGAAACGCAACCCGACCGCACCGACCTGCCGCTGGTGGTGATGCCGACGGTGTTCGACGCGATGATCGAACCGTTCCGCACGAATCTGCCGATGCTGCACGACATCGCGCGCGTGCGCATGTATACGGACCGCACGTCGGACGAGGAGACACTGCTCGCGCGAACCGCCGACGCGGACGCGGTGATGGTGATCGGTTTCCACATCCCCGATGCGATGCTCAACCGGTTCTGCGGCTTCGACGGCGGCACCGGCCATGTACGCTGCTTTGCGTTCGGCGGCACGGGCGTGGCGAGCTACATCAACATGACGAAGACCCGCGAACGCGACGTGCGCGTGTGCAATATCGTGCATTACGGCGATCATGCGGTGGCGGAGCATACGTTCGCATTGATCTTGGAACTGGCCCGCGAGGTTGGTCGTCTGGATGCTGAGGTGAAGGCCGGCGACTGGACCGGCGCGGAAGGCTATGCGCTGCACGGCAAGACCTTGGGACTGGTCGGATTCGGCGGCATCGGGCAGACGGTGGCGCGGATCGCGAACGGCTTCGGCATGCATGTGGCCGCATGGAACTCACATGTCGATCCGACCGTAGCGAATGCTCTCGGCGTGGAGTTGATCGACGATATGGGCGATCTCATGGAGCGATCGGATATCGTGAGTCTGCATCTGCCGCTGCTGGAATCGACGGCCGGCATCGTGACGGCGACGCAGCTCAACCGGATGCGGCCGGGGACGCTGTTCGTCAACACCGCGCGGGCGGAGATCATCGAACCGGGCGCATTGACGGCGCGACTGCTGCGCGGTGACATCCGCGCAGCGCTGGATGTGTACGAACGTGAGCCGCTGCCGATGGATGATCCGCTGCGCACCGTTCCGGGCATCATCCTCACCCCGCACGTGGCGTGGCGTAACGACGAGGCATATGTGAGCCTTACCAAGCAGGTCGTGCAGTCGGTCGCATCATTCTTCACCGGCGGCGACTTCAACGTGGCGAACTGACCATCGTCGACAATAGGCCACGGCCATCCCATGCACGGAAACGACCGTAACCCAGCAACAACGCCACACCGCCATTGAGTTACGGCCGTCGTTCACCCCATAGAAGGCCGTAACTCAGCAACAACACGTCCCCGACCGTGAGTTACGGTCGTTTTCCACCCTTAAGGCGGCCGTAACTCAGCATTATCGTCGCCCCACTGTTGAATTACGGCCTCCACCGACCCCGAAAACGACCGTAGCTCAACATCATTGTCGTTTTCTCATTGAGTTACGGTCGTTTTTCTCCTCGGAGACGACCGTAACTCAACAAGAAGATGTCATACAGCGCTCCGGGTCGACCATCGGGCAGCCAAAGCCGATCAGACGATCAGACGGCCTCGCACCGGGTGGATTTCACGCCGCGCGGTCATCCGATCCACAGCGAACGCACATACCGCGAACACCAGAATCGAGAACACGAATGGAATCCACGCAACATACGAAATGACCTGCCGCTCGCCCACATAACGGATCACGCTGCCGGACAACAGATTACGCATCCAGTACAGCGTCCGCGGCATCGCTCCGTCGTACTGGTCACCGGAATACCACCACGGACTGAACACAGTGTATACGGCGACCACCGCGATCAGCAGCAGCGAACCGCCCGTCCAACGCAGCACGGAACCGTTGAACACCCATGCGACCAGCACCCCAGCCAGCATGCCTAGCGAGGCGACGATCAGCATCATCGAGAACATCTTCATCGACATGTACAGCCAGCCGAACGGCACGGCAGCCGGTTCGCTGCATGCCGCACGATTCGCCAGCGTGCCGATCGGGCAATCGGTTCCCGCGAACTGGAACCGATCCGACCGCCCGCCCTGCAGATACAGCAGCACGCCCAATGGCGACCGGTACAGGGATTCCAGCTGCGGTTCCGTCATGGCCCTTGCGGACAGCCTCAGCGACGCGCCCGCATACTGCACCGGCATGAGGATGAGCGTCGTCGCGGCGGCGATCGCCACGTTCGCGATCATGCCAACGTTCGCGAACGACCGGCGGGACACGCCGTGGCACAGTTCGACATCGAAGAATCCGACGAACCAGATCACGCCGACCAGGAACAGGGACGAGAACATGCGCGTCTCGGTATCCACGGGGACTTCGATGTACGCAGGGGGCAACCCTGTGAGCACCGTATACACACGGTATGCGGAGATGCCGATCCTCACCAGCGGGATGACGAGCATCACCGCGTACAGAATCGCGCAGCGTTTCGCCATCGCGACGAATTGGCGGCTGAGATGAGATTGTGGTCCGATCATGGTTCACCGCTCCCCTGCGTCCGTTGTCATTGCCGTCGGTTCGGCCGCGGTGCCATCCGGCCGGCCGGTCACCGCAATGACATAGTCCTGTAATCCGAGTCCGCTGGCGACGATGCCTTCCGGCAGGTCGTTCGCGTCGATCACGCCGCGTATGGTCACGCTGGCGATCCGCCCCATCCGTTCCCGCGCGAGAACCGGAAGACCGGTCTCCGCGACGAATTCGTCCACCGCATCCGCATCGCCCGTCAGCACCGCGGCATGCGAGCCGACCGCTTCGGTGGCGAATTCGTCCACGACATGGCCTTGGTCGAGGATGATCACACGTTCGATGACCTGTGCGATTTCGTCGATGATATGCGTCGAGACGACGACGATGCGCGGCCGTTCGGCATAGGATTCGAGCAGGAACCGGTAGAACAGTTCGCGGTTTGCCGCGTCGAAGCCACCCACCGGCTCGTCGAGCAGCAGCACGTCGACCGGCACGCACAGCGCGGCGACGACATGCACGATCTGCCGCTGCCCGAGCGACAAGTTGCCATATGCCACGCCCGGCGCGATGCCGAATGCGGCGAGCATGCGTGAGCAGAATCCCCAGTCGAAGCCGCCGTAGTAGCGTTCCTCGCGACGGAAGATCGTGCTCAGGCGCACCGGCCAGAGGAACGGTCGGGTTTCGTTGGCGAGGTAGATGCGTCCCTGCGCGGCCTCGTTGTCGCGCACGTCGGCATCGTCGAGCATGACCATGCCGCCGGTAGGCAGCAGACGGTTGGCGATCAGGGACAGCAACGTGGATTTGCCGGCGCCGTTGCGGCCGAACAGACCGTAGATGGCGGGTCGCAGGGTGAGACCGACGTGGTCGAGCGCCGGTTTGGCGGTTTTGCCGTAGGTCTTGGTGAGATTGGTGACGGTGAGGCTCATGATCGGTAGCCTTTCTCGATAATGGCGGCGAGTTCGTCGGCGGCGATGCCGAGCCGTTTGGCTTCGGTGATGAACCGCGGGACCTGTTCGTTCAGGAATTCCTCGCGTTTGGCGGCTCTCGCCCGCCCGGCCGCGCCCGGAGCGACGAACATGCCCAGTCCGCGGCGTTTGTCGAGCAGTCCTTGTTCGACGAGCAGGTTCATGCCCTTGAGCACGGTCGCCGGGTTGATGCGGTAGGCCGAGGAGATTTCCGTGGTGCTGGGCACCTGGTCGCCTTCGCGATAGGTGCCGGCGATGATCGCCTCGTTGAGTTGGTCGGCGACCTGCCGGAACAGCGGGACGCCGTTGGAATCGTCGAAATGCACGGGTGGCGGTCACCTCCTTGAGCCGCCGATTGCGCCGCGCCTGCGACGGCACAACCTCATTGGTTCATTACTTATGTAACTAACCATATAACCAAAGCGACGCCCCGTCAACCGCCTCACATCGTCGCGTATGCCGCGTTACAGCGACGCGGCGGCGATGAGCCGCCGGGTGTAAGCGGATTGCGGATCGCCGAGCACCGCGGCGGTCGGACCGCATTCCTCGACGCGGCCGTCATGCAACACCAGGATGCGGTCGGCGAGGTGCCGGACGACGCCGAGATCGTGCGACACCATGATGATTGCCGTTTCACGATGTGTTTCACGAATAGTGGCGAAGGCGTCAAGGATCTGGATGCGCGCGGCCACGTCGATGGCGCTCATCGGCTCGTCGGCGAGGATGACCTTCGGCTCGTTGACGATCGCGCGCGCGATGGTGACGCGTTGCGCCTGCCCGCCGGACAGATCGATCGGATACCGGCTCGCGAACACGTCAGGGTCGAGGCCGACGGTACGCAACGCGAGCGCCGCCCGCGCGTCGATGTCGGCGCGGGAGAGGTCGCGGCGTTGGATCAGCAGCGGTTCGGCGACGGACCGCGCGACGCGCCAGCGTGGGTCGAGCGAGGCGAACGGGTCCTGAAAGACCAGTCCGGATTCGCGGCGCACATCGCCGCCGGCGTAGTCAACGGTGCCGGCGTCGGCGGTTTCAAGACCGAGCATGATGCGGGTGAGCGTGGATTTGCCTGAACCGGAGCCGCCGATGACGGCGAGGCATTCGCCCGGACGCACGTCGGCGGACACGTCGAAGAGCACCTGCCGACGCGCGGCGCGGCTGCCGAAGAATTTGTCGATGTTGCGGACGGAGAGGAACGGTGCGGTGGTCATGGTCATCCCCATCATTCGGCGGTTGAGGACTCGGCGGTCAAGGGCGAGGCGGTCGAGAGCGCGGCGACCGGCGACGCGGCGGTCAGCGACAACGCGCGGGCCGCGGAAACGAGACGGACGGTCGCAGGAACGGCCGGCCGCGCAAGCAGGTCGGCGGTGGCACCGGAGTCGACGATCGCGCCATCGGCGAGCACGTAGCAGCGCGTGGTGGCGCGGGAGAGCACGGCGAAATCGTGGGTGATGAACAGCATGGACGCGCCGGCGTCGTCGACCAGCGAGACGAGCAGATCCACGATCTGCCGCTGAACGATCGAGTCGAGCGCGGTGGTCGGCTCGTCGGCGATGATGAATCGCGGCGACGTGATCAACGCGGTCGCGATGCCGACGCGCTGTTGCTGGCCGCCGGACAGCTGGTGCGGATACTTGCCCATCACGTCGCCCGGCAGGCCGACCTTGTCAAGCATCGCGCGCACGCGGTCGAGCCGTTCGGCGCGGTTCAGATCGTAGTGCAGCCGCAATGGCAGCGCGATCTGCTGGGCGACGGTCATCACCGGATTCAACGACGATCCCGGATTCTGGAACACCATGCCCACGTATCGGCCGCGCAGGTCGGCGACCGTCGCATCGTCCGCGCCGATGACCTGCCGATCGCCCAGCACAACCGAACCACTCACCGTCGCCTCGGCCGGCAACAGTCCCATAATCGCGCGGGAAATCATCGATTTGCCGGATCCCGACGACCCCACCAGACCGACGCGCTCCCCGCCGGCGATATCCATATCCACGTCCTGAATAATGGACGTCCCGCCGATCGCGACATGCAGTCCGCGAATCGCAACGCTCATCGACCACTCCTCTCTCGCAACGCCGGATTGGTCAATGGGTCGATCGCATCGCGCAATACGTCGCCGAAGACATTGAGCGCGACGACGACCACGGTGACGATCAGACCGGGCCACAATACCGTCAGCGGATACACGTTGATGAATTTGACCGATGTGGCGAGCGAGTGCCCCCAGCTCGGCACGCCCGACGGCACGCCGATGCCCAGATACGTGAGCCCGCTTTCCGCCAACACGGACGTGCCGGCCGACAGCGACAGCTGCACGAGCAGCACCGGCACGATATTCGGTACGATATGTCGCACGAAGATCCACCATCCGGACGCACCGTTGGACAACGCCGACTCGACGTACGACGATCGCGCGGCCAGCAGCGCGGCCGGACGCGCGACACGCGCCAGGTTCAGCCCGTACCCGAATCCGCAGGCGACGACGATCACGACGACCGACGCACCGAGCGGCACGGCGAGCATCAGCGCGAGCAGCACGGTCGGTATCGAGATCAGCGCGTCCACGATCACCACGGACACGACCGCGACCGTCGCCCGTCGTGCAACCATCGCGGCGACCAGCAGCAGTCCGAACACGGCGGCAACCAGCACCGTCAGCACCACGATCAGCAGATTCGTCCGCGACCCAGCCATCAGCCAACTGAACACATCCGCGCCGGTGCCGTCGGTGCCGAGCCAATGCGCGGCGGACGGCGTCGCCCACACATGGTAGCCGTCGGTCTCCAGCAGCGGCCGCGGCGTCCAGAACAAGGACACGCCGGCGACGATCAGCCACAAGCCGAGCACGACCAGCGCGAACCGGCCCTCGGCACGTCGCCACATGGCACGCAGCACCACCATCATGCGACCACCTCCGCAACGATATCGGCCGACGCGAGCCGCGGGTCGAGCGCACGGTGCAGCAGGTCGACGATCAGACCGACGGCCAGGAAGAACGAGGCGAGCATAAACAGTTCGCTTTGCACGGCGATCAGGTCGCGGTTGCCCACGTCGGTGACGAGGCCGGAGCCGATGCCGGGCAGCGCGAACAGATTCTCGATGACCATGACGCCGGTGATCATCTCCGCGAACGTCAGGCCGATCACCGACACGAGCTGCGGCGTGGCAAGGCGCAATCCGACGCGGATCACGGCCTGCCGGCGCATCATGCCGCACGCCATCGCCATGTCGATATGCCCGGAGGCCGCGATGTCGCCCAGCGACGAACGCGTGTAGCGCATGAGCGACGCGCCGACGATGATGCCGACCGACAGCGCCGGCAGCACCAGCGACCACAGCGCCTCCCCCGGCGCACCCCAGCCGTCCATCGGAAACCCCTGCGAGGGAAACAGGCCGATCAGGCCGGTGCCGCGAGAGAACAGCAGGATCAGCAACAGGCCGCCCCACAGCGCCGGGATAGCGCCGCCGATCAGGCCGACGATATGGAACGCGGCGCGGGCTGCGGACGAGCGCGCCAGCGTCGCCGCCACGCCGAGCGGAATGCCGATCAGACACGCGATCAGCAGACCAAGCACGATCAACGGGAACGTGATCGCCGCACGGCCGGCGACGAGCGACGTCACCGACCGTCCGGTCAGGATCGACGTGCCGAAGTCGCCGCGCAACAGCCCGCCAGCCCAGTCGACGTACTGGATGATCAACGGCCGGTTCAGTCCGAGCTGCTCGCGCAACGCCTCGACGCGCGACGCCGGCGAGTTGAGACCGGCCATCACCGACGCAACGTCGCCCGGCAGGATCCTGAGCGCCGCGAACACGACGACGGACACGCCGAACAGCGCGGCGACGAACAGCGCAAGGCGATGGATGACGAATCGCATGCGCGGCTACTTCGCGTAGGTGACGTCGTACAGCGGCAGCAGCGTCTGGTTGAGGTTGACCGGGAAGCCGGCCACGCCCTTCGCCCAGACGGTGGTGACGCGGTAGTTGAACAGCCAGTCGGCCGGCGCGTCCTCGGACACGAGTTTGGCGGCCTTGGCGAGCAACTCGTCGCGGCTGTCGTCGCTCGTCGCGGCGATCGCCTGCGCGTACAGCCGCTGTACCTCGGTGTTGTCGTAGTTGTAGTAGTACGTCGAGTCGGCCCACTGGTAGAAGTCGTGGCTTTCGTTGTGGTCGACGAGCGAAAGGTCATAGTCCTTGTTCGTGTACACGTCCTGCAGCCACGTGGAGAACTCGACGACGTTAACCTTGAGGTCAATGCCGATCTTGGCGAGCTGCGAGCGCAGCTGGTCGCCGAGTTCGGTGCCGTAGATGTTCGCATAGGTGAGGGTGAGCGTGAGCGGCTTGGCTTCGCTGTAGCCAGCTTCGGACATGAGCGCCTTGGCCTTGGCCTCATCGTGCGGATAGAGGCCGGTGAGGTCCTCGTAGCCGGGGTCGAGCGACGGGATCGGGCCGCCGAGCGCCTTGTCGGAACCGCCGCGCGAGGCGATGAGCTCCTCGTGGTCGATGGCGTAGCGGATGGCCTGGCGCACGCGCTTGTCGGCGGTGTTCTTGCCCTTCGAGTTGAACGCCAGCACGTATTTGTCAGTGTCGTCGCCGGCCTTGACGGTGTAGTGCGCGGCGTCCTTGGCGAACGGCGCGGCGAGGGTTTCGGTGATCGGCGCGAGGACCTGCACGGTGCCGGACTTGAGCGCGTTCACGGCCGCGTTGTCGTCGGCGAGGTACTTGACGACGACGGTCGCGGTCTTGGCCTTGTGCGTGCCCCAGTACTTCGGATTGGCCTTGAGCGTGATCGCATCGTTGACGACGAACTTGGCGACGGTGTACGGGCCGGAGCCGATCGCTTCGGTTTTCGCGTCGTACTTCGCGTCCTTGTCGAAGACGAGGCCGGCGCGGCCGGTGAGCGTCCACAGCAGGTTCGAGTTGGGCGTCGCGAGCGTGATCGTCACGGTGTTCGCGCCGTCGTCGGCGGTGACGGACTTGACCATGCTCAGGCTGTCGGCGTCGTGGTACTGGTTCTTGATGAGCTGGTTGATCGACCAGCTGACGTCCTCGGCGGTGAGCGCGTCGCCGTTGGAGAACGTCATGTGCTCGTTGAGATGGAACGTGTAGGTCAGGCCGTCCTTGGATTCGTCCCAGCTTTTCGCGATGGCCGGCACGACCTGGTTGTGCTCGTCGCGCGCGACGATGCCCTCGTACACGTTGCCGATGAGGATCTGGTCGAGCGCGGAGCCGGCCGTGGTGCGGATGTCGAGGTTCGTGGGGGCGAGTTTGAGGCCGATGGTGACGGTGTCGGCCGTGTTGTCGCCGCTGCCGACGACGGACGGATTGGTTGACGACTTCGGTTTGGCGAGATTTACGCCGATGATGATCGCGACGACGGCGATGACGGCCACGATGGCCCACAGCCACCAACGGCTGTTACGTTTCGTTGATTTCGCGCGGTTTTCAAGACTTGCGTCGGTGGTTGCGCCGGTCTGCCCGTGCGCACCAGTGTTGTCTGCCATGGTTCTTCCTCTTGAGTTATGCACTGTATATGATCAAACGGCTGGCCGCCCGCTGCCTGCGGGTCGGCTGCCGTCCGTCATTGTATCGCCGGGTGTCGGAACCGGCGCGACACGCCGATGATGTGATCACGACACGCTTGATGCATTGAGCGGATCAGCCCGATTCGAGGGTTTGCCCGAATGCATCAGGCGTGTCGTGATCACACCGCCGGCGTGTCGTCGCATCGGCGGAGTTCCCGCAGCGACGCGATCACCGGATACCCGGCGTCATGCGACAGCGGAACGCGCGCGCACGCATCAACACCGACGGCATGCGCCCCTGCCGCAAGCGCCGCAGTGATGCCGCTGACCGAGTCCTCGAAAACCAGACATTCCCGGGGCGACGCTCCCGCGAGCCATGCGCCGCGCAGGTACGGCGCCGGGTCCGGTTTGTGCGCGATGTCGTCGTCACCGCTGACGATGCCGACGAAGGAGGCATGCGGCGCGGCGTCGACGACGTGTTCGGCCAATGATCGCGGCGAGCCGGTGACCAATACCGAGGGGATGCCGCGCGACCGCAGTTCGGTCAACATGTCCCAGGCGCCCGGCGTCCACGGTACGTCGTCGCCGTACATGGCCGTGACGTCGGCCACCAGTCCGTCGATGATCGTCGCCGCGTCAAGCGACACCCCGGCATCCTGCAGTACCGCCGCGCATACCGGCAATGGCGCGGCCGTCATCTTCAGGCTCAGGTCGTCGCTCCACGGCACGCCGCATCGTTCGGCGCAATGCCGTTCGGCGGTCACCCACAGCGGATCGGAATCGACGAGCGTGCCGTCCAGATCCCAGAGCACGGCCTTCGGTGTGAACAAATCGTCGTCAATCATGCGCATGCTTTCACTGTATCGGCCGGCAGTCCGTCCATATCGTATGCGTCTGCCGAATCATGGGAAAAAATTGCCGTTCCGTTGCAAGCAAAACGGCAACGGTCATCGCACAGCCCGCGCCCGCTTGCGGTATTCGAGCGGCGAGACGCCCATGCGCTTCTTGAACGACGAGCAGAACACGGACGTGGTGGAGAACCCGCACGCCTCGCAGATCTCCTTGAGGCTCGTCTGCGCGTTGGCCAGCATGTACGTCGCCGCGTCGAACCGGGCCTGCATCACGTAGGCGTGCGGCGTATATCCGGTCTGCGCCTTGAACGCCCGGATGAACGTGTACTCGCCCATGTACGCTATGGCCGCCAGCTCGCCCACCGACAGCGGTTCGTCCAAATGCTGCGGAATATAGGCCATGACACGGCGCACGCCATCACGATCGGCACCCGCGCCGTCGCCATTGGCAGCGCCGCAGTCCGCGTCGTTTTCGAGCGCGAGGATCTCGCACAGCACATCGGTGATGTACTTGCCGAGCATCGGTTCGCACACGCGCTCGCCATTTTTGAAGATCTCATAGATGCGGGCCAGCTGGTTGAGCGCATACACCGGACTGCGCAGCGCGAACGCGACGCCGCGATGCTCGCGGATCGCCTCGTAATACGGCCGTGCCGCCTTGCCGTCGAAATGCATCCAAAGCACGTCACTGGGCTCCAGAGCCTGGTAATAGTGGTATTCGTAGCAGTCAAGCAGCACGAAGTCGCCGCCGGACGCGACGATTTCACGGTCTTTGGTGCGCACCAGCATCGACCCGTTGCGCAATACCATGATCAGGAAGCTGTCGAACCGCGTGCGTTCGGCGAGCAGGCCCTCCTCGTAGTGGAACAGGCCGGTCTGCAACGGGTAGAGGAACGTGTTGCGGGCGACGAGGCTGGGCGTGTGCACGTAGTAGTGGTAGTCGCCTCCCCACACCAGATGGGAGGCGACATCCGCATGCTCGATCTCGTTGATGTCCATCGACCCCGGCCTCCTCACCATGCGCGCTCACGTCATGCGACACGTTCAGTGTATCGCGGATGACGTGACCGTGACGGCGGGGAGGCCGGGGTCGCGGGTCGGATCTGGGGTCAGGACTTGCGCAGCGCGATCTCGTAGACCGGCTGTGCGGCCACGGAGCCGAGTTCGGCGATCTGCTCGTCGGCGTGCTCCATGCGGGCGGCCATCGGCGAGTCGACGTTCACGTTCACGCCCTTCTTGAGCGGCGTGATCACGAAGACCAGCCGGTTGCCGGCGGCGGCGACGCGGGCCGCGTTCTCCTTCATGCCGATCTCCCAGACGTCGCCGTTGCAGAAGTTGTCGTTGATGAGCTCCGCGTTGGCGAACATCCAGCCGATGTCGCCGGTGTAGCGCACCTGCAGCAGCACGTCCTTGAGATTCGCCCCGTCCATGAAGCCGTCCGGCAGGGTGATGGCGAACCGTTGCGCGCTGAGCCGTTCGACGGCAGGTTCGACGGTCTTGCCGGCGAGCGTGACCGTCGTCGTGCCGAGTCCGTCATGTCCGCTAGCCGACTGCGCAACATCAGTCTGCGCACCGTCCACGACCGTGAGATAGCCGGCCGGATAGGTCGACACCGTGATCTCGCTATCGCGCGATTCGACCTTGAACGTGTCGCCGTCGCGGAACAGCGCGCCCGGGGCGAACGCGAGCGCCTCGCCGTCGATCACGGTCATCTCGTCGGCTTTGGCGCGGCAGACCACCACGATGTCGATCGTCGTGCCGTGCTTGGTCACGGTGAAGGTCTGGAAGTCGGCCGCGTCGTCCACGTCGAGCATGTCGCCATCCGCGAAACGCAGCCACGCCTTGCCCATGCCGTCGGGACGCATGAAGACGAACGCGCGACGGTCGGCACCGGGCAGCGTGATCGCGGTGACGGGCTGCACGGTGGCCGCTTCGAGCATGACGCCGTCGAGGTCCATGTTGAACGGCAGCACGCAGTTCTCTTCGGGAGCGAGGCCGATGCCCTCGAACGTGACGGTCCGGCCGTCCGCCAGCGTGATCGTCAGCGTCTCGTCCCGCTTGGCTTCGGTCGTGTCGTGGTCCTGGAAGTTGTTGAGGAACACGAAGCCGCTCGTGCCGTCGGTACGGATCGCGTACCGCAGATCGGTGCGGTTGTCCGGCGTGATGCCCTGCTGGTCGGATGGGATCACCACGTCCATCGGCACGAACCGGTCGGCGAACGTGGAACCGAAGTAGTGCAGCGTCTTCATGCGGCCGTACGATTCGCGCACCTGGCCGAACTCGCCGAGGCCGGCCTGGTAGTCGTACGATTTCTTCGGCACCTGGCCTTCGTTGAGATAGACGCCGTCGCCGGTCGGGTTGGTGCCGCCGTGGTACATGTAGTAGCCGAGGAAGTTGCAGCCGGATCCCATCTTGATGTTGGTCATCGCGTCGACGGACTTCATCGGCAGCACGAACCGGTAGTTGTACGAGTTGGTCATGCCGCCGCCCATCTCGCAGCAGGCGTACGGCTTGTCTTCCGGCTGGTAGCTCGGGTCGAACTCGTCGTTGCGCGGGCAGTCGTTGGCGTGGAAGTCGCGGTACAGGTATTCGTCGGTCTTCGGATGGTCGCCGCCGTGCGCGTAGAACAGCCACGGCCGGTAGGCGTAGCCGCCCCACAGCGGCAGCACGTCGTCGGGGACCGGGGCGCCGCCCCAGCCGGTGGCCGTGTAGAATGGCACGTTGATGCCGACCTCGTGGGCGATGCCGCGCAGCGCCTCCAGATAGGCGATGCCGTCGGAGCCGCCGGGCACCCATTCGTGGGAGATGCCGGTGGTCATCTCCCACGGGGCGGACGAGTGCATGTACTCGTTGTCGAGCTGCGCGCCGATGATCGGGCCGCCCTGATCGAACAGCAATCCGTCGACCTGCTCGAAGATCTTCGTGTACAGTTCGCGCACTTCGGCGAGCCAGCCGGCATCGAGCGAACGGGCCTCGTAGTCCTTGCCGTACACCCAGTCGGGCACACCGCCGTTGCGCACCTCGCCGTGGTCGAACGGGCCCATGCGCAGGATCATGTACATGCCGTGCTTGGCGCACAGTTCGGTGAAGCGGCGCAGGTTGCGCGAGCCGGTGAAGTCCCAACGGCCCTCACGCTCCTCGTGATGGTTCCAGAACACGTAGTTGGCGATGACGTTCACGCCGCCGGCCGCGCATTTGGCCAGTTCGTCGTCCCAGCGGGACTCGTCCATGCGGGAGAAGTGGAATTCGCCGCTGACGCCGAAGAACGGCTTGCCGCCCACGGTCATGTAGTAGTTGGTGAAGTCGATCGCGGTGCCGTCGGGGTCGACGTTGCGTGTGCGGTCGACGATGTCGAACGGACGGATGTCGCGTTTGCGGAACGTGGTCAGGTCGACGACGTGCTGGTTGTTGTGGGACATGTGATAAGTACCTTTCGAATGATTGACGTGGACGGCGGGGCGGACTGTTCGCTTAACGGCCCGCCTCCGGCCCTGCAATTACGGACCTCGCTACGCTCGGGCTCAATGCTGCCTTCGCTCGGCTATCGCCTCGCTCAGGCTGACGCTACGAACAGTCCACCGGACTGTTCGCTTAACGCGTCAGCCCTTAACCGACCCGGCGACCAGGCCGGCGACGATCCACTTCTGGCAGAAGATGAAGAACAGGAACACGGGGATGAGCGCGATGGTGGTGATGGTCATGAACAGCGGCCAGTTGGTGCTGAACTGGCCCATGGCGTTGAACACCTGCAATACGAGCGTCTGCTTTTCGGTGGAGGAGATGTAGATGTTCGGCGTCATGAAGTCGTTCCAGGTCCACATGGTCTCGAACACCACCACGGTGACGAGGATCGGGCGGATGAGCGGCAGTACGATCTGCCAGAAGATGCGCAACGGTCCCGCGCCGTCCAGTCGCGCCGCCTCGAACAGTTCGCCCGGCAGTCCGCGCATGTACTGCACGATGAGGAAGTAGCAGAACGTGGCGCCGCCCAGGTACAGCACGATCAGGCCGAGCAGCGTGTCCACCAGGCCGAACTGCGCCTCCATCTTGTACTGCGGGATGAGCAGCGTCTGGCCGGGGATGACGAACGAGAGCATGAGGAACGCGCCGATGCCGGCGGTGAGCCTGCTGCGCTTGAGCACCATGCCGTAGGCGGCGAGCGCGCCGATGATGACCATGAAGAACACGCCCACGACGGTCACGATCAGCGTGTTGATGGTGGCCCGCACGACCGGCAGGTTCTCCAGCGCGTACGTGTAGTTCTCGAGGGTGGGGTGCGCGGGCAGGCCGAACGGGTCGGCGGCCATGTCGCCCGAGTTCTTGAAGGTGTTGACCACCACGACGTACAGGGGCACGGCGCAGATCAGGGCGAGGGCGATGACCACGACGGAGCGGATGGCGGAGCGAATGCGTTCGCGCTGGCTCATGGTCAGTCCGCGGGAGGTTCCGTTGCGTGATGCGCGGGAGGTTCCGTTGCTCGATGCGGATGATGTTGCGACACTCATGACAGCCTCTTTTCGATACCGTTGGTGACGACCTGCTGCAGAGCCACGAGGATCACGCAGCACAGGAAGAACATGACGCCGAGCGCCGAGCCGACGCCGTAGCGGCCGGAGCCGATGCCGGTGACGATGATGGATTGGGTGACGGTGTAGGTCGCGTGGCCGGGGCCGCCCGTGGTGAGGGTGAACGGCAGATCGTAGACCTTCAGGCCGCCGGTCAGCAGCATGAAAATGGAGACGCCCATCGCGGGCACCATCTGCGGCAGGGTGATGTGCGCGAACTGCTGGCCGCGGGACGCGCCGTCCACAGACGCCTGCTCGTACAGGTCGGCGGGGATGGCCTGCAGGTAAGCGAGGTACAGGGTGGCGTGCCAGCCGATCTGGACCCACACGGCGATGAAGATCACGCAGCCTTTGGCGAGCGTCGGGTCGGACAGCCACGGCACCGGCGCGATGCCGAGCTTGCCGAGCAGCGTGTTGACCGCGCCCGTGCCGAGCGGGGAGAAGATGTACTGCCAGACCAGGCCGAGAACGGCCATCGACGGCACGGAAAAGAAGAAGAACAGGGAGCGGGCGAAGTTGCGTCCGAAGAACTTGCGGTTGAGAGTCACGGCGAGCGGCAGGGCGATGGCCGTGATGAGCACGGTGGTGGCGATGGTGTACAGCATCGTGAACCCGAGGCCGGCGAGCAGCGTCTGGTCGGCGAAGATCGTCCGATAGTTGGCCAGTCCGACGAACGAGGCGTTGGCGAAATCGTATCCGTCGTAGTCGGTGAGGCTGAAGACGATGCTCTGCGCGAACGGGATGAGCACGATGATGATGTACACCGCCAGCAGCGGCAGGAGGAACTGGACGGAAGTCAGGTTCTCCATGAAGTTGCGGTGCCGGCGGTCCTTGGCGTGCGCGGCTTCGAGATCCGAGTCCAAGGCCCGGACCAGGGCCGCCGCGCGGTTGGATGCGGCGGCCAGTACGGTTGCGGTTGTCATGGCGATCACCTTCAGGACAGCGTCTTGAGCTTGGCGTCGAGGTTGGCGGTGGCCTGCGCCGGGCTGATGGAGCCGAGCGCCACCTGCTGCAGCTGGGAGAAGGTCTCGGCGCGCAGGGCGCTGCGTCCGGTGGAAGGCCAGCCGAGCGTGTTGAGGTAGATGTTGCCGGTCTTCAGGTACAGGTCGTACGGTTCGGTGAACGTCTCGTCGATGTCCGGCGTGTAGTTCTTGGTGGCGGGGATCAGGCCGAGGCTGCTTTGCAGGATCTTGAGGCCGTCCTCGGAGGAGATGAAGTCGAGGAAAGCTTCGGCCGCCTTGAGCTTCTTGCCGTCGATCTTGGCGTTGATGGCGTAGCCGGAGTCGGCGGCGCCGGGCGCGAACGGGGTGTCGCCCGTGTGCAGCATCGGCATCCTGCCGAACGCGAAGTTGAGGCCGGCGTCCTTGAACGTCTTCACATCCCAGTAGCCGGACGGCATCACGGCCAGTCGGCCAGCGGCGAATTCGGAGCGCACCTGGTCGTCGGCGAGTCCGGTGACTTCGGAGCCCATCACGCCGGCGTCGAACAGCTTGGCCCATTCCTTGTAGTACTTGGTGTAGCTCTTGGCGAAGGTGGAGTCGCCGTCGCCGATCTGCTGGTCGATGCTCTTGGATTGCTTGGAGGAATCATAGCCGATCCAGCCTTCCACGAGCGCGCCGAGGCCGGCCTTGGGCTCGAGGTAGGGCTTGTCGACGCCGGCGTCTTTGAGCTTCTTGAGCATCTCGATGAACTCGTCCCAGGTTTCGGGAATCGTGTCGTATCCGGCCTTGGCCAGCAGGTCCTTGTTGTAGGCGTAGGCGTTCGACCATGCGGTCACGGACATGCTGTAGACCTTGCCGTCCACGGTGGCCTGGGCCTTGTTCGTGTCGCCGATGCGGTCCATGAACGGCTCGTCGGTCAGGTCCTTGGCCACATGGTTCTTCACCAGGTCGCTGAGCTGTTCGGGCGGGGCCACGTAGACGTCGGCGAGCTTGCCGCCGGAGATGCGCGTCTGCAATGTCTGCTGGTAGCCGGCCTGCGCGCCGTTGGTGGTGCTGAACTTGATCTTGACGTCCGGATTGGCTTTCTCGAACGCGTCGATCAGCGGCTGGTACAGGTCCTGCGTGTTGTTGGCGAAGAACGACAGTTCCGTTTTGCCGGACGCCGTGCCCGATCCGCAAGCTGCGAGGGACGCGACCATTGCGATTGCGGCACCGGCGCCGATCGCGGTTGTCCATGTGTGCTTCATGATGGCTCCTTTCATCAGAGCATGTGCGCACTGATTACCTTGTGCGACCATGCCGAAGGTGTGGGTACAATCACCGCGACCGTCGAACTGCTTCGTTCGGTTCGTCGCTGTGTTTTGTTGATACCATCCTATGGCCTGTTTTGCTTGGTATGTCACCATAAATTGCCGAGAGATAGAGATTTATTGCTCTCGCTGTGACGTTGTTGTGATGTTGATCGATAACGTTGGAGCGGCGACGGCAGCAGCGTCGATCACCATATCCCCTACCGCTGCACACGACGGCACGCGACAAACGCACAACGACGAGTGGCGGTTTTCTCTCGCCGACCGATCGGTCGGCGAGAGAAAACCGCCACTCGTCGCGTCCTGCGCAATCACCGTAGGATCAGCACAGGATCAGCGCAGGTCCGCCGCAAGATCAGAGCACGTGCCGGCTGCCGATCTCGTCGGCGAACAGGTTCGCCTGGATGTGGCTCGGATCGAGCGCAAGCGCATCATCAAGGAAGCGCGCGGCCGCCTCGCGATCGCCGGTGCCGATGTTGGCCAGGCCCATCAGGTACAGGCAGTGGATGCGGTTCATCTTCGTGTAGTCGTTCTCGAAGATGAGGAAGTCGGGCAGCGAGACGGCGAAGTAGTCGATCTTGACCTGGTCGTCGAGATGCTGCTCACCGTAGTCGAGCAGTCGGTAGAACCGCGCGTTGGCCGGCCCCTCCTCGCCGAGCGCCGCGTGGGCGAGTCCCTGGAACAGGATCATCTCGGCCGGCTGGTCGTTGTAGTACATCGCGCCCTTTACCTCGTCGGGGCCGATCGTCGCCTGCCGGAATTCGGCACGTGCGGCAGTCTCGTCGCCGAGGTGGCGTTCCGTCACGCCGAGCCAGTAGTGGATGTCATTGTCCTTCTGCCCTTCGAGCTTGCCCTCGCCGAGGTTCTCCGGGTAGACGAGCGCCTTCACGAGCAGTTCCTTGGCCTTCGTCCAGTCGCCGGCGGCCATCGCGTCCTTGGCGAGCAGGGTGAGCGCGATGCGGTACTGCGCGGTGATCTTGCCTTCGCCGCCCTCCCACGGGTGGAATCGACGCCGGCCCATCAGCTCGTACGCCTTCGCGTAGTTGCCGGTGAGATTGAGCACGGTCAGGTATTCGATGTACAGGTCGTCGCGTTCGGCCACTACGTCGAGATGCCGCTCAAATTCGGCAAGCCGCTGCGCGTACGTCCAGCCGATCTTGCGGTGCAGCTGATCGGTTTCGAGGAACACGCGTGCGTCCGACTCGTCGAGCGCGTAGGCCTGTTCGATCTCACGCTGCGCGGCCGCCGCGTCGCCCCGCTTGTTGTAGTAGGCGAGCGCGAGGTTGCGGTGCACGGTCGGGAAACCCGGATCGAGGTCGCGCGAACGTTCCCACAGGGCGATCGCGCGGTCGGCGAGCGTCTTGTCATAGTACAGGCAGCCGAGATAGTACGGCGCCTTGGCGCCGTTCACGGACTTGATCGCGGCCTCGAGCGGCGCGATGTCCTCCAGCTTGTTCGGGAAGCAGTAGTCGCTCGGCGCGGCCTCGGCGGCCTCGAACGCGGCATGGGACTCCTCGTCGCGGCCAAGCTGCGCGAGATAGTAGCCCTCGTAGTACTTGACCATCGGCTTCGACTGGTCGGCCTCGCCGAGCAGTGCGAGCGCCTCGTCGTACGCGCCGAACAGCGCGTAGTCGCGGGCGGCCTGCAGGTAGTTCTCGTGGAATCCTCGCATGAGTCCCGTCAGTTCGGCCGGGTTCGCGCCGGCGATCACGCGTTCGTTGCCGGACACGAAGTCGAATTCGTCGATCTTCAGGTTCTCGGCGAGCGCCGCCGCGGCGTCGTCGTCACGTCCCAGCTTGCGCAGCACGTAGGCGCGCAGGCCGCGGGCCTTGATGTTCATCGTGTTGCGGGTGAGCGCGTTGTCCACGTATTCGAGCGCGTCCGCGAAGTCGCCTCGGCGGGCGGCGATCGCGGCCATGTAGAAGAACGCGCGTTCCTTCTGCGCATCGTCCCAGGTGGCCTTGAAGAACGCGTCGAACGCCTTGTCGAAGTCGCCTTGGTAGAACAGGTCGAGGCCGAGGTTGTAGTGCGGCTCGCTGTCGTACGGCTGCGTGTTGTGCTTGGTCAGGCGTGTGATCGCGGCGCGGAAGTATCGTTCGGCGCCCGCGAAGTCGCCGCGGCGCAGCAGCAGTCGGCCGTAGGCGTTGTTGATGCGCGCGTCGAGCGGGTCGCGCTTGAGGCCTTCGAGATAGTACGGGTCGGGCAGGTAGGTGGCGTGACGGTACTGCTCGAGGTGCGTGCCGGCGAGGAACAGTTCCTCGTTCGTGGCGATCTTGGCCGGTTCGTCGGCGGCCTTGGCCGGCTCGGGCAGTTTGTCGATTGTCTTCGGCTGCGGCGTGTAGTCGATGAGGACCTTGCCGTTCGCGTCGGTCACGGTCGCGGTGATGTCGGTCGGCTTCGCGTCGCCGGTGTCGAATGCGGCGCGCACGATGTCGTTCGGGCTGATCGTGCCAACGTACTCGTACAGCGTCGCGCCGGTGCGGTCGTCGGTGACGGTGACGTGCGCGTGCTCGTACACGCTCGTCGCGTACACGGTGACGCGGCCCTGGCCGGCGGCCAGTCCCTGCGCTTCGATGCCCTCGGTCTCGCCGGCCGCGCCGAACGTGTCCTGCGGTCCGATCTCGAGGTTCACGGCCGCGTTGATCGATGCGTTCTTGACCTGGCCCACGCCCTTGTACGGCATGAAGTACTGGGTGAACGTCTTGCCTTCGTACGGCTTGAGCCAGGTGAAGTCGGGCTGGTTGTCGGTGAACACGCCGGTCATGAGCTCGACGTACGGGCCGTTCGCGTCGGTGAGGTTCCTGTCCCAGGCGCGGCCGAAGTCGCCGTTGCCCCAGGTCCACTGCTTCTTGCCGGGGCTGACGTGGTGGTCGGCCACGTGCAGGATGCCGGCGCCGACGCCGAAGTCGTAGCCGCCGACGAAGTTGTAGTCGGAGTGCGCGGCCATGTAGCTGGTCGGAACCGGCACGTTCTTGTAGCGGCCGATGTCGACGCCTTCGGAGTAGTCGTGCTTGTAGTAGGTGCCGGTGGCGATCGGGTAGCGCGAGACGTCGCGCTTGCCGTGGTCCATGACGGCGGTCACGTCCGGCGGCATCACGGTCTTGGTGTGCTCGTTGACCGGGACGGCCGGGTTGGCCCACCACAGGAAGGTCTGCGGCAGCGCGGTGCCGTTGTACAGCTGCGCGGTGATCTCGATGTACGCCTTGCCGGGGTGCAGCGCGATCTTGGTGATCACCTGCGTGCCGTACATCTGGTCGGTGTCGTGGCACAGCACGGCCTTGCCGCCGTCGGGCAGGTCCTCGACCTTGTAGTCGACCGGCAGGTACGTGGTCGGGCGGTGGTGCTGCGGCCAGTTGAATTCGATGCCGCCGGAGATCCACGGTCCGGTCAGGCCCACAAGCGCCGGCTTGATGACGTCGTTGCGGTAGACGAAGTCGTAGCCGTTGGTCTTGTCCTTCGCGTACTGGATGCGGCCGCCGAGTTCCGGCAGCACGGTCACTTCGAGGTATTCGTTCTCGATGATGACGGCCTTGTAGTCCTTGTCGCGCTTGACGTCGCTGATCGTTTCGATGACCGGGTACGGGTAGACGCGGCCCGAGCTGCCCTGATAGACGCGCTTTTCGATGAACTCCGGGTTCTTGTCCGCCGCGCCGATCTCGTAGGTGGGGATCGTGATGACGGTGTCCTTGATGCTCACTGCCATAGTGTGCTCCTTCATTGGAACTTCGTGGGGAACTGTGCGGTCTTGCGACCATCACATTCGTAATTTATTGATTACTTGCTTACAGACTACGGCTGATTTTTCGGTATATTTAGAGTTTTCTTGCTTGCAGATATGAAAAAATTGCGGTTACAGAAATGGTTGCGGACTGCTATGATGAAACCGTTGCCCAGCATCATCGACGACGAAAACGAGCCATCATGAAACCAGCCGAACACGGTATCCGCAATCAGGGATCGGAGTTCTATATCTACACGCCCAGTAAAACGGCGTTGCAGACATTTCTGTATCCGCTGCGCGTCGGCCTGTTCCGTTACGAGGCCGGCTACCGTCAGGAACGCAGTTCGTTCGACAGCTTTCTGCTGATGGCCATCCGTTCCGGATCATTTGATATCACCACCGAACAGGGCACGCATCATGCCGGCAAAGGCGATTTCGTGCTGCTCGACTGCTACCGGCACCATTCATATGGCACCGACGAAGACAGCGACGTGCTGTGGCTGCATTTCGACGGCACGATGGCCCGCGCGTACTTCGATCTGATCGACGGCAAGCTCGGCACCGTGTTCTCGCTCAAGGACCCGGCCTACGTGCTGAACCGTCTGACCGCCATTTACGATGTGTTCCACGCCGCCTCGCGCATTAGCGAACCGGGCATGTCGAAATACATCACCGACATCCTCACCGAATTCGCGGTGGCGGCGGCCGACAGCGCCACGTCCCAGCAGCGTCAGCCGTATGCGATCGAGGACGTGCTCACCTATATCGCCGGCCATCTGAGCGAGCCGCTGCCGATTGACGAGCTGGCCGCACGCGCGTACATGAGCGAATACCATTTCATCCGCGTGTTCAAAAAAGAGACCGGCTACACGCCGCATGCCTATATCGTGGACGCGCGCATGCACGCCGCGAAATACCTGCTCATCAACTCCGACATGCCGTTGAAGCAGCTGTGCGACGAATGCGGGTTCACCGACACGAGCACGTTCTGCGCGGCGTTCAAACGCAAAAACGGTATGTCACCCATCGAATTTCGCCGGCAGGGCGAGCTGCGGCAGCTCTGACCGGCGGGTGTGATGCGCGACACGCCGATGGGGTGCGCACGACACGCTAGATGCATTGAGCGGATCGGTCTGATTCCTGGTTTGGGGAATATGCATCTAGCGTGTCGTGCGCACATCATCGGCGTGTCGCCGTGCCTTATAGCGCGAAACCGAGCTCCTCGGCCGCCTCGGTCGGCACCGGATCGTCTGCCCACAGGTCCTCGAGGTTCTCGGTGGTGGCGAGGGATCGGATCTCGGCCTTGTCGATGTACAGCTCACCGCTCAGATGATCGGTCTCGTGCTGGAAGATGCGGGCCGGCCAGCCGTGCAGATGCTCCTCGTGCTGCTTGCCGTCCTCGTCCTGCCAGCGGGCGGTGATGTCGAGCCAGCGCTTGCGTACGGCCTGGTAGCCGTCGAAGCTCAGGCAGCCTTCGTAGAAGCTGCGGGTCTCCTCGCCGATCGGCTCGTAGCTGGGGTTGATGATGACGTGGAACGGGAATTCGCCGATCTCGCGCGGATCGTCCTCGTCGTCGCGGATATGGTCCTCGACGACGGCGAGCGCAAGGCCGAGGCCGATCTGCGTGGCGGCCAGGCCGACGCCGGGCGCCTCGAGCATGGTCGTGTGCATCGTGTCGATGAGCTTGTCGAGCGTCTTGCGGCTCAGCTGGCCGGCGTAGGCGACGGTCTGCTGGCGCAGGACGGGTTCGCCGGCCTGCACGATCGGCAGGATGTGCTCCTTGCCGCCGGTTTTGATGAGCTGTTCGACGTCGCGGTTGAGGGCGATGTCGACTTTGGAGTTCTTTCCAAACATGATGGTACGTGGTTCCTTGTATATGGGACTTATGCGGGACTGTGAGGGGCGGGTTTACAGTGCGAGTTCCTCGGCCACAACGGCGGCGAGGCGGGCGCAGACCTCGTCGGCCTGCTGCTGGGTGGCGGCTTCGGCCATGACGCGCACGAGCGGTTCGGTGCCGGACGGGCGCAGCAGCACGCGGCCGGTGTCGCCGAGCAGCTGCTCCTCACGTTCGACGGCGGCCTGGACCTTGGCGTTCGTGGAAGCGGCCATCTTGTCGACGTTCGGCACGTTGACGAGCTGCTGCGGCAGCTGCGGGAAGTCAGCGGCGAGCTCCTTGAGGCTCTTGCCGGACTGCACGACCTCGTTGCACAGGGTGAGCGCGGTGAGCGTGCCGTCGCCGGTGGTGGCGAACTCGCGGTTGATGACGTGGCCGGACTGCTCACCGCCGAGCGAATAATTGCCGCGCAGCATCTCCTCGAGGACGTAGCGGTCGCCGACGGCGGTCTGCACGGTCTTGATGCCCATGTCCTTGAGCGCGAGCTTGAGGCCGAGGTTGCTCATGACGGTCACGACGAGCGTGTCGTGGTTGAGCTTGCCGGCGCGCTTCTTGGCGCGGGCGAGGATGCCCATGATCTGATCGCCGTTGACCATGGTGCCGTCCTCGTCCACGGCGAGGCAACGGTCGGCGTCGCCGTCGAACGCGACGCCCATCACCGCGTCGGTGGCCTTGACCATGGCCTGCAGCTGCTCGGGATGGGTGGAACCGGCGTGCTTGTTGATGTTGTAGCCGTCCGGCGAGGCGTTGATGACGATGACCTCGGCGCCGGCGCGGCGCAGGGCTTCGGGGGCAACCACGGATGTGGCGCCGTTGGCGCAGTCGGCCACGATCTTGAGGCCCTTGAGCGGCTTGGGCTGGACCTTGTCGGCGCCGATCGGCGCGATCGTGGAGACGAGGTGGTTGATGTACAGGTCGGTGGCGGTCTTGGTGTCGTGGCTGATGCGGCCGACGCCGGCACCGGTCGGACGCTCCCAGTCCTGGCCGAGCACGGCCTCGATCTCGTCCTCCTTGCTGTCGGGCAGCTTGAAGCCGCCACGGGCGAAGAACTTGATGCCGTTGTCGGGCATCGGGTTGTGAGAGGCGGAGATCACGGCGCCCATCTCGACGTTGAGCACGGAGGTCAGGTAGGCGACGCCCGGCGTGGGGATGATGCCCGCGTCGATCACGTCGAAGCCACCCGCGGACATACCTGCGGAGAGCGCGGCGGACAGGAAGTCGCCGGACACGCGCGTGTCGCGGCCGACGAGCGCACGGCGACGGCCCTCCGGCTGGTCGTCCTTCGTGCCGGAGTCACCCAGCACACGCACGGCGGCGTCGCCCAGATCGAGCGCCAGCCGTGCCGTCAGGTCCTTGTTCGCCAATCCGCGAACGCCATCGGTTCCGAACATACGTGGCATATCGTTACTTCCTCGCTGTTTCGTTGTCAGTCGTGATACCGAGCACCATCGTACTCAACACGCCCGGCAACGTCACTCCCCCACGCGCAATGCTGCCCGGTTTCCCCGCATTTGCGGATTCCACACTTGCGGCATGCGGCCCGGCCGAGGCGTCAGCCGAAGTATCCGAGGTCGCGCAGCTCACCGATCGCGGCGAGCAGCCGGTCGGCGTCGGCGGTCGTGAAGACCAGCGGCGGGCGCACCTTGAGCGCGCTGCCGTCCGCCCCGGACGCCGAGATCAGGATGTCACGGTCGCGCAGCGCGTCGACGATGGCCTGCGTACCGGCCGGATCGGGACGAGAGCCGTCGTCGGAGCGGATGTCGATGCCGATGAACATGCCGGCGTGGCGGATCTGTCCCAATTTCGGCCGGCCGGCGAGCAGCGACGCGAACCCGTCGCAAATGTAGTCGCCGACAGTCTTGGCCTGCTTGAGCAATCCGCGCGATTCGATCTCGTCGAGCACCGCTTCGGCCGCCCGCATGGAGACCGGGTTGCCGCCGAACGTGTTGAAATATCTGGTGCAGGCCGCGAACGCGTCACCGATCGCCGCCTTGTAGACGACCGCTCCGGTGGGGATACCGTTGCCCATCGGCTTGCCGATCGTGACCAGGTCCGCGTCCGCATGATGACGTTGGAATCCCCAGAACGCGTCGCCGGTGCGCGCGAACCCCGACTGCACCTCGTCGGCGATGAGCAGGCCGCCGGCCCGGTGCGCCATGTCGGCGACGTCCGCGACCCAGCCTTGCGCACCCGGCAGCACGCCGTCCGAGGAGAAGATCTGATCGAGCAGCACGGCTGATACGCCATAACCCGCGTCGTGCAGCTTGCGGAACGCGGCGACGAACCGTTCGCGCAGCACGGCGCGCACCCGATCGGCCGGCATGTCTCCCGTCAGCACGTCGTGCACCTCCACCGTGGCGAGGAACGGGGCCAGAGGTATGGCCGTGCCGAAGCTCGGGGACACCGACGACACCAGCGCGGTGATGCCGTGATAGGCATTGGCGGTCACCACCACGCCCTGATGCCCGCTGTAGACGCGGGCCATGCGCAGGGCCAGGTCGTTGGATTCGGAACCGGAATTGGTGAAGCTCACCCGGTCGAGCCCTTCCGGGAACAGGGCGAGCAGACGCTCCGCATAGTCGAGCACCTCGTCCTGGAGGTAGCGCGAATGCGTGTCCTGTTTGGCGAGCTGGTCGGCCACCGCCTCGCGCACATGCGCGTTGGCGTGCCCTACACAGGCCACATTGTTGTAGCAGTCGAGATAGTCGACGCCGTCCGCGTCGAACAGATGCGCGCCACTGCCCCGCACCACGTGGATGGGCCGGTTGTAGAACAAGGGCCCCAGCGTGCCGAGCGTGCGCTTGCGCCGTTCGATCAGCGCCACCGTGTCCGGGGAGAGCCCGGCGGTGCCCTTGGAGAAATCGAATCCGTTCGCGAGTCCCTTGCGCCCGGCCACCGGGGCGGGGACGCCTGCATCGACGTTGCTCATGATATGTTCCTCTCTTGTGCTGCGACTGGATTGATGACTGAAATGACTGGAGCCATGACGGACGGATCCGATTTCGATCCGTTCATGCGCCGGCGAACGAGTCCGAAGCTCCGTCCGACAACGATTGCAGCAGTCGCAGTCGGACGATTCTGGACTCGGGACGGAACAGATAGTGTTCCGGCGACGTGCCGCTGCGGCGTTCGGCCAGCAGCGGCAGCAGCACGACGAGCGCGGCGCGCGCCTGCATGACGGGCATGAGCAGCGGCAGCAGACCCCGATCGAAGTCCGGGTTCACGTTCAGGTACGCGGCCAGCGCGATGCGGCACGGTTCGAGCGGATCGGCGAGCACGTCGTCCACCAGATAGCACAACGCGGTACCCAGATCGCATACGGCCGGCATCATGTGCATGTCGCCGAAGTCGATGATGCCGGCGATTTCGTCCGGACGATCGTCGCGCACCGTGATGTTGCCGGGATGGAAGTCGCCGTGGCACAGCTGTTGCGGCAACGCATCGATATGGCCGGCCACGGATTCGTACGTCGCCGCCGCCTGTTCGATCGCTCTGCGGGCCGTCGCGTCGTCGATCATCGGCAGCACGTCCTGCGCGATCGCCGGCAGCAACCGGACATCCCACAAGATGCGCCCCAACCGATCCGCATACCCGCGCTCGTCGGCCAGCACCCGCTGGATGCGCGCCAGACGGTCGCCGATGCCGGCGAGCAGCGCAGGGGATGGGCGGCCCGGCAGGGACGAGACGATGCGTCCGGGAACGAACGTGGTCAGCGTGGCCCACCGGGTGCGTCCGCCGGCGTCGTATCTCGCGATCATGCCGTCGTCCGAGCACGGCACCAGTCTGGTCACGGGCACGTTGACCGCCCGCCGTTCCAGCATGCGCAGCGCGCGGGCACGCATGCGCACGGTCCCGTAGTCCTCGGCCGGATGCTCGATCTTCAGCAGGTAGCGCGGCGAACGTTCGCCCTGCACCGTCACGGCGAACGTGTCGTCGCGTTCGGTGGCGATGCGGGTGAGCCGAGCCCCGTCCAGACCGTAGTCGCGGACCAGCAGGGCACCGGCCTCGCGCTCGTCGACCGGCTCATGCGGCTGTCCCAGCGTCCGGTATCCGTCGAAGTCATGCATTGCCAGACCTCCTTGCCGTTCCTTGTCTCTCCCGGTCATTCATGGTCGGTTTCGGACCGCCGGCTCAGCGCACGACGATCATCGGCTTGATCGTGCGGCGGTTGTCCATGTCGTCGTAGGCCTGGGCGATGTCCGCGAGCGCATACCGTTTCGTATAGACCGGACCGGGGTCGATGCGGCCGTCAAGCACGGCCGGCAGCACTGCGGCGATGTAGTGGCGGGCCGGCGACATGCCTCCGGTGACGGTGATGTTGGAGTAGAACAGGTCGCGCACGTCGATGCTCACGCCGTGCGGCAGGCCAACGTAGCTGACGGTGCCGCCGGGCGCGACCATATGGATGGCCGTGGCGAAGGACTGTGCCGATCCCACGCATTCGAGCACCTTGTCGGGCCTGTCGCCGCCGGTGATCGACAGTACATGTTTCACGGCGTCGTCGCCGCGCTCGGTGACGATCTGGTCCGCGCCGAAGCGCAGGGCGAGCTCGTTGCGGTCGGCGTGTGTGCTGCCGGCGTTGATCACGCAATCCGCGCCGAGCAGCTTGGCCGCCATCATGGCGCACAGGCCGACCGCGCCGTCGCCGATCACCGCGACCACGTCGCCCGGCTGCACGTGGGCGCTGGCGGCCGCGTGGTATCCGGTGGTGAACACGTCGGTCAGCGTGAGCAGGCCGGCTGCCAGCGATTCGTCGGGACGATGGCCGTCGGCGTATGCCTTGACCAACGTGCCGTCGGCGAACGGCACGCGCGCGGCCTGCCCCTGACCGGCGTCTGCGGTCTCACGCCCCCAGAACCCACCATTGACGCAGCTGGTTTCCAATCCTTGCCGGCAGAACCGGCAGGTGCCGTCGCTGTAGCGGAACGGCACGATCACCCAGTCGCCGGGTTTGACGGACCGCACTTCGGATCCAATCTCGCGCACGGTGCCGACGAACTCGTGGCCGATGCGGTTCGGCGCGGCCGCTCCTTGGTCCCGGTACGTCCACAAATCGGAGCCGCACACGCCGGCGTATTCGATGTCGACGATCGCGTCGGTGGGATGTTGGATGACGGGGTCGGGGACCTCGTCGAGGCTGACCGTGTGGTTGCCGTGGTAGACAGTGGCTTTCATGATTGCCGCCTTTCTTGGCTTGACTGGATGGAATGTGAACTGAACGAAGAATGTGGACTGAAGGGATGCCTAGCCACGGGTGTTCCACGCGCGCGGATCAGTCCTGCCAGCGTCCGGCGCTGATGTCGGCGTATCTGCGGCGCACCGCGGCGAGCGTGGCCGGCAGCATCAGCGCGAATCCGACAAGTCCGACGATCCATAGCGGATACTGGGCGAGCAGCGCGACGCGCATGGCATGGTCGGTGTACAGCGTGGGACTGGATGCACCCTGCATATCGAGCAGGACGCCAACGCCGAGCATGACGATGGATGCGGAGAAGGAGCCGCCCATGTTCGCGATGCCGGTGGCCAGTCCAAGGTTGCCGGATTCGTTGGAGTCGCGTACATAGTCGAAAGCGACGCCGGCCGCCGGCCAACCGCTGGACACGGCGGCGAGCAATGTGGCCGTCAGCCAGAACGGGTGGGGACCGGAGGTCGTCAGGACGGCCGCCCACAATATCATCTGTGCTCCGGACGATCCATAGACGATCAGCGCGCGGCCGTGGATCGGATGGATTCCGGCGATGCGCCCGAACACCACGGCCCATACGGCGCACATGACGATGCCGGCTCCCAGATAGGCGCTGGCCTGCTGGCGCGTGTACCGTTCCACGGTCAGCAGGAAGGGCACGCCCCACAGCGAATTCATCATGCTGTTGGAGAACACGTTGGTGAAATGCACCCAGAACCCGCAGATCGTGCCGCGTTGGCGCGCCGCCACGGCGATCGACGGCCAGATGCCGGCCGGATGCCGTGCGGCCGCGCGCCCATCGTCACGAGCCGTCCCCGGACGGTCGGCAAGGAACAGCAGCACACACACGGCGATCATCATGCCGATGCCGCCGGCGGCCGCGAACGCCGCGCTCCAGCCGGTCAGGTTCATCAGCCAGACGAACGGGTAGATCGATATCAGCTGGCCAAAACTGCCGAGCTGACCGGTCAACTGGTTCATCAACGGCAGTCTGCGCACTGGGAACCATGCGGCGACCAACCGGATCGCCGAAATAAAAATCAACGCGTCACCGCTGCCCACCACCGCACGTCCGATCACCGCCATCCATGCGGCTGGCGCGAACGCCAGCAGGGTCTGCCCGGCCGACATGAGCACACATCCGGCCGAGATCAGGCGCCGCGGCCCGTATCGGTCGAGCAGCAGCCCGGCGGGTATCTGCATGACCGCATACACGAACAGCTGCAGGTAGACGAACGACGAGAGCACGGTGCTGGTGGTGTGGAAATGGTGCGCCGCCTGGATGCCGGTGGCTGACATCGACGAACGGCAGGCCATGGCGAACAGGTAGCCGACCATGGCCAGCGACCACATCAGGTACGCCTTGATGCCGCCGCGTTGCGCATCACGCTCCTTGGATACGGAAGCGGCATCGATACGGCCGGGCAGCCCCCGTTCCGTTCCCATCTCGAAGATGAGATCAGCGGCCGGCGGATTCATAGCGCACCTGCCCGCCGATCACCGTCGCCGCGACGCCGATCTCGTGCAGCGAGTCCGGATCGACCGTGTGCGGGTCGGCGTCGAGCGCCACGAAGTCGGCGTATTTGCGGGGACTGAGCGTGCCGAGCACCCGCTCTTTCTTCGACGCGTACGCGCTGCCGTACGTGTAGGCGCGCAATGCCTCGTCGACAGTGAGCCGTTCGTTGTCGCCGAGCACGAACCCGCCGGCGGTCTTTCGTGTGACCATGCCTTCGATGGAGATCATCGGCGCGACCGGCGCGCACGGGGCATCCGTGCTGCCGGGGATGATCGCGCCGCGATGCACGAACGAGCCCATGCGGTAGGCGCGGCGGGCGCGTTCCTCGCCGAGCAGCCGCACGTAGGCGTCGCCGTTGTTCTTCATGAAGCTGCCCTGCGGGTTGACGATGATGCCGTCGCGGATGATGCGTTCCACCGTGGCGTCGCTGGATAGTCCGCAGTGTTCGAGGCGGTGGCGCACATCCTGCCGCGGGTAGAGCCGCTGGGCGTGCTCGATGGCGTCGAGCGCGATGGCGATGGCGTGGTCGCCGATCGCGTGGATGGCCATGCGCCAGCCTTCGCGGTGCAGGATGGCGACCTGACGGGCGAATTCGTCCGGGTCCCAGCTGAAGACGCCCTTGTTGTCGGGCATGTTCAGGTAGGGCTCGTTGAGGTAGGCGGACAGGCTGGAGAACGCGCCGTCGAGGATGATCTTGAACGGGCCGATGTCGAGCAGTCCGCCTTCGAAGCCGGTGCGGATGCCGAGGTCGAGACCGAAGCCGTGCTTGAGGTCGCCGGTCAGCTGGCCGAGATCGTGCAGCGCGGAGAAGTATGGCATGAGCGTGCCGCGCTGGTGGATGAGTCCGCGGTCATAGGCCTCCTGGAACAGGCCGATGTCGTCGGGGGTCTGACCGATGCCCTCCCAGTTGCGGTCGGTGCCGGTGCCGCCGTCGGTGAAGCTGGTGATGCCGAGCGAGAGCGTGTATTGCGCGGCGAGTTCCAGCTGGTGCAGCAGCGTGGCCTCGCTCACCCGGTTCGCCAGTCCGGTGAACATGAAGCACATCTTGTCTTTGACCAGACCGGTGACGTGCCCGTGCTCCTTGATGACCAGATCGGGCTGGTCGATGTCGTCGGGATGCTCGTAGCCGGCGCGGCGGAAGGCTTCGGTGTTGATGACGGCCGCATGGTTCGACAGATGCAGGATCAGCAGCGGGTGGCCGTGCGAGATGCGGTCGAGCACGGCGATGTCGGGAAACGCGCCGAGCGAGAACTGGTCGAAGCCCCATCCGAGCACCCATTCGCCGTCGGGCGTGCGCTCGGCGGCCTCCTCGATGCGCCGGTAGACCTCGTCGAGCGTGGATGCGGTCTGCTTGCGCAGGTCGACCTGGTTGAGGTTCGCGCCGAGCAGCGAGAAGTGCAGGTGTACGTCGTTGAAGCCGGGGCAAACGAACCTGCCGCCCAGGTCCACGTGGTGCCGGGCCGGCACGCCGTCCAGGTCGTCGTCGAGCGCGACGATCTTACCGTCGTATACGCCGATGCGGCTGGCTCGGGGATGGGCGGGGTCCATCGTGTGGATGTCGGCGTTGTCGAAGATCGCGTCGATGGTGAACATGCTGGCTTCCTTTCAGATCAGCGAGGTTCCGGCCGGATGCGGGTCGGGGTTGTCGAATACGGCGACGTCCGCGCCGACGGTGCGGCCGCGTCCGGTGAACAGCGCGACGACGGCGACCTTGCGCGCGTCGAACACGCGGGCCAGCGAGATCGACCCGTCCCAGGCCTGTGTGCCGTCCCATTGCTCGATCATCAGACCGTTGACGAAGATGCGACAGGCCACGCGATCGTCGGGATCGGCGGCCGTGACCGCGTAATGCAGGCGCCCGTCGCGGATGGCGGCGTCGAGGTGCGCGGCGAAGGTGCGGCCGGTCGGCGCCGAGGAGTCACGATCGAACGCGATGCGGTTCAACGATTCGATGGCCGGGGTGCGACGCGGTGCGACGCGGCGGTTCGTGGCCCGTTCGTATTCGGACGCGCACGCGAGCAGCAGACGATCGCTGCCGGCCGGCCCCATGAACGTCAGTCCGGCGGGCACGCCGGTGTCATCCATCACGCCCATCGTCACGCTGACCGTGGGGATGCCCAGATGGCGGATCATGCGGTTGCCGTTCGAGAACCAGGTGCCGTCCTGCCACGCTTCCGTGTTGTGCACCTCGTCCACGTCGGCGTCCGCATGGGCGATGTTGCTGTTCGTCGGGAAGATCAGCACGTCGAGCTGTTCGGCGCGCATCCACTGTTCGAGGTGGCGTTTGCGGATCGCTTCAAGGCCGGCAAGCCCGGCGGCCAGTTCTGGGGTCTTGTACAGCGGCAGCAGCCTGCCTTCGCGCATGTATTGCGCCGCCTGCTGGTAGAAGCCGTACTGCCAGCCGGTGCGGCGGGCCATCGAATCGAACGGGTTGGGGAAGATGTCGTCGGGGTCGACGTCGAGCAGGCTGTCGAGCCCGTCGATGTCGAACCCGCGGATGAATTCCTCGAGAGCCGCGGCGTTGAGCTGCAGCCATTCGTGGTCCATCCAGTCGTGCGGGATCAACCCCTCGTCGGCGAACGTCTTCAGCGTGCGCGGCTCGATGTCGTAGGCATCGCGCAGCGGGAACGTCGTCCAGCGCACGTGCGCGCCGAGCGCCTTGAGATCGTCGATGGCACGCAGCAGCAGCGCGTTGACGCTCGGCCGGGTGTATACGGCGGGCAGCGCGTCGCCGAGGCGTCCGGCGTAGGCGCCGACCACGCCGATGCGCGCTCCGGCAAGCGCGTCCACGTTCTCGATGCCGCCGAATCCTTTGGCGTGCAGACGCTCGGCCGCTTCGAGCCGCACGTGCTTCTGGCCGCGCCACAGATCCCCTCGGGTGTCCGGATCGTCCGCGGTCAGCGTCGGCAACAGGGCCAGCAGGTCGCGCACCGTGCGCGTGTGGGGCACCACCTCGTCCTTGGTGGCGTGCAGCACCCAGTTGCCGCGCAGCGAGATGACACCGCGCGAGGGCGTGTACGCCACCAGGCCGTTGTTGGCGGCCGGCGAGCGCCCCGAGGAGACGGTTTCCTCGCCCAGGCCGAAGGCGGCGAAGCTGGATGCGGTCGACACCGCGGAGCCGTTGGAGGATCCGGAGTACCATGCGGCGGCCAGGTAGTCGCCGTTGTACGGGTTTTCGGCGCGACCGTAGACGCCGCGCTGCACGCCGCCTGCAGCCATCGGCGGCATGTTGGTGCGTCCGACCAGCACGGCGCCGGCCTTGCGCATCGCGCCCACGGAGAAGCTGTCCTCTTTGGCCACGACGTGCGCGAACGCCGGGGAGCCGGCGGCCATCGTCATGCCTTTGGCCATGTAGCTGTCCTTGACGCTGTACGGAACGCCGTGCAGGGGGCCGCGAGTGCGTCCCTCGGCCCGTTCCTCGTCGCGGGCCATCGCCTCCTTGAGTACGTCCGGGGCGATGATCGGCGTGGAGTTGAGCCGTATGCCGTTGACGTCGTAGTAGAACAGGCGGTTGAGATAGGCCACCGTCAGTTCGGTGGAGGTAGTCTGCCCGCGCTCCATCATCGCGGCCATGTCTTCGATGGACAGTTCGATGACGTTCACGTCACGCTGTTCGCTGTTGGCTCCCATTACGATCCCCTGCTTTCGTTACGTTGCCGTTGCGTTGCCGTACGTGTGCGCGACGGGCGGGCCGCCCGAACCGAAGCCCGGCCGGGCGGCCCGCCGTCACATTCACTGCTTGAGCTCGATGTTGTAGTAGACGGGCCCCTGCATGCCGTCGCTGTAGTTGGTGACCTTCTTGGAGACGGCGCTGATCTGCTGGTACTTACTGATGATGATGTTCGGCACGTAGTCATAGAACCAGTCCTGCAGCTCGTCGTAGCCGGCCTTCTGATCGGTCTCGGAGGTGGCCGAGTTGATCTTGTCGGTGATCTCGGCGAACTTCAGGTCGGTGTTCCAGCCGGCGCCGGATGCCTGGAAGAACGAGTAGCAGATCGGGTTCGCGGAGTAGGAGTAGCTGGAGATGATCATGTCCCAAGCCTCGGGCTGGAACATCTTCTGCAGCACGCTGGCCCAGTCGAGCACCTGCAGGTCGGTCTTGATGCCGACCGCCTGGAGCTCGTTCTGCACCTCCACGCTTTCGTCGTACATGTACGGGTAGTCCTTGGTGGTCAGGAACTTGATGGTGGAGCCGTCATATCCAGCCTCCTTGATGAGTGCCTTGGCCTGGTCGAGATCCTGGTGGTTGTACTTGTCGAGGCTGGATTCGGAGCGCAGCGGGTTACCTTCGGGCATCAGCGCGCCGTCGTTCTTGTACAGGTCGGCGTTCTGATGGCCGGCCTTGGCGATCTTGCCGAGGTCGAGCGCGGCGAGGACGGCCTGGCGCAGCTTCTGGTTGTCCTTGAAGATGCCCTGCTTCTTGTTGAACAGGATCGTCTCAAGCATTTCGTCAGTTTCCATCGTCACGTCCTGGCTGGCCTTGACCTGCGCGTACTGCGAATCGGCGAGCGAATAGCCGATCTCGTACTGGCCCGACAGCGCGCCGGTCATACGGGTCGTGCCGTCGGTCACGAAGTCGAACTCGAGCTTGTCGGCGTGCGCCTCGCGCTTGCCGGCGTATCCGTCCGTGTCGCCGTCCGGGGACTGGTAATCGGCGAACTTCTCAAGCACGATGTTCGTGTCCTTCTTCCACGACGCGTACTTGAACGGGCCGGTGCCCACGTATTCGCTCACGCCGGTGTCGGTGGCCTTATCGATGACCGACTTGGGCATGATGGCGGCGATGCGCGCGGTGTCGGCCATCAGGTACAGGCCGGTGGAGACCGGCTTGGGCGAGGTGATGACCACGGTGTCGGCGTCGGGCGAGCTGACGGTGGAGCCGGTGAAGAACGTGCTGCCGATCTGCGAGAGCTTGATCCAGCGCTGCATCGAGGCCACCACGTCCTCGGCCTTCATGGTTTGGCCGTTGTGGAACTTGACGCCGGTGCGCAGCTTGAACGTGAACGTCTTGTAGTCCTTGCTCACCTCATAGCTTTTGGCGAGCAGCGGCGCGACGCTGCCGTCTTTCTTCAGCGTGACCAGCGTCTCGTAGATGTTGCGCATGGTGTCGCGCGCCACGTACGCGCCGGTGATCATCGGATCGAGACTGGTGACGGTCGCGTTGAGCGCGATGTGCACCGTGCCGCCGTCCGTGGGGGTTCCCGACGACGAGCCGCCGCTGCCGCACGCGGCCAGGGATACGATCGTTGCCGCGGCCGCCGCGAGGGCGACCATCTTCTTGCCTAGCCTGTTCATGATTTCCTCTCTTTCATTGAAACCGGTTGGGACAGATCTGTGGATTGGTGGATGGTTGACGTGGATATTGGAATCGGGGCTCATCCGGCCAGCTGGTGCCGGCTCGGATCCGGCAGCGGGATGCTGTCGAGCAGGTTGCGCGTGTAGTCGGTGCGCGGGTTGGCGAACACCTCGCCGACCGTGCCTTCCTCGACGAGGGTGCCTTTGCGCAGCACGCCCACGCGGTCGGCGATGAAGCGCACGACGCTCAGGTCGTGGGTGATGAACAGATAGCTCAGGGCGAATTCCTCCTTGAGGTCCTGCAACAGGTTGAGCACCTGCGCCTGCACGGACACGTCGAGCGCGGAGACCGATTCGTCGAGGATCAGCAGTTTCGGCTCGACGACCAGCGCACGTGCGATGTTGATGCGCTGCAGCTGGCCGCCCGAGAACTGGTACGGGTAGCGGTTCAGCGCCCACGAGCCGAGTCCGACCCTCTCGAGCATGGATTCGGCCGCGTCGAGCCGTTCGCGTTTCGTGTTTCCGACGTTCTGGATCTCCATCGCCTCGAGCAGCGCACCCGCGATGGATTTGCGCGGGTTGAGCGAGGAGAACGGATCCTGGAACACCATCTGGATGTTGCCGCGGATGTCGCGGCGCAGCTGGCGTGGCGAATCGTCGGTGTAGTTGTCGCCGTCGAACACCACGGTGCCGGAGGTGGGCTTCTCGAGCGCGCTGATGATCTTGGCGGTGGTGCTTTTGCCACTGCCTGATTCGCCGACCAGCGCGTAGGTCTGCCGGTGGTCGACCTCGAACGAGACGTTCTTCAGCGCGTGGAAGATGTTTGCCGCGTTGTGGGAGAATCCTCGGGTGACGTAGTCCTTGCACAGGTTGTTCACCTGCAGGATCGGCCGATGCTGCGTTGCCATGTCACGCCTCCTTGTGTTCCTGTTCGCGATAGGCGGCTTCGATCTCGGCCATCGAATCGGCCACCGTCTTGAGCCGCTTGGGTTCGGGACCGTCCAACGGCGGCGTGGCCGACAGCAGCGCCTTGGTGTACGGATGCTGCGGATCGGAGAACAGCCGTGCCGCCGATGCGGTCTCCACGATCCGTCCGCGGTACATCACGGCCACGCGGTCGCAGGTCTGCGCCACCACGCCCATGTCGTGCGAGATGAGGATGATGCTCATGCCGAGTTCGTCGCGCAGATGGCGCAGCACCTTGAGCAGCTGCATCTGGATGGTCACGTCGAGCGCGGTGGTCGGTTCGTCGGCGATCAGCAGCTTCGGCTCGTTGATCAGCGCCATGCCGATGACCACACGCTGCAGCTGGCCGCCCGAAAACTGGTAGGGATACTTGCCCATCCACTCTTCGGGGGTGTCGGCTCCGGCCTTGCGCAGCGCCGACAGGCAGCGCTGCTCGATCTCGTCCTTGCCCAGGCCCCTACGATGCGCCCTGACGGTTTCTCGCAGCTGGCTGCCCACAGTCATCAGCGGGTTGAGGCTGGACATCGGGTTCTGGAAAATGAAGCCGATGTCGCCTCCGCGCAAGTCGAGCAGTTCCCTGTTCGACATGTCGAACACGTTGCGGCCGGCAAAGCGGATGGAGCCCCCGTATTTCGTGGTGCGCTCGTTGTGCAGGCGCAGGATGGAGAAGGAGCTGACGCTTTTGCCGCAGCCCGATTCGCCCACGATGCCGAGCACCTCGCCGCGGCCGACGGTGTAGTCGATGCCCTTGACCACGGTGATCCAGTCCTTGCGGCCCGCCTTGAAGCTGACCGTGAGCCCGTCTACGCTCAGCAGCGGCTGCGCCTGGGCATCCTGCGTACCATCCTGAGTATCATCCTGTGTATCGAGGGGTGCGGAAAGATCGTTGACCTGGCTCATGGCTACCTCCTCTTCTTCGGGTCGAGCACTTCACGCAGACCGTCGCCGAACATGTTGATGACGAACACGGTCAGGGCGAGCGCCACACCGGGGAAGACGGTCAGCCACCACGCCGAGTAGATGTAGGTGCGGCTGTCGTAGAGCATGTTGCCCCAGCTGGGATGCGGCTGGGGGATGCCGGCGCCGATGAAGCTCATGGCCGCCTCCACCAGGATCGCGTCGGCGAACACGAACGTGACCTCCACGATCCATTCGCCGATGACGTTGAGCGCGATGTTGCGCCACAGGATGCGGTTGCCGCCCGCACCCAGGTTGACGAGCACCTGCACGTAGTTCTCGTTCATATTGGCCAGCGTCGCGGAACGCACCACGCGGGCGACCATCGGGATGAACACGATGGACAGGGCGAGCACCACGCTGCGGGTGGTCTGGCCGAACGAGCCGACGAACACGATGCCGAACAGGATCGCCGGGAACGCCATCAGACCGTCGCAGATGCGCATGAGCATGTAGCCGAGCCGCGGGTAGTATGCGGAGTACAGGCCGACGACCAGGCCGACGATGCCGGCTATCAGCGCGGCGCTGAATCCCACCGTCAGCGATGCCTTGCCGCCGAGCAGTACGCGGGCGAACAGGTCGCGTCCGACGTTGTCGGTGCCCATCAGGTGCCCAGAGGCGCCGGGCGCGGCCAGCATGGCGGACGTGTTGGTGGCGTAGGCGTCCATGTGGCCCAGCCACGGCATGAGGAAGCAAGCGAGCGCGATGACGGCGAGCAGTACGCCGCCGACCAGCGTGGTGGGCGAGGCGAGCAGCGCCTTGAGCCATCGCGGACCGTTGCCGTCGGCCGCCACGTCGGCGGGGACTCCTGCCGGAATGGAAGTTGCACGAGCTGCGGTTGACATGATCAGAACGACCTTTCTCGGATTCTCGGGTCGATGACCGCGTAGAGCACGTCCGTGATGAGGTTAACGACGATGAACACCAGAGCCACGAAGATCAGGATGCCCTGCACCATCTGGTAGTCGCGCCGCAGGATCGAGTTGGACACCAACTGGCCGATTCCAGGCACGTTGAACACGGTTTCCACCACGATCGCGCCGGCGATCAGTTCGCCGAACGACTGGCCGACGATGGTGAGGATCGAGATCGACGAGTTCTTGAACGCGTGGACCCACAGCTGGCGAGCTCGGGTGAGGCCCTTCGCCTCGGCGGTGCGGATGTAGTCGCTGCCCAGCGAGTCGATCATCGAGGACCGGGTCATGCGGATGATGATCGCGATCTGCAGCGTGGCCACCGACAGCGCCGGCAGGATCAGGTGCGAGAAGTAGCCGCCGATGTCGTCGGACGGGTAGACGAATCCGCTGGCCGGCAGCAGTTTCATGTTGAGCACGAACACGATCATGAGCAGCAGTCCGGCGAGGAAGCTGGGCAGCGAGGTCGTGAGCGTGGCGAATGCCAGCACCGCGCGGTCGGCCGCGCGTCCGTGCTTGTCGGAGGCGAGCACGCCGAGCGGGATCGCGACAATCAGCGAGATCAGCTCGCCGAGCACCGCCACCGACAGCGTGGGGAACACGTGCGACAGGATCGTCGGGGTCACGCCCTCCCCCAGCACGTATGAGTAGCCAAGGTCGCCGTGCAGCAGGTTCATGAACCACGACCACAGCTGTTCGGGCACCGACTGGTTCAGTCCCATCTGTTGGCGGATCGCCTCGACCTGCGCGTCGGTCGCGTCGTTGCCGGCGATCACGCGCGCCGGGTCGCCACCGCTCATATGAGAGAGCAGGAACGCCACGACGCCCACCACGATCAGAACGGGAATCGCCGACAGCAGCCGCTTTCCCAGATACCGAAGCATCGTTCTCTCCTTTCCTTGCATCCTGTATGTCCGAAAACCTCGCCGGATCGCGTCATGCGGCCGGACGGCTTCAGATGGTGGCCAGCACCTTGTCGAGCACCTCGAGGCCCTCGTCGATCTCGTCGGTGGTGGAGTTGAGCGGGGCGGCGAAGCGCACCGCGTCATGGTCGGCGCCGCAGCCGAGCAGCAGCAGGCCCTCCTTCAACGCTTCGGCGGAGACGGCGTGGAAGATGTCCGCGCCGTTCATCTCGCCCTTGGAGCCGAATTCGATGGCCAGCATCATGCCCACACCGCGCACGTCAGCGATGAACGGGTACTTGGCCTGCAGTTCGAGCAGGCGGGTCTTGAAGTACGCGCCGACCTTCGCCGCGTTGCCGACGATGTCCTTCTCGGCGAATTCGTCGAGCACCGCCAGGCCCGCGGCGCCAGCCACCGGGTTGCCGCCGAAGGTGCCGCCGTGCATGCCGGGCAGCCAGCGGTTCATGTTTTCGGTGGTCGAGATCACGGCGCTCATCGGGAAGCCGCCGGCGATGGCCTTGCCGACCGTCATGATGTCCGGCACCACGCCGGAGTGCATGCCGGCGAACATCTTGCCGGTGCGGCCATAGCCGGACTGGATTTCGTCGAAGACCAGCATGATGCCGTTGGCCGTGCACATCTCGCGCAGTCCCTGCAGGAAGCTCGGGTCGGGCACCACGTAACCGCCTTCGCCCTGCACCGGCTCGACGTAGATGCACGCCACCTGGTCGGGGGCCACGCAGTATTTGAACAGCCGGCGCACCTCGTCGAGGCACCAGTCGGCACGCTGCTTGGCGTCGTAGCCGGCCGGGCACAGGTCCTTGGATGGGTACGGGGCGAAGTAGACGCCGCCCATCAGCGGTTCGATGCCCTTGCGGTAGAACGAGTTGGATGCGGTGATGCTGATCGCGCCCATCGTGCGGCCGTGGAAGGAGCCCTTGAACGCGATGACCGCCGGACGGCCGGTGAGCACGCGGGCCAGTTTGATGGCCGCGTCGGTGGCTTCCGCACCGCCGTTGGCGAACAGCATGGAATCGAGGTTTCCGGGCGTGACCTCGGCGATGCGCTTGGCCAGTTTCAGCGTGGACGGATAGTTGACCACGTTGAAGCTCGCGGTGACGAGCTTGTCGATCTGTGCCTTGGCGGCGGCGATCACGCGCGGATGCGCGTGACCGAGCGCGTTCACGGCGATGCCCTGCACCCAGTCGATGTACCGCTTGCCGTTCACGTCGGTCAGGTACATGCCCTTGCCGGATTCCACGACCAGGCTAGTGGCCTTGGACAGGGCCGGGCTGAGGTATTCCTTGTAGTCGGCGAAGACGATATCCGAATCCTTGATTTCCTGTGACATCTGCAACACTTCCTTTGGTTGTCGTTTGCCGTGTGATGATGGGTGATGGTTGAGGAGCGCCGTGCACTTCAAGCGCTGGTACGGTGTATTGTCCGCCGTCCGGCATGCGCGTTCAATGGACGATCCGCCAGCGGCGGGCGGGCGGGCTGGACGGCGTGTCCAACGCGTGCTGGATGTTACCGATTGATGTCGTAGCGTCGACGACGATCGCGCAACGTTGCAACGACGCCGTTTTCGTCTTGCCGGGATTCGATATGAGGCAGATACGAGGTCACCCCGCGTATCGGCGGTGTTACGCGGGGCGACCTCACTTCGTCATCGAAGTTAACGTAAAGTTGACATGGCGCCGTCACGCATGAACGAGCATGCGATCCACACCTTCACCCGGTCGGATTCCTTCGAGAAATCCAATCCGAGCAGCCGTTCGAGCTTGCCGAGCCGGTTTTCGACCGTATGCCGGTGCACGCCGAGACGAGTGGCCGTCGCGCCCACGTTGAACGCGGTGGCCAGCGCAGTGCGCAGCGTGCCGATCAGCGACGCACGGTCGTCGTCCGTCAGTGCGCCGAGCGGCGAGAACAGTTCCTTCGCATACAGCTGCGCGATGCCCGGGCTGACCAGTTCGTGCGCCGGCATATCGACTACGCCGTCCCTGCCCGAGGCGCAGCGCAGCCTGAGGTTCTGCTGCGCCTCGCGGCACGCCTCGGCGAGCATCGGCATCGAACCGGATTCGGCCCGACCGTATTCGCCGTCGCTGAGCTGGTCGGATACGAACCGTTCCACATGCAGCGCGTACTCATGGCCGGTCACGATCCACATCAGTCCGTTCACCTGGCCGTAGATCGCCTCGTCCGCGATCATCGAATCCAGCAGATCAAGCATCCGGCCGTCGTCATGCGCGCATTCGAAACAGTAGACGCATACCGGGAACCGCAACCGCCAACGCCACAGCTCGCCGGCGAACGCCGCTCCCGCTTCGGCCCGCCCGGCCATGATCTGTTCGATGACGATGGCACGCAGCCGCGAGCGCATCCGGTATTCGTTCATCCTGCGCGGCAGCGCGCACGCCAACGCATCCGCCGCGGCGATATCCACCGACCGCAGCAGCGCGCCTCCCGACTCCGTCCGGTCGGCCATCACCACGATCATGCCCAACAGGGTACCATCATGCTCCACCGCGCACACGCAGTACTGGCCACGGGATTTCGCCGAGCCGAACATGGTCTTCTGCCGGGAGCCGGACTGGCTGCGGGCACGGATCAGTTGGTGGATCAGATCGGACGCCTGCCGGTGCATCACCTGATTGGAAATGGCCACGATATCGCCTTCGGGGCGCGCGAATGCGGCCCATCCGCCGGTGAGCCTGGCGCACGCGTCCACCACCGATTCGATCGGTTCCGCAGCGTTCGAGGCCTCGAACAGCTCACGCTGGGCGGCATACATGACGCGCTGCAGGTTCTCGCTTTCCTCGGCCTGCGCACGCAGCACGGTCTTGACGATCTGCGAGAAATTGATCTCGACGGGCACTTCGAACAGCACCATGTGATGCTGGCGCACCGCGTCGGTCAGCGCCTGCGGAATCCGGTCGTGCTTGATGCCGACGCCGAATCCGATGGCCAGCACGCCAGCGCGGCTCAGATCGGCCACGTACTGCATATATAGGCGCGCGTACGCCTCCTGCGGATTCTTGATCGACGTGGGCAGCCCCATTTTGCGCAGATCGCGTTTGAGCAGGGAGAGGTCGTTGACATTGCCCATGCTTTCGAGCGGGAAATTCGTGGAACAGGTAAGCAGCACCTCGCCGGGTTCCGCGTACCGCGCGGCGTTGACCACGTCGGTCGGATGCACCCAGATCACACCGTTGTCGAGCGTCTCGCCGCCGCCGTCATAGACGGTGACGAGCTTGAGCTGCGGATCGTCGAGCAGCTGTCTGATGGTGATGGGCATGCTCCCATAGTGCGGCAGGATGCATGTCGGCGGTATTGCCCGCGGATTACCGGAACATGACGTCAATGTCGGCCGGATCACGATTGAGACCGCCTGGATACGGTCGGATGAGGTCCGGATACGACAACGGCGGGTTCCCCGTGATGCGCAGGGTGCGCAGGGAACCCGCCGTGAGCAAGTCGCGGCGATCGGTGGCGGCCGCCCAGGTCTGCCGTCACCGATCGGCCGAATCGCGCCGCGTTACAGCGCCGCGTTGAAGTCACGGACCTTGAGCGTACGCTGCGAGGACTCGACGTTGCCGCGGATGATGCGCTGCAGCGCGTTGTCGGCCGTCTCGTGGCTGGCGAGCCACTCGTTGCCGAGCTCGACCAGCGTGGCCGGATCGGCGTAGCCCGGGTACAGGCCCTCGAGCAGCGCCTCGGCCATGTGGAAGGTCTTGTGCTCCCAGATCCAGTCGACGGTCGCGAAGTACTTCTCGGCGTACGGCTCGGCCAGGTCGGCGCGCGGGGTCGCGGCGAATCCGCGGGCCACGGCCTCGAGCTGCGAGTTGGTCAGCTCGTCGTTGTGCAGGGCCTGATCCCACGCCCACGCCTTCGCATCGGCGGCGCCGCGCACCGCACGCGCGCCGTAGGCGAACTCACGGTTCTCGGTGGTGTCGCGCTTGGCGAGCTGCGCGTCGATGTCGGCCTCGCCGAACACGTTCACCGAGGCGAGCGCGTTGATGAGCGTCCACGTGAAGTTGTTGTCGATCTCGAGACCCTCCAGCGCAACGGAACCGTCAAGCAGGCCGCGGGCGTTCGCGGCGAACGCCTCGTCGCCCTCCTCGCCGTAGCCGAGGTAGGCGGTGGCGAGCTGGAACTGCTGGTCGGAACCGGCCGGAGCGGCGGACGCGAGCTTCCACAGTTCGGCGGCCACGTGCTCGATCACGGACGCGCGGGCGGCCGGCGCGGTGTAGTGCCAGGCGGCGGTGCTCATGCAGGAGAGCGCGTAGCGGAACGTGGTGGACTCGGTTTCGGTGGCGAGCAGGTGCAGCGTCGTGTCGACGAACTTGGCGGCGGCCAGTTCGCCGTCACGGGTCATGTCCCACAGGGCGAGCCAGATCACGGCGCGGGCGAGCGCGTCGTCGAAGCGGTGCAGGTTGTCGATCGCGAACTTCAGCGACGCGTCATCGAAGCGCAGCTTGGTGTAGGTCAGATCGTCGTCGTTCACGAGGATCAGCGCCGGACGGGCCTTGCCCGCGGCCTCGGCGACGACCGTCGTCTCGCCGTCCACGTCGAGTTCGAAACGATCCGTGCGCACGATCTTGCCGGTCGCCGGATCCTCGTTGTAGAAGCCGACGGCAAGACGGTGAGCGCGCAGCACCGGATGCTCGGCCGGCGCACTCTGGCGCAGCGTGAGCTGTTCGATCGTGCCGTCCGCCGCGGTAGCGACCTCGGTGGTGATCGTGTTAATGCCGGACTGCTCGAGCCATTGCGCGCTCCACGCCTTAAGGTCACGGCCGGAGGTGAGCTCCAGCTCGTGCAGCAGGTCGGCGAGCGTCGCGTTGGCGTACGCGTGCTTGTTGAGGTACGCGTTGATGCCCTGGAAGAACTTGTCGCGGCCCACGTAGAACGCGAGCTGCTTCAAGACAGAGGCGCCCTTGGCGTACGTGATGCCGTCGAAGTTGACGTACGTGTCGTTGAGGTCGTTGATGGGAGCCACGATCGGGTGCGTGGTCGACAGCTGGTCCTGGCGCAGCGCCCAGCTCTTCTCGCCGGAGCAGAACGTGGCCCACGCGTCGTGCCATTCGGTCGCCTCGGCGGTGGCGAGCGTGGATGTGAACTCGGCGAAGGACTCGTTGAGCCACAGGTCGTTCCACCACTTCATGGTCACGTAGTCGCCGAACCACATGTGCGCGAGCTCGTGCAGGACGGTCACGACGCGGCGCTCGGCGAGCGCGTCGGTCACCTTGGACTCGAACACGTAGGAGTCACGGATGGTGACCATGCCGATGTTCTCCATCGCGCCCGCGTTGTATTCGGGCACGTAGATCTGGTCGAACTTGGCGTACGGGTACGGCACGCCCCACGTCTTGTCGTAGAACGCGAAGCCCTTCTTGGTGATGTCGAACAGGTAGTCGACGTCCTTGGCGAACGCGGCGGCGAGCGACTGGCGGCAGTACTGGGCCATCGGCACGACGCGGCCGTCCTCGTTGCGGTAGGCGGTGTGCCATTCGGCGTACGGGCCGGCGCAGATCGCGGTGAGGTAGGAGCTCATGGTCGGCGTGGTCTCGAACACCCATTCCTTGGTGGTTTCGGCCTCGTGATCGCCGAGCGTGCCTTCCGCGGTGGTGTGGTCGGTCGCGGTGACGGACTTGACCGGCATGTTCGAGGTGACGATCCAGCTCGAGGCGGCGAGCACGGAGAAGTCGAACGTGGCCTTGAGGTCGGGCTGGTCGAAGACGGCGTAGACGCGGCGGGCGTCCGGCACTTCGAACTGGGAGTACAAGTAGACGTTGCCGTCGGACGGGTCGACGCTGCGGTGCAGGCCTTCGCCGGTGTTCGAGTAGCGGCACAGGGCGGTGACGGTGACCTCGTTGTGTGCGGTGAGGTTCGGCAGCGTGATGCGGCTGTCGGCGTAGGCCGTGGCTGGGTCGAGCGGCTGGCCGTTGAGCGTGATGGCGCTCACGTCGTCAGCGATGAGATCGAGGAAGGTGGTGGCGCCCGGCGTCGCGTCGAACGTGATGGTGGCGGTCGAACCGAAGTGCTTCGCACCGACGGTCAGGTCGAGCGCGACGGCGTAGTGGATGGGCTTCAGGACGATTCCGGCTCGCTCCTCGGCCTCGATGCGGGTGAGGTTTGCTCCTGGCATGTCACTCCTTGTCAACGTGAGGCGGCGTGATCGGTTATGCCGGTCACGCCGCCTCGGATTTATTGCAAACTTGTGGGATTATCGTTCGATCACGTCGGTGGCGATGTCCGCCACGACCGGCACGATCATCGGCTTGCGGTGCAGCTGCCGTGCGACCCAGCCGCCGAGCGTGCGGCGCATGATCTGCTGCAGCTTGTACGTGTCACGGGTGCCGCTCATCATCGCGTCGTTGAGCTGTTCGACGATCTGGTGGCGCACCTTGTCGAATTCGCTTTCGTCCTCGGCCACGGCGTTGAGGAAGATCTTCGGGCCGGAGACGACCTCGCGGTTGTCGGTATCGACCACCACGAAACTCGACACGAAGCCTTCGGTGCCGAGGATGCGGCGCTTCTCGAGCTCCTCGTCGGTCAGTTCGCCGATCGAGTCGCCGTCGACGTACACATAGCCGCACGGCACGGAGCCGACGACCGCGGCCTTGCCGTGGTACAGGTCGACCACGTCGCCGTCCTCCGCGAGCACGACGTTGTCCGGGTCCACGCCGGTCTTGACCGCGATCAGTCCGTTGGCGACCAGATGGCGGTTCTCGCCGTGGATCGGCATCGCGCACTTGGGCTTGACGATGTTGTACATGTACAGCAGCTCGCCCTCGTTGCAGTGGCCGGAGACGTGCACGGCCGCGTTGTCGCGGTTGACGACGCGCGCGCCGAGCTGCACGAGCTTGTTGATGACCTTGTACACCTCGTGCTCGTTGCCCGGGATGAGCGAGCTCGCGAGGATGACCGTGTCGAACTCGTTGATGGTGATGTCACGGTGGTTGCCGTCGGCGATGCGTCCCAGCGCGGCCATCGGCTCGCCCTGCGAACCGGTGCACATGTAGACGATCTTGTCGTCCTGCACGTCATGCGCCTGCTTCAAGTCGATGACGGTATCCTCCGGCAGGTGCAGGTAGCCGAGGTCGGCGGCGATGGACATGTTGCGCACCATCGAACGGCCGACGAACACGACCTTGCGACCGTACTTGTGGGCGGTGTCGACGACCTGCTGCACACGGTGCACGTGCGAGGAGAAGCTCGCGACGATGATCTTGCGGCTGGCCTGCGCGAACGCCTGGTCGAGTGCCGGGCCGATCGAGGTCTCCGGCTTGACGAAGCCCGGCACCTCGGCGTTGGTGGAGTCCATCATGAGCAAATCGACACCCTGCTCGCCGATCTTGCCGAATTCGACGAGGTCGGTGATGCGGTGATCGAGCGGCAGCTGGTCGAGCTTGATGTCGCCGGTATCGATGAGCGTGCCGGCCGGGGTCTTCACGTACACGGCGAGCGCGTCCGGAATGGAGTGCGTCACGTTGATGAACTCGAGCTGGTACGGGCCGACCTTCATCTTGTCGCGGCCGGTGACCGGCACCATGGTCGGGCGCTGGTTGTGCTCCTTGCACTTGGCCTCCACGAACGCGAGGGTGAGCTTGGAGCCGATGAGCGGGATGTCCGGGCGGAGCTTGAGCAGGTACGGCACGCCGCCGATGTGGTCCTCGTGGCCGTGGGTGAGCACGAGCGCCTCGACCTTGTCGAGACGGTCCTTGATGTAGTCGAAGTCCGGCAGGATCAGGTCGACGCCCGGCTGCTCCTCCTCGGGGAAGAGCACACCACAGTCGATGAGCAGCAGATGGCCATTGTATTCGATGACGTTCATGTTGCGGCCGATTTCGCCGAGGCCGCCGAGCGGCACGATGCGCAGCGAGCCCTTGCGGTACTTCGGCGGGGCGATGAGCACGGCGTCCTGCTGGGGCGCGGTGGCCGGCTGGCCGGCACGGGAGACGCGGCGGCCGCCGGCATTGCCGGAACGGGTGCCGCCTCGGCTGGAGGAGCGGGAGGAACGGCTACGGCCGGAGGACTTGGCGTCGTCACGGTCGGCGGTCTTGGCCTTGGCGGACGACTTGCGGGTGCGGGTGGACTTGGCCGGCTTCTTGTCGGCGACGCCGAGATCGAGATCATCGAGCAGATCGACGGCGGCCTGTGCGGCGGCCATCTGCTCGGATTCGGTCGGCTTGTCGGTGTGCTTGGATGCGCGTTTGCGCGCGGTGGTAGTGGTTGCTTGTTCTGTGACCATTTCCTTGTTGGGTTTCTGTTACTTGGTGTTCCCGCCTGTGCTGGGAACGACGTATGTCGGGGCGGCGCCGGATGCGGGCCGTTTGCGGTTACAGCAGACCGGACGCCTTCATGCCCTCTTCGGCGCGGTGCAGTTCCTCCGGACCGGGGCCGACGTTCGGCAGGCGCATGGTGGTGTCGTCGAGGATGCCGCGCACCTTGAGCGCAGCCTTGGCCATGACGGCCTGGAAGCCGTTGCCGTTCATCGCTTCGACGAGCGGGGCGAGCTGGACGGCGAGGCGCTGCGCCTCGTGGATGTCGCCACGGTCGAACGCGTTGGCGAGGTCGCGCATCGGGCCGGCGGCCGCGTGGGCGATCACGGAGATGATGCCGACCGCGCCGACCGACAGGAACGGCAGGAAGAGGCCGTCATCGCCGGAGTACCAGGTCAGGCCGGTCTCCATGCGCTTGCGGACCGCGCCGGCGATGTCGCCGGTGGCGTCCTTGACGGCCGCGACATGGTCGAGTTCGGCCATGCGGCGATAGGTTTCGAGTTGGATGTGCAGGCCGGTGCGGCCGGGCACGTCGTAGATGATGATCGGCTTGTCGGCCGACTCGTTGACGGCCTGATAGTGCTGGAAGACGCCGTCCTGCGACGGGCGCGAGTAGTACGGCGCGACGACGAGCACCGCGTCGGCGCCTGCCTCCTGGGTCTGTTCGACCATGCGCACGGTGTGCGCGGTGTCGTTGGAGCCGGCACCGGAGATGATCGGCACGTTCACGGCTTCGCGGACGGCCGTGACAAGTTCGACCTTCTCGTCCATATGCGTGGTGGGCGATTCGCCCGTGGTGCCGTTGACGACGATGCCGTCCGCACCGTCCGCGACCAGCTGCTTGGCCAGCTTCTGGGCCGCCTCGTAGTCGACGGAGCCGTCGGCCTTCATCGGGGTGACCATGGCCGGCAGAATGCGCCCGAACGGGGCCGGATCAAGAAGATGCATCGTCTCACTCATATGGTTTACGGTACTTCTCGCCCGGGACGCGTGCCCGATGCCGGCCCGAACCGCCCATCCGCCGCCCGCTCCCGATGAGGCATAAGCCTCCCCGAGGCGCTTGGCAACGCTTCATCACCTCTCCCCTCCAACGGACATACAGCCGATTCGGGTGGGAGAATCGGCTGTATGTCCGTTGGAGGGGGGTGAGGGATTGAGCACGAAGCGAAGCCGCATGAGACGAGGCTCTTGCGGTGAGGCCACGCGCATTACCTGCATTACAGGATCACAGGTCGAGGAAGTGGTCGAGACCGACAGTGAGGCCCGGGTAGGCGCCGGAGGCGACCTTGCGGGCGGCGAGGAGCACGCCGGGCATGAAGCTGATGCGGTCGAAGCTGTCGGCGCGGATGACCAGCTGCTCCCCTGCGTTGCCGAACAGCACCTCCTCGTGGGCGTTGAGGCCACGCAGGCGCACCGCGTGCACGTGCACGCCGTCGACCACCTGACCACGCGAGCCGCCGTCGGTCTGGGTCGCATCGGGCATCTCGCCGAGTCCGGCCGCGCGACGGGCTTCGCCGATGGCCTGCGCAGTGTGGATGGCGGTGCCGGACGGCGCGTCCACCTTGGTCGGGTGATGCAGTTCGATGACCTCGGCGGATTCGAAGTACGGGGCGGCGACCTTGGCGAAATGATCGGCGAGTACGGCGGAGATCGCGAAGTTCGGCGCAATGAACACGGTCTGGCTCTCACGCGGCGCCCCGTCCAACGCGGCGCGCACCTGATCGAGCTTCTCGTCGGCCCAGCCGGTGGTGCCGACGACGACGTCCACGCCCTGCCTCACGAGTGCGAGCACATTGCCCAGCGAGACGCTCGGCACGGTGAACTCGACCACCACGTCGGTGTTGTCGGGCGTGATCGCGGTGAGATCATCGCCGGCGTCGAGCGCGAGCGCAAGCTGCATGTCGGCCGCACCGTTCACCGCCTCGACCACGTGCGAGCCCATGCGCCCCTTGGCGCCGACCACGGAAACTCGAATCATATGTCCTCCTTGCGTGCGGGCCGATGTTCCGGCGGTGCCGGCCCGCGTCCATCGGCTGAATCAGATACGTGCACCATCGTATCGTTCGCACGACCGCCGACCGGCGCACGTATCATCCGTCAATACCATCCGGTGTTGGACGTCCGATATCGCACGTCCAACACCACGGCAAGCCAGCGGTGCGTCCGCTGGCGGCACACGGCCGATGTCAGCCGCGACGACGCGCCAACGCCCAGCCGAGCAGGGCGAGCGGCACCGAGCAGCCGACGGCGATCCACGGGATCATCATGCTCACGTGCGGACCGGCCGCGTCGAGCACCGCGCCGGCGAATGTCGAACCGAACGACGTGCCGACCGAGCCGGCCGTGGTGAGCCACGACAGGCCTTCGGTCAGGGAACGCGCGGGAACGGCGTCCTTGACGATGAGGTTGCCGGTGGCGAACAGCGGCGACACGCACAGGCCGGTGAGCATTTCGAGCAGGCCGAGCACGACGAAGCTGTCCATCATGAGCCGCAGCAGTACGAATCCGACGGTGAGCAACGTCAGGAACATGACCATGTGCCGCCAGTGCGACCCCTTTACCTCGTGCGAGCCGAAGATCACCGCGCCGATGCACGAGCCGACCGCGAACATCGCGAGCTGAAGGCCGAGCCACTGTTCGACGCCGGCGGCCTTCATCGACGCGGTGACCGACACGTCGAACGCGGTGAAGCTCATGTTGAACACGAGAAAGACGATGAGGATCGGCAGCACGCCGGGGTATCGCAACGCGCTTTTCGCCTTCGGCGCGCCGGTGCGCAGCTGGCGCATGGTCAGATCGTCGACCTGCCGCGCACCGGCCGGCGCACCGGCCGGCCCGACGTTCACCGGCTCGAGGACCGGCGGCTGGGTGCGCCGCAGCGAGAAGAAGACTGCGCCGCCGATGCCGCATGCGAGCGTCGGCACGAACAGCTGGGACACCGGGTGCACCGATGTGGCAAGGAACGCGGCCAGGATCGGCCCGACGATGAACACGATCTCGTCGATGGCCGACTCCATCGCGTACGCGGTGTTCAGCAGCGATTCGTTGCCGGAATCGCGCAACGCGTACGCCCAGCGGGTGCGCACGAGCGCGCCGAACGAGAACTGCGTCAGTCCCATGACGACCGCCAGCGCGAACAGCAGCGGGATCGGCACACGGTTCAGCGCGGCGAAGGCGAAGGACAGCATGGCGATCACCTGCACGCTCAGGGCCACCGCGCCGACGCGGCGTTGGCCGAACCGGTCGAACAGGCGTGCGTAGAACGGCGTGACGACGGCGACCGCGAGGATGTACGCGGCGCTCATCGACCCGGCGATCGTCCAGTTGTCGTACAGATGATTGAGGGCAAGCACGATGCCGAGGCTCATCATGGAGATCGGCAGTCGGGCGACCGCTCCGGCCACGCAGAACGCCTTGGTGCCGGGGATGCGGAACAGCTGCGCGTACGGCGACGGCCGGGACTGCGTTGCGGTGGCGGCGGTCACGCGGCCACCTCCCCGCTGTAGATGAAGATGTCGTCCATGTCGTCGCCGTACTGCGGATGGTCGGCCGCATACCATGCGATCTCGCAGTCGAGACCCTGATGGTCGTAGAAGCTCACGTCGCAGCTCGAGTCGGTGTGCAGATAGTACCGGCGGACGCCGAGACCGGCGAAGTCGCGCATCGCGCCACGCCACAGGGTGCCGCCGACGCCGTGGCCGCGTGCCGCGCCGGCGACGAGGAACAGCTCGATCTCGGCCTGCGTGGTGTCGTTGACGTGCGTGTCGCGTTCGAGGTCGGTTTCCAGCGCATGCCATTGCAGGGTTTCGCGCAGGGCCGCCGCACCGTGCGCCTTGTCGGCGGCGAGCGCCTGATCGGTGTCGGCGAGCGTCTGCTTCGCCTGCGGGAAGAGGATGGGCCGTCCGGGTACGCGGACGATGAGCACGCCCATGAACCGGCCGTCGCGTTCGGCGATGGTCGCGCCGGTGGCCGGTTCGAGGTAGTGCAGGACGAAGTGTCGCGACAGGGCGATCGAAGCAGGGGTGCCAGCGGCACTGGACCAGTCGCCCCAGGTGTCGTCGAATTCCTTGACGACGGCGTCGACGTCGCTCCATGCCATGCGGCGGTAGGTGATGCCGGATGCGCCGGGAGCGTTCGGATGGGTGGGATTGAGGTTGGCGGAACCGCCGTGCTCGGCGGTGATGGTGGTTGCGTTCGTCGCAGCCATGGGTTGTTCTCCTTAACTGTGTTGCGTCCTGCACGTGTGCCCGCCCACACATGCTTCCAAGGGTCGCGGCTCCCATCCGCAACGACGCCTGCGATGCGTTCCCTCCGCAGGCAGCTCCGCGGCCCTTGTTCGCCGCGGCGTCAGTCGTTGTCGGATTGTTCCGGGATACCGGAGCTCAACTCGGCAAGGATCTCATCTTCGGTTTTCGCGCGGGCGTGCAGCTCGCGCCGGCCCTCATCGGGCTCATTCAGATAGTAGAGGGTCGCGTCGATACTGTCCAGCGGCACGTGTTCGACGGCGGCGAGCAGCAGGCGGTACCAGTCGAGTTGCACGAGCTTTTCCGCGATGTCGTCCGGCGACGTCGGACGTTTGCCGGTTTTCCAGTCGACGATGGTGTAGCGTTTCGTGACGCCTTGCGTGTCGCCCGCCGCCCCATCCGCATCGTCGAGACCGCCGTAGAAGACGGCGTCGAGTTTGCCGTTGACGATGGATCCGGACAGCTGCGGCATGGCGACGACGATCTGCCGTTCCGTCCATGCCGGCCGTCGGCTTGCCCACCGTGACGCCGCGAGCCGGCGTTGCCACAGGATGAGCCGTCGTTCCTTGCCGTCGGCCGTCGCCTCGCGCGCGTCGAGATCGGCGAGCATCGCATCGCGCGACTGTGCGACGCGACCGGTGCCGACGGCATCGGATGCCGTGGCATCTGCGGACGTGCCGATCGAGGCGGCATCCATGATCTGATCGTCGTCGTACGCATCGATGAACCGCTCGGCCCACGCGTGGAAACGCGTGCCGGATTCGGCGGCCGGCGAGGCGACGCGTGGGATGGGGCGAATCAGACCGCGCCACAGCAGCCGCGATTCGCGCGCATTGAGCGTGCCGGCGCGGGCTTGCAGCGAGGTGACGTTCTGACGGCCACGGGCGAGCAGCCGCTCGGCCTGGCTGCGTACACGCGCGTCAAGTTGGACGTCATCAACAACGGACCACGGCATGAGGTCGTGGTCAGCGACGAGCATGCGGGCGCGGGTGAGGAGCGAGTCGGAGGCTGGGACGGCGCCGGAGGTAGTGGCGCCGCTCCCCTCGGTCAGCTGCGCTGACTGAGGGGAGTCGATTCCTGCAACGCGGCTCCCCTCGGCGAGGGGAGCTGGCCGCGCAGCGGCCTGAGGGGAGCAGGGGGGGTGGACTCCACACCCAGTTTGGCGCGCACCTCGGCGGACAATGCAGCAGGCCAGACGAGCGCTGCGGTATCGGCGGCATGCGGTTCGAGCGGCGCATCCCACGCATCGTCCACCACGGCGTGTGCATAGGACTCGGCCGCCTCCCCCATGAAAAATCCCTCAGGTCGGTCCGCGCCGATCGAAGCCAATGTCTCCGGCTCCCCCGCCGCACCGGATTCCCGAGCCGCCGGCTGGCCGGCATCGCCGCCCCCCATGCCGGACGGCCCATCAGGCATGCCGTCACCGCCGCCAACGCCGATCGCACCAGCGTGTCCGGCCAACGCGTCATGCACTTCAGTCCAGAACACGGACGGCTTGCGCGCACCGCGCGGCTTGCCGTCGGCAAACAATGGCCGTGGGTCCCGATCGGCGCTCGCATACACGCTGTACGTCAGCAACGCGTCACGCCGGGCGCGTGTCAACGCCACATACGCGAGCCGGCGTTCGTCGGCCAACAACCGCCGGCCGTACTCCTCCTGCTGGGTGAGGTACCAGGAGTCCGGGTCCACGGCGTCCGTCTCGTCGCCAAGGTCGGCGGCGCGCAGGTCGCCGTAGATCTCGTCGTCGATGACTTCCACGTCGTCGAGCATCCGCAACGCGTCGGTCGCATCGCCGCCGGGCTCCGCGTCGTGCGGGAACCTCGGTAGGATGCCTGCGTCCACGCGCACGGGCACCGGCACCGAGGACGGGTCATCCAGCCACGTCGGCACGGTGGCATGGTATTCCGGCGGCGTCCATACATCGCCGTCGGCACCGCCCGGATGTCGTTCGTCGGGCGTGATCGACAGGCCTCCCTGACCGCTGGGGAACCGTCCGTCGGCCATGCCGACCACGGCGACCGCATCCCATTCCAAGCCCTTGGACTGGTGGATGGTCATGAGCACCACGTCAACGGGCGTATCAGGCGCCTCCGGCGTCTCCTCCTCGATCTGTTTGAGGGAATCCACCCAGCCGACGAAGCCGCGCAGGGTCGGGTTCTGTCCTTCGACGATCTCCTGCGTGTACGTGGTGACCAGAGCGGCAACCGAGTCGAGTGCGCCGCGCGCCCGTGTCGGGTTCACCGGGCGGTCGGGGTGGTTGATCGCCTGCGCGACGACAAGGTCGATGTCAAGGTCGAGGGCCTGCACGGCGGTGTCGATGACCGTGGCGAGCGGATGGTTCGCCACGGCCTGCACCTGCCGGATCATCGCGCCGGCGCGTGTCAGACCGGCCGCGGCCGCCGCGCCGAATGCCGGATCGTCGGCGAGTAGATCGGGGAAATCCTTGCGGGCGAGCAGATCGGCAAGGAACACGGCGTGCGGCACCTGATCGCGGTATTCCTTGACGATGCGGGCGCGACGTTCCCGTTCCGCATCGGTAAGATCGGATACGCCGCCGGACGCCGCGCAGCCTTCGATCACGCCGGCTTCGACCAGCGCGCGGTACCGGTACTGGGTGTCCAACCGGTCCGCAAGATCGGCCAACGCCGCCAGATCGGCGCCGCGCAGCCCGAACCTCGGCGTGGCGAGCAGCCGCATGAGCGCGTTCGTGTCGGTATGGTCCGCCACGGCGTGCAGGAGGGCGAGCAGGTCGCGTACCTCGGGCCGGTCGAGCAATGCGGAATAACCGACGACCATCGTGGTCAGCCCGGCCTGTTCGAGTCCCTGCGCGAAATCGGCCATGCGCTCCTTGCCGCCCCGGAACAGCACCGCCACGTGCGGGCGCACGTCCTTCGCACTGGCATCGACCACCGCCTCGGCACCGCCCGGCGTGTACCGTGCGATCGCCCGTTTGGCGAACCGCGCCACCGCGTCTACCTCCTGCCCGAAGGTGGTCAGGCCCAGCACGCCGAGCGTGCCTTCGGGAGCCGTGGGCAGCGCGGTCAGTTCGGTCACGCCGACCTCGTGCATGAGCGAGCTGCCCGGCCGTCGCGGCGTGATGCGCAGCGGCTTGGTGAGGTCGTTGGCCGCGGCGAGCACGATGCGCGCATTGCGGCGCGTCACGCTCAGAGGGAACGGCCGCGCGTCCTTCCCCATGTCGAAATCGCGCTGGAACATGCGGAACGCGCCCGGACTGGCGCCACGCCACGCATAGATCGACTGGAACGGGTCGCCGACGGCGTTCACGGCCGCACCGTGACCGGTATCGGGATGGAACAGCGCGGCAAGCAGCATGGCCTGTGTGGTGGAGGTGTCCTGGTATTCGTCGAGCAGCACGTGCGTGTACCGGCGGCGGTAGCGTTCGCCGATTGACGGGAACTGTGACACGAGCCGGTATGCGGCGAGGGTGAAATCACTGAATTCGGCCATGTTCTGCCGGCGTTTCTCGTGCTCGTAATCCTCGACCAGGGTCAGCAGGATCTCGCGGCGCCGCGTGACGTCGCGCAACGCGGCGCACCGGTAGACGCACAGGTCGTGCAGTGCGGCGCGATAGTCCTCGCATTTGGCCGCATACTGCCGGTCGGTGTCTTTTTTAAGCCGACGCGGCGGTTTCGGCGCGGGCTCGGACTCGGGCACCAGCTGGTCGCCGATGGCCGTGTCGAGCTGGCGCAGGAAGTCGGCGTCCCATGCACGAATGCGTGCGATGGCCTGATCGACGGTGACGATGCCGCCGCCGATCATCGCGTTGCCGATCGCATGCGACAAGCCAAGCACCTGCCGTACGACGCTCGCGAACGAACCGAAATCATAGGCGAACAGCGTGTCCATATGCCGGTCGATCACCGTGGAGGCGAGCTGCATCGCACCGGCTTCGCTCAACGGCTGCGTGTTCTGGTCGAAACCGACGAGCAGGCCGTATTGACGCACGATCGACTGGAAGAACGCGTCATAAGTGGCGACCTCCGGTTTGAGGAAGGCGCGGCGTGCGGCGGTGCCGACACCGGCGTGGTCACCGGTACCGTCACCGGCGACCACGGCGGCGGACACACGGGCGAGCAACTCGGATGCTGCCTTGCGGGTGAAGGTGAGGCCGAGGATGCGTTCGGGCGGCACGCCCTGTGCGATGAGGTTGATGATGCGCCGGGTCATCGTGTAGGTCTTGCCGCTGCCGGCGCCGGCGACGACAAGCACGGTGTCATCGGCGGGCGCGTTGACGACCCGCGCCTGTTCGGGGCTGTCGGTGGGAGCGGCGGATGGGCGGACTGCGATCGGGTCGGCGGAATCGGACGAATGAGCTGCGGTGTCGTTCATGCCTGCCTCGTTTCGAAGACGGTGTCGATCTGACCGGCGCAGGCCGGGCAGACGGTGGACATGCGGCAGAACGCCACATGGGATGGTTGCGGATGGGCCGTAAGATGCGCGGACCGACTGGCCGCGGCCGCGTAGAACACGCGGGCGATCATGGTGAGCGACCAGACGGCCTGTGTGCCGCGCAGTGCGAGGAGCTGCCGCCAGGCCGCTTCGGGCACGCCTTCGGGCGTCGGCCCGTCGAGGTCGGGAACGTCCAGCAACCGGGCCGCGTCGCGGTATCCGGCACGCGGGAGAAAACCGTGGTCGTTGAGCCTCATGCCGTCGAACAGCGGCGGCTGGTAGAGGCTTTCGGCGCCATAGCTCAGGGCCGGCGCATCCTTGGCGCCTACGTGGAACAGTACGCTTTGGGCGATATGTGGGGGCTGCGGCCGTCGGCCGTCCGGCGTTTCGGGGAAGGTGAGCCCCAGCTGGTAACACACGAGCTGCAGGTCGTTGACGATGGCCTTGGCGGTCGGCACCGCTCCGGTTTTGTAGTCGATGAGGCGGATGCGCATGGCGCCGCCAGGCATGACACGGTATTCGACGCGGTCCATGCGGCCGGTGAGCCGTACGCGCAGATCGTCACGCATGCCTTCAGGCCATCCGTCGACGAGCCTTCCCATGATGGCGCGCAGCGTGGCACGATCGATCGGATCGACGCCGTCGAGCGCATTATAGGCGGCGAGAATGTCGTCCAATGTGATGATCGCGCGGAACTGACGCTCGCATTCGGCGTGGTCGAGCGTGCCGACGGTGAAGTTCTTCGTGTTCTTCGTCGGATAGTCGACGGTATTGGAGTTGACGAAGTAGCCGGCGATGCGGCCGAGCACGGCATCGGCGTCGCGGTCCTTGACGATGGCGCGGTAGCGTTCGACCGGGTCGACGATCTGCGACGGGTCGGGGCGCATGGACTGGTAGATGGCCGTCATCGCGTCGCGTACGGCGTCGATGCGTGCATCCGGCGTATCGGGCAACACCGTGCCGGCGGCGTCGGCGCGCTTGCCCGGCAGGTCGAGGCCCTGTTCGCTGGCCCGCTGCGCGACCGCGTGAATGAGTGAGCCGAACGCGGTGGCGGTGCTGCCGGCGCGTGGCCCCGAGAACCGGTTTTCGAGCAGCCAACAGACCGGGCACGCCCAGATGCCGTCCACCGACGACGGCGACAGCGTGACGATCGGCCCGTCGGCCGGATACGCGGATGGGGCCGCGCCGGATCGGGCATCGACGCGGCCGGCGGCTGCAGGATCGATGTCGTCGGCCATATCGGCATCCGCATCCTCGCTCGCACCGCCGGCATCACCCGCGTCACGTGCGTCAGATGCATCGAGGCCACCGACAAACGGCCAGTTCGCCGGATCGGCCGCACCGATACCACCATCCGCCAGCACCGCCAACGCGGCAAGCGCATCCCGCCGTGCCGGCGCGTCGTCCGGCAACGTCGCCAACGCGACGCGCGCCGCCGTGACCAGTCCGCGCGGCGTCATGTCCAATCCGTCGAAACGGCTCGACTCGCCGACCTCCGCATAGGCACGCCGTGCGGGATCGGCATGCACAGCACGGTCGAACCGTTCCGGCAGATAGGCGTATAGGAAGTCGGACGGCGTGAGATCGTCGCTGTATACGGCGCTGATCGTCACCCGTTCCGTGGCACGGGTGACGGCGACCAGCAGACCCTTCTGCTCGCCGGCAAGCACGGATTCCAGCTGCGCGTCGACCGTGTCCGCGAGCGCGCCGGTAAGGATCACGTCGGCGAGATCTTCGCCGCCGAACATCGTGTTGCGCGCCGCGAGATTCGGCCATACGCCCTGTTGCAGGGCCGGCATCCAGATGAGTGGCCAGTGCCGGCCCGCCGCGCCGGCCGGCGTGGTGAGCGTGACCGCCTGATCGACGGGCGCGGTTTTGGCGAGCGAGTCGGCTTCAATGCGCATGGCACGCACCTGTGCGATGAATCCGGTGAGGTCCTTGGCGGCTGCCGAGCCGGAGGCGTAGTCGAACAGGCGCATCGCCGCATCCAGCCGATCGTTGGCGGCACGGCCGGCATCGGTGTTGTTCAGCGCTTCGCGTTGCCAACGGGAGGCCACGCCGCAGGCGTCCCATGCGAGCCACAGCGCGTATTGCGGTTCGGGTGACGGCAGGTCGCGCAACCCTTTAGCGACCGTGGCGACGAGATTCCACAGGCGGGCGAATGCCTGTGCATGCGGATCGACGCCGCAGACGGCTTGGATGGAGGCGAGCGCCGCGTCGGTGTCGCCGAAGGCGAGCAGGAGATAGAGTGCCTGTGTGCCGAAGGGCAGATCGTCGTCGGATGGGGCCGCCGGGGTGACGAGGCTGTCGTCGGTGGTGACGGTGGCCTCGCTGCGGGCGGTAAGTGCCGCGGAGCGCATGGCGTGCCATGCGTCGAGGAGACGGGCGAGGGAGTGGGCGGCCGGCGTTTGCGCGCGCTCGGCCCCATGGTGCCGAGCGGTTTCCTCCGGCAGAGGAAACTCGGACGGCGGGTCATCCGTGTCACCGAGTACGGCGGCGAGGGAGCCGAGTGCGGTCATGGCAGCCTCCACGCCGGTCAGCCGCGCCGGATAGCCCTCGTGATCGCGACCGCCGCCGACGGCGATCAGCGGGCAGCACATCAGCGTGGTCACGCATGACCGTACGAACGCCGCCGTGCCGGACAGTCCCATCGGCATCGCGGCCGGCCCGCCTTCGGCGACGCGGTTGCGCAACCGGGCCAGTTCAAGCAACGCGAACAATCCCTGAACGAACGGTTCGTCCTTGAGCGGGCGGGTCACCGACGAATAGCGCACCGGCACGCCGTCACGGCGCAGTCGTTCGCCGAACAAGCGCACCGTCGCGTTGTCGTGGGCGATCAACGCCATGTCGTTCCAATCGCGACCGGCAAGGAGATGCTCGCGGGTGATGCGCCACACCACGTCGTCGAGTTCCTCCGCCGGCGAGCGGTATAGCGCGGTGATGACGCTGCCGTCCTCCGGCAGCGGATCACCGCCATGCAGCCGTGCGATCGGCAGGCTGCCATCCCATCGCGGCAGTTTGCCGGGGCGGTCCGGCAGGGGCAACGGTTCGTCCTGCGGCGAACGGATCGACAGCGACACGCGCGACGCGACCAGATCACGGTACGTGTGCCGCACGGCTGTCGTCGCGGCTTCCCGCCCCGCAGTCGCCGGTACGATGCGCAGCTCGCGTGCGCCGAACCGGTCACGCACCTGCGCGAACACGTACTCGGGATAGGATCCGCGGAAGATCTGCACCGCCTCGTCCGGATTGCCGACCAACACGAGTTTCACGCCGTGCAGCCGCAGCGCGTCGAGGAACGCGAAGCCGGCGAGCGTCAGATCCTGCACGTCGTCGACCACCACGAGCCGCGGCAGTTCGACGCCGGCCTGTACGACGGCCACGCCTTCGGCGAGCAGTCGGGACGAATCGAGACGGTATTCGCCGGGGTACGAGGCGACGACGGTCCGCGCGTATTCCCGACGTAATTCGAATGCCAACCGCCACTGCACGTGCAGGCGTTCCGTTCGCGGCGACCACTCCCCCAAGGCGCCCAGGAGTGCGGCCTCGCGGTCGGGCGCCGCGCCGAGTTCGTTCATGCGAGCGATCATGTCGCGCAGCTGCCGAACGAACGCGTCGTTGATGCCGCGTGCCGACGACGGACGGTCCTGCGCATCGGTGTCGCCGGCTCCGGTGCCGCGGCGCTGACGGCGCGGAACGGTCGCGTCCTCGCGCGTCACCACGTCGGCCCAATCATCGGAGGCGAAGTATTCGCGCAGCAGCGCGCAGGTGTCACACGGTTCGCCGGCCTCCATATGACGGACGTGTGCGACGGCCACCTGCCGCAGCAACGCGTCCTGTTCGGCACCGTTGAGCAGTTTCGGCAGCGGTTCGCCGAGCGCGGCGCGACGGTCGGCGATAAGCCGGAAGGCGATGGCCGACAGCGTGGTGACGGGTCGGGCCTGCGTCATCGAACCGAACTCACGGATGACGGCATCGCCGAGCCGATCGGCCTCCTGTCGGCCGGATACCGCCATCACCGCCGCATGTTGGCCGAACGCACGCAGGCCGTAGGTCAATGCGTCCATGGCGAACGCGGTCTTGCCCACGCATGGCGCGCCGGCCGCCAGCAACACGTCCGTCGTGCCCGGATCGTCGGAACACAACAACGCCAGCACGTCATCGACCGGCACGTCGTCGCGCGACGCCGCGTCACCAGCCGCCGCAACGCCACCGACCATGGCAACGTCGGCCGCACCATCGCGCGTCGTACGGCGCGTGTCGCCGCACAACTCACGCAACCCGTAGCACACGCCCGTCGTTCCCGTCATGGTCCACGCTCCTTATCCGACGCCATCCGATCCGCAGGTCACTACCATTCAATCAGACGCCGATTCCATCGGCTCCCCCGCATAACGGACATCCAGCCGATTCGGGCATCGTTTTCGACTGCATGTCCGTTACGGGGGGATGATGCTGAACACAATCCACACATACGACCGCTACGACCGGCGGTCACCGGCGTGTCTCCGTCGCTCCCCTCAACGGACATCCAGCCGATTTCGACGCCCCTGTCGACTGGATGTCCGTTGAGGTCGAGCGGCAGGACGGCCGACGGGCCAATTACCCGTTAGCAGACAGGCCAAATCATCTGTCAGCAAACAGCAAAAGTAAACAGCACACAGCCAACAGCGCAGCCCGTCAGCGATAGCCGTCCCAGAGCGGCGACGGAAAGATCATCGGCTCCAGCTCCAGCCATTCGTCGACCAGATCGATGGCCGGCTCGCGCAGCCACCGCAGCTGGACGCCGTCCATGATCTCCATCGCATGCCGCACGGTCGGTCGCATCCGTTCCTCCCACGCGCCGACCGCCGGAGGAATACGCCAGTCGAACCCGCAGTAATACCGCCAGATCGCGTCCTGCCGCCCCGCGAACTCATCATGCAACGGGTGATCGGGGTTGAACGACTCGACCTGCAGCATGGAGAACAGCTGCACCAGCATGCGCCGGCCGGCGTTGTACCGGACGAGATACCGCAGGTAGGCGGGGAACCGCAGGTCGTCGGGCCGCGAGCCGGGCAGCCCGGACTCGAGGAAGTCCTCGACGTTGCCGGTGGCGTTGTAGTTGTCGCGGTAGACCTTGGCGAGCAGGTTGTCCTTGCTGCCGATGTACCGCAGCACGCCCTGCTTGGTGACGCCCACTTCGTCGGCGACGTCCTGGATGGAGATGCCGTTGTAGCCGCGTTCCGAGATCAGCCGCACCGCGGCGCGCAGGATTTCGCGGCGACGTTCGTCGGGATCCTTGCGGACGCGTTTGGGACGCGGTTCGATCGTTTCGGCATCGGAACCGCGCTGGTTGGAGGGTCGTTGACTGGACACTGCTGTCGACATATCGCCCAGTGTAGGCGACAGTATGGGCGACGGTACATGCGACGCCTCGGGCGACGTTCAGCAGAGAATCGAATGGAGGGCGAGCGCGGAGTTGTCGGTGAGCGACGCGACCTGATCGACGGCGACGCGCAGCCGTTCGTCGTCGTTCGCGGCCTCGCGCCAGTCGTCGAGAAACACGCTTTCGAGCGCGTCGGACGGACGCGGCGCATCGGCCATGAGCACGTCGACCAGATCCTCGATGATCCGCCGCTCCTCCCGATGCAGTGGCTCGTGTTCGCGCGGCGCCATGACGAAATGCACAGCGATGCCCTTGAGCGCGACGATCTCGTAGCTCGTCTCCTCGGGGATCACCAGATTCGCGGTGTATCGCACGAGCGGCCCGTCACCGTACGTGGCGCGCGTCGCCTCCTCGACCGACCAGGCGAACCGGCCGATGAGATCGCTGGTGATGTTCTTGAGCTGCGCCAGCGCGGCGCGCGACCCATTGAAATGCGTGGGGAACAGCCGCAGCCGCTGCAGCCGGGCGAATGCGGCGAGCAGCCGGTCCGGATCCCATCGCTCGCCGTACCATGCGCGCGTCGCCTCGACGACATGGTCGAGCACGCGCGTGTCGGTGAGCGCGATCGGGTTGAACGCGCCGGTGGCGATCGCGTCCTCGACGTCGTGCACCGAATATGCGATGTCGTCGGCCAGATCCATCACTTGGCATTCCATCGGCTTGGTCGCGGCCGGCGCATCGGCCTTCAGCCAGCGGAACACCGGCTCGTCGTCCGGGTACACGCAGAATTTCGTGGGCTTCGCGCCGTGCGCGACGGCGAGCCTGCCGGCTTCGGCGAACGTCCACGGATATTTGACGGCCGCGTCGAGCGAGGCGCGGGTGAGATTCACCCCGGCGGACCGGCCGTCGGGGTGGAAGATCTTCGGTTCGAGCCGGGTGAGCAGGCGCAGGGTCTGCGCGTTGCCTTCGAAGCCGCCGATGTTCGCGGCGATCCCCGCCAGCGCCCGTTCGCCGTTGTGTCCGAACGGCGGATGGCCGAGATCGTGGGCGAGGCAGGCGCAGTCGACCACGTCGGGGTCGCAGCCGAGCAGTTTGCCGATCTGCCGGCCGATCTGCGCGACCTCGAGCGTGTGCGTGAGCCGGGTGCGCGCGAAGTCGTCGGTGCCGGCGACCAGCACCTGGCTTTTGGCGCCGAGCCGGCGCAGCGCGGACGAGTGGATGAGCCGCGCACGATCGCGTTCGAACGCGGTGCGCGAACGCGACTTCGGCGGCTCCGGGGCCCAGCGTTCCTCGTCGGCGGCGCCGTAGGCCTCACCGGCGGGGATTATCTCGCGCATCGTCGTCTCCGTTCCTTTCGGCTTCTGTCATTCGTGACCGTAACATCCGCCGGTCGCCGACCGTTCGCCGCCTACAGCAGCGTCGTCGGGTCGAGCTTGGCGAGGTCGTCGGCCGGCAGCACGTCCGCGGCATGCAGATACAGCCGAGGGATGCGGTTGCGCAGACAGGTGTAGATCTCGTAGCTGATCGTGTCGGCGGCGCGCGCCCAGTCGTCCGCGGTCGGCTCGGCGTACTGTTCGCCGCGGCCCGGCCCAAACAGCTCGACCGTGTCGCCTTCGTGTACGCCGAGCGCGTCGCACGAGCCGTGCAGGTCGATCATGAACTGATCCATGCACACGCGGCCGGAGACGCGGTACAGCTTCGGGCCTTCGGTGGTCATGACGCGCACCGGGCCGCCGAGCTTCTCGACGTGCTTGGCGCCCTGCATGTCGAAGCCGGATGCGGAGCGGTGGATGCCGTCCGCGTAGCCGAGCGGCACGATCGCGGTGGACGTGTCGTCGGGGGTGAGGTAGGTGCGGCCGTAGGAGATGCCGTGGCCCTTGTCGATGTGCTTGACGGTGCCGAGCTGCGCCTGCAGGGTCATGGCGGGCTTCAAATGCCAGTCACGCGGCGTGCCCATCGCCGGGTCGGGTTCGTAGCCGTACAGGCCGATGCCCGGGCGGGTGAGTTCGAAATGGATCTCGGGGCGATCGAGCGTGGCGGCGGTGTTGGCCAGATGGCGGATCTCCGGCGGAATGCCGGCGGCCTCCATGCGTGCGGTGAACGCCTTGAAGTTCTCGATCTGGTGGTCGGTGGCGGCCACGAATTCGGGCACGTCCGGCGAATCGGCCACCGCGAGATGGCTCCACTGACCGACGACATGGATCACGCCTTCCCTGGCGAGCGGCACGAGTTTGGCCAGCGCCGCGTCGAACGATTCCTCGGTGAAGCCGTTGCGGCCGAAGCCGGAATCGACCTTCACGTGCACGCGGGCCGTCTTATTGAGCTTGCGGGCGGCCGCGGCCACCGCGTCGATGCCCGGCAGGGACCCGACCGACACGTCGATGTCGTTGGCGATGAGCTCGTCGAACGGCACTTCCATGCCGTTATAGACCCACGTCAATATGTGGCAGCGGTCGGGGCCGATGCCGAGCTTGCGCAGCAGCAGCGCCTCATGCGACTGCGCGGTTCCGAGCCACGTCGCACCGCCCGCAAGCGCCGCCAGCGCGGTCGGCAGCAGGCCGTGACCGTACGCGTCCGCCTTGACCACGCCCATCACCGCGGTGCCGGAGTGCGGCCCGCCGACCACGTCCACCAGATGCCGCATGTTGTCGCGCAATGCGGCGAGGTCGACGATCGCCTGCGCCGGATACCGTCGGCGCGCGGCCTCATAATTCGCTTCGCCGGCCGGGGATGAGAACTGCCAATTCGATACTGCGCTCAAAGTCATACGCCCTATTGTGGCGCGGCACAATGACGAATCGGCGGCAAACCGCCGCATCCCACCAATCGAGACGAATACCACGCGAATCCAGCCCTTGTCCATGGCACGGCAATACACTGGGCACCACTCGTTCGCATCGTCGTAACCTTACGCACATACGATGCGAACATCTCTGATTCCCGGCGTTGAGGCGTGCCGGGGTCCCGGAAAACCGTCCGGTCCAGCCCATATCCATTCCGTATTGAGAGAAGACTCATCATGGATCTTTTTCGCAAGAAATCGGTGGATCAGCTGGTCGCTGAATCCACTCCATTGAAGCGTACGATGCACACGTTCGATCTGACGATGCTCGGCATCGGCGCGATCATCGGCACCGGCATCTTCGTACTGACCGGCAAGGGCGCGCTGACCGCCGGCCCGGCACTGTCCGTATCGTTCCTGCTGGCCGCGGTCTGCTGCGGTTTCGCCGGTCTGTGCTACGCGGAGTTCGCGTCGATGGCCCCGGTTTCCGGTTCCGCTTACTCCTACTCGTACTTGGCGTTCGGCGAACTGATCGCGTTCGTGATCGGCTGGGATCTGATTCTCGAATACGCATTGCAGGCGGCCACCGTGTCCGCCGGATGGTCGGGCTATTTCAATAAGTTCCTCGAAGGCTTCGGCCTGCATCTGCCGGTCGAACTGACCGCCGCGTACGGCACCACGCCGGGCGTGACGACGTATTTCAATCTGCCCGGTTTCGTGATCGTGCTGCTCATCACGTGGGTGCTGTCGATCGGCATCAACCAGACGAAGAAGACCAACGACATCATGGTGATGATCAAGCTCGCGATCATCGTGCTGTTCATCGTGTGCACCGTCTGGTACGTGAACCCCGCCAACTGGAAGCCGTTCTCCCCGTACGGCGTGTACACGTTCCAGCCCGGCTCGACCCAGCCGTACGGCATCGTGCCGGCCGCGTCGATCGTGTTCTTCAGCTTCATCGGCTTCGACGCGGTGTCGTCGTCCGCCGAGGAGACCGTCGAACCGAACAAGACGCTGCCGCGCGGCATCCTGCTGTCGCTGGCCGTGTCGACCGTGCTGTACATCGTCATGACGTTCATCATGACCGGCATCGTGCCGTATCAGGAGTTCGCGAACTTCATCGACGCGCCGGTGGCCGGCGTGATCCTCGCGACCGGCATGAACTGGCTCGCGTTCATCGTGAACCTCGGCGCGCTCATCGGCATGACCACCGTGATGCTCGTGCAGCTGTACGGCCAGTCCCGCATCTGCTATGCGATGAGCCGCGACGGTCTGTTCCCGAAGTTCTTCGGCGAGGTGCACCCGAAGTACCGCACGCCGTTCAAGGGCACGTGGTTCTTCGGCATCCTGACCGCAATCGCGGGCGGTTTCATCAACATCAACGTGCTGTTCGAGCTGGTGAACATCGGCACGCTGTCCGCGTTCATCATCGTCTCCGCCGGCATCCTGTGGATGCGCAGGACGCAGCCGGATGCGCACCGCGGCTTCCGTGCGCCGCTCGTGCCGTTCACGCCGATCTGCGCGATCGTGTTCTGTCTGATCCTGATCGCGGGACTCAACTGGGAGACGTGGCTGCGGTTCGCGGTCTGGTTCGGACTCGGTCTGGTCGTGTACTTCGGCTATAGCCGTAAGCGTTCCAAGCTCAACGACGAACCCGTCGCCGCGTAGCGCGCCGTTTCTCCGGCAGCACGACGTTTTTCCACGCATCATTGCATTCCTGATTCGCATGCCGCTCAACCTCAACGGACAACCAGCCGAAATGACATATCTCATCGGCTGTATGTCCGTTAGAGTTTGGCTGGTTCCTTCCATTGCAACGGACAGTCAGCTGATTACACCTTCGTAATCGGCTGACTGTCCGTTTTTGGGTTGACGCAAGCAGCGGTGATCCTTTTGGGCGATGCAGGTCACAGGAAATCCCGTGCCTTCACGTCCCCCTAACGGACAACCAGCCGATTACACCCTCATTGTCGGCTGTATGTCCGTTAGAGGGCATTAGCGGTAAACGACGATGACGCGTGCGGAGACGGCCGTCCGAAGCCGAAAACGCGCGAAGGCGTACACATGCCAATCTCGAAAACGACGTGCCGATGCGTGCGGCATCAAGGCGCGCCGAGGGAAGGCGTACTTCGTACGTCGACCGAGGAGCAACGCAGACGACACACCATCGGCACGCCGTTTTCGTTACCACTCGTGGCGCTGGTAGGCGATACGCGTGGTGTCGGTGGGCCGGTCGATGAGCTGGATAAGGCCGCAGCGGGCGAAACCGCTGGTTTCGAGCACGTGCTGCATGGCTTTGTTGTTGGGATGGGTGTCGGCGCGGACGTTGCCGTAATGCTTCAGTGCCCAGCGGATGCAGTCGCGGGCGGCATGCTTGACCAGCCCGGATGAGGCGATGCGGTGGATGGTGACGTAGGTGTCGTTGTCGAGCCACGCGCCGTCGATATGCTGGTAGGTCGGGTCCTCGCCGGGGCAGAGGGCGAATTGCGCGAGGATGCGTTCGTGGCCGCCGACGGTGTCGACGAGCAGCATGGTGCGCCCGTGCGCGATGTCGTCGCGCACGACCTCCTCGCGCGGGAAGGTGTTGCCCCACTGGGTCGGATTGCCGTTGCGGGCCATGAGTTCGCGGGCGTGGGCGTAGATTTTCTGCATCTGCGGAAAGTCACGCATGGTCGCATGACGGAATTTTCTGGGGGACGCATTGGCGACCACGGCTCACCTCACGGACTTGGCGAATACGTAACTGAGCCGATAGGCTACCACGCCCATTACACAAACCGTCCGGGCGTTCCATGTCCGATCCGCGCTGTCGCCCGTCGGCGCGATCCGGTACGGTCATCGCACCGCCGCGGAGGCCGTATCTCAACAACAACGTCACTGTCCTGTTGAGTTACGGTCGTTTCAGCAGGCGCGGACGACCGTAACTCAATGACAGGAACGCCATCATGTTGAGTTACGGCCGTTTCCAAGCCCAGAAACGGCCGTAACTCAACATGAGATTCGTCATAGTGTTGAGTTACGGCCGTCCGGGAACGGATGCGGCACGCCAGACCGGCACGTCCGTCAATGCGTGGCGATCTCGTCGACCTTGGTGACGTGGCCGCCGAACTGGGCGCGCAGGGCCGTGACGACGCGCAGGATGTCGTCGGCCGCGCCGCGCGAATCCTGACGCTGCCACAGGGCCGCCGCGGTGGTTGGCGTGGGCACGCCGAGTTCGAGGGCCGCCTCGACCATCCACTTGGCCTCGCCGGATTCGTTGGCGACCGGCGGCACGTTGTGCAGGGTCGGGTCGTCCTTGGTCGCGTTCTCGAACAGGTCGAGCAGCCAGCTGGCGACGACCGAGCCGGAACGCCACGAGGCCATCGTCTTGGCCGGGTCGGTCACGTATTCGCTGCGCATCATCGTGGCGAAACCCTCGCCGAACGCCTGCATCATGCCGTATTCGATGCCGTTGTGCACCATCTTTGCGAAGTGGCCGCCACCGACCGGGCCGGCGTGCACGAGGCCATACTCGCCTTTCGGCTTCAGGGTCTCAAAGATCGGCAGCACGGTGGCGTAGTCCTCGGCCGAGCCGCCGACCATGAGCGCGTAGCCGCGTTCCGCGCCCCACACGCCGCCGGAGACGCCGCAGTCGAGGAAGCCGATGCCGCGCTGGGCGAGCGAGGCCGCATGCTCGCGATCCTCGGTGTACTTGGAGTTGCCGCCGTCCACGACGATGTCGCCCGGTTCGAGCAGCTCGCCGAGTTTGGCGATCGTGGATTCGGTGGGCACGCCGGCCGGCACCATGACCCACACGACACGCGGGGTCTTCAGCGCGCCGACGAGCGCCTCGAGCGAGTCGACGTCGCGGCCGGAGTCGGGGTTCATGTCGAAGCCGACGATCTCGTGGCCGCCTTCGCGCAGTCGCTTGACCATGTTGCCGCCCATGCGGCCGAGGCCGATCATTCCCATTTGCATGATGGATGCACCTTCCTTGGTGTGGTTGTTGGGGTGAGTTGGTTGGGTGAACTGTTTGAGTGAGTGGGTTGAAGTTGGGTGGGATTGGGCGAGTCCCGCAGGCCGCACGGCTCAGTCGTGCAGCCCAAGCGCCGCAACGACCGCGGCGGCCTCCTGATCGGGCGTGGTGCCGTGGCCGATCTCGACGTCGACGTGCACTTCATCCGCACCCGGCTCCTCGAGGATGTCGAACTGCGACTGGAGCATGCTGGTCTTCATGAAGTGGCCCTTGCGGCCGGACATGCGCGCGAGCACCTCGTCGTAGGTGCCCTTCATGTACACGAACACGACGCCCTTGCGGCGCAGGCGGTCGCGATAGACCTTCTTGAGCGCTGAGCAGGTGACGACGGCCGGCTCCCCCGCGGCGATGCGCTGGTCGATCCATGCGGCGAGCGCGTCGAGCCACGGCCAGCGGTCCTCGTCGGTGAGCGGGTGGCCGGCGGCCATCTTCTCGATGTTGGCCTTGGGGTGGAAGTCATCGGCTTCGGCGTATTTGACGCCGAGTTCGGCGGCGAGATGCTCGGCGACGGTGGTCTTGCCGCAGCCGCACACGCCCATGATGATGGCGATGGGCTTGGTGTGCGCGAAGTAGCCTTCCGGAATGGTGTTGGCCGAGATGAGATCGGACGTGGTCATCGGATACTCCTTTGTCGTTCGCGTGCGCATGGCCGGCCGCACAGTCGTCGCGTCGGTCATAAGTCGCCTGTTTTTGTATGACGTTTACATTACGTAGATGTATTTCATATGCCGATTATCACTATATCATCATGTTTTATATTACGCAATACGATACACAGACAACACGCTGATTATGTATGCCATAAATAAACGTCGTTGATCATGTCGTATGTGCGATACTGGACGGTATGACTGTACAGATGACGACCGGAACGGCCCGGACGACCGACCACCGCGACGCCGCGGACCGGCCATTGCACGACCGGCTGCTCGAGGAGTGGGGCATGGCCGTGGTCAACGGCGACATCGCCGTCGGCGACCGGCTGCCGGATCCGGCGATGGACGGCGACGCCACGCCGTCGCGCACCGTGACCCGCGAGGCCACCCGCGTGCTGGAATCCATGGGACTGGTGAGCGTCAAACGCAAAACCGGCGCGACCGTCAACCCGATCGACCGATGGAACCTGTTCGATCCGCAGGTCATCCGCTGGCGGCTGCGCGGCACCCACCGGCTTGACGCGCTGCACGAACTGTCGCAGCTGCGCGCGGCCGTCGAACCGCTCGCGGCGCGACTCGCGGCCCACGCGGCGACGCCCGCCCAATGGGGCACGCTCACCGAGGCGGCGATCGGCATGGTCTCGCACTCCGACCACGCCGATGAACAGGACTACCTCGACGCCGACATGCTGTTCCACCGCACGCTGCTGCAGGCGTCTGGCAACCGAATGTTCGCCGAACTCGGCGACGTCATCGTCACCACGCTCGAAGGGCGCACCCAGCACGAGCTCATGCCCAAAACGGCCGATCAGAACGCGCTCAACCTCCACGTCGAGATCGCCGCGCTCATCCGCAAAGGCGATGGGGCCGGCGCCGAATCGGCGATGCGCCGGATCGTGGACGAATCCGACGCCGCGATCATGAAGCTCGGCGCGAACGGCGAACGCTGAGACACGTCCGCAATCCGCATAACAAAACGACGCCCGGCACCCGTCACAACGGACGGCATGCCGGGCGTCGCCATCTCCGATCGCATCCGGTCCCCGATATCTGATATCCGAAGGACCGGAAACCACAGACGTCAGACGATCTTGCGCTCGAACGGATCGGAGCTGATGCCCTTGGCGAGGATGTCCTTGCACCACTCCTTCGCCGTGAACAGGCTGTGGTCGCGGTAGTTGCCGCAGCTTTCGATCGTCGTGGCCGGCACGTCGTCCCACGTGGCCTGATAGGCGATGAACTCGAGCGACTCCTTGAGCGCCTTCGCCACGTCCTCGGTCGAATGCGTGCCCCACGTCAGCAGGTGGAAGCCGGTGCGGCATCCGAACGGCGAGCAGTCGATGTAGCCGGGGATGCGCTCGCGCAGCAGCACGGCGATCGTGTGCTCGATCGTATGCAGGCCGCCGGTCGGGATCGCGTTCTCGTTCGGCTGCACGAGACGCAGGTCGTAGTTCGAGATCACGTCGCCGTTGGGGCCGGTCTGCGTGTCGATGTAGCGCACGTACGGCGCCTTGACCTTCGTATGATCCAGCTGGAAACTCTCCACCACGGGCTTGTCTGCCATATCGTCCTCCTTATGACGGGGCATGACGGGGCCACCGTCGTCGCCTCCCATCATAGACCGGCGACCGCCGCCTTCGCCGCGGGCTTGACCGCCAGCGGACGCGGCAGCGACGGCAGCGGCGCACGCGCGCCGTCGGCCTCGCCGCGCGTGATGAACGGCATGCATGCGAGCGCCATCGCGAATCCGGCCGCCGCATACAGGAACATCCACCGGTATTCGCCGGTCGATTGCTGGATCAGGCCGAACAACGTCGGACTGATCGCCGCGCCGGCGCACGTGGCGAGATAGTAGTAGGCCGTCATCGCGCCGACATGCTCATCGCCGCCGAGTTCGGCGATCCACGGCAGCGCGTTGACGAACACCAGCATGTAGACCGCGCCGAACACGAACGCGAGGCACGGGATGAGCGACGCCTCGCCGATCCATGGCATGGGCGTGAGCATGCATATCGCGACCGACAAGCCCAGGCCCAGCGTGTTGCGTCGGCCCATCCGACCGCCGACGATGCCGGCCGGGATCGCGAACAGCAGGCCGCCGGCCGCGAACCAGACGAGGTCGCCGCCGGCCGTCGCCGGATCCAGACCCAGATCATGGACCGCATACAGCGTGAAGTACGTTTCGATCGCGTTGCCGCCCATCGTGTACAGGAACAGCACGGCCACGATCAGCATGAAGCTGCGGCGCGCCTCGGCGTCGAGATCGAGCCGCGGCATGACCGACGCACGCAGTTCGCGCCAACTGACAAACGGCAGCCGGGCCCGCTCCCCCGGACGGGTGCGATGGGCCGCGGGCTCGCGCACCAGCGATGCCAGTGCGGCGAGCGCGGCGACCATGATCAGCGAGCCGGCCGCGAACGCTACGGACATGCCGAAACGGCGGTATAGCAGACTGCCGCCGCCAAGCGCGAGCACGTTGCCGATCGATCCCATGAAGTTGATGACGCCGTTCGCGCGCGTGCGCAGGGGCGACGCGGTCACGTCGGGCATGAGCGCGACGATCGGCGCACGGCAGGTGGCCATGAGCACCGCGTACGCGATCACGGCGGCGATCGTCAGCGGCGCGTCGGGCGCCATCGAGATGAGCATCAGGCACAGGGCCGCCGGCGGGATGGCGAACAGGGCGAACGGAATGCGCCGGCCCCAACGGGTGCGCACGCGGTCGGACAGCAGGCCACACAGGGGCTGGATGGTGAAGCCGCAGAGGTTGTCGATGCCCATGACGATGCCCACGGCGACCGTGGGCAGGGCGAGTTCCTTGAGTTTGAGCGGTACGAACGCGTTGACCATCGCCCACGCGGAGGCGACGGCCAGCATGCCGAATCCGATGGAGAACGTCTGCGCGTAGTCCAGCCGCGCCGACTTGCCGCCGGCCATGACCGGGCGGCTCGAGATCCACGTCGTCATGGCTCCCGGTCTAGCGCACCGAATTGTACGGGTCGTGGTGCGGCCGGGACGCGACCGTGAATGATGGGTGAACTTCCGGGACGGCGCGAGTCAGATGGACGTGCCGGCGTGGGACGGGCGGCAAACGGTCAGTCCGCGGCGCCGCCGTCGACGTCGAACGCGGCGATCGCCTCCATGAACCGCTGGCCGTACTGCTTGAGCTTGCTGTCGCCCACGCCATTGACCGCTAGGAACTGCGCGGCCGTGACCGGCTTGATCCGCGCCATGTCGCGCAGCGTCTTGTCGGAGAAGACGATGTACGGCGGCTTGCCGATCTCCTGCGCGATGTCGCGGCGCAGCTCGCGCAACCGCTGGAACAGCGCCTCATCGCCCTCGCTCACGGGCTCGAATGAGCCGAGCGCGGGACCGGTTTCCGCCGCTCCCCCGCCAGCCGCCGCGCGCGAGGCGACGGAGCACGACGGCTGCGCCCGTTCCACGCGTTTGATCTCGTAATGGAACCCGTCGACCACCGTTTCCGCGGCCCGCGCGCCGAACCCGACGATCGGCAGCCGACCGTCGGACACGAACAGGAACCCGTCGGTCGTCATCTGGCTGAGCACGTCGCGTACCCGGGCCTCGGGCGTCTCACGCAGCCGCCCGTAGCTCGGGCAGCGGTCGAGGCCGCGCGACGTCACATCCTGCGCACGCGACCCGCGCAGCACGGCGACAATCTTGCTAGAGCCGAGTCCCTGCCGCATCGGGGCGCGTGTCGGACGGCCCTGATCATCCCAGTCGTACATCACGTCGTGCACGCACCGGCTGATCGCGCGCGCGACGTCGGTCACGTCGAGGGTTTCGAACGTGCTGTTGCAGTTGGTGCAGCCGCCCTTGCATTTCACGGCTTTCCCGGTACCATCGTCCGCCGGCTCGGTCTCGCCGAAGTAGCGGGTCATGTAGCGGTGCAGGCAGTCGGTGGTGCGGCAGTAGCCGACCATGCCGTCGAGTAGGCGACGCTTGTTGGCGCGGTTGCGCTCCTGCTCCTCGGGGGTCATGCGGTCGTTCTCGTAGTCGCTGTCGAGCAGACGGCGGCGCGTGGCGATGTCGCCGTCGTTCCACAGCAGCGTGCAGCGGCTCGGCTCGCCGTCGCGGCCCGCACGGCCGGCCTCCTGATAGTAGTCCTCGATCGAACCGGGCATGTTGTGGTGGATCACGTAGCGCACATTCGACTTGTCGATGCCCATGCCGAACGCGTTGGTGGCGACGACCACGGGAATGCGGTCGGTGACGAAGTCGCGCTGGGCACGGTTGCGCTCGTCGGCCGCCATGCCGCCATGGTAGGCGACGGCGATCGGGCCGAGGGACGGGGACTCGAGCTGTGCCGAATCGGTCCTGACGGAGCCGGCGGTGCCGTTGCCGCCCGCTGACACGCCGCGCAGCACCGGCACCGTGCGGTTCAACGCGGCGGCGAGCGCCTCGGTCTCCTTGCGCGTGGCGCAGTACACGATGCCGGACTCGTCCGCATGCTCGGCCACGTAGGCCGCCACCCATGCGGCCTTGCGCTTGGTCTCCATCTTGATGACGTCGAAATACAGGTTGTCGCGGTCGAATCCGGTGACCGTGACCTGCGGAGTATTAAGCCCCAGCATGGCGACGATGTCGCGGCGCACGCGTTCGGTGGCGGTGGCGGTGAACGCGGCGACGACCGGACGCGACGGCAGGCCGGCGATGAACTCGCCGATGCCGAGGTACGAGGAACGGAAGTCCTGGCCCCATTGGGAGACGCAGTGCGCCTCGTCCACGGCGACGAGGGCGATGGGCGTGCGGGCGGCGAACTCGCGGAACCGGTCGGTTTCGAGGCGTTCGGGGGCGACGTACAGCAGTTTCACGTCGCCGCGGGCGGCCTGCGCGAGCACCATGCCCTGTTCGTCGGGGCTTTGCGTGGTGTTGACGAACGCGGCGGGGATGCCGGCGTCGTTGAGACCGTCGACCTGATCGCGCATGAGGGAGATGAGCGGTGAGATCACGACGGTGACGCCGGGCAGCAGCATGGCGGGAATCTGGTAGCACACGGATTTGCCGGCGCCGGTGGGCATGACGCCGAGCACGTCGCGGCCGGCGAGGATCGCCTCGACGAGTCCGGATTGGCCGGGTCGGAACGAGTCGTAGCCGAAATACCGTTTAAGTGCGCCCAGCGCCGCCGCGTTGTCTGTCATGACTCCCCAGTGTAGGCGATGGCGGGCGTGCCGCAGGAGCGGAACCCCGCTTTCTCCAAACTGAGAGGCAGATTACGGGCTTCGCCGGGGTCTTTCTCCAAACTCAGAGGCAGTCACATGCCGACAGACCCGTACGACACACCCCCGAACTCCCATGACCCGCGTTGTTGTCCAGAAAACATTGCCTCTGAGTTTGGAGAAAGACCCATGCACACACCGCGATCTGCCTCTCAGTTTGCGGAAAGCCCCGCACGGTTCAACGGTTCGACGGTTCGATGGGACACCGAGACGGCGAATCAACACCCCGACGGGACACCGAACCGTACAAACCCCAAGCCCCGGTCAGATCGCCTTGAACGCCCGTTCGAGATCGGCGATCAGGTCGTCGGCGTCCTCCAGACCGACCGACAGGCGGATCAGGTTCGCCGGCACCTCGAGCGTGGTGCCCGCCACGGAGGCGTGGGTCATCGCGCCCGGATGCTCGATCAGCGACTCGACGCCGCCGAGCGACTCGGCGAGCGTGAACACCTGCGTCGCCCCGGCGAACCGCTTGGCCGCCTCGAATCCGGCGGCGATCTGCACCGAGATCATGCCGCCGAACCCGCCATGCATCTGGCGCGCGGCGATCTCGTGGCCCGGGTGCGACTCCAGCCCCGGGTACCACACGCGCTCCACCAGTTCCGCCGGCTGCGATTCGAGCCACTGCGCAACCTTCAGCGCGTTGCGGCTGTGTTGCTTGACCCGCAGGTCAAGGGTCTTGAGGCCGCGGATGTCGAGCCACGAGTCGAACGGCGACGGCACCGCGCCGGCCGCGTTCTGCAGGAACGCCACCTGATCGCGCACCTCTTCGTCGTTGAGCACCACCGCGCCGCCGACCACGTCGGAGTGACCGCCGATGTACTTGGTGGTCGAGTACACGACCGCATCGGCCCCCTCCTCGAGCGGATGCTGCAGCACCGGCGAGGCGAACGTGTTGTCGACCACGACCTTGGCACCGTGGTCGTGCGCGAGGGCCGAGACGGCCGCGATGTCGGTGATGTTGAGCAGCGGGTTCGACGGCGTTTCGACCCAAAGGTACGCGTACGGCTTGGTTTCCAGCGCCGCGGCCACCGCGGCCAGGTCGGTGATGTCGACCACGTCGAGGCCGACGCCCCATGGCACGAACACCTTCGACAGCAGACGGTAGGTGCCGCCGTACACGTCGTTGCCGAGCAGGATGTTGTCGCCGGGTTTGATGGTCGAGCGCAGCAACACGTCGATGGCGGCGAGGCCGGAGGAGAACGAGAGTGCGTACTTCGCGCCTTCGACGGAGGCGAGCTGCTCGTCGAAGCTGGTGCGGGTCGGGTTGACGGAGCGGCTGTAGTCGTAGCCGTGGCGCAGGCCGCCGACACCGTCCTGCTTGAACGTGGAGGTCATGTAGATCGGGGTGACAACGGCGCCGGTCGTGGGGTCGGGCTCCTGCCCGGCGTGGATGGCGCGGGTGGCACGGGCGGAGGCGGACAGTGCGGCGGGATCGGTGGCAATGGTCATGGGATGCTCCTTGATGATGTGATGATCGGTGAGGATCAGTTGGATTAGATTAGATTGGATTAGATTGCGTTGGACTGGGATCGGTCGGATTGGATTGGGTCACGTCGACGATGGACGATGCGCGACGGCGCCGCCTACAGGTACCGTTCGACGAGCGACGGCCGCGTGGTCGCGTCGACGATGTCGCCGTATCCGTTGGCGCGCATCCAGTCGTCGTTGAAGATCTTCTCGAGGTAGCTGCGGCCGGAGTCGGGCAGCAGCACGACGACCAGCTGGTTGCCATCGAGGTCGTGCTCGCGGGCGTAGCGCACGGCGCTGGCGACGGCCATGCCGGACGATCCGCCGACGAGCAGCCCCTCTTCGGCGGCGAGCCGGCGGGTCATGAGGAACGCGTCGTGGTCGTTGATCTTGACGATGTCGTCGGTGATGCCCCGGTCGAAGGCCTTCGGGTAGAAGTCCTCGCCGACGCCTTCGATGTCGTACTGGTGCACGTCGGCCATGCTGGGCGCGGAGTAGATGGAGCCTTCCGGGTCAGAGCCGATGACCTGCACCGCGCCATCGGAGGCCTCTTTGAGGTAGCGTCCGGTACCGCTGATCGTGCCGCCGGTGCCGATGCCGGCCACGAAGTGTGTGACCTTGCCGTCGGTGGCCTTCCAGATCTCCGGGCCGGTGGTGGCGTAGTGGCTGGCCGGCCCGTTCGGGTTGTCGTACTGGTTGGGGCGGAAGCCGCCGGGAATGGTCTTGGCGAGCCGTTCGGCGACCTGATAGTAGGAACGCGGGTCGTCGGGGCCGGCGTCGGTGGGGGTCACGACGATTTCGGCGCCGTACGCGCGCAGCACGGCGCGCTTGGATTCGCTGACCTTGTCGGGCAGGGTGAAGATGGTGCGGTAGCCGCGCTGCTGGGCGACGAGCGCGAGGCCGACGCCGGTGTTGCCGGAGGTGGGTTCGACGATCACGCCGCCGGGCTTGAGTTCGCCGGAGCGTTCGGCGGCGTCGATGATGCGTTCGGCGATGCGGTCCTTGGACGAGCCGCCGGGGTTGAAGTATTCGACTTTGACGGCGATGGTGGCGCGGATGCCGTCGGTGACGTGGTTGAGCTTGACGAGCGGCGTGTTGCCGATGAGTTCGGAGAGGTTCTGGTGGATGGTCATGGTGATGCTCGTTTCTGTCTGCGGGGTTCGGTGTAGTTCGGTTTCGTGAGGGGGGGGGCGGCGTGATCGTGCGGATCGTGCGGTGCGGCCGGGGCGGAACCGTCGGTTGGCGCGGATGAAACGGGAGTCACTGATGCGGATGCCGTCGAACGATGATGGATGACGGCGGCCGAGGAGTCTGCGCGAATGTGGTATATCGCTGCCACGAGGGCTGTATCGCCGTGATGTTGCGATGATGTCGTGGGATGCGATCGTCGATAACGGTAACACGATGTCCGTTGATGATCGACCTCATGCCGGCCGAGATGCCGGTGCGTATCGCGAAGACGTGAATCCTATCTCAAGTTATGCGTTGTCAACCGATCGGCTGGCGCCCGTCCGGGCGGCGTCGGTCAGCGACAACAACAACACATGAGATACGTCATGGGTATCACCCTACCACATGCCGCGACATCCGCGTGTCGCGATGCCGCAACAACGGACCGCACATGACACCGGCAAGCCAAACAAACAAACGGACATACAGCCGATTACGTAAGGAAATCGGCTGTATGTCCGTTATCAAAAAAGAAAGACGGTAAGCGAGGACACGGAACGAGGCGCGAATCCTCAGTACGCCCCCGCGATGGCCTGCTCGAGGTCGGCGATGAGGTCGCCGGCGTCCTCAAGGCCGATGGACAGGCGGATCAGGTTGTCGGTCACGCCGGCCGCGATCCGGTAGTCCGTGGGCACCTCGCGGTGGGTGATGTTGACCGGGTCGACGATGAGCGAGCGCGCGTCGCCGATGTTCGGCACGTACGAGAACAGTTTCGTGCCGTCAAGGATGCGTCGCACGTTCTCGCGGTCGCCGTCGACGAGGAACGAGAGGATCTGGCCGACGCCGCGCGGGAAGTATTTGGCGGCGAGCGCATACTGCGGCGTGTCGCCGAGGCCGGAGTAGTTGACCTTGACGACGTGCGGCGTGTGGGTGAGCCGTTCGGCGATGAGCGTGGCGGTCGCCACCTGGCGGCTGACGCGCTCGGGCAGCGTCTCGAGGCCGATGAGCGACAGGTACGCGTTGAACGGGCTCTGCACCGCGCCGAACGTGCGCAGGTACTTGATGCGGATGCGTTTGATGAACGCCTGTTCGCCGAACGCGCCGGCGAAGCTGCGCCGGTTGCCGTCGAGGTCGGCGATCACCTGTTCGGGGCGGGTGAATTGGGCGAACCGCCCGTTGGTCCAGTCGAAGCGGCCCGCATCGACGATGATGCCGCCGATCGCGTTGCCGTGCCCGGTGATGCCCTTGGTGGTCGAGTGCACGACGATGTCGGCGCCGAATTCGATGGGACGCAGCAGGTACGGGGTGGGTACGGTGTTGTCGACGATGAGCGCGATGCCGTGGCGGTGGGCCAATGCGGCAAGCGGTTCGATGTCGGTGATGGCGGTGGACGGGTTGGCGACGGTTTCGGCGAAGATCGCGCGCGTGTCCGGGCCGATCAGCGATTCGACCTCGGCGAGGTCGTTGATGTCGTGCACGAAGTCGGCGTGGATGCCGAACTGCGGCAGGAAGTCGCCGAGCGCGTCGACGGACGCGCCGTAGAGGTTGGTGGGCGCGATGATGCGGCCGCCGCCCTCCCCCGCGCACATGAGCGCGAACGACACCGCGGCCATGCCGGACGACACGGCCACCGCGCCGATGCCGCCTTCGAGGGCGGCGATGCGCCGTTCGAGGGCGTCGACGGTGGGGTTGGCGACGCGCGAGTATTCGAAGCCCGGTTCGACGCCGGCGGCCAGCGCCTGCCCACGGCCGGAGTCCTCCAGGTCGAACGCCGCGGACGCGTAGATCGGCACGCTGGACGCGTCGGCGTTGCCCTTCCTGTCATAGCCGGCATGGATCGCCTGCGTGCTGAAATCGTACCCCATCGTCTCTGTTCCCTTCGTTCGGTTGTGTGTGCGCCGCCTACCGGCGCTAGTATCGCCTATGCCGCCGCCGCAGGATCACGCCGCCACGCGCGCGTCGCTCAGCGCCTGCAGCGCCTCGTCGGCGGCCGGCGTCGGCACGGTGCAGCTCGGCGCGACGAGGAACGGCTTGCCGGCGCGCAGCGCGATGCTTCCCTTGATCTCCTTGCGGATCTGCTCGACGTTGTCGGCCGAGGCGAACAACGGCGCGTTGGCGCCGGCCACGACCGTCGCCTTGAGGTCGGCGTCGGCCTTCGGATTGCCCGGCAGGTACTGGTCCCAGTGGATCAGGTCGACGCCGAGACGGTCGAACCAGTCCGGGTGCGAGTCGGCGCGGCAGGTGTGCAGCAGTACGACCGCGTCCGGGTTGGCCTTGCGGATCGCGTCGATGACGATGCGGTCGTACGGTTCGGAGAATTCGCGATACTGCGCGTCGTCGAAGTAGTCCTCACTCACAGTGCCGGTCACGGCGTAGAACACGCCGTCGAGCCCGGCGCCGCCGTCGGCCGTGGGCGTGACGAGCGCGGCCGCGTAGTCGGCGAGCGTGGCGGCGATGTTGTCGAGCGCGCGCTTGGCGACGTCCGACTGGCCCAGCACGACGTCCTCGACGGTGAGCGTCGGCGTGGCGTAGTCGTCGCCGGGGTACAGCGGCAGATCGGCGATCTGCAGCAGTACGGACAGTGGCGAGAAGACGGTCTGCAGCACGGCGCGGTCGGTGAGCTGCGCGCGGATGAGCGCGGCCGCGGCGAGCGCCTCGGCGAAGTACTCGTCCTTGGTCGGATCGAGCCGTGCGATGCCGGCGACGTCGGCGGGCGTCTCGATGCCGGCCTTGAGCTTCTTCGGGATCACGAATCCGGCGTAGTCGTCACGGTCGTAGCGCGAGCCCCACGCTTCGGAGTAGTAGATGGCGCGCGGGTTGATCTTCACCCACTGCCAGTCCCAGCGACGCACGAAGTCGACGTACGCGGCGGCGAACTCCTCGGCGCCGTATTCGTGGCCGATAAGATGCTGCCATGCGCTCACCAGGTACGGCACGTCGGACGTGCCCTTGACGATGTCGTGGAAGATGGCGCGCAGGTCGGTCATGATGATGGTCCTTTCGTGGGATGGCGGGTCGGTCGTCGCCGCCGGTTGCCGTTGCATGTCCCAGACAACACGATGCCGCGTGCGGAATCAAGCCGCACACGGCATGTTGGTTACAGTCGTTGCTTATAACGCCTTATCAGTGCGCCTGTTCCGTGCGTCCGAGTCGTTCGCGCCGGCGTTCGTGCTGGACCTGCGGATCGGCGACGGGCGCGCTGAGGATCAGTTCGCGCGTGTACTCCTGCGTCGGATGCGCGAACAGCTCCTCGGTGATGCCGGATTCGACCATGACGCCGTCGCGCAGCACGATGGTGCGGTGGCTGAAGCTGCGCACGAGCGGCAGGTCGTGGCTGATGAACAGGCAGGCGAAACCGATGTCGTGCTGCAGCCGGTTGAGCAGGGCGAGGATCTCGGACTGCACCGACACGTCGAGCGCGGAGGTCGGCTCGTCGGCGATGAGCAGCGTGGGTTTGGCGGCGATGGCGCGGGCGATGGCGACGCGCTGGCGCTGGCCGCCGGACAGTTCGCTCGGATAGCGGTCGACGAGCGCGGCCGGCAGCTGCACGGTCTCGAGCAGTTCGCCGGCGCGGGCAAGCGCGTCCTTGCGGTTCATGTGCAGGACGAAGCGCAGCGGTTCGGCGATGATCTCGCCGATGGTGAGCCGCGGGTTGAGCGAGCCGGACGGGCTTTGGAAGACGATGCCGATATGCGACTGCACCTGCCGGCGCTCCTTGCGGCCGAGCGCGGACACGTCCTGGCCGTCGATGAGCACGGTGCCGCCGGTGAGCGGGTTGAGACCGAGCAGGCTGCGGGCGATCGTCGATTTGCCGGAGCCGGACTGGCCGACGAGCGCGACGATCTCGCGCGGTTCGATGTCGAAGCTCACGCCGTGCACGACCTCCTTGACCGCGCCGCCGCGCGAGCGGTACGACACGGTGAGGTCCTTGACGGACAGCATCGGCTTGGCGGCGGACGCGGCATCCGACGCACCGGCGCCGGCGCCATCTCCGGATGCCGCGTCGCCGCCTGCTCCCGCGCGCACGGCCGGCTTCGCGTTCGACGGCACGGCCGCGAGCAGCTTCTTCGTGTAGTCCTCGACCGGATGGGCGAACACCGCGTCCACGTCGCCCTGTTCGACGAACCGGCCGTTGTGCATGACGAGCACGCGATCGGCCAGATCAGCGACCACGCCCATGTCGTGCGTGATGATGAGCACGCTGATGCCGAGGTTCGCGGCGATGTCGTGGAGCAGGTCGAGCACTTCCTGCTGCACGGTGGCGTCGAGCGCGGTGGTCGGCTCGTCGGCGAGCAGGATCGTGGGCCGGCCTGCCAAGGCGATCGCCATCATGACGCGCTGCAGCTGGCCGCCGGACAGTTCGTGCGGGTACTTGCGTTCGATGTGCTCCACGCCGTCGAGGCGCACGTCGGCGAGCAGTTCGCGGACGCGGTCGTGCACGGCGGTCTTGTCGAGCGAGCCATCCATTGCGGTGACCGCCTCGGCGATCTGGTCGCCGATCGTGAACACCGGGTCGAGGCTGGCGTACGGGTCTTGGAACACCATGGACGCGTACCGGCCGCGTAGCGGGCGCAGGGCCGCCGCGTCGCCGAGGTCGAGCTCGCGGCCGTCGCCGACGCTCAACGTGCCGTGCACCTGCGCGTAGTACGGCAGCAGGCCGAGGATGGCCTGCACGGTGACGGATTTGCCGGAGCCGGATTCGCCGACGACCGCGAGGATCTCGTCGCGATGCACGTCGAAGCTGAGGTGTTCGACGGCGTGGATGTCGGTGTCGGCGTGGAAGGTCACGTCCAGATCGTGCACGCCGAGCACGATGTCGTCGCGTCGTCCGTCCTGTTCGCTGTCGCGGTGCTGTTGCGTCTGCGTCATGGTTGTCGGTCGTCCTTGGGTTGTCCGGTGGGATATGGGTGGGTTGCGCCGCGCGTGCCGGTCACGCGTCGAGCGTGGCGTCGAGGCGCGTGATGCCGATGAGGTAGATGAGGAAGGCGATCTTGGCGTCCTCGATCGACGTCCATTCGTCGGCGCCGTGGGCTGAGCCGCGGCCTTCGGGCAGGAATCCGGGATGGTGCGCGATCGGCGTGCCGTCAGCGTACGTGTGGGCGCCGAAGCCGGGGCCGAAGTTGAGCGCGCCGGGGATGACGCGGGCGTGCGTGCCGCCGCCCATCGCGTTGGGTTCCTCGTGCACGTCGAGCACGTCGTTGTAGGCGGACAGCAGGGTCTGCAGGCGCTGGTCGTCCTTCGGCACGAAGAACGGCGCGGAGCGGTCGACGTCGTCGATGCGGCCGCCGAAGCGGTCCAGTTCGCCGGCGAGCGCCTGTTCGATGGCGGCGCCGTCCTGGGTGACGGCGTAGCGGATGTCAACGGTGAGTTCGACGGTGCCGGCGGCCGCGTTCGGGCGGGCAACACCGAGGTTCTGCGTGGTGCGGCCGGATTCGTCGTCCTCGTAGGCGATCGGCGTGCCGTCGGCGTACGGGCTGGCGAACAGCGTGGCGATGGCTTCGGCGGCGCGATGGTCCGCGTCGGAGAGCACGTGGAGCGTGCCGTCGAGCGCGAGCAGGGCCTGGGCGAGCAGGACGATCGCGTTGCGGGTGCCGTCGGGGAACGCCGCGTGGCCGGAGACGCCCTGCACGGTGATCGTCGCGCCGGCGGATGCGGCGGAGCCGGCGGCCGGTTCGACGCTGATGCGCGACCGCAGGTCGGTGTCGTCCAACGCGTTTACGGCGGCTTGCACTACAGCCGTGTCCACGCCGGGCCAGACGACCGCGGCGCGGCCGGGCACCGCGTTCGGCGCGACGCCGGCATCGAGTCCGGCGAGCACGTCGCCCGCGGGCAGGGTGAGGCGGATGGTGAGGTGTCCCTTCTGCGCGTTGTTGGCGGGGAACGGGCTGTCGGTGATCACGGCCTGGTGCGGCGTGCCGACGTGCTCCACGTACCAGCGCATGTCGTCGAGGCTGGTCTCCTCGGCGCCGCCGTACAGGATGTGCAGGGCGTGGCGCGGCGTGAAGCGGCGTTCCTTGAGGAAGCGCAGCAGGTACAGGTCAATGAGCGCGCCGGTTTTGTTGTCGGAGCTGCCGCGGCCGACCACGAAGCCGTCGCGGGCGAACGGCTTGAACGGTTCGAAGGTCCAGCCCTGGCCGGCCGGCACGACGTCGAGATGCGAGACGAGCGAGATGTCGCCGAGCAGCGACGCGGCACCGGCCTGGCCGTCGTCGGCCACGCCTTCGAAACGCACTTCGAGCGCGTGGCCGTCGCGGTTCACGCTGCCCAGTCCGAAGTCGTGCGCACGGGCGGCAGCGACGTCGAACATGCGTGCGACGTCCGGGCCGTACGGTGCGCCGGGCGCGGCCTTCGCGGTGTCGGAGACGGACGGCACGGCGACCCAGTCGAGCAGGTCGTCGGTAAATTCGTCGCGACGGTCGTCGAACCATGCGGAGGCCTGCCGCAGCAGCGTGCGTTCCGTTTCGGTGAGGTTCGGGTGATCGGTTGCAGTGGTCATGGCTATCAGGTCCTTACTTCAATACGTCGGATCGGCTTCCCGTGCCGGGAGGGCCGCTGGCTTTCGTTCCAACCGGAGGAATTCCGGGAGCGCGTTCGTTTCGCGTTGCGTCAGTACGTCAGCGCGTCGTCCGTTTCGCCGCGCGCGACGGCAGGATGTCGGCGATGTAGCCGAACCGCGGGCGCAGGTATTCCTGCAGCGATTCGCCGATCGCGTTGATCGACAGCACAAGCAGCGCGATGGCGACGCCCGGCGGGATCCACATCCACGGCTCGTAGCTGAGTACGCGGAAGCTCTGCGCGCTCGACAGCATGTTGCCCCAGCTCGGGTCGGGCTGGGAGACGCCGAGGCCGAGAAAGCTCAGCGCGGCCTCCGACAGGATCGCGGTGGTCACGGCGAGCGTCGCGTTGACGACGATCACCGGCACGCAGTTGCGGATCAGGCCGTCCCACAGGATGCGGTAGGTGGGCACGCCGATCGCGCGCGAATAGTCGATGAACGCGTTCTCGCGGATCGACAGCACCTCGCCGCGCACCAGTCGCGCCAGTCCGGGCCATTGCAGCAGGCCGATGATGAGCACGACGTTCCACACGTTCGCGCCGAACACGGCGGCGATGGTGATGGCGAGCGGGTAGAACGGGAAGCACTGGAAGATTTCGGCGATACGCATGATGACGGCGTCGGCCGCGCCGCGGAAGTAGCCGGACACAGTGCCGAGCACCACGCCGATCACCACTTGGATGGCCACGGCCGCCACGCCGACAAGGATCGACATGCGGCCGCCGTACAGCAGTCGGGAGAAGATGTCGCGGCCGAGCGCGTCGGTGCCGAGCAGGTGCGCGGACGACGGCGCGGCCTCGAGGCTGTTCAGATCGATGTCGTTGGGCGCGTAGCGCGTGAGCAGCGGCGCCGCGAGGCAGGCGGCGACGATGACGAGCGCGACGGACAGTCCGCCGACGAACCACGGGTTGGTCAGCAGACGGTTGCGCTTGCGACGGTCTGCGGAGGCCGCGGCGGCGGTGTCCGCGGTCGCGGACGGGACGGAGGTTTCGGCGGGAACGTTGGAAATGCTCATGGTGGTCACCGTATTGATTGCGCTCGTGCTCATGATTGGACTCGGATTCGCGGGTCGACGACGATGTACAGCACGTCCGCCAGCAGGTTCGCGAGCAGCGTCGCGACGGCGAGCAGCAGGGTGATGCCCATCAGCAGCGGATAGTCACGGCCGACGGCCGCCTCGTAGCCCAGCCGGCCCAGTCCCGGCCAGGAGAACACCGTTTCGGTGATGAGCGCGCCGGACAGCAGTCCCGGCACGGCCAACGTGAGCACCGTGATGATCGGCTTGGCCGCGTTCTTCATCACGTGCTTGCCGAGCACCTTGCGCCGGCTGACACCCTTGGCGAACAGCGCGCGCACATAGTCGGTGTCGAGGATCTCGCTGACGGACGAGCGGATGTAGCGGCTGTATGTGGCGAAACTCAGCGCGGCGAGCACCGTGGCGGGCATGACGAGGTGTTTGATCACGTCGACGGTCACGTCCCATGAGCTGCCGGTGAAGCCGGGCGTGATGATGCCCGAGCTCGGCAGGATCTTGAGCTGCGCGGAGAACAGTCGGATGAGGATCATCGCGAGGAAGAACGCGGGGATTGACATGATGCCGAACGTGACGATCGTGATGACGCGGTCGGAGACGCGGCCGCGGCGGATCGCCGAGTAGATGCCGACCGGCAGGGCGATGACGAACGCGATGACCGCGGCGGCCAGGGTGAGCACCAACGTGTTGCCCACACGCGAGGCGATCACGGCGCTCACCGGCAGGCCGAGCTGGATGGAGTAGCCGAGGTCGCCCTGCACGGCACGGCCCAGCCATTTGACGTATTTGAGCCAGATCGGATCGTAGTAGCCGACCTTGCGCAGCAGCTCCTCGCGTGTGGCGGCGTCGGCCTGCGGGCTGAACATCGTGGCGTACGGGTTGCCCGGCTGCAGGTTGATCACCGTGAACACGATGAGCGAGATGCCGAACAGCACCAGCAGCGCGATGGCAAGGCGCCGCACTATATATCTGACAATCGGCATGGCACCGACCTTTCTGGCTTTCTGGCAGTGGATGGCAGTGGAAGTGGGGACGATCCGTGGGCTTGAACGGACGCGCGTCCGCCGCGGGCGGAAGGCGTTTTCCGGCCCACGGCGGACGCTGCTGGCGTTGCCGTTCAGGTTACTTGGAGATGGTCCAGTCGGTCACGTTGGAGAAGATCTCGTACGTGGAGCGTTCGAAGCCCTTGACTTCGGGGCGCACGGCGGTGCCCTGGTTCGGGATATAGAGGAAGGCCATCGGAACCTCCTCGTTCTCGAGCTTGAGGTAGTCGTTCACGGCGGCCTTGAGCGCGTCGGCGTCGGTGGTGGTGTTCACCTTGTCGAGCGCGGCCTTGGCCTCGGCGTTCTCGTCCCAGCGGGTCCACCAGTTGTTGGTGCCGTACTGCTGCGGGCGGAAGGTGGCGCCCATGAGCACGCCGTCATACTGCTTGTCAGGATCCTGCAGGATCGCCAGCGTCGTGTTGAAGTCGGCTTCGGAAAGCTTCGCGTCGATGCCGATGTCCTGGAAGTTCTTCTGGATGATCGGCGCGGACAGCTCGCGCGTCTTGTTGCCGCTCGGGTAGTTGATGGTGAACGTGAACTTCTCGCCGTTCTTGTCGAGGATGCCGTCGCCGTCGGTGTCGGTCCAGCCGGCCTCCTTGAGCAGCTCCTTGGCCTTGTCCTTGCTGTACGCGTAGTCGTTGAGCTCGTCGGTCGGATAGTACGGGTCGGACGGCTGGGCCTGCGCGTTGAACGTGACGCCGTGGCCGTAGAGCAGCGAGTCGATCAGGCCCTTGCGGTCGATGGCGTACAGCAGTGCCTGGCGAACGCGCTTGTCGGCAAGCTTCGGGTTCTTCACGTCGAAGGCGAGGTACTGGCCGCCGTTGCCCTCGTTCTCGACGACGTTGATGTTCTCGCTCTTGTAGGTGTCGAGCTCCTTGGAGTTGAAATTGGAGATCTCGCCAAGGTCGACCTCGTTGTTGATCACCGCGGTCTGCAACGTGTCGGGGCTGACGACCTTGAAGATCAGGTTCTTGGTCTTCGGCTTGCCGCCGAAGTAGTCGTCGTTGGCCGTGAGCGACACGTACTGGCCGTCGACGAACTCCTTGAACTTGTACGGGCCGGTGCCGATCGGGTTCTTGAGCAGGTCGGTGGCCTTGTTCCACTGGCCCACGGGCGTGGACTCCCACACGTGCTTGGCGAGGATCGGCTTGTCGGAGAACGTGGTGAGCGCGCCGGAGTAGGTCTTCGCGAAGTGGAATTCGACCGTGGTGTCGTCCGGCGTGGTGATGCCCGGGAAGTCCTTGGTCTTGCCCGCGTGGAAGTCGTCGTAGCCCTCGAGGTAGGTGACAAGCGCCGGCGGGTCGAGCGGGAAGTCCTTGTCGGCGGTGGCCGTGTAGGTGAAGGCCACGTCGGCGGAGGTGAAGTCCTTGCCGTCGTGCCACTTGACGCCGTCGCGCAGCTTGAAGGTCAGCGTCTTGCCATCCTTGGACCACTCGTACGACTTGGCGAGCGACGGTTGGTAGTTCTGGTCCTTGTCGAGCACGACGAGGCGGCTGTACACGTTGAAGATGATCGCGCGGTCATAGTCGGTGAAGTAGGTCACCGGGTTGAACTGGCCGTTCGGGTTGCTCCACAGGGCGTAGCGGATGGTGTCGCCGGTCTGCGACGAGCCCGTGCCGCTGCCTCCCGTGGTGGTGCCGGCACCGGTGTTCACGCCGCAGGCAACGAGTCCGGCCGTGCAGGCCACGGCGAGTCCCGCCGCCGCGACCTTGCGCCACAGGCGCTGGATGGTGAACGTGGTCATATGCTCTTCCTCTCTTATATGACTGACGTATGTCTGACGCCGGTCGATTGCCGACCGTTGAGGTACTGCTTGGTGATGACGTCAATGACGTGCGATGGTTACGAACGTATGCCGCCGTCGCGGACGATGCAAGCCGCATCCCGCGACGGCGGCATACGTATTATTTATGAGCGGTTCTTAAGCCTTGCGATTGCAGGGATTATAGACGGTCGCGTCAGGTGGCCGACCGTCGCAGCCGACCGGATCCATGCCGGATCACAGTTCGGCGGACGCCTCGCGCACCCAGCGGATGTGCTGCCAGTCGATCGACGCGTCGACCGTGCAGTCGCCGCCGAGGATGAGCCCGCGCTTGCCGAAGTCGAGGATCAGCTTGCGCGTGTAGTCCTTGATCTCCTCCTCGGTGCCGTCGTAGATGATGCCCTGGCGCACCGTGCCGTCCCAGTGCGTCTGGAAGCCGCCGAGCACGGTGCGGTTGCCGAAGTACGCACGGCCGTCGACCAGCGACAGTCCTTCGACCGACGCGGCCCAGTTGACAACCTTGGCCGGGTAGTCGCGCCACTTCTCGAGGTCGTTGCGGTTGCCCGCCCAGCCGCACAGGTGGGCGATGTTGGTTTCGGAGTAGCGGTTGGCGTGCTCGAGCACGTACAGGTCGCTCGGACGCACCAGACGGCGGTGCTCCTCGAGCGTGAAACGGTCCGGTTCGGCGCCCTGCACGCTGTAGTAGATGCCGTCCACGCCGGCCTCCTCGATGACCAGACGGCTCAGCAGCGCCTGCGTGACCGCGATCGCGTCGAGCGCCTCCATCACCTCGATCGGGTGCTCCTTGAGGTCCTCGCTCAGCGCGTCGAAGTCCTTGCCGGCGGCGTCGTAGACGAACCGCAGCACGATGAACGGGCTGAACACGTTGTAGAACGCGAACGCCTCGCCGTGCAGCTCGTCGACGATGCGCTTGGCGCGCTCGACCTGCTCCGTGATGTACGGGTGGTCGGCCGGCAGCGACTTGACGAGATCCCAGCGGCCTTCAGTCGCGACCTCGGCGGGCGCCGGATACCACGTGTAGCCGTCGTCCATGATCTTGATGAAGTCGAGGTCGGCCTCGCGGAAGTACTTGAGGTGCGCCTGCACGTTCGTCTCGCCCTTCGCCTCGTCGCCGGCGAAGTGGAACCAGAATGCCGCCGGGACGTGGTCGACCGGTTCGCCGTTCAACGCCGCCAGCACGCGTTCGCGCTTGTTCATGGGTATGCTCCTTGTCGTTCGTTCCGCGTGGGCGGAGGGAAATGATGTATGACGTTTCGCCAATATGTCCGACCGTACTCCGGGATTCCCGGGATCGAGGCGGCGTGGCTATACGAACTAGTTATGGACGGTTACAGCGACAGCCGCGACCGGCTTATAACGGCTTATCAAGACGAACGATCACGCCCATCTTGAATGTCCTATCAATAACACATATAGGGCAAAACGGGCAACACGCTACCAGCGAACACGTTCATCGGGTAGGAAGGAACATGTACCCGCCGCAACGGCGAACCACGCTACGTTCGGCGATCGTCACCAAAGAGAAGGAACCATTCATCATGTCGTTACTGTCCACCTCGCGCGCACGCACCGCAGGTCTTGCGGCCGTCCTCGCGCTTTCGCTCGGTCTGGCCGGCTGCGGAGCCGTCCCGGACGACAACTCCTCGTCCGCAGCCTCCCAGGATTCGACCACCCCGGTATCCGGCGGCGTCCTGCGGTTCGGCACGAAGGACGAACCCGGCAACGGCGGCCTCGATCCGATGATCGCCAGCGTGTACGCGTCCACGTCGATCCTCAACCAGATCTACGACACCCTGATCGTCAAGGGGGACGACGGTCAGTTCGAGCCGAGTCTGGCCACCGAATGGAAACAGGTGGACGACACCACGTACGACTTCACGCTGCGCCAGGGCGTCAAGTTCGCCGACGGCAGCGATCTGACGCCGTCGGACGTGATCTGGAGCTTCAACTATGTGAAGGAGAAGTCGCCGCAGTCGAAGGCCGCGGTGCTCAAGAACCTGACCAATGTCACCGACAAGGGCGGCAACGTCATCGAATTCAAGTTCTCGCAACCCACCCCGTCGTTCCTCAACACGGTGGGCGACCGGCTGTCGGGATTCTACATCGTCGATCAGCAGTGGTACGAGAAGACCAGCGAGGCGGACCGGCAGAAGACCTCGAACGGCACCGGACCGTTCGCCCTTGAGGCATGGAACAAGGGCAAGGACGTCAAACTGACGCGTAACACCCACTACTGGGAGAAGGGCAAGCCGTATCTCGACGGCATCGATTTCGTCAAGGTCGCGGATGAGAACGCCTTGCTGGCGCTGGTCCAGCAGGGACAGGCCGACGCGGCGTGGTTCTGGAAACCGGAGCTCGCCGAGCAGGCGAAGAGCAACGGCCTGACGCTGGGCAAGCTGCAGCAGACCTCGACCCGATTCCTGTTCATCGACCCGAACTACGACGACGGCACGCTGAACAACATCAAGGTCCGTCAGGCCCTGTCCAAGGCCATCGACCGCGACGCCATCATCAAGATCGGCACGTCGGGCCGCGGCGCGAAGACGTTCGCCAATCCCCCGGCCGTCGCCGGCCTCGACACGCCCACCGACGAGACGCCGAATACCAAGTACGATCCCGACGGCGCCAAGAAACTGCTGGCGGAATCGGGCGACCCGAATCCCACGATCTCCCTCGCCTACGGCGCGGATACCGCCGACGCCCCCGTCTTCGAGCTGATGAAGGACCAGCTGTCCAAGGTCGGCATCACGCTGGAGCTCAAGCCGGTGCCGTACGAGGAGATCCAGGGCATCTTCACCACCGGCGACAAGTACATGGCCGATCTGGTGCTGGTGCAGGACGTCATCGGCGCCGATCCGGCATCGGCGTTCACCTGGTGGCTGACGACCGGCAGCAACGTCGACCGCTGGGGCGACAACGAGCAGGCGGCCTCGGCCAAGGAGCTGCTGGGCAAGATCGAGACCAACGCGGACGATACGTCGCGTGTCAAGCAAATCAACGAGCTGAACAACCTGATCGCCGAGCAGGTGCTGGCGCTCACCCCGTTCGCCACCCCGCTGGACTATCAGGTGTGGTCGAGCAAGGTGCACGGCTACCAGACCGACCCTGGCGATTCCCGCTACCACTTCAAGGACACGTGGCTGTCCAAGTGATTCGCGCGTAGCACGCGCGTACCGCAGGAAGCGTTGGTCATCCGGAAGAACCCCGAATGACCAACGCTTCTTCTTTTGTATTATGTCGTTGCTCCATGCCCCCCTCGACCAGAAGACGATAAGCAACCATCACGGCGAGCAATAGGATAGATGGATTGGGAATAGGCAGGACTCTCCCACGAAACCACCGCACGATGCGCGCAACTGGTCAGATTCAAGCGTGCCGATCTGCAGGGGTACACCGGCACGCTCAGCGAGCAGGATGCCGCACGTTTGCTTATCGCGCTGAATTCAGTGCGGCAGCACGGTGTGGTTGTAGCTCGTCGTTTTTCCAACGCATGAAGATCCCGCCACATGCACGCATACGAAAAATGGCGGGGATGATTCCACCCCCGCCATTGCCGAACGGCGATCAGTCGAGGTACGCGTCCAGCCGCGTCAGCGCGAGCGCGTACATGACGAACGTGCTGGTCAGGTTGTCGAGCGACACCCACTCGTCGGCGCCGTGAGAACCGCCCTTGCCCTCCTCGATGAAGTCGGGCCGGCCGACGATCGGCCGCACGGTCCGCTCATGCTCGCTGAATCCCGGGCCGAAGTTCACCGCGTTGGGGATCACCCGCGCATGGGTGCCGCTGGCGAGCGCAACGGTATCCGCGTGCGTGCCCATGATCTCGTCGAACACGCCCAGCAGCAGTTGGACGCGCGGATCGGTTTTCGGCACGTAATAGGCGTCGCCGAAGAACACGGTCTCGACATGGCCGCCGACCTCGGCGGCCCGTTCGGCGAGCGTCGATTCGACCTCGTCGCGCATCTGCGTGATAGCGAGGCGAATTGACAGCTCCAGTTTCACGCCGCCCGGCGCCGGATGCGCGGCACCCGCGTTGAAGAAGCTCGTGCCGCTTTCCTCGTCCCTGCGGTACAGGCCGATGCCTTCGCCGTAGTAGCCGTCCAGCCACGTGGCGATGGCGTGCGCGGCCGCGGCATCCGCACCCGCCAGCAGTCCGGTGCGATCCAACGCGGTCGCGATGAGCAGAATAGGATTGACGGTCCCCTCCGGGAACGCGGGATGGCCGGTGACGCCTTCGGCGGTCAATGTCGGCGTGCCATCGTTGGCGACGCCCAGATGCAGGCGCCCGGCCAGTTCCGCGTCCGTCGCGGCGAGCTGCGCCAGCGCGGCCGCGGCGCGGTCATACGGAATCCCCACCAGATCGACGCTTGCAGTGCCCGGGATCTGGAACCGGGAATAGCCCGACTCAAGACTGCCGAGCACCGGCCCGGCCGGCAGCGTCAGATCGGCGTACAGGCGCGCCTTCTGGATGGTGTTCACCGGATACGGGCTGTCGGTGATGACGGCCTGGTACGGGGCGCCATAGTGCGCGACCACATACTGCAGATCCGTCATCTCCTCCTCCTCGTCGCCGCCGTAGATCACGCGCACGGGATGCTTGAACTCATGGCCGAGCTCCTTGAAGAACCGCAGCAGGAACAGGTCCACGATCGCGGCGCCCTTGTTGTCGGAGGCGCCGCGGCCGATCACGTAGCCGTCGCGCACGACCGGCTCGAACGGTTCGAACGTCCACCCGTCCCCCGGCTTGACGACGTCCAGATGCGACACCAGCGCGATGTCCTTGTCGCCGCGCTCGCCGTACCAGTAGCCGACCGCATGCCCGTCGTAGTCGTCCGTGGCGAAGCCCGCGTCCCTGGCCTTGCCGAGCGCGAAGTCGAACACGTCGCGCACGGCCCGCCCGTACGGCCCGTGCTCCACGGGATGGTCCGGGTCGGTGACCGACGGGATGCGCACCGCCGCGCACAGCGTGTCGAGATACTCGTCGCGGTGGTCGACGAACCAGCGTTGCGCCGTGTCGACCAAGGTTCGTTCGTCGTCGGTCAGGGCCTGGTTCGGAATCGTCTTCGCAGTGGTCATGGTTGTCCTTTCGTGGGTCACGTGGTTCGGATGCGACGGACGCATGTCGCGTCGGATACGGTGTTGGATTGCTTCAGATGCGCGGGATGGCGTCCACCAGCGCCTTGGTGTACGGGTGCTGCGGGTCGCTGAAGATGCGTTCCGCCGGCGCGGTCTCCACAATGGATCCGCGGTCGATGACGGCGACGCGGTGCGACATGTGCGCGACGACGGACAGGTCGTGGGAGATGAACAGGTAGGAGGTGCCCGTCCGGTTCTGCAGATCCAGCAGGATGTTCAGCACGCCGGCCTGCACCGATACGTCCAGCGCCGATGTGGGTTCGTCCAGCACGATCAGTTCGGGACGCGCCGCCAAGGCGCGCGCGATGGCGATGCGCTGGCGTTGGCCGCCGGAGAACTGGTGCGGGTAGTGGCGCGCCGCATCGGCGTCCAGTTCCACCATGCGCAACGCCTCGGCGACTCGTGTCTGGATTTCGGCGCGGCCGAGTCCGGCCGCCAGCAGTGGCTCGCCGACGGACGCCCCGACGCGAAAGTGCGGGTCCAGCGAGCCTTGCGGATCCTGGAATACGATCTGCACGCCGCCTTCACCGCGATGCCGCCCCGCCGAGCCGCGCACCGGCCGCCCGTTGACGAGGATCTCTCCCACATCCGGACGTTCGAGGCCGACGATCATCTTCGCCAGCGTGGATTTGCCGCATCCCGATTCGCCGACGATGCCCAACGTCTCGCCTGTACTCACGGTCAGCGACACGTCGTTGACGGCTGTCAGATATCGTTCGGCGGCGATGCGGAACCGCTTGGAAACGTGGTCCACCGACAGTATTGGAGACGTTCTCGTCGTCTCCGTCGTTTCTGTCGCCCTGCGTTCGTCATTCGTCATGATTGGTTCTCTCCCCGTGTCAGAAAATCGGGCAGGACGCGCAGCGGCTGCCGAGGCGGCACCGATCCGGGCAATGCGGCGAGCAGCGCCTTGGTATACGGATGCTGGCGGCCGTGCAGCACGTCATTCGTGGGACCGGACTGCACGGCGACTCCGTTGAGCATAACCGTCACCCGGTCTGCGATGCGGCTGATGACGCCGAGATCATGGCTGATGAACAGGATGCCGATGCCGGTGTCGTCCGCGATGGCGCGGAACAGCTCGAGAATTCTGGCCTGTACGGTGACGTCCAGTGCCGTGGTGGGCTCGTCGGCGATGAGCAGTTCGGGACGCCCCGCCAACGCCATGGCGATGACCACGCGCTGCAGCTGGCCTCCGGACAGCTGGTGCGGATACTGCCCGATACGGCGTTCGGGGTCGGGAAGCCGCACCTTGCGCAGCAGCGCGATCGTCTCATCCCGCACGGCGTCCGCCGGCACGGTGTGATGGTTGCGCAACGCCAACGCGATCTGCCGGCCAATGGTCATCGTCGGGTTCAACGCCGACAGCGGTTCCTGGAACACCATCGACACCACGGCTCCGCGCAGCGGACGCCATTCGGCGTCGGACAGGCCGAGCACGTCGCGCCCGGCGACCGTGAACCGGTCGGCCTCGACGCGGGCGTATCCGGGCAGCAATCCCATCGCGGCCATGCCGATGGTCGATTTGCCGCTGCCGGATTCACCGATCAGACCGGTGATCTGCCCGGCGCGCACGGTCAGGTTCATGCCGATCACCGCGGGGTTGCCGCCGTAGGACACGTTCAGGTTGCGCACGTCGAGCAGTACGCCGTCGTCATGGTTGTCGCTCATAGCCGGTCGCTTTCGCTCAGGGAGAAGTAGGTCTGGAAGCCGTCCGCGATCAGGTTCCATCCGAAGGACAGCAGCACGATCAGCACGGTGGGCGCGATGACCAGCAGCGGATCGGTCTGCATGTACATCTGGTATTCGAACACCATACGGCCGGCCGACGGCTGCGGGGGCTGGATGCCCTGCCCCAGATAGGACAGCGCCGCCTCCATCGCCACCGCGTTCGACGCGATGGACGCCGCCTGCACCAGCATGGGGCTGAGCGAATTGAACAGGATGTGGGTGGAGACCGTGCGCCACGAGGGGATGCCGGCGATGCGCGCCGCGGCCACATATTCCCGGGTGCGCAGCTGCAGCGCCGGGGCGCGCATGACGCGTGCCATCATCGGCGTATAGATGACGGCCATGGCCAGCACCAGCTGCCACGATCCGGCACCCAGAATGACGCGGATCAGCAACGCGATCAGGATGCCCGGAATGGCGAGCACGCCATCCACCACACGCATGGAGACGGCGTCCCAGATCCCGCCGAAATATCCGGCCGTCAGGCCGATCACCGCACCGAACAACGCGGCCAGCAGACACGTCGACAAGGACAGCAACACATCGGTGCGCAACGACAGGATCAGTCGGCTCGCGAAGTCGCGCCCAAGATTGTCCGTACCCAGCCAATGCGCGGCGCTGGGTGCCGCGAACGGATCGTCGCCGGTCGCATACGGATCGTACGGCGGGTGGAATCCCGCGACGATGCCGGCGACCAGCAGGAGGCCGATAATGGCGAATCCGGCGATCAACGACACGTTCATACGACGCGTGCCGCGTTTCGACGACGGTTCGATGCGTTGGGGAATCGTATCCAGAATGAAGTCCTCGGAAGCCACGCTCATGCGTTCACCACCTTCACTCGCGGGTCAATCAGCGGATACAGGAGATCCACCAGCAGATTGAGCACGACGTAGACCGCGCCGATGACGAAGATCGCGCCCTGCACCGACGGATAGTCGCTGCGTTTGATGGATTCGATGAGGAACGATCCCATGCCGGGGATGGAGAACACCTGCTCGATGATGACGGTGCCGCCGATCAGCGACGCGAGTTCGACGGCGACGACGGTGGTGACCGGAATCAGCGCGTTACGCATCGAGATGACGGCGATCTGCCGGTCGCTCGTACCGATCGCCCGCAGCGTGCGCACATACGGTCGTTCGAGATCGTCCACCAACGACGACCGGGTGTACCGGGACACGTACGCCCCGAATCCCAGACCAAGGATCAGCGCGGGAAGTGCCATGAGCTGCAGATTACCCAACGGATTCTCGGCGAACGAAATGACGCCGATGAGACGGTACTTCGCGGTGCGCGAGTTCCACAGCAGCAGTGCAATGGCGACGAGGAACGGCGGCAGCGAGATCAGGACGAACGACAGGCCGCGAATGATCACGTCGGCGACGCGGCCCTTTTTCGCCCCGCTGATCAGGCCGAACGGAATGCCGATGATCAGCGCGAACAGCGTCGCCATCAGGGCCAGTTCCAGACTGTACGGGAACCGTTGCGCGATCTGCGCCCCCACCGGGAACGGCGTGGTGATCGACTCGCCGAAATCACCGTGGAGCACGCCGGCCAGCCACACCCAGTACTGCACGTACCATGGCTTGTCCAAGCCGAGTTTCGCATGGATCTGCGCGATCTGCTCCGCGGTCGGCGACTGGTTGGCGCTGAAGAACCCCGCCGCCGGATCGCCGGGAATCAACCGGATCGCCAGAAACACGATCAGCGACAGCACGAACAGTTCGACGATGGAACTGCCGACGCGCGCCGCACAGTACCGTGCCAGTGCGGGTATCCGCAATGTCACGCCGCCGGCGTCGTCCCGTTCGTCGCCGGTCACTCCCCTATCAGTCATTCCCCAACCCTTGTCTATGTATGGTTTCCGTGGCCGCAGACGGCCGCCGCGACGACCCCGTAGGATGTGATCGAAGTGATCGCGCGACGGACCGTGCCCGCATGCTCAGGCAAACAGTCCGGCCGACAGCTGACCGAAGACGTCCGCGCCGGCGTGATCCTGCAGGTACGCCTCGTACGCGGTGTCGAGCGCCTGACCGAGGTCCTCGATCAGGTCGGCCGCATCCTCGATGCCGACGGCGAGACGGATCAGCTCGTCGGTGATGCCGACCTTGAGCCGCTCCTCCTTCGGCAGTTCGAAGTGGGTCATGCGGCACGGCAGTTCGGCGAGGCTTTCGACCGCGCCGAGGCTCACGGCGAGGCGGAAGATCTTCAGGTTGTCGAGCACGATGCCCGGGTCGATGCCCGGCACGACCTCGAACGAGAGCACGCCGCCGAAGCCCTTGAGGCCGTTTTCGGCGAGGATGCGGTTGCGGTCGCCGGCGACACCCGGATAGTTCACGGTCTTGATGAGCGGGTGCACGAGCAGGTATTCGGCGATGGCCTGCGCGTTGGCCTGCTGACGGTCCATGCGTAGGGCGAGCGTCTGGATGCCGCGGCGCACGTCGTTGCATTCGGCGGGGGCGAGCACGCCGCCGAACCGGTTCTGCGCGAAGTAGATCTTGCGGCCGATCTCGTCGTCGAGCACGACGACCAGTCCGGCCGTCACTTCGGAGTGGCCGGCGAGGTACTTGGTGGCCGAATGGATGACGACGTCGGCGCCGAGGTCGAGCGGACGCTGCAGGTACGGGGTGACGAACGTGTTGTCGACGATGGCGATCGCGCCGTGCCGGTGGGCGACGGCGGCGATGCGGTTGACGTTGTTGACCTGCAAGAGCGGGTTGGTGAGAACCTCGAAGTACACGGCCTTGGCCGGGGTGGTCGCGCCGAGTGGTTCGCCGTCGATGGAGGTACGGCTGCGGCCGGCGATCGCCGCGTCAAGCGCGTCGTAGTCGGCGGTGTCCACCGGTTCGAACGCGATGCCGCGTTCGGCAAAGTATTCGTTGAACAGTGAATAGGTGCCGCCATAGATGTTCTTGCCGACGACGATGCGGTCGCCCGGCTTGAAGATGCTCAGCACCGCGTGGATCGCGGCGAGTCCGGACGCGAACGCGAAGCCGCGCGTGCCGTGTTCGAGCTGCGCGATCTGCCGCTCGAGGAAGTCACGGGTCGGGTTGCCGCTGCGCGCGTAATCCCAGCGGGGCATCTTGTCGACCGATTCGTAGGCATATGTGGACGAGTTGTAGATGGGCGGGTTCACGGCTCCGGTGTTGTTGTCGTTGACCGGCAGTCCGTGGACCAGCTGGGTATTGAACCTGGTCATAAGCGCACCCCCTTGCGTTGGTTTCGTATCGGATCACTGCACGCCGCACGGTCGCCCGTCCGGCTGTGTCCGACACTACCCGACCGTTCGCGCGCCGGACGCGGCGTGGCTATATGGATTTCTTATGGACCGCTCCAAATGCGACGTCGGTCCCGTTCTCCCCTTCAGCGGACATACAGCCGATATCCCCTCCCAAATCGGCTGGATGTCCGTTGAGAACAAGAAGCGCAGCAAAGAAGCAATCCTTTCTTCAGCGGACATACAGCCGATTTGCCCACCCGAATCGACTGTATGTCCGCTGAAGAAAGCAGCACAACAAAAAACACGCCATTCATCATCCAACGGACATACAGACGATCCACCACCGCTTTTCGGCTGTATGTCCGTCAAGCATGATCGAAAACACAGCGCATACGGGCGCGCCGATGCCGTCGTCGCCCGCGTCGATGGCACAATGGTGACTGACAACGTCGCCTGAAGCAAAGGAGCATCATCCATGACCACCGTCGCCATCGTCGGCTGCACGCACGCCGGCACGTTCGCCGCCACGTCGATCCTCAAGCAGCATCCCGACTGGACCGTGCACGTGTTCGAACGCAACGATTCGCTGTCGTTCCTCTCCTGCGGCATCGCCCTGTGGGTCGGCGACCACGTGTCCGATCCGAAAAAGATGTTCTACTCGTCGCCCGAGGCGCTGGCCGAGACGGGCGCGACGATGCACATGCGTCACGACGTGCTCGATGTGGACGTGACCGGCAAGACGCTGCACGCGAAGAATCTCGAGACCGGAGAGGTGAGCGAGTACGCGTTCGACAAGCTGGTGGTCACCACCGGTTCGGCGCCGGTCATCCCGCCGATTGACGGTCTGGACGCGGCGATGGAGGCCGGCACGGTGATGCTGTGCAAGAACTGGAACCATGCGTTGGCGATCAAGGAACGAGCGAAGAGCGCGAAGTCGGCCGTGGTGATCGGCGCGGGCTACATCGGCGCAGAACTGGCCGAGCAGTTCAGCGAGATCGGCGTCAAGACCACGCTGGTCGACGCCCTGCCACGCGTGTTGGCGAACAACTTCGACCGAAGCATCTCGGATGAGGTGGAGCGCGCGTTCGAAGCACACGGCGTGACGCTCGCACTCGGGCAGAAAGTCGTCGCGTTCCGTCCGGCGGCCGGTTCGGACGGCGTGGACGGTTCCGGCGTGACCGTCGTGACTGAGCAGGGCGAGTACACGGCCGATGTAGCGATTCTCGGTGCCGGGTTCCGCCCGAACACCGCGCTGTTCCGTGATCAGTTGCGCATGCTGAAGAACGGCGCGATCGTGATCGACGACTACATGCATGCGTCGCTGCCGGATAACACGGTGCTCGAGGACGTGTTCGCGGCCGGCGACAGCGCAACGGTCCGCTACAATCCGACCGGTGCGGACGACTACATCCCGCTCGCCACGAACGCGGTGCGGCAGGGTCTGCTCATCGGCGAGAACATCGTGTCTGCCACGAAACGGTATCCGGGCACGCAGGCGACGAGCGCGGTGCAACTGTACGATCTGGCGATGAGCGCGACCGGACTCACGCTGGGAGGCGCCGAGAAGCGCGGCATCGCGGCCAAATCGACGACGATCACGCAGGATTACCGCCCGGACTTTATGCTCACGACCACGCCGGTGACCGCGACGATCGTGTGGAGCCCGGTCACGCGGCGTATCCTCGGCGCGCAGTTCCTGTCGAAGCACGACATCTCGCAGGCCGCGAACGTCGTCTCCGTCGCGATCCAGGCCGGGTTCACGATCGATCAGCTGGCCGGCGCGGATCTGTTCTTCCAGCCGAACTTCAGCCAGCCGATCAACTTCGTCGGCGCGGTCGCCATCCAGGCCGTCGCCGAGAGCTGAACGTCGTCCGCATACCCGGGAATCCGGCTCTTCACTCCTCTCCTTCTCCAACGGACATCCAGCCGATTCGGATAGGCGAATCGGCTGGATGTCCGTTACGTGGGCGGCGATTGGGAGGAAGACGACGGGCGGACGGGATCGGCAGTCGTATCAACACTGACCAGTATCGGTGGTCCTGATCAGTGGCGCTGATCAGGACCACCGATCGACAGTCCTAGTACGTCTTGATCGCGAGGTCGATCGTCAGGACGACACCGGCGATCACGGCGGCGGCGCGCATGACGTTCGCCGGAATGTGCCGCGTGATCGGCGGTGCAACGTAGCCGCCGACGAAGCAGCCGATGCACAGCATGATCGCGGCCGGCCAGTCGACCACGCCACGCACGATGAACACGACGGATGCGGTGACGTTCGCACCGGTGCCGATCAGCGTCTTCAACGCGTTGATCTTATGAAACGGGCCGATGTTCGCGGCGTCGAGCACCGCCAGCGCCACGGTGCCAGCGCCCGCGCCGAAGTATCCGCTGTAGATGGCGACGGCGGCCACGCCGAGCCACACCCACCAACGGTCGGCGCGCATCGGCTGCACGGGCTGGTCCTCGTCGCGCAACGGCTTGCCGTCCAACTGCGCCCGCGCCATGGCGGCGGCTTGTTTGGCCTGCATGCGTCCACGCGGATTGAACGCGATCACCAGCGAGCTGAACAGGATCAATGCCGGTGCAAGGTATTCGAACACCTTCGGATCAAGGGCGAGCAGCAGGATCGCACCAAGCACGCCACCCACCGCACCGATCGCGATATACGTGGCGGAACGCAGCATCTGCCCCTTGAGCTCCTTACGGGCACCCATGAAGCCGCCGATGCCGGTGCCGACCACGCCGACCGTGTTGCTCGCGTTCGCCAGCACCGGCGGAATACCCAACGCGAGCAGCGCCGGATACGAAACGAGCGACGACGCGCCGACCGCATAACCGACGAATCCTGCGCCGACGCCGGCCAGCAGAATCAGCAACAACGTCACTACCGAATATCCCGCGATCATTGCGGCCTCCCTCACGGTCATGTCTGCAACCACAGCGAGGATACGCCGCCGTCATCGCGATCTGCGGTTTCTCTTGCTATATGGACACGACGGGCGACCGGCAGTATGCAGACGTACTGTGGCTCCCCGCAATGAGGAAAGCCACACGTCAGATATCGCACCACGTCACGCACGACTCAGCGCACCGGCCAGTACGGCGCCACTTCCTTGTCGAACGCATCGGACACGCGCGCCGCGACCTCATCGAACGGCGTATCCCACACGCCCTGGTTGAAGATCTCGCATTCGATGTCGCCACGCCAGCCGGTCGCAGCCACGGCCTCGGTGAGCGGCTTGAAGTCGATCATGCCCTCGCCCATATAGTGGCGGCTCAGCAGCACGTCCTTTTCGAACGGCGTGCGGTAGTCGCACACCTGATACGTGGCGATACGGCCTTCGCGGCCCGCGCGCGCGATCGAGTCGAGCACCTGCGGATCCCAGAAGATATGGAACGTGTCGACGGTCACGCCGACGGCCTTCGGATCGAACGACGCGGCGATGTCGAGCGCCTGGCCGAGCGTCGAGACGCACGCGCGGTCGGTGCAGTACATCGGGTGCAACGGTTCGATGGCGAGCGTCACGCCGGCCTCGAGCGTATCCTTCTCAAGCTCGAACAGCGCGTCCTCGATACGGCCGCGGGCGCCGGCGAGGTCTTTGGAGCCTTCCGGCAGGCCGCCGACGACGAGCACGAGTGCCTTGCAGCCGAACGCGGCGGTCTCCTCGATGAGCCTGCGGTTGTCGTCGATGGAGGCGCGGCGGGCCGGGCCTTCGGACATGGTGAAGAAGCCGCCACGGCACATGGTGGACACGCGCAGACCGGAGTCGGCGACCATCTTCACGGCTTCCTTGAGGCCCACGGCCTCGACCGGTTCGCGCCACAGGCCGACGCTCTGATAGCCGGCCTTGGTGAGCGTGTCGATGGTTTGGCGCAGGTCGGCGTGTTTGATCGTCGCCTGGTTCATGGACAGGATCGGATTGGTCATGATATCGCTTCTCTCGTAACGATTAGTGAATGACAAATACTGAATGACGAAGTAGTAGAGATGGCCGTTACCGCGCGATGCCGTTGATGGCGAGCAACGCGTTCCAGCGTTCGGCGGCGAGCTCGGGGCGCTCGAAGGCGCCGCAGTCGTTGGCGAGCTCGACCACGCGCGAGAGGTTCGGCAAGCTGCGCGCCGACTGCAGACCCCCGACCATCTGGAAGGCGGGCTGATGGCCGTTGAGCCAGCTCATGAACGCGACGGAGGTCTTGTAGAACTCGGTCGGGTGAACGAACACCTGCTGGGCGAGCGCCTGCGTGGGTTCGAGGATGCGCAGGTATTCGGCCTCGTCGCCGCGGTCCAATGCCTGAATGGCGGCGGAGGCGTGCGGCGCGAGCACGGAAAACGCTCCCAACAACGCGTTGGAGTGCATGACGGCACGGCCGCCGGTGCGCGGATCGGCTTGTTCCGCGTCCTTGATGAGGTCGACGTAGTGGAAATCGTCGCCGGTGAGCATCATCGTGCCCTCGGGCAGCATGGCGCGCATGTAGCGTTCGGAGTCGGCGTCGAGCAGCGACATCTTCACGCCGCGCACCTTGCCGGGGTTGTGCTCGATGATCTCGAGCACGGTCTTGGATGCCTCGCGCCAGTCGGGCGAGCCGAAGTAGCCGTGCAGCTGCGCGTCGAACACCTCGCCGAGCCAGTGCAGGATGACCGGCTGCTTGGCCGCGCCGATCACCTCGTCGTAGACCTTGACGTAGTCGGCCGGCGACTGCGCGGTGCGGCACAGGTGACGCGAGCACATGATGACCGGGCCGTCGCCGGCCTCCTCGCAGACGTTCAGCTGCTCAAGATACGCGTCGACGATCTGGGCGAGCGTGTAGTCGCCGCCCTGCTCAAGCTGGTCAGTGTTGACGCCGACCGACACGAGGTCGGCGACGCTCCTGCCCCAGCCCTCCTTGGCGGCGTATTCGCGGGCAGCCGCGCCGGATCGACGCATGAGTTCGGCCGTGGCGGCCCAGTCCATGCCAAGGTTGCGCTGCGCGGTGTCCATGCAGTCGGCGACGCCAAGCCCCCATGACCAAACCATGCGGCGGAAGCCGATCGTCGCATCCCAGTCGACCTCGGCCGGGCGTCCCGGCGTGTTGTCGGCCCAGGCGAGCGGCACGACATGCGCCGCCGCGTACGCGACGCGCGAGGTAAGCGGGTGCGTCGGCTTGGCGAACGCGGGCGCTGGGTTCGCCTCGACCGTGCGCGTCGCACCGTTCTTGTCGATCAATGTGAATGCAGTCATATCATTCCCTTCCATTCAGCAATCCCATACGGCAGTCCGACGAACCGGAGCTTCGCACTGTGCGCGCGGACATCGTGATCGCGCGCACAGTGCGAAGTCGGCTTTTCGTCTCGCGTCGCCGACCGCGCCGATCAACGAATCAGTACCGGCCTTCCGGAACCAGCACCTTCGCGCCCTTGGCGGCGGACTCGTAGCCGAGTTCGGCCAGCCGCACGCCGCGCGCGCCGGACGCGAAGTCGTACGGGTAGTCGGTGCCTTCGGCGAGCGAGCGGATGAATTCCTCCCACTGGGCCTTGAAGCCGTTCTCGAACGTCTCGTCGGTGTTGATCTCCTGCCAGCCGGCCATATAGTCGTGCGGATCCGGCACGTCCGGGTTCCAGAACGCCTTCGGGGTGACGTCGCGCACCTGGATCTCCGCGCCGAACAGACCGACGACCGCGGAGCCGCGCGTGCCGTCGATTTGGAATTCGAGCAGTTCGTTGCGGTAGACGCGCGTGTTCCACGAGGAGTTCATCTGCACGGTGATGCCGTTGTCGAGCTCAAAGATCGCGTAGGCGGCGTCCTCGGCAGTGGCGTCGTACCTGTTGCCGTGCTCGTCCCAGCGCTCGGGGATTTCGGTCTTGGCTTCGGCGTAGACGGACTTGATGTGGCCGAACAGGCCTTCGATCACGTAGTTCCAGTGCGGGAACATGTCGGAGATGATGCCGCCGCCGAGTTCCTTCTTGTAGTTCCAGCTCGGGCGCTGCGACTCGCGCCAGTCGCCTTCGAACACCCAGTAGCCGAACTCGCCGTGCACCGAGAGGATCCGTCCGAAGAAGCCGGACTTGATGAGGCGGCGCAGCTTCAGCAGGCCCGGCAGGAACAGCTTGTCGTGCACAACGCCGGTCTTGACGCCGGCCTTCTCGGCCAGTTCGACGAGTTCGCGGGCGTCCTCGTAGGTCTCGGCGAGCGGCTTCTCGGTGTAGATGTCCTTGCCTGCGGCGATGGCCTTCTTGATCGCGTCCGGGCGGGCGGAGGTGACGAGGAAGTCGGCGTACAGCGGGTAGGCCGGGTCGGCGAGCACCGAGTCGAGGTCGGTGGTGTACTTGAGTCCGCCGTGCTTTTCGGAGGCCTCCTTGAGCTTGGACTCGTGGCGTCCGACCAGGATCGGGTCGAGCTGGACGCGCGAGCCGTCCGCGAGTTCCACGCCTCCCTGCTCGATGATCGGCAGGATGGAGCGGCACAGGTGCTGCCGGTATCCCATGCGTCCGGTCGCGCCGTTCAGGATGACGCCGATGGTCTGATCTGCCATGATTGATTCCTTTCGCTGATTGCGGCTTTGCAGTCTCGTAATGCGGTACGTCGCGTCGGGCCACGCTCGCCGCATGTCGATCCTCGATCATTGACCGACGACCGTTTTGGTAAGCGCTTTCCGTTGATTGCCAATATACACGCACCTGTCCTGTAATGCAAATCACAGTAACGTCAGCTATTGCCGGATATATCGCCACCGCATTACCGGAAGCAACGTTCCTTCAGCACGGTAAACGATTCCCATCACGAAGCATACATCACACATGCATCCCGGCAATCGACGGTCACCATCAAAAACGTACATACAGCCGATTCAGTGCGAAAAATCGGCTGCATGTACGTCAAGAAGAAACTGACAACAGTCAGCCGGCCTTCCGCGTTCATCTCCCCCAACGGACATACAGCCGAAAACCACACCGCAATCGGCTGTATGTCCGTTGAAGGAAGTCCCACCAGACGACGCACCACCTTTCCCGTGCACCCCACACTCCCCCAACGGACATACAGCCGATCCGACACAGAAAAACGGCTGTATGTCCGTTAGAGGGAAGCCCCGTCAAGCAGCGCTACCCTTCCCGCGCACCCACTTCCCCCTGACGGACATACAGCAGATCCGATACCAAAAATCGGCCGTATGTCCGTTACGTAGACCAGCCGAGAGATAAGAGACAAGTCAACCGCCATCAACAAAAACGGACATACAGCCGAAAACAGTTTCGTAATCGGCCGTATGTACGTCAGAGAACACAGAATCGAAAGTAGTAACCAGATCACAAACACATTCATCTTCAACATTTATCTTCAACGGACATACAGCCGATCCGATACCGGAAATCGGCTGTATGTCCGTTGAAGGAAATCCCATCAGACGACGCACCACCTTTCCCGCGCATCCCCGCACTCCCCCAACGTACATACAGCCGATCCGACACAGGAAATCGACTGTATGTACGTTGGGGAAGAACCAGCATCAGTCGATACCGACCATCACCCGCACATCACTACAGTCAGCAACAACAAAAACGGACATGCAGCCGATTCGGCACAGTGAATCGGCTGCATGTCCGTTATCAGAGAAGAAATCCGTTACGGGAGCCGCCCGACTGGCAGACAGCGCCCGCTACGCCTGGAACACGTCGGGATGCTTCGGATCGCCCGGCTCGTCGGCGAGCAGCCCCTCCAGTCCGAGGAACTCCTTCCAGAATTCGAGCGGCTGCCCGTACGGCGCGGAATTCCGCCCATGCGCCTGCAGGTTCGCCTTCGCCTCGAACACGTCCTCCTCGCGGATACCGTCGAAATAACTGACCAGCCGCTCACGGTTCGACGGATCGTAGAACAGCGACGCGATGATCTCGGTGAGTCGTTCGGCGCGCGCGATCGGCAGCGAATCCCAGTGGCGCAGCTCGATGAAGTTCTTGAGCCGCACGTCGTTGAAGTGCGTGGAGATGATGTGGTTGATCTCGTACGGGTTGAGCGCGCGGTCGGGGTACACGTCGCCCGCGTTCTCGTAGAACGCCGGATGGTGCAGCTCCTTGCCGCTCAGTCCCTCGGCCTCGGGCGTGTGAGTGAGGTCGGCGAACATGAGCGGCGTGGATAGCACGTCGATCGCATAGTCCTCCCAGCCGAAGCGCGGGTCGAACAGGCCCGGGATCACGTTGGTGCGCTGGAAGTCGAGATAGTCCCACATGCGCTGGCGCAGCAGCGGCCACGGGTTCGGCTCACCTTCGAAATACGGCGTGTTGCGGAAGTACCAGGCGAGGATCGGCCCGACGATCGTGCCGAGCCGCAGCTTTTCGATCGAATCCTGTTCGTCGACGTAGTCGATGCTCACCTGGGTGGACGACGAGCAGCGCATCATGCACGGGCCGAACTGGCCGACGCGGCCGAGGTACGCGGTCATCGCATCGTACCGGTCCTTCGGATTGACCTTAACGTCGGCGTAGCTGGACTTCGGCTGGTAGCCGTAGTTGACGAGGCGGAAGTCGAGATCGTCGAGCACCGGGTCGACGTCGCGGCGGAACGCGCGATACAGCGTGTCGAGATCCTCGGGTTTTTTGAGGATGCCGAGCGAGCATTCGACCTGGCCGCCCGGTTCGAGCGAGATCGTGATGCCTTCGCGTGCGAGACCGACGAGATGGCCATTCTCCCAGTATTCCTTGGTTTCGTCGTAGTACGGGGCGATGCGTTTGAGGAGCGTTTCGATGCCGTTCGGCTCGTAGTAGCTCACCGCGGTATCGTCGCTGTTGTGCACCGGCAGATGCTCGATCTCGACGCCGAAGCCGCCCGTGCCTCGTTTGGAGCGGCCGTGCTCGAAGAAGTCGAGCAGACTCTGGAGATGCTTGGGGTTCGGCTTGGCCAGCAGATGGGCGTAACTGATGCGCGGTGTACTCATGCGCCCAGCTTAGCGGAACCCCGTGCGGCGACGCGGCCGGGCGGCTATATGAAAAACCGATAACGGATGCGATGGGTTACGTTTGAGTTTTTCGGGGGTCTCTCAGCGCGCTCGGTGCTCTCTCCTTGACGCTCTCCCAGCGCAAGTTTTTCGGGAAAACGCGCGCGTCGTCCCGAATTTCCCGCACTGCGAACCACTCAACGCGGGAAATTCGGGATGATGCGGCCGTTTTCCCGAATTTCCTGCACTGAGACGCGCTGAGCGCAAGTAATTCGGGACGCTGGGGATGATTTCCCGAATTTCTTGCGCTCAGGAGTACGGCGGCTGAACAGTGCGAGGATTGAACAGGCATGACGACCCGGCAGTACGACCGTTCGACAGATCGATCACTCGACCCGTCGAACGATCACTCGCCCCGTCGATCGTTCGATGGATCGACCCTGCAGTGGATCGATCATTCAGTAATACAACCGCTCGATCTGCCGGCCGCTCGACGGGTCGACCGTTCGGCAGATCGATCATCGGTGACCGGAACACCCGGGGACCCGATCACCCGGCTACCGATCTACCAGACCATCTGATCACCAGTCGATTCCGCCGATCACCCGGCTACCGATCTACCCAATCCCCGGTCAGTCCGCGCTGGCGAAGCCCTGCGGCTCGCCCGCTGCAGCGAACTTGGCGTCGTGCGCCTTCTTGGCCGCCGCGATCATGAGTTTGATGCGGTTGAGCTGGTTCGCTTCGCTTGCGCCCGGATCGTAGTCGATGGAGACGATGTTGGCCTCGGGGTGCAAACGGCGGATCTTGCCGAACATGCCGCGGCCGGTCACATGGTTCGGCAGGCAGGCGAACGGCTGCGCGCAGATCACGTTCGGGCATCCCTGTTCGATCAGCTCGAGGATCTCGGCCGTGAGCAGCCAGCCTTCGCCGGCCTGCACGCCGATCGACGTGACCTCGGCCGCCTTCTTGACGAGCTCGGGCATCGGATCGTCCTGCTTGAACTTGCCGTGGGCGAGCGCGATCGCCGCCTTGATCGGCGCGTTATACCGGTCGAGGCCCCAGCGCATGAGCGCATAGAGCTTCTGGTTGCCGCCCATGCCGAGGTTGCGTTCGTTCCAGTCGGTGATGTACGGGCGAGTCGTCATGAACTCCATGATGCCGGGCACCACGGCCTCGCAGTCCTGCGATTCGATCACGTCGACCACGTGGTTGTTCGCGTCCGGCTGGTATTTCACCAGAATCTCGCCGACGACGCCGACGCGCACCTTACGTGGAATGTCGCGCAACGGCAACGCGTCGAACGACTTGACGATCTCGGCCGCAAGCGTCGGATACGGCAGGTACGCCTTCCTGAGCCACGGGGTCTTGGCCGCGGTCTTCGAGAAGCCGTGGTGTTCGAGCGTCTCGCGCACGATCACGTCCCACTGCTCGTACAGGCGGTTCGCCGCACCCGGCTCGACCTCGTACGGGCGCACGCGGTGCAGGCACTTCATGAGCAGATCGCCGAGGATCAGGGCCTTGATCGCGCGGTGCAGCAGCGCCGGCGTGGCCTTGAATCCCGGGTTGTCCTCGAGACCCTGCGTGGAGATCGCGATGACCGGGATCTGCGGGTAGCCCGCATCGATCAGCGCCTTGCGGATGAGGCCGAAGTAGTTGGTCGCACGGCACATGCCGCCGGTCTGCGTGATCGCGAGCGCGACGTGATCGGGATCGTACTTGCCTTGAATGATCGCGTCGATGAGCTGGCCGATGACCATGATGGCCGGGTAGCAGGCATCGTTGTTCACATACTTGAGGCCGGTTTCGACGTCCTCGCGACTGGCGTGTTTCAAGATGTCAAACTTGTAGCCACCCGAGCGGATGACCGCTTCGACGAGGGACATGTGGATCGGGCTCATCTGCGGGGCGACGATCGTGTAGTCCTGCTTCATGTCCTTGAGGAACTTCTGGCGGTGCGCGTAGCGCGACATGGTCGCGTTGTTGTGTCCGGACTTGGATGGCTTGGTGGCCTTGACGATCTTGCCGTCCGTGCCGGACTGAGCACCGGCCTGCGCGGCGGCCGCCTCGATGTCGCGTTGCGCGGCGAGGCGCGAGGCACGGCGCACCGATTCGGTGAGCTTCGGGTTGGCGGCCATCGTCGTGTCGAGCAGCACCTGACGGCCCGGGGTCGGCGCCTGCGAGCCGGTTTTGCGGAAGCCGGTCGACTTCGGCGCAGCAGCCGAGACCGTATCGTCGGCAGCAGCGGCCGAATCAGCGGCAGCACGCTTGGCTTCCGCGGCCTTGACCGCGGCCTGCGCGGCGGCGAGCTGTTCCTTCGCCGCCTGAAGCTGTGTTTCGGCGGCGGCCAGATCGGCCTGTGCCTTGGCCTGGGCGGCTTCACGAGTCTTAATCTCGGCGTCGGACGGTTCGGCGACGATCATCTGGTCCCGCTTGCCGACGGACTGTGAACCGGCCGCACCGGCAGCACCAGCCACACCGCCACCGGCAGCCGCAGACACGGCCGCGACCGCCTTCGCCTTGTTGCGTTCGCGCTCCTCGACCGCGGCCTTGAGCGAGCGCAGTCGGATCTTCGCCGCACCCAAGTTCGACACCTCGTCGATCTTGAGCAGCGTGTACACGTCGGCCTTGTCCGCGAGAATCTCCGACACCTGGTCGGTGGTGATCGCGTCGAGGCCGCAACCGAACGAGTTGAGCTGCACCAGTTCGAGCCCCGGATACGAGGCGACGAAGTGCGCCGCCGCATACAGCCGCGAATGGTACGCCCACTGGTTCGTCACGCGCAGCGGCATGCGGTTGACACTCACCTTGCGGTCGCCGACGTGACGGAACCCGTTCGCGTTCTTCTTGCGCGGATCCTCCTCACCGGCGGCCAGAAACTCGGTCAGATCAAGCTTCTGCCCCGGCTGCAGTTCACAGATCGAATCCTCCGAGAGCACGACCATGCCGAGCGAACAGATCGTCTCGGGGATGCCGTGGTTGATCTCCGGGTCGACGTGGTACGGACGGCCGGCGAGCACGATGCCGCGGCAGCCGTGCTCCTTCATGTACGCGAGGGCTTTCAGGCCCTCCTGCTGCACGTCGTTCTTGAACACCTTGTCTTCGGCGTACGCGGCCTTGACGGCCGTCTCGGCCTCCTCGCGCGTCACGTTCGCCCACGCGAACTCCTCGACGATGCGGTCGACCATGAGCTCGTGGTTGGCGAGGTTGAAGTACGGGTGCATGTAGCGCACGCCCTCGGCGCGCAGCTCGGGCATGTTCGCGCCGACGACGAGCGGATAGTTCGCCACGACCGGGCAGTTGTAGTGGTTGTCGGTGTTGGGCACGAGGTTGTCCTCGTAGCTCACGCACGGGTAGAAGATCGTCTTGATGCCCTTGTTCAGCAGCCACTTGATGTGCCCGTGCACGAGCTTGGCCGGATAGCAGATGTTCTCGGAGGCGATCGATTCGATGCCGGTCTCGAACAGTTCGTGCGAGCTGCGGCCGGAGATCATAACCTTGAAGCCGAGCGAGGTGAGCAGCGTGAACCAGAACGGGTAGTTCTCGTACATGTTGAGCGCACGCGGGATGCCGATCTCGCCGCGGGTGGCCTTCTTGTCGGTCAGACGGCGGTAGGCGAAGCAACGCTTGTACTTGTAGTCGTACAGGTTCGGACGGTCGGAGCGCTGCTTCTTCGCATCGCCGCCGCGTTCGCAGCGGTTGCCGGTCACAAAGCGCGAGCCGTCGGAGAACGTGGTGATGGTGAGCTTGCAGTGGTTCTGGCAGAGCTTGCACACGTCGCGTTCGGTGGTCATCGACATGGTGTCGAGTGCGTCGCCGGTCAGGATCGACGATGCGGTGTGGTGCACGCCGTCGACGACGACCTCATGCTCGTGACCGGCGGCGACATCGGCCGCGTTGGTCACGTCGACGCCGGCCATGTCGGCGGACGCATCGTCACCCGCGACCGCGTCGCTCGCGGCAGTCGCATCGTTCGCAGTACCGTTCGCGCCGTCCGCGTTCGACTCGACCGACGATCCGTCCGCGAGCACATGCTCGTGGTCGTCGTCGGCGACGTCCTCGTAGTGCATGCGTGCGGTGAGCGCCGCGCCGTACGCGCCCATAAGGCCGGCGATGTTCGGTCGAGTCACCTCGCGTTCGGTGAGCAGTTCGAACGCACGCAGTACGGCGTCGTTGAGGAACGTGCCGCCCTGGACCACGACGGTGTCGCCGAGTTCGCCGGAATCACGCAGTTTGATGACCTTGTACAGCGCATTGCGCACGACCGAATAGCACAGGCCGGCGGCGATGTCCTCAATCGAGGCGCCTTCCTTCTGCGCCTGCTTGACGGACGAGTTCATGAACACGGTGCAGCGCGAGCCGAGATCGACCGGATGGGTCGAAGCGAGCGCCTTCTGCGTGAACTCCTGAATGGTCAGGCCCATCGACATGGCGAACGTTTGCAGGAACGAGCCACAGCCGGACGAGCATGCCTCGTTGACGGCGATCGAGTCGATCACGCCGTCGGTGATGGCGAGGTACTTCATGTCCTGGCCACCGATGTCGATCACGGCGGTGACGCCGGGGCTGACCATTTCGGCGCCACGGTAGTGCGCCATCGTCTCGACCACGCCTTCGTCCAAGTGCAGGCCGGTGGTGATGAGGCCCTCGCCGTAGCCGGTCGCGCAGGATCGCGCGATCCACGCGCCGTCCGGCAGCTGGGATTGGATCTTCTTGACGATGTTGATCGCGGCCGTCAGCGGACTGCCTTCGTTGTTCGCGTAAGAGGACCACACGATCTCGCGGTCGTCGTTGACGAGGGTCGCCTTGATGGTGGTCGAGCCCGCGTCGATGCCGAGGAAGTGCGGGCCATGCGCGCCCTCGAGCGTGCCGATGTGGATGTGCTCGCGATGGTGGCGCTCGTTGAACGCCTCACGGTCGGCCTCGGTCGGGAACAGCGGCGGCATGGTGGGCGTGTTGGACGGAAGGTTCTTGAGCTCGTCGAGCCGCTTGAGGATGTCGTCGCAGGTGCGCGCCTCGAAATGGTGGCCTTCGTCGTCGGTGTCCATGTCGGCCTGCAGCGCCGCGCCGTACGCGACGTACAGGTGCGCGTTGGTCGGCACGATGAACTCGTCGACCTTGCCGTCGAGCGCGCGCTGGAACGCGGCGCGCAACTCGGACATAAAGAACAGCGGGCCGCCGAGGAAGATGACGGTGCCGTGGATCGGGCGGCCGGAGGCGAGACCGGCGATGGTCTGCGTGGCGACGGCCGTGAAGATCGATGCGGCGAGGTCCGGCTTGGCGGCGCCGTCGTTGATGAGCGGCTGCAGGTCGGTTTTGGCGAACACGCCGCAGCGCGACGCGATCGGATACAGGTTCTCGTAACGTTTCGCCATCTCGTTGAGACCGGACGCGTCGGTGTCGAGCAACGTGGCCATCTGGTCGATGAACGCGCCGGTGCCGCCCGCGCACGAACCGTTCATGCGCTGTTCGGGGGTGGGCTTGAGGTACGTGATCTTGGCGTCCTCGCCACCGAGTTCGATGATGACGTCGGCGGCCGGGTATTCCTTGTCGATCGCTTCGGTTTCGGCGATGACCTCCTGCACGAACGGCACGTGCATGCTGTCGGCGAGCGCGAGGCCGCCGGAGCCGGTGATGGCCAGACGGATCGGTTCGTCGCCGCGGCCGCGAGTCTCAAGTTCCTTGTGGATGTCGACGAGCAGTCCCGCGACGGTGGCGCGCACGTTGGCGTGGTGACGGCGATAGTCGGAGAAGATGGTGTCGGACAGGGAGTCGGACTGGTCGAGCACCACGGCCTTGACCGTGGTGGAACCGATGTCGAGTCCCACGCGCAACGGCTTCGTATCGTGGCGTACTGCCGCGGTATGTGCTTCGTTCACCATGTAAACCTCTTTAAGCTGCTTCCGGGGCGTGGAATCCTTGTCGTCCGCACGCCTGACGGGGATGAGCATCATCCGTCTGCATCCCCCGTGGCGCGATGTATCCCACGCATTGCCCGGCCTCTCAGATTCCATACTGTAGTCTGAAGCCCCGCCCAAGCGGCCGTTCAGATGCCGTACATGGCGTGATTTATCTAACAGAGGAAGCGGAAAACCCCGCGCGTTGCCCCGCTCTGTCGGGTTGTGGGCGACGGCGTCGGCGCAACCATCACTCTGTGCGCGCAAACGACACTCTCCGCGCGCACGGAGTGATGATTCGGGCGACGGAACCATCACTGAGTGCGCGCAGTGGACGTCGTTGCGCGCACTCAGTGATGGTCGGCGATCACACGGCCGCGCCCTGGCGTGCACCGGAATCGTCATCACGGCCGTCATCGTCATCACACACGTCATCACAAGTTCAACATTTCGTAACTTTTATGCACAAAATGTCACAGCATATCGTATGATATATACGCAGATGTTTACGCAAACATCATCAATATATTGAGCAGACTTCATCAAAAGCCTGTCAAGTAGAGGAAGATAACGCATGTCAGCTCAAACAATCCCCTCAGCCGGCGACGGCTCTGATAACGCAACCACATCCATGGAAGTCGCCGAACACGAACCGTCGTACGGCGTCGCCAACGACCAGCAGCCCACGCTGCCCACCCGCCTCGGCGCAGGCCTCCTCGTCGGGCCGGCCTGCTGGATGCTCGCCTACGTCGGCGTGTCCGCCACGCTGCTGCCCGCCAAGCTGCAGATTCTCGCACCCAGCCAGAAGGTCGCGCTCATCCCGCTGTTCTCACTGGTCGCCATGATCGCCGCGACCATCTCCAACATCATCGCCGGCGCCCTGTCGGACATCACACGCTCCCGCTTCGGCTCGCGCTCCCCGTGGATCGTGTGCGCGTCGATCGCCTGCGCGCTGTTCTTCGTATGGTTCGCGTTCGCCGGTTCGTGGCCAATGCTGCTCGTGATCTGGACGCTGTACAACGTGGCGCTCAACTGCGTGACCGCCCCGATGATCGCGCAGATCTCCGACCGCATCGCCCCGCGCTGGCGCGGCACGATCTCCTCGTGCTGGGGCATCGGCATGGCCATCGGCAACTACGGCTCGGGCATCATCGCGTCGAGCTTCATCAAGGACAATACGGCCATCTCGACCGGCGTGCTCATCTTCGCGCTCATCGCGGCCGTGGGCGGCGTCGTCTCCCCGATCATCATGCGCGAGCCGAGCAACCTCAACGTCGCGCGTGCCAAGTTCGACGCCGCGTCGATCAAGCGCAACTTCATGTTCCCGACGAAGAACTGCCGCGACTACTACTTCGCGCTCGTCGGCAAGATGCTCATGGTGACCGGCCAGTACGTGATCGTCGGCTACCAGCTGTACATCTTCAGCGACTACATGAAGCTCGATGCGGACGGCCAGAACGCGGCGCTGAAGATCATGTCGATGATCCTGATGGTCACGGGCATCGTGTTCTGCGTGATCGCGGGGCCGCTCGCCGACCGCTTCCACCGGCTCAAGCTGCCGGTGGCCGTCACGACGATTATGCTCGGCGTGGGCGCGTTCTTCCCGTTCTTCGCGGCCGAGCCGTGGACGATGTACGCGTACGCGCTGGTGGCCGGCATCGGCATGGGCGCGTACAACGCGGTGGACGGCGCGCTCAATGTGGCCGTGCTGCCCGATCCGAAGACCGCGGCGAAGGACCTCGGCATCATCAATATGGCGAACACGCTCGGCCAGATTTTCGGTCCGGCCGTCGCCGGCGCGATCCTGACCATGTCCGGCAACGACTACCGCTGGATCTTCCCGACCGAGACGATCATCTGCGTGATCGGCGGCCTGCTGATCCTCGCCGTCAAGCGCGTGAAGTGAGCCGACCGACGGACAACAGCCGTTCCCATACATATGATGATGGCCCCGCGCACCTGCCGTGCGCGGGGCCATCATCATATGTATGGGAGCAACACCGATCGCGGATCGTCACGACGACGAGTGCGAATCCTCGCCGGCCATGCGATCCTTGAGATAGATCTCGGGAATGTCGCGCTCCTGATCGTGCAGCCGACTCCAGATGACCGGCCCACCGGCCGCGAACGACGCCGGCACGTCGAGGATGCGCTGGTTCTTCGAACCGCGGAACTGCAGCAGCGAATCATGCTGCGACTTGATGTAGCGGCCGTCGACGAGGATGTCGATCAGATGCAGCAGCTCGAGCTTGTCCGGCGTCTCACCGGGCCGCATGAGCTCCTCCCACGTGTAGCCGGTCCAACACCAGATATCCTTGGCCGAGCCGAACTCCTCACGGATGCGCCGTGCGAGCGGCACGAGTACGGGCGTGTTGAGCAGCGGCTCGCCGCCGAGGAACGTGATGCCCTGCACCCACGGCGCACGCAGGTCGTCGATGATCTTGTCCTCGAGCCGCTGCGTGTATTCGTGACCGGCTTGGAAGTCCCAGATGGACGAGTTGAAGCAGTCGACGCAGTGGAACGGGCAGCCGGACACGTACAGGGAGTTGCGCACGCCTTCGCCGTCGGTGACGATGAACGTCTTGTAGTCGGCGATCATGCGCTTGGACATGCGCCGCCCATCCCACTGGCCGGCGCGCGGGTTGTTCGCCTCGTCGGTGGGGATGGACGGACCGCGGCCGGACTCGCCGGCCGCGAAATCATGCAGCGTCGGACTCGGGCTCACTTGGCCTCTTCGAACCATTCACGTTCGGAACCGTCGGCCAGCGTCACGTGGCCGGTCTCGCCGCTCATGTGCTTGACGCGGTGCGAGATCTCCTCGTGGCGGCCGTGCACCATCGGGCGCTGCACCGGGTTGCCGAGGTAGCCGCAGGTGCGCTTGGTCACGTTGCACTTGTCCGGGTCGGAGTTGCCGCACTCGGGGCACTTGAAGCCTTCGTCGGTCGGCTCGAAGTCGCCCTGGAAGCCGCACACGAAGCAGTGGTCGATCGGCGTGTTGGTGCCGAGGTAGCCGATGCCGACGTTGTAGGCGTAGTCCCACACGGCCTCGAGCGCCTTCGGGTTGTCCTGCAGGCACGGGTACTCGCAGTAGTTGATGAAGCCGCCGGACGCGTAGTACGGGAAGTCCTTCTCGTAGTTGAGCTTCTCCATCGGGGTCGGCTGCAGCCATACCGGGTAGTGGAACGAGTTGGTGTAGAAGTCGTGGTCGGTCACACCTTCGACGCGGCCGAACTTCTCGCGGTCCATGCGGTTGAAGCGGTCGGTGAGTGATTCGGCCGGCGTGGAGTACACGGAGTAGTGGTAGCCCTCCTGCTTGCTCCACTGCTTGCACAGCTCGTTCATGCGCTTGACGATCGAGAGCGCGAACTCCTTGCCTTCCGGATCCCAGCCGTGGTCGCGGATCCAGTTCTTGCCGTAGAACACGGCGGTCGTCTCCGCCAGGCCGATGTAGCCGAGCGAGACGGTGGCGCGCTCGTTCTTGAACAGCTCGTCGACGTTGTCGTTGGCGCCGAGGCGGCCGAACGCGCCGAAGCGGAACAGGGTCGGGGCGTTGACCGGCGTGGCCTGCTTGCAGCGCATGATGCGGAACTGCAGCGCCTGGTGCGCGACCTCCATGCGCTCCTCGAACAGCTTCCAGAAGCGGTTCTTGTCGCCGTGGGACTCGAGCGCGATGCGCGGCACGTTCACCGACACCACGCCGAGGTTCATACGGCCGTCCTCCTCGTCCTTGCCGGTCTCCGGGTTGATCCAGCCCTGCAGGAACGAACGGCAGCCCATCGGCGCCTTGAAGGAGCCGGTGATCTTGACGATGTTCTCGTAGAACACGACGTCCGGGTACATGCGCTTGGTGGCGGACTCGAGCGCGAGCTGCTTGAGGTCGTAGTTCGGGTCGCCCGGGTCGGCGTTCACGCCGTGCTTGACGGTGAACACGAGCTTCGGGAAGATCGCGGTGTGGTGCTCTTTGCCGAGGCCGCGGATGCGGTTCAGGAGGATCGCACGCTGGATCTCGCGGGAGAACCAGTCGGTGCCGAGGCCGAAGCCGACGGTCACGAACGGCGTCTGACCGTTGGAGACGCGGTTGGAGTTGATCTGGTACTCCATGGTCTGCATGGCGTCGTAGATGGCCTTGCGGGTGCGGATCTTGGCGAGGATCTCGCGCTCCTGCTCGAGCTCGTCGACGTCGGTGTGGAACGGCGTGTCCATCGGCAGCGGCGCGCGGTTGCCGAAGTGCAGCTTGGCGGGCTCGTTGCGCTTGGCGTTCTCGACCTGGCGGCGGGCGAATTCGACCGGCATGCCGTCGGGGATGGTCTCGCGGGCCTCCTCGAGGAACTTCTCGTAGTCCTTGCGCGCGTAGGTGGCGAGGTGCTCGTCGGCGCGGTTGGCGGTCTGGCCGCCGTACTGGCTGGACGCCACGTCCTTCATGATCTGCGTGATCTGCGTGGCGGCGATGGCGATGGACTTCGGGGAGGCCATCGGCGCGTTGCCGAGCGTGAAGCCGTTGGCGAGCATGTCCCAGAAGTTGGGCAGCGAGCAGTTGGACTGCGCGGTGAACGGCGAGTAGTCGGCGTCATGGAAGTGGATGTCGCCCTTCATGTGGGCATTGGAGACGGCCGGCGGCAGCATGTTGAACGCGGCGGCCTTGGAGACGGCGCCGGCGAGCAGGTCGCGCTGCGTGGCGTAGACGTTGGCGTCCTTGTTCGCGTTCTCGTGGATGAGGGTCGGGTCCTGGTTGATGAAGCGGGCGACGGCCTCGTTCACGTCGGTGGCCTTGGCGCGCTGGATGTCCTTGTCGAGACGGTAGTTGGTGTAGGCGCGCGCGACGTCGTACAGGTGCGCGTCGATGAGGGCGTGCTCGACGAGGTTCTGGATGTCCTCGATCTTGGCGGGGCCGTTGTAGCGGCCCTTGATCTCGCCTTCGACCTGGTTGGCGAAGCCGCGGATGAGCTGCTCCTCCTCCGGGCCGACTTCCTTGTCGAGATCGGCGAAGGCGGACTTCACGGCCTCGATGATGTTGATCGGGTCGAAGTCGACGACGCGGCCGTCACGCTTCTCGACCAATACCGTGGCCGAGGTGCGGGTGCCGGCGGAGGTCGCCGGTGCTGCGTTCATCACCTGAGTGTCCATTCGAAGTCCTTCCACTGTTCCTCATTCTGTTATCCGCCGACCGGTTTTCACCGGCCGGTTCACATACTTCAGCATTAAGCCTTATGTACTGTACGGCAACCCCACCCCGATATCTAGTGGCGACTCGCCGGGCTGAACCTATATGTAGTGGTGACCGGCGGAATAGAGCCAAAACATGACGTTGTGTGATCTTCGTAACGAATCCTCTCCCAGCGTGTCGCGCGGCAAGCCGTACGCCCGTGCGGCAACGGCCGCCGAAACCGTCCGCGGGACCGTCGTCTTGTCCGTTCCGTAGGCGACTCTGGAACGCATGAACTGGAATATGGGATCCTCCGCACCGGCGACGCCGACGCCGCTCGACCAGCTGCCGCGATTGGCCAGCGAGACCACGGCCGAACACCCGTGGCCGGTGGCCGTGCTGAGCCAGAAGTTCCACATCGCCGTGGAGAAGTGGCCGGCGGCGTGGATCTGCGGGCAGATCACCGAGATCAACACGCGTCGCGCCGGCTCGGCCTATCTGACGGTGCGCGACGACTTCGAGGACATCGCGATCTCCGTGTCCGGCTGGCGTGATTTCGCACGCAAGGCCGTCGAGTTCCGGCAGGGCGACCGCGTGGTGATCCACGGCAAGGCCGACGTGTGGGTCAAGCAGACGCGGTTGAGCTTCATCGGCGACGACATCCGCAAAATCGGTTCCGGCGGCGGACTCAAGGAGCAGATCGACGAGCTGCGCAAGAAGCTCAAGGGAGAGGGCCTGTTCGACGCGGACCGCAAGGTGCCGCTGCCGGAATTCCCGTCGTGCATCGGTCTGATCTGCGCGCCGCAGGCCCGCGCGGAGGGCGACGTGATCACGAACGTGAACCTGCGTTGGCCGTCAGTGCGGTTCAAGGTCGTGCACGCGCACGTACAGGGCGCGCAGTGTCCGCCCGACATCGTCGCCGCGATCCGCAAGTTGGACGAGGATCCGGACGTGGACGTGATCATCGTGGCGCGCGGCGGCGGCGCGTTCGAGGACCTCATCGGCTTTTCGGACGAGTCGGTGGTGCGCGCGACGGCGGCGTGCGTCACGCCGATCGTGTCCGCGATCGGCCACGAGGACGACTGGACGCTCATCGATCTGGCCGCCGACCTGCGCGCCTCGACGCCGACGGATGCGGCGAAGAAGGTCGTGCCGGACGTGCACGAGCAGTGGCAGCTGATCGACAATGCGATCCATCGCGCACGGCTGCGCATCGAAGCGCGTGTGGGTAACGAGATGCGGCTGGTCGACGGCTATGCGAACCGGCCGAGCCTGACCCGGCCGCTCACCATGCTCGAGCCGCATCAGCGGTTCCTCGACGACGCGCGCCGACGCATGGACATCGGCCTGACTCGTATCGTGGACGATGCCAGCCTGACCATTGAGAAGCTGCACGCCAGCCTGACCGCGCTGAGCCCGCAGTCGACGCTCGACCGCGGCTACGCCGTCGTGCAGTCCGCCGGCGGTCACGTGCTCGACGACCCGTCCGCCGTCGCCCCCGGCGACCCGCTGTCCATCACCCTCAAGCATGGCGCCCTCGCCGCCACCGTCGCCGTTTCCGACACCGCCGTTTCCGACAACAAGGAGTAATCATGACCGACAAGACCACCGCGACCATCACATCCTCCCTGACCGACGAGGAGCGCAAGGCCATCGCGCAGATGCCGTACGAGGAAGCGAGAGACCAGCTCATCCAGGCCGTGCAGGCGCTCGAGGCCGGCGGCCTGAACCTCGACCAGTCGATGCGCCAGTGGGAGCTCGGCGAGGCGCTGGCCAAGCGCGCCCAGAGCCTGCTCAACGAGGTCAAGGCCAAGCTCGACGCGGCGCAGGCCGAACAGGCCACCAGCGCCGACACCGCCGGCACGCAGTCCAATCTCGACTGAATCGCTCCCTCGCGGACTCAGATCGCGGACTCAAATCCTCCCCCCTATTTCCTTATTCTCTTAACGGACATACAGCCGATTGCACCCAACAAATCGGCTGTATGTCCGTTAGGGGAATAGAGGTATATGCGGATATATATGCATATATAAGGTATGGGCAGCTAGATAATAGGCGGCTAGTTGATCGCGATGGTGGCGAGCAGGGCCGCATGGTCCGAACCGGCGACCGGTTTCACCTGCATCTGCCCGGCGACGATCCCCCGGTCGAGCACGATGTGATCGATGCCCGCGAACCGCGGCAGCGGCGGCTTGTCCGTCGGCCACGTGAACGTGAACCCGTGCCCGGATTGCCGCGCCGCGTCGGTGAACCGGCTGCCCAGGAAATCACGGAACGGCGTATGGTCGGTCGTCGCGTTGAAATCGCCCATGAACACGTATCGAGCGTCCGTATGCGAGCGCATCAGGGCCAGCTCGTCCAGCGAACGCTTCCACTGCCGCCAGTAGCCGGGCACCGGCGCGGTCGTGTGCACCGACACGAACCGGATCGTCGTCCCGCCGTCCTCGCCGAACCGCACCGTGCCGCCCGGCATGAACGACGCGCTGGAGTTCACGTCGTCATCGGCCGGATTGACCAGCGGCGACGCCGACCACAAGCCGTTGCCGTACGTGCCGTCCGACGTGGACACCTGCGCGTACGGCAGATAGTCCTTGATGCCGGCGTCGTCCAACGCCTGCACGAACGCGTCGGTCGTCTCCTGCAACGCGAGCACTTCGACGCGCTGATCACGTACCAGCGCAACGATCGCGGCCGCGTCGGCGCGACCCTTGTACACGTTGCAGGTCATGACCCGCGCATACGTATCCTTCGTGTTCGCGCTGGCCTGCGACACGGCGGCGATCGCCCGACCCGGCAGCGTGGCGGACGCATGGAAGAACGGATATTGCCACCACACCTGTACGCCCAGACACAGTATGGCGACCAACGCGGCGATCCACCGTCGTCCCATCAACGCGAGGACTAGCCCGACCAACGCGGTCAACGCGAACCACGGCGTGGCCGACACGACCACCGGCACATACGGCAGCGCCTGCAAGTCGGACGGCAGCGCACGCGCCAGCATCGCCGTCAACGAGGCCACGACCAGTATCCACGCGAACGCCGCACAGATCACGCGGCGCATGTTGCCGCCGACGGAACCGCCGCCCGTCCGACGATTCCGATCGAGCGCACGGTTCGTGCGGCTACCCCGATTGCGGGAGGCCGTTGGTTTGGCCGTCCGGATGCGGGAGTTCCGGGGATTCGTGCGGTTTCGGCTCCCCGCATGCCCGTCGGATCGACTGCGAGTCCGATTCCGGCCGTCAGAGTAGGAACCCGACCGACTGCCATACGTACGACCGCCGTTCACCTTGCCACTCATCACATCCTCCCTGCCGTTGCCTGCGCAGCCGGCATGATCATTGGCCCAACGTTCGGCCGGCGCGCTCCCCTACCTTAGCGTGCCGCGCGCGAGCCGGCCATCGTCCTCACGAATCATCCCCATTCACCGCCCGTATCGGCCCGCCACATCCGCGAATCACGGCGGCGTGTCCCACCCGACCGCATCACCATGTACAATGGACATTCGCGCCTCGGTAGCTCAGGGGATAGAGCACCGCTCTCCTAAAGCGGGTGTCGTCAGTTCGAATCTGATCCGGGGCACTTGTTCGTCGGGTCGTCCCGACCGCTCTGCTTTTTCCGAATCCCCTTGCCCCCGCTTCCTTAACGGACATACGGCCGATTCCACCGCCGAAATCGACTGTATGTCCGTTAAGGAAGCGGAATCAGATACCGCATTGCGGCCGACAGGCGGTCATCATCACCTTCCCCCAACGGACATACAGCCGATCGCACCGTGGAAATCGACTGTATGTCCGTTGGCGAGAGCCTGGATGTTCGCCCATAACGTACGCGGTACACCGCCCGGCGTGTCGTCTGCGAAAGTAGTATTTGACGATACATATCCCGTTTCGTGATATCCCGGACCGGGATATCACGAGCGGCACGAACCGCATACCATCCAACCAAAGGAGACACATCATGAAGACGCTGGTACTCGTGTTCCACCCCGGTCTCAACAGCCAGTCCCACGTCAACAAGACGCTGGCCGACGCCGCCGCCGAACTCGACAACGTAACCGTGCGCGACGAATACGCGCTCTACCCGGATGGCAAGATCGACGTCGCCGCCGAACAGGCCGCCATCGAGGCCGCCGACCGCATCGTGTTCCAGTTCCCGCTGTGGTGGTTCTCCTCCCCCGCGCTGCTCAAGACCTGGGAGGACGAGGTGCTGCAGCACGGTTGGGCGTACGGCTCCGAAGGCCACGCGTTTGAGGGTAAGGAGTTCCAGGTGGCCGTCTCGACCGGCTCGCCGGAGGCGAACTACCAGCCGGACGGCGCGAACAAGTTCGTGATCGACCAGGTGCTGGTGCCGTTCCAGGGCACGGCGAACTACATCGGCGCGACGTGGGTCAAGCCGTTCGCGACCTTCGGCGCGTTCGGCATCACCGATGAGGCGCTGGCCGAGGCGGCGAAGGACTATAAGGAGCTGCTGGCCAAGTAAGGCGGCATCTTTCAACGATGGCCGGTTCCCGGGATTTCGGCTCAGGAATCCCGGGAACCGGCCATGTTCGTTTTCCCGGCGAAAACCGCGACACCGCACCACATCGCCATGTGCGTTTGTGCGATAATGTCATGTTTCCGGTTCCCGGGATGACGGACGCGAATCCCGGGAACCAATCTCCGCGTCACTCCCCCGACAGCCGCCACACATACCATGCGACCGGCAGGGTCAGCAGGCCGCCGGCAACGAACACCCACATGATCGGGATGATATCAGCGAGCGGCGCGAAGATGAGCATGCCCACCGGCATGCCGAACGTGGAGAGCGTGGTGTCGAGGCCGAACACGCGCCCGACCATCGACTCGTCGGCCTCGGATTGAATGACGGTGCGCATCGGCCCCACACAGACGGCTGACGCGACGCCGCACAACGCGTTGATGATGAGGTAGCTGAGCAGCCCGGGCGCGATGCCGAGCCCCACGACCGCGATGCCGACCGCGGCAATGCCGCCCGCGATCACATGCATGTTATTGCGGATGATCTTCACGCCGATCGTCGACATGAACACACCGCCAAGCAGCATGCCGATGGTCAGGCTCAACTCGTTGGCGGCGAGCTTGTCGGCGGCCGTGGTCAGGTTCACGACGCCGAGGTTCAGGTCGATACCCTCGTATTCACGGGTCATGAGCAGCAGCGTGAGATTGAGCGGCGCGACGGACATCAGGCAGGTCATGCCATCGCCGAGCACCACGCCCTTCAAGTGGTTGTGCCGCATCGTGTAGGCGAATCCGGCCTTGAGATCGGTCATCGTGCGGCGGATGCCGGCGACGAGCGGATGGACGTCGGCCGCGCTGGCCGTTGCATCGGCGGAATCTGCGTTGATGGTCGTATCGACCGTATCGGCGACGGACTTGCGCGGCACGCGGATCAGCGCGACGAATCCGACGCCGATCACCGCGGTCGTCACGTCGATCAGCAGGATCGACCACAGCGGCATCACGTTGATGAGCACGGCGGCGACGGCCGGCGCGACGATCATATTGGCCGAGTTGATCATGCCGAAGACCGAGTTGACGCGCAGCAGCTTGCCGGTCGGCGTGATGTCGGGGATGAACGACTGGACGGCGGGTGTCTGCACGCCGCCGCCGGCCGAGCGGATGAGCAGCACGACGAACAGCATCGGCAGACCGGCCCAGCCGTGCGCGAACGCGAACGACAGGACGATGGTGACGGCCGCGATGATGAGGTCGGGCAGCATGATGAGCGGCTTGCGGCGGTACCGGTCGGCCATCGAGCCGCCGAAGATCGAGACGACGCCCTGCGGCAGCACGCCGAACACGGTGGCGAACAGCATGGACCAGCCGGATTTCCATTCCAGCGCGATCCACCACCACAGGGCGTATTGCACGATGCTGGAACCGAGCAGGGAGAAGGACTGACCGGTGAGCAGGAGCGCGACGCGCGGCTTCCAGCCGGCTTCGCGCGGGTCGGTGTCGGGTTCGAACGACGACGATGCGGATGATGTGTTATGAGACATGGGTACGGTGTTCTTGCTTTCCAGACAGGACATTGCCGCCGCCGATGATGCGCCCGTGCGCGTGCATTTGCCACGCGGTTCAGGTGGTGCGTTGGGGCGCGACGGCATATGTCGCTAACCATGACGGATGATGAATGACGAAATTGGTGGATTCGAGCGGATTCGGCCATGTCCGGCTTCGGGCATGGCTCCGCCGACCCGTTAGATCCGACCGGGCAGTCCGCCGGTCTGCGGGCAGACGCCCATCATCATGCAACACATGGCTCCGCACAGTATCAACGCGAGCCGACAAGCGTGCGACACGACACGCGCCGCCGCATACCCGTACGCACCGCCGCACGCGGCCGCCGTCTACCGCACGGCGGTGAAGAAGAACCGCGGGAACGGGAAGATGATGCTGCCGTCCGACTGCATCGGATACGCATCCCGCGCCCGCGCGAATACCGCACGCTCGAACGCGGCACGCTCCGCATCGTCGTCCAATGCCTGCAAATACGGGCGCATGCCGGTGCCGCGATACCAGTCCATGATCGCCTCGTGCGAAGGCAGCGTGTGCATATACGTCGTCTTCCACATGCGGAACCGCGCGGCGTACGCGTGCAGCAACTCCCAGTAGTCAGACGGCGTGAGATTGTAGAATTCGCGGCTTTGCGGCAGCCGGTCAGCGTATTGCGGCGAGTGGACGATCTGACCGATAATGCGGTGGATCGGCTCCTCGTAGTTCATCGGAGTCTGCACGGCAAGCGTGCCGCCGAGGTTGAGCCGATCGAGCAGCGCAGGGATGAGCCGGTGATGGTCGGGCACCCATTGGATGCACGCGTTGGAGAAGACCACGTCGAAGTCGGATGGCAGGGCGTCGAGCGCGGATGAGGCGACGTCGCACATTGCGAAGTCGATGTCGGGGTGGGCGGCGCGGGCGGCTTCGATCATCTCGGGTGAATTGTCAACGCCGAGGATGGCGGCCTTCGGGTAGCGTTCGCGCAGCACGGCGGTGCTGTTGCCCGGCCCGCAGCCGATGTCGAGCACACGCGTGACCGACCCGTCGTCGGGCGGCAGCTGCGCGGCCAGGTCGCGCGCCGGCTGCGTGCGTTCGGCCCTGAATCGCAGATACTGTTCGGAATCCCATTGCACCATGTGACCCACGCTACCGGTTGGGGCCTCGCCGCGCGTCGGCGTATCCGCATGATGATGTCCCGTGATGTTCCGACGGCAATGGCCTCCCGGCCGCACCCCTTGCGGGCGTCGGGGCCGTCAGGATTGCCGGTCTTTCGCAGACTGAGAGGCAGATTCCCACTGGCGCGGGGGTCTTTCGCGAAACTAAGAGGCAGCCCTCTCCCGATAACGGACCGCCGACGGCCGATTATCCGTGATTCGAGCCCCGAATGTCACGGACAGCTGCCTCTCAGTTTCGCGAAAGACCCCCGCCCATGGCGAAAACTGCCTCTCAGTTTGCGGGAACCACTCATCAACGCCTCATCGTGAGCGGCTGGCGGTCACCGCTCGCGCCAACGCAGCAATTCGAAGGCGAGCACGTAGACGAGCAGCAGCGCGGATGCGAGGAACACGGAGCGCAGGGCGAGTGTCAGTGAGGGCAGGAATGTGGCGATGACGCCGAACACGGCCACGCCGATCGCGCCGCCGACCTGACGGAACGTGTTGAACATGGCGGATGCGATGCCGGCCTGCGCGGGGTCGACGGAACGCAGGACGACGCCGGCCGCGGCGGGCGTGGTGATGGCCGCACCGAAGCCGACGACGCTTAAGCCCGTCGCGACCACCCATACGGGGATCGGCGCGGGGGTGAGGAATTCGAACAGGAATCCGGCGATCATGATCGCGAGCCCCAACGTGATCGAGAACCGCGATCCTCGTGCGGTGATGATGCGCCCGCCGATCAGGTTGCCGATGATCGTGACGAATGCGGACGGCACGAACACGAGGCCCGCGGCGAACGCACCCATGTGCCGTTCGTTCTGCAGGAACATCGTGCAGATGAACACCATGCCGTACCAGTTGAAGATCATGATGAAGCCGATCTGCAACGCGACCTGCATGCCGCGGATGCGGAACAGGTCGAGCGGCATCATCGGGGCGGCGACCTTGGCCTGCGACAGCACGAATAGGGCGAGCGCGAGGACACCGACCCCTAGCAGCACGAGCGTCGCGGGAACCGTAAGGCCGATCGCGCCGACTTCGATGATGCCGGCGACGAGCGCGCTCAGTCCGGCCAGCGCAAGCGTCTGGCCGAGCCCGTCGAAGCGGATGGGCCGGCGCGGCGAGGGCGCGATGCGCGGCGCAAGCGCGAGGAGGAACAGGCAGAACGGCACGTTGATCGCGAAGACGAGACTCCAGTGGATCGGCGTGAGCAGGCCGCCGAGCAGCGGCCCCACCGCCGAGGCCGACGCGCCGCCCGCACCCCACAGGGCGAGCGCCCATGCGCGACGACGCGGGTCGGGGTTCGCCTCGTTGATGAGCGACATGGATGCCGGCAGGATCAGCGCCGAGGCGACGCCGAGCACACAGCGTCCGGCCACGAGCGCCGCCATCGACCACGCGAACGAGCAAAACAGCGAAACGAGCCCGAACAAGGCCGCGCCGATGAGGAACACACGTTTCGCGCCGAACCGGTCGGCAAGGCTGCCGGCGAGCAGGAGCAGCACGGCGAACAGCAGCGTGTAGCCGTCGACAACCCACTGCTGAACCGCCATGTCGCCGCCGAGATCGGCCGCAATGGTGGGCAGCGCGACGTTGACGATGAGCACGTCCATGCCGGCGAGGAACGAGGCGACGGCCGCGGCGATGGTGGCGGCGGTCGCGGACACTGCGGCGGAGGATGGGAACGGTGATGACATACGACCCATGCGTGTCCTCTCTGTATATTCATTATCCGTACGTTGTTGCGACGACTATGATATGTTGCAAATACGTTGGAATGGATGGGTTTATGCATGATTATGGTTCATGATGTATAAACTGTAGGTTTACATAGCGCTCCCCTCAGTCGGCTTCGCCGAC
>NZ_WBSM01000005.1 GCF_009299505.1 Bifidobacterium ramosum | reverse complement strand
TTTGCGGCGGTCATGGCCCAGGTGAGACGCCCGGTCCCATTCCGAACCCGGAAGCTAAGGCCTGGCACGGCGATGGTACTGCACTCGATAGGGTGTGGGAGAGTAGCACGCCGCCGCATTCAACTTGTTTGGACCCCGGTCGAGCGGTAACGCTCCCGGGGTCCTTTTACATCCGGACAACAACCGAACAACAGATCTTCAGGGTCCGCACGCACACGAGACACAACACCCCCGTAAACATTCCTTGGAGAAGACCAAGGGAATCCCCAGAATGCCTAGTGCCACCGCTAAGATGCATACAGTATTGACGTAATGAATCAGCGATGAAGAGGTGGCATACGGATGACCGATGAGCATGAAAGCGGTACTGGCGGCAACGAGGAAGATCTGGATCTCAGATTCCCGATAGCGCCGTCCAAGCAGGCTCACGATACCCTGCACCTCGACAATGCCGTCATCAACGCGGCAGCTGCAAACAATACTCAGTCGGCAGCCGCAACCGATACCCCCCACACGACGGTTACTCCGTCAACCATGAATGATCCGTCGACGTTGGTAACGACTTCTCGCGACATACCGAAACCACCGGTCCAGACGTCTACTCAGCCCACGGATGTCCCCGCAATCAACGCAGCATCCGTCACCCCCGAGGAGCAGTCGGGAGCCCGGGACATCGTCGATACGTTCTGGGATATTCCCCCGCTGGACTTCGCATCTGTATCCAATGGGAACCAGACCGCTGCGACCGATGGCGCTGCAGCAACCACTGTGTTTCCCAATGCGGAACAGGCCGCGACAACGAACGCTGGTCCTGCATATGAGGGCATGCCGCTGTTCCCGTCCACTCCGGGCACACATGACGCCAGTGCGACCAAGACGCTTCACTTGGAAGACGTCGGCGGTTTTGCTCCAGCCGATGACATTCAGGAAATCGACGACATTCCCGTCATCCAGCCTGCAACTACCGATAGTGCTGAGTCCGCTCCGAAAAAGGCTCATCCTAACAAGAACAAAGGGATCAGCGATACTGCCCGAATCATCATCGCAGTCGTTGCGGTAATTATCGTCGCGGCCCTTGTGATTGGCGGCGTACTGATATGGAGGAATCAGGAAGACGCCGGTAATAAGTCATCGGCGCTTGCCGCATGCCAGAAAGCTTATGGCAGCTATACTGATGCTGAGAACGCCCTGCAGACGGCCATAAAGAACGTGCAGTCTGCACAGAAGATCACGGCGTCTCAGGTTGCCGATAAATCTACCGTTGAAGCGCTGAAAGACGCGATTACCGCGGCGAAATCCGTAGATGCTGTGCAGGAATGCTCCAGTGATCTGAGCACTGCCGTGTTGAAGAGCCGCGCAAAGATAGCCGCGACAACCGCTGAAACACTCAAAGCATCGGCCAAGACCGTGTCGGATGCTGCCACCGCAGTGACCGACAGTCAGGCCAAGAAGATCGAAAGCGACAAGGCTGCAGCCAAGAAGCAGCTGCAGTCCGCAATCGATGACGCACAGGTATTGCTTGATAGCAGCCTGTATAACGTCGCTGACGATTCCACTCGTTCCGCACTACAAACCGCCATCGACACGGCGACCGCACTGCTGAAGCAGGATGATCCTGATACTAAGGCTCTTCAGGAAGCCATGCAGTCGTTGCAAACCGCCAGCGACGATGTAAACGCGTCCGTACAGGCACTGGCCGATCAGAATGCCGCAGCCCAGCAACAGCAGGATACGACAACCGATACGACGCAGCAGGGTACGACGACTACGCCTCAGACCAACACCACTACGCCGGTTGCTCCAAATAATACCCAGAATAACGGCAATAGCAATACCGGAAATCAGAGCAATAATAATTCGAGTAATAACGGCAATTCGAACAACAGCAGTAATAACACCAATGACAATAATTCGAACAACTCGAATAACAACAGCAACTCGAACAATTCCGGCAATAACAATGACACAGGCGGCACTACCGGTGATGATTCGGTAGCGGGTACGACCGGAGGCAGCGATGCTGAAACAAATGTGCAAAACTGATTCGTTACATGATGCGTTCCGGTTGACCGCAACCGGAACGGGCGCAGAAGTCTGAGTGAGGACGGAATAAGAAAACGGACTTACAGCCGATAACTGGGAGGGAATCGGCTGTAAGTCCGTTTTCTATATGTAGTCGTGGGTGACACGATCGTGATGGCATACGGCTGTGTGACCGTATGCCATCGGTTGGTCGGCTGCGCACGGCCTTGCCCGGCCGCGTGCAGCCGACCAACCGGCGCCTAGTCGAGGTGAGTGGTGCGCTCGGTGACTTCGGCGACCTCGAGATCGTCGGTGAGCACGATCACACAGCGCTTCGGATCCTTGTCACGGGTGAGCGCGATCAGGGCCTTGAGCACGGTGACGCTGTCGTCGGCGTTCAGGCCGCCGGTCGGTTCGTCGGCGATGATCACCTCGGCGTCGCAGGAGATGGCACGCGCGATCGCGACGAGACGCTGCTGCACGAGCGGCAGCTTGCCGACTGGCATGTTCGGCGTATCGACGTCGAACCCGACCTTCGCGAGCAGCTCGCGGGCGATCACCGGCTTCGGCTTGAGGAACGTGCGTCCGGAGGCGTCCATCGCGTACCGCACGTTCTGTTCGGCGCTGAGATCCTCGCGCACCGCATAGCGCTGCGGCATCACGCCAAGACGGTGGCCGCGCAGCTCGCCCGGCTCGATCTCGAGCACGTTGAGGCTCTTGTTCATCACCGCGCCGTCGGTCGGCCGCATCAGGCCGGTCATCACGCTGAGCAGCGCGACGCGCTCGTCGTCGCTGTCGACCTCGATCGCGTAGATGTGGCGCGCGTAGAAGTCCGCGGACACGCGATCCAGCGTGTTGTGGCCGGTCTTGCCGTCGGTGACCGTCACCTTGTTGAGAGCGAGCGATGGGTAGGACTTGAGCACCTTGTCGGCGTGATTGCCGCGCAGCTCCTTGTCGAGTCGCTCGGACAGGCGCAGGGACGTGTGCTCGGCGACGGTTTCGGGAGCGGCGGCGGTCGCCGTGACCTTGGCGCTCTCGTCAGTGCGTCCCAGCGCCAGTGTTTCGTTGACGCGCGCCGCGTTCGCCGCGGCCACGTCGTCGGATGATGCATCGGCCTGATCGTCGGATGCGGCTGGCTCGACTGATGCATCGTCGTCGGTGTCGTCGTCGGACGGTGCCTCAGCCGATGGAACGTCAGCGTCGTCAGTATCGTCAGCGTCCGCAGCATCGCCGAGCGCGACCGACGCGACGTCGTCGACGTCAGTATCGACCGTGATATCGGTCGCGTCATCATCATCGAAGACGACGCTGAACTGCACGGCGTTCGCGTCGTTCGTGTCGCCCGCATCGGTGGTCGCGTCCGCGGTCGTCTCAACGGTCGTGTCGGTGCTCGCGTCGGTCACGGTCGTGTCCTGCTCGTCGCCGGAAACGTCGGCAACGTCGTTGGTGATGTCCTGATCGGTGGTTTTGTCGCTCATCGTCACGCCTCCTGCTGCGCGTTGTCGGATACCGTATCGGAAGTGTCGTCGGTCGTATCGGCCGAGTTCTGCGTGTCAACGGACGGCGTAGCGGTCGTGTCACGCGACCGGAACAGCGCCGCGTTGCCGAAGCACGCCACGCGGATCGCGGCGATGATCGCCAGCACGATCGCGGCCGCCACGCCGAGTCCGACCACACGCCACATGATCGCCGCCGTCATCGGCGTGCTGTAGCCGCCGGTCAGCGCCGCGCCCAGCGGCTTCGCGCCGAACCCGCCGGCCAGCAGACCGATCGCGAGACCGACCAGCGTCGGCAGGAACACCTCGACCATGAACTGCCAGCCCATACGGCCGCGCGTCACGCCGGACACCAGCGCCATGCCGATCTCGTTCGACCGGCGTGTCACGCCGAGCAACACCAACGCGAGCAGCAGCACGCCGCCGACGATGGGCAGCACGATCGTCGTGGCGACGCCCACACGCGACACCAGCGCCTTGAGCGGCGCGACCTTGGCCTCGTAGGCGTCGATGGTCGGCGAGGCGATCTCGTAGCCGTCGGCTACCTTCTTGGCGGCCTTGGCCTTGTACTTGTTGTAGTCGGACATGCTCGAGAACTCGAACACGTAGCTCAGGTTCGGCTTGGACCAGTCGGTGGCCTCCTCGTTGGTGATGCCGGATTCGTACAGCGTGGCGTAGGCGACGTAGATCGCGTTGTCGCGGTTGTCCTTGGCGAGCTTCGCGTCCGAGCCTTTGCCGGCCGGGGCGGTGGCATCGTTGTAGATGTAGATGCCGCGCACGGTGAGCTTGACGGTCTTCGACGCGTCGGACGGGCTGGCGACGGTGATCTCGTCGCCGACCTTGAGGTTGTTCTTGTCGGCCAGCGCCTGCGAGATGAGCGCGCCCTTCGGGGCCTTGCCTGAGTAGCTCAGGTGCTTGCCCTTGACCACGGTGTAGCGGCCGAGTTCATTGTCGCGCGCGGTCTGCACCGAGGTGAACGCCTTGAGCGTGAATTCGCCGCCGGTCTTGTCCGCATCCTGGTCATCCGTACCGGCGATGGCTTGGATGGAATCCTTGGTCTGCCGCACCGGCACGGACATGGAGGCGTTCACGTTGGACAGTGTGATGCTCTGACCGGTGACGATGCTGTAGTAATCGTTGTAATTCGACGTGGTCAGATAGTGCTTCACCCATGAGACGTCCGCGCCGTTATACTGTGCGCTTTGCTTTGCGGTCATGCGGACGACGGAGGCGGGGGCGAGCGCATCGTAATCGGTGGCGGCCGTGTCATTCGCCTGTTGCAATGCCAGCCCGAACAGCGCTCCGAAAGCGACAAGCAGGGCGATCAGCGTGGTCAGCAGCGTGCGCCACTTGTGGCGCATGAGCTGAGCCCAGGCGTTCTTGAGAACGAACATGCGACTTCTCCAGTTCTCTTGCGGCCGCACTGGCCCGCGGAACTGTTCCGTCATTGGAGGAAACGGCTCGGCGAACGGCGCGACCACCGGTTAGCGTTGGCCGGGATGCCGCCAAACAGGCCGCCGAACGGCGAAGGCATCCCGTGGCAACACTATGACCGTACTATGTGGATGTTTTCTTGCGTAATACTGTTATACCGCTACGAGGAACCTGAAAGCAGACTGAAAGCGGTGCGCGTGGCCGTGACGACGGGTAATCGGCGGGCGGGCGGACAGGCGGATGGCAGACGGACGGGGCGGACGGCGGGTTTCGTGAAAATGGGCCGTTGCATGGCTCCGACGATGGGCAAGACAGCCGATTCGCGCTAATATCGGGCTCTGACCGTACTCTGGTAGGGTCACGGCAACGGCCATAGTAACAACCCGGCGATGCGGAGACGAGGTGCCCATGCGATCCAAAAGTCCACGACACGCTCAGCGAGAAGGGCGCGAGCAGCTGGCGCAATGGCTGAATCCCCGGCATATCGTACTGTCCGTCGTGGCGCTGATCGGCGGCCTGATTCTGTCGTTCGTGGTGTTCTACGGATCGTCGGCGTTCGCGATGGTGCGTGACGCGAATCGTATGCTCGACGCAGGCGAGGACCTGGCCAACAGCGCGCTCGGCTGCGGCGGCGGTGACGTTGCCAAATCCGCGACGGAACTGGTGTCCGCATCGCGTTCGCTGCGTGACGAAATGAGCTCCGCGAAATGGACGTGGCTCGCCGAACGCACGGGATACGAATCCGATCTCGCCGCGGCACGCGAGATGACCGACTCGATCGGCACGCTGGTGGACGGGCCGTTCACCGATCTGCTCAATCTCGCCAAGCAGCTGCAGGGCTTCTTGATGAAGGACGGCACCGTCGACGTCAGCCCGCTCATGAAGATGCCGGACATCGTCAAGCAGGCGCATACGGATATCGCCGACCAGCTGACGCAACTCAAGGCCATCGATACGCCGCGTATCAGTAAGATCGCGCAGCTGCTGCAGATCGAACAGGACGCACTCGCCACCGCCGACTCGACGCTCGGCGAATACGATCAGCTCGTCAATCTCATGCCGCAGCTGCTCGGCGCGGACGGCGAACGCACGTACCTCGTGCTCGTGCAGAACCCGGCCGAACTGCGGTCCTCGGGCGGCATGGTCGGTACCGTCGCGCCGATCACGGCCGACAATGGCAAGGTCACCATCGGCGACTTCGCCACCAGCGGTGACTGGGACATCCCCGATGAGCCGATGGACGATCTCGTCCTCAAGGAACGCGACGTGTTCGGCACGACGTTCGACCAGTACCCGGCCACCACCACGATCGATCCGGAATTCGAACGTGTGGCCAAACTCAACGTCTACCTGTGGAAACACCAAAAGGGCAACGAAAAGAAGAACGTGGCCGGCGTCATCGCACTCGATCCGGTGTTCCTGCAGTCCCTGCTCGGCGCGACCGGATCGGTGAGCCTGTCCGACGGCACCACGCTCGACGGCACCAGCACCGTCTCGTTCCTGCTCGACAAACTGTACCGCGAACACTCCGACTTCGCCGAACAGAACAAGTACGTGTCCGAAGCCGCGCAGGAGATCATGACGCACGTGCTCGGCAACGTCGGCCCGTCGTCGGCGTCCGCGCTGCTCAAGGCCATCCGCGACACCAGTGCCAACGGTCACCTCAAGCTGTGGATGAAGGATGACGCCGAGCAGGAGGCGCTCATCGACACCGGCCTCATCGACGACAAGGCCAGCGGCCAGCTGTCGGCCGACGAGACCATACCGCAAAGCGGCATTTATCTGTCCGAACTGCAGATGGGCAAGCAGGACTGGTATCTGCGCACCACGACCACCGTGACGAAGACCTGCGGCGACGAGCTCGCCGCCGACAAGGCTGCGGCCACCGGATCGCTCAACGACGCGATCACGCAACCGGTGCAGGGCACGCAGCTCGGGCAGTACACCGAAGACCAGCTCGGCGATGAATACACGGTCACGTTCACCATGAAGAACACGTTGACCGCGAAGCAGGCCGCGGAACTGCCCGACTTCGTCACCGGCGGCCAGCAGAGCGACGAGGACCCCCGCGGCGGCATGAAATACCGTGTGGTGATCACCGCGCCGTACGGCGGCGAGATCACGACGGTGCAGGCGGATGCGGACACGTGGCGCATCAACGCCGCCAGCCTGTACGATCGCCAGTATGTCGTGTACGACCAGCAGTGGATCGCCCCGGGGGAGACGCTGACGTTGTCGTACACCGTGCGTGTGAGCGCGAAGGCCGCGCAGGCGCTTGACGTGGTGACCACGCCGATCGTGAACGCCGACGGCATCGAGATCGGTTCGAATGGCAAGGTGACCGACGAATGCCCGGCCGAGAAGCGTGGTGGCGCGGCGACGTCCGATACGACTTCGGATGGATCGAGCGACGGTACGGATGGTTCCGGCACGACGGCGAACGGCTCCGGAGCCGCTGACGGTACGTCGGGCAAGTCCGATACTGCCGATAAGAACTCCGGTTCGTCGGATTCGTCGTCCTCGTCGGGCAAGGGTTCGTCGAGCTCGACGGGCAAGTCGCCGGGCGGCGGGCTTGACTCGCTTAGCCAGCTCACCGGGCAGATCGAATGCCCCGTGAGCCGCAAGCAGTTCTCGTTCTTCTAGGGTTCGTTGCTGTTGCATCTTTGGGGTCTGAACTCTTCGCAGCTCTCAGCCCGCTTAGCCTCTTAACGGACATACAGCCGATTTCATGGGTGAAATCGGCTGTATGTCCGTTAAGGGGAGGGGGAGCTGGGAGATTGAGGAAGCGTGTTGGAGGAGGGGCATTTGCGCGGAGGTGCGGCGCGGAGGTGGGGGTATGGAGGTGTGTATGCGTCAGTCGGCGGTGGATTCGCGGGGGATGAGACGGAACGGGATGTGTGCGTGCATGATGCCGTCGGTGCCTGTACCGTTGATGTCCGCGTCGTTGCCATCGTTGTCTGTGCTGCCGTCGTGGTTGCTGCTGTTGCGGTTGCGGTCGATCAGGGCGATCATGCGGTCGACGACCGTGGCGGCCATGGCCGGCACGTCCATTTCCACGGTGCTGATCGACGGGCTCGTGTAGGCGGAGAACGGGATGCCATCGAAGCCGATCAGTTTCGCATCCTGCGGCACGCGGACGCCACGTTCGCCGAACCGTCGCAACGCGCCGATCGCGATCATATCGGTCATGCAGAGCATGCCGACGTCCGCACCCCAGCCGTGTGCATACGCGTCGTCCGACGCTGCATAAGTCGTTCCGTCGTCCGGTACGCGCACCGTAGCCGCCGCAACGGACGTGGCCGACGCAGTCGCGAATCGGTCGCACAGCATGTCCGCCGTCTGTTCGCCGCCATCCGACGACCACGGACAGTTGATGCACTGATCGCGCGTCAACGTCAGTCCATGCGCCGCCAGCGCATCCATGACGCCGGCAAGTCGACTCGGGCCGAATCCGTTGCCGCCGCCGTGCCCGGCCTCCTGATCGTCCGGGTGCGCGGCGCCCAATACGAATAGCCGTCGGCATCCGGCCTGTATCAGGTGTTCGGCCGCGGCCGCCGCGCCCTGCGCGCACGCGGTGTCCATCGAATCGACGTTGACGAACGATCCGCAGTCGCCGATCACGATCGCCGGGCGTCCGGTGCCGTGTTCGATCACCTGCCGTTCGGTGATGTTCGGCGCGTCGAGAATGATGCCGTCGTAGATCAGGCCGGGGCCGGGGTTGAGCGCCTTGACCTCCTCCCGTGCGGACTGCGACTGCCGCACGACGACCTGATAGCCGCGTTCGGCCGCCGCCAGGGTCAGGTATTTCGCGATGCGCGCGTGGAACGGGACCTCGAAGTCGTCGACCACGACTTGGATGATGCCGCTGCGGCGGCTGCGCAGCGTGGTGGCGGCCACGTTGGCCTGATAGCCCATCTCGCGGGCGACCTGCCGGATGCGCTCGCGGTTCGCCGCGCTGACCTTGGGTTTGCCACGCAGCGCGTTCGAGACGGTCATCAGCGAGAATCCGGTGGCGCGGGCGATGTCGGCCAAGGTCGCCGGCCCGTTGGCGGTGTTGTGGGCGACGGTTGCATCGTGCGTGACGGACGGTGAGGCGTGTTGCGGCTGATCGTTCATAGTGTTCATGATAAGTGTTCGGTTCGGCGATGGGACGCGCGGCTTGACAGTTCGGCTGCAACGGGTAGGCTTAGCGTTAAACAATCATAGAAACCGTACCGTCGTCACGTCAAACGACACGCGCTCTGACATGCGGCCCGGCCGGTCGCCGCGGATCGCGCATCGACCGCAACGACGACCACACGACATAAAGCGAGGCGAACGAGGATGTCGCAACTGTTGAAACCAACCACATTCCTCCTCATCATCCTGTTCGGATACCTGCTCAAACGCTGCGGGATGTTCAAACCGCGCGACTACCGCATCATGCAGGTCGTCGTGTTCGACTGCACGCTGCCGGCGGCGATCCTCGTATCGTTCGCCACGAATCCGCACAGCGTCGACCTGCTGTGGGTCACGCTGTTCGGCTTCCTCGCGGCATTCGTGCCGGTGCCGTTCGTGTACTGGGCGACGCGGCGCCGGCCGGTCGCGGACCGCGCGTTTCTCATGCTCAACTCGTCCGGATACAACATCGGCAACTTCTGCTTCCCGCTGCTGCAGGCGTTCTACGGTGGCGGGGCGATCGTGATCGGCGCGATGTTCGACATCGGCAACGCGATCATGACCACCGCCGGCAGCAACGTCATGACCACGTCGCTGCTGCACGTCGATCCGAACCGCCCGCTGACCGAACAGCACGCCGGCGACGCTCCCACGCTGCCGGCGCCGCCGCGTCCCGCCACGGCGTCGGCGCGCCGGGCCGCGACGCTCGCGCGGCTGCGGGCCGTCGCGTTGGGATTCCTCAAGTCCGGACCGTTCGACATGTACATGGTCATGACCATCGTGGTGCTGCTCGACCTGCCGATCCCGACGCTGCTGTCCGACGTGCTGACGCCGGTCGCCAACGCGAATCCGTTCTGCTCGATGCTTATGGTCGGGATGCTCATGGAACTGCCGGCGACGCGGGATGACGTGCGTGATTTGCTGCAGGTGGTCGGATGGCGGCTGCCGTTCGGCGTGCTGTTCGCGCTGGCGGCGTGGTTCCTGCTGCCGCTCGACGCGACGACGCGGCAGGCGGTGGCGCTGATGTGCTTTGCGCCGACGGCCGTGTTCTGCACGCTGTTCACCGATCGCGTGATCGGCAATGCGAAGCTCGCCGGGTTCACGCTGGCGACCACGAGCTTCATCGCGATGTTCGTGATGACCGGGTTGCACATGCTCATGGCGTGAGGGGACTGGTCGCCTGCTAACGACGTCCAATACGTGGCCGCTGTTCCCCGGCTCCTTTGTCTTAACGGACATACAGCCGATTAGCGGGGTGAAATCGGCTGTATGTCCGTTAGGAGGGGGGGCGGCGCGTTGGAGCGGGATGCTCTGAGGAATGGGGTGTCTCGAGTTCCCTGCCGTATTCCCTTAACGGACATCCTTAACGGACATACAGCCGATTTGGGGGTGTTGATCGGCTGTATGTCCGTTGGGGGAGGTGGGGTTATGCGGGTGGGCTAGTCGAAGAGGGCGTGGTCGGTGGTGGGGTAGCCGGCGGCGAAGGCTCGGACGAGACGGGACTCGACTAGGCGGGCGACGGCGCGCAGGGATGCCGCGTGGGTGTCGGCCGCATCGTCGGCGTCGGCTGCCGTGGCGTCGTCGTGCGTCGCGTCGGATGCGTCGGTCGAGGCGGATGATGCGGTGGTACCGGCGGAGGAGCCGGCGTTCGTCGCACTGGTCTCGGCGGCCATGGCGGTGAGCTCCTCGCGGGCGCAGGTGACTTCGACGACGGCGTACGTGGATGCGAGCAGGCCGGTGGCCGGATCGACGATGTCGTCGGGGTGGGCGAGCAGCGTGTCGGCGTTGTACACCTTGCGACGGGGGTCATTGGATGCTGCAGCAGCGCCGTCGTTTGTTGACGACGAGTCGGCGGTGCCGTCGGAGTCGCCGTCCGTCTGCCGCGAATCCGTATCGTCGGTACTGTCGGTCGTCGTGTCCGACGCGCCGTCGGCATCGTTCGCCAGTGCGATCAGTCGTTCGCCGGCCGCCTTGTGCGCGTCGGCGACGGACAGCGTCGCGTCGTCCGTCGTACTGCGTGCGGTCAGGATCTCCACGGAGAATCCGGCACGGTCCTCGGCCGAGGCCATCGTACGCAACGCCGACGCGGCGATCGATGCCGACGCAAGATCGTCCAACGCCAGTCCCGCCGGATCGACGGTGCCGTAATCGGTACCGTAATCGGTACCGTAATCGGTACCGTCATCGGACGCGTCGTCAACGGACATGTCGACAATGTCGCCGATACCGTACTTGCCGGCCAGCGCAACGGCCATATGCCGCGACTGGGCGGCACGGATCACGCCCTCCGTGAACCGATCGGCGCACTGCGCGGCGACGTCGATCCACCGCGACCGTGCGGACACGGCCGTCAGATACCGCACGACGTCGGGCTGGTCGGCCAACGCATCGCGTGCGTCGGCTGCGCCGTAATACGCGGTCTCGCATGCGCTGAGCCGCTGCTCGGACTCGGCCCGACCGGCGTACCGAGGCGCGGAACACGCCGTCAGCGAGGTGAGCGCCGTCACCGTGCAAACCGCGGCGAACATGCGGCGGAGCGCCGTACGGCTGCGCAAGGAAACCCGATGACGTGTCTGCATAAGCCCTTACACTAATATCTGACTGTGACCATAGGGCCCTAGCGCTCGGAACATAACTTCACATAGGAGGTCTTGACCATGGAACTTGACCTGTCAGGAATGCATCAACTCGCCGCCGAGCAGGGCATTGATCCCGAGACGCTGGATGCAGCGCTGTCCGAAGCGCTGCGGCTCGCTTACCTCAAGACCCCGCATGCCGCCAAGCACGCGCGCGTCGAGCTCGACAACCGCGCTGGCACCTTCACCGTGTGGGCGCAGGACGAAATCCCGGGCGAACCCACCGAGGACAACCCGCACCCCGCGCCGACGCTCGGCGAGGAATACGACGACACCCCGCGCGACTTCGGCCGACTGGCCGCAGCCACCGCACGTCAGGTGTTCACCCAGCTGTTCCGCAAGGCCGAGGACGATCGCGTGTTCGGCGCGTTCTCCGGGCAGAAGGGCAAGCTCGTCACCGGCATCGTCCAGCAGGACGCCAAGGATCCGACCAACGTGCACATCGCCATCGGCGACGTCGAGGCGATCCTGCCCCGCCGCGAGCAGGTGCCGGGCGAACGTTACCACCACGGCGAGCGTCTGCGCGTGTACGTCGTGAACGTGGCCCGCGGCCTCAAGGGTCCGGAGATCGTCGTGTCCCGCTCGCACCCGGAGCTCGTGCGCCAGCTGTTCGAACGCGAGGTGCCGGAGCTCGTGTCCGGCGCCGTGTCGATCATGGCCATCGCCCGCGAGGCCGGCGCCCGCACCAAGATCGCGGTGCGCGCCAACACCGAAGGCGTCAACCCGAAGGGCGCGCTGATCGGCCCTGGCGGCGCGCGCGTGCGTGCGGTGATGGAGAACCTCGGCCCGGAGAAGATCGACATCGTCGACTGGTCCGCCGATCCGGCGAAGTTCGTCGCGTCCGCGCTGTCGCCGGCCGTGTGCACCGGCGTGCAGGTGATCAGCGAGAAGAACAAGACGGCGATCGCGTTCATCCATGACGACCAGCTGTCGCTTGCCATCGGCAAGGAAGGCCAGAACGCGCGTCTGGCGGCCAAGCTCACCGGTTGGAAGATCGGCATCGAGTCGGCCGAGGCCCACGCGAAGAAGAAGGCCGCCGAAGCGGCGGAATAGACGCAGGTACGTGGCTCCCCGATTGGGGAGCCACGGTGTTTTCGGGATGTGTGCAATTCGGGCGTGTTGCGCCGCGCCCGCACATCCAGCGGCACGAGTATGCTTGTCACGGAATCCGAGCATGGTCGCGCCATACGGTCATGCCTTGATTTTGAATGACGAGGTAGCACAATCATGGTCGCACGATGAGACGTCGCACGATGACACAAGGTAGGCTCTCGACAACCAAACAGTGACCGCGCCGGGATACGCGCGGTTTGAATAGGAGATATATTGGCAGCGAAACAGCGCGTGTATGATCTGGCCAAGGAATTTGGCGTGGAAAGCAAGGATGTCCTTGCGAAACTGAAGGACATGGGGGAGTTCGTCAAGTCCGCCTCCTCCACCGTGGAACCGCCGGTCGTCCGCCGGCTCAAGGCATCGTTCCAGAAGGACAATGCCGGCAATACCAATACCGGCAACGCCGCCAAGGGCGGCCACGCCCAGAATGCTCCTGCGGCCCATGCCAATCACGCGCCGCAGGCCACCAAGCCGGTGGCCGTGCCGACCCCGGCAACCGCGTCCGGTCACACTCCGGCCGCGCATCCCGCCGCTCCGGCCCCGGTACCGTCCGCGCCGCGTCCGGCCGCACCGAAGCCCGGCCAGTCCCAGCACGCACAGCACGGCCAGCGTCCGCAGCATGACGGCCGTCCGTCCCGTGACGGCCGTGACGGTCGCGATAATCGCGAGCAGCGTCGTGACGGCGGTCGTTTCCGCAACGAGCGCGGCGAACGCAACGAACAGCCGCGCAACGAACGCAACCACGGCCAGCAGCCGCGCAACAACGGCGGCGTCCGTCCGTCCGCGCCGACCCCGCACGCGCCGCGTCCGCAGGGCCAGCCGCAGGCCGGCGCCGCGCCGACCCCGGGCCCGCGTCCGGGCAACAATCCGTTCAGCCGCAAGCAGGGCATGCGCACCCCGACGCCGGGCGACATCCCGCGTCCGCATCCGATGGCGCGTCCGACCGCGAACAATTCCGAAGGCGGCCGTGGCCGTGGCGGTCGTCCGGGTCAGGGCGGCGGCCGCGGTGGCTTCCGCAACGGTCGTCCGGGTCAGGGCGGCCAGGGCGCGCCGCGTCCGGGCCAGTGGGGCCACAACCGTCCGGGTCAGGGCGGTGCGCAGGGCGCTCGTCCGGGCCAGGGCGGCGGCAACCGCTTCGGTGCCGGCGCCGGTCAGAACAGCGCGCCGAACAACGGTCCCGCGCGCGGCGGCCGTGGCGGTCGCGGCGGTGCGGCCGGTGCGTTCGGCCGTCAGGGCGGCAAGTCCTCGAAGGCGCGTAAGAACCGTCTTGCGAAGCGTCAGGAATTCCAGGAGATGAAGGCCCCGGTCATCGGCGGCGTGCGCATCCCGACCGGCAACGGGCAGACCGTCCGCCTGCGTCAGGGCGCATCCCTCGCCGATCTGGCCGAGAAGATCAACGTCAATCCGGCGGCCCTCGTCACCGTGCTGTTCCACCTCGGCGAAATGGCCACGGCCACGCAGTCGCTCGACGAGTCCACCTTCCAGATCCTCGGCGAGGAGATCGGCTGGAACATCAAGATCGTCTCCGCCGAAGAGGAAGACAAGGAGCTGCTCCAGCAGTTCGACATCGACTTGGACGAGGAGGAGCTGCAGGAGGACGAGAACCTCAAGCCGCGTCCGCCGGTCGTCACCGTCATGGGCCATGTCGATCACGGTAAGACCAAGCTGCTCGACACCATCCGTCAGACCAACGTCGTCGCACGTGAGGCCGGCGGCATCACGCAGCGTATCGGTGCGTACCAGGTGACCGTCGACCTCGACGGCGAGAAGCGCAAGATCACGTTCCTTGATACCCCGGGTCACGAGGCGTTCACCGCCATGCGTGCCCGCGGTGCCGAGATCACCGACGTCGCGATCATCGTCGTGGCCGCGGACGACGGCGTCATGCCGCAGACCGTCGAGGCCATCAACCACGCGCAGGCGGCCCACGTGCCGATCGTCGTGGCCGTCAATAAGATCGATAAGCCGGGCGCGAACCCCGAGAAGGTGCGCGGCCAGCTCACCGAGTTCGGTCTCGTGGCCGAGGAGTACGGCGGCGACACCATGTTCGTCGACATCTCCGCGAAGCAGAACATCAACGTGGACAAGCTCCTCGAAGCCGTCCTGCTCACCGCCGACGCCGATCTCGACCTGCGTGCGAACCCGGATATGGACGCCCGCGGCGCCACCATCGAAGCGCGACTCGACAAGGGCCGCGGCGCCGTGGCGACCGTGCTCGTCCAGCAGGGCACCCTGCACATCGGCGACGCGATCGTTGCCGGCACCTCGTACGGCCGCGTCCGCGCGATGCTCGACGAGAACGGCAACCACATGCAGGAAGCCGGCCCGTCCACGCCGGTGCAGGTCCTCGGCCTCACCTCCGTGCCGACCGCAGGCGACCTGTTCCTCGTCGCCCCGGACGACCGCACCGCGCGCCAGATCGCCGAGAAGCGTCAGGCCACCGAACGCGCCGCGCAGCTCGCCAAGCGCCGCAAGGTCGTCTCGCTCGAGTCCCTCAAGGAGCAGTTCGCCAAGTCCGAGGTCGACATGCTCAACATCGTCATCAAGGGCGATTCGTCCGGCTCCGTCGAGGCGCTGGAAGACTCCCTGATGAAGATCGAGGTGTCCGACGAGGTCGGCATCCAGGTCATCCACCGCGGCGTCGGCGCGATCACGCAGAACGACGTCAACCTCGCCACGGTCGACAAGGCCGTCATCATCGGCTTCAACGTGCGTCCGAACCGTCAGGTCGCGGACCTCGCCGAGCGCGAGGGCGTGGAGATCAAGTACTACTCGGTCATCTACAAGGCGATCGAAGACATCGAGGCCGCACTCAAGGGCATGCTCAAGCCGGAATACGAGGAGGTCGTCACCTCCCACTCCGAGATCCGCGAGATCTTCCGCTCCTCCAAGTTTGGCAACATCGCTGGCGTCATGGTGCAGGACGGCGAGGTCAAGCGCGGTACGAAGTGCCGTATCCTGCGCAACGGCGTCGCCACGGTCAACGACCTCGAGATCTCCTCGCTGCGTCGTTTCAAGGACGACGTGCAGTCGGTCGCGGAAGGCTACGAGGCCGGTATCAACCTCGGCACCTTCAACGACATCGAGATCGGCGACATCATCGAGACCTTCGAGATGCGCGAGATCGAACGCAAGTAACGTCTCGGCGTAATCATCCGAAGCGCCCGTGCCGTACGTACGACACGGGCGCTTCGTCATATCCGTATATCTGCGGATGCTGTTCCGCGTACGTTGTTGCAGACGTTCCTGCAAAACCGTACGCTAGGCGGCCCTTTCCGTACGATATTGCAGATGCCTTCTGCATAAACGTACGTTGAGCGGCTTCCAGTGTACGTTTATGCAGCGGCTGCAGCGAAAACGTACACGTAGTACTGCTCCGTGTACGTTTTCGCTGAAGCGTCTGGGGAAACGTACATCATGTGTCGCTCGTGATTCGAGTAGGGGATATGCGAATATAGTACGAGCATACGTATCGACTGATCCCCGTGAGATAGAAAAGGAATCATCATGCCCGGAACGAACCCGCGCGCGGCCCGCATCGCCGCGCTCATCCAGCGCGTCATCGCGTCGTCGATGGAGGCGCAGCTGCACGACAAGCGGCTCGCGAACGTCACCATCACCGAAGTGCGCGTCACCAACGACCTGCAGATCGCCAAGGTCTACTGGACGCAGCTCGGCCACGTCGGTAAGGAAGATGGCGAACGCAAGCGTGCCAAGCAGGCGCTCGACCAGGCCAAGGGCCGTCTGCGCACGCTCGTCGGCGCGAAGGCCGGCCTGCGCCTCACTCCGCAGCTCCAGTTCATCTTCGACGAGGTGCCCGGCGAAGCCACCGAGATCGAGGATATCCTCGCCATCGCCCGCAAGCGCGACGAGGAACTGGCCCGTGCGCGCGAGACCGCGCAGTACGCCGGCGATGCCGATCCGTACAAGCATCCCGAAGAGCGTGACGATGACGACGATTTCGATGACGACGAGGTCGAAGTCGAGGATTACGACGATGACGATTTCGCGGACGACGTGACCGACGAGCATGACGATGAGCATGACGTGACCGACGAGCACGACGATACCGAAGCCGACGCCTGACCGCGGCATCGCTCCGTACCACGACACGACCCATCAGCGAGGTGAACCATGGCCGCGCAACCGCAACGCCAGTCCCAGCCGTCCGGACTGCTCGTCATCGACAAGCCGCAGGGCGTGACCAGCCATGATCTGGTCGCGGCCGTGCGCGCCGGACTGCACACGAAAAAGGTCGGCCACGCCGGCACACTCGACCCGATGGCCACCGGTGCACTCGTCGTCGGTTTCGGCAACGCCACGCGGCTGCTCAACTACATCGTCGACCATGACAAGACCTACGAGGCGACGATCCGGCTCGGCCGGCGCACCACCACCGACGACGCGGACGGCGAACTGATCGATGGGCCGGTCGCTGACGATGCGATCTCCGGCTCTGCCGACGGCGATAAGGTCGCACCGTCGATCCTCGATGGCATCACGTGCGACATGATCGAACGCACGATCGCCGATCGGCTTACCGGGCCGATCGAACAGGTGCCGAACACGTTCTCCGCGATCAAGATCAACGGTCAGCGCGCCTATGATCTCGCCCGCGACGGCAAGGACGTCGAACTCAAGGCCCGCCCGGTCACCATTCATACGTTCGACGTACTCGACATGCGCACCGGTTTTACCGACGCCGTACGAACCAACGGTCCGTTGGTCACCACGCGTGAGCCGTCGTCCGACCCACTGACCGCGGCCACGGCGACGGACATGGTGCCGGTGATCGACCTTGACGTGCGCGTCAGCTGCTCAGCCGGCACGTACATCCGCGCGCTCGGCCGCGACCTCGGTGCGATGCTCGGCTGCGGCGGCTACCTGACCCGGCTGCGCCGCACGCGCGTCGGCCGGTTCGCCGTGACCGACACGAACGTGGTTACCGCGCATGTCGAGTCGCGTACGTTCACGAATCGTGCGGGAGAGACGGTGACGCGCAACCGCGCCGTGCTCGACGCAACCGGCGATGAACTGCTCGCGCATGCCATGACCATGGTCGCGTCAGTGCGCGCCGCGATGCCGACGGTCGAGATCACCGCCGAAGATGCCGTCAACCTGCGGTTCGGCCGTCGTATTCCGTATGACATCCACGAACCGACCGCGGCGTACGTGCCGGCCCGTACCGCCGACGTCGACTCCGGTGACGCTGACCGCGATGCCATCGATCCGAACGCGGGCGACGTGGCCGCCATCATCGACCGCGCCAAACGCGGCGAGGCCAAGCCGCTCGTCGTGTTCGCCGCCGACCCCGCGCAGTGATCGCCCCGCTCGCCCGGCCGCCACACGTCCATATCGGTCTGACCGTCCCGGACCAAGCCGAGTACACTGTCAGTGGAACCCGTCAACGGCATGTCCGTGCCACGGCATGTCCGTGCGCATGACACCGTAACGCATCAGCAACAAGAGGAACGTCTATGAACATCACCCGACTCACCCCCGATCCGACCGGACTGGTCGACTGGCCCACCTTGAGCAACGACAAGAAATCCGTGGTGACGGTCGGCGTGTTCGACGGCATGCATCGCGGACATCAGGCGGTGATCGCGCGCGTGGTGGAGCTCGCCAAGCAGTACGACGCGTTCTCCGTGGTCGTGCTGTTCGATCCGCGCCCGGACGCCGCGCACCGGTACGCCGCCGAGCATAACGGCATGGATCTGCCGGCCGGCACGCCCGACCCGCAGGCACTCAGCGGCGTGGACGACCGCGTGCGCATGATGCGCGATCTCGGCGTCGATCAGGTGCTCATCGTGCGGTACACGATGGCGTTCGCCGCGAAATCGTATCGGTTCTTCCTTGGCCAGATGGTCGGCAAACTCGGCATGCGCACGCTTGTGCTCGGCCAGGACGCCGCAATGGGCAAGGGCCGCGCGGGCGATGTGAAGGCGATCGCTACGCTGGCCGCCGCCACCGGCGTGTTCGAACTGGACGTTGTGGACGATCGCGGGCCGGGGCAGGTGCGTATTCCGCTCGATGCCGAGCCGCACATGCCGACCGAGTGGGGCGAGCCGAAGGATCCGACCGCCGGCATGGGCAAAGCCGAGCTGCGTGCGTGGAGCAAGAAGCATCAGGCGCGGCTGCATCGCACGTGGAGTTCCACGAACGTGCGGTATCTGCTGGGGCAGGGGCGCATCGCCGACGCGGATGCGATTCTCGGCCATGCGCACGCCGTCGAGGGCACGGTGGTGCATGGCGAGGAACGTGGGCGCACGATCGGGTTCCCGACCGCGAATCTGGACGAGGCGTCGATCGTTGGGTATCTGCCGGTGGACGGTGTATATGCCGGGTGGCTGGTTGATATGGGACCGGCTGGGGACGGTGACGGTGCGGCCGGTGCCGGCGACGCTCGTGCCGACGACCGCGTGGCGTCGGACGACAAGGCTCGGATCGCGGCCGGATCGCCGTGGCGTTGGCCGGCGGCGATTTCGATCGGCACCAAGCCGACGTTCAGTGAGACGACCGGACTGCACGAGCGTGTGGTCGAGGCGTATGCGATCGCCGACGATTGGCTGGAACTGTACGGTCACCGCGTGCGCGTTGAATTCGTGGGATTCCTGCGGCCGCAAGTCAAGTTCGATTCGGCCGACGACCTCGTCGCCGAGTTGGGCCGCAACGTCGAGGAGACCAAGCGTCTGACCGCGTGAATCCTTGCCCACCTTGACGGACATACAGTCGATTTTGGGGTGAAAAACGGCTGTATGTCCGTTGGAGGGAAGAGCTGGAGGGGAGTGCGACGCGTCCATTGCGTCATTAGAGCCATAATCCTTACGGACATACAGCCGATTTTGGGGCGAAATCGGCCGTATGTCCGTTGGAAGAGGTCACGGGTGCGGCGTTCTGGATACGTTATACGTTGTTATGCCTCCGCATAACGAAACGGACATACAGCCGTTTCTGCCATGCAAATCGGCTGTATGTCCGTTGAGGGGGTGGGGACGTCGGCTGCGGCCCAGCCGACGCGGAGAGACCACACCTAGTGCCGGAAGTGGGCGAAGAACTCCTGGGTCTCAGGGTTCTGCGACTCGTCCATCACCTCGCGCGGGGTGCCGTTCTCGGCGATGACGCCGTGACGCAGCAGCACGATGCGGTCCGCCGCGTCGTGCGCGAAGCTCATCTCGTGCGTCGCCATGAGAATCGTCGTGCCCTGCGACTTCAGCTCGGCGACCATGTTGAGCACCTCGCCCACGAGCATCGGGTCCAACGCCGACGTGATCTCGTCCAGCAGCAGCAGTTCGGGATCGGTCATCAGTGCACGCGCGATCGCCACGCGCTGCTGCTGGCCGCCGGACAGCTGGTCCGGGTAGGCACCGGCCTTGTCGCGCATGCCGATGCGGTCGAGCAGCTCCAGCGCACGCGCCTCCGCACGGTCGCGATCCCAGTGGTGCACCTTGATCGCGGCGAGCGTCACGTTCTTCATCACCGACATGTGCGGGAACAGGTTGAACTGCTGAAACACCACGCCGATGCGCGACCGGATCTGGTCCTGGTTCGCGCGAGGGTCGGTGATGTCGGTGTCGCCCAGCCAGATCTGCCCGTCGTCGACCTGCTCGAGCAGGTTCACGCACTTCATCAGCGTCGACTTGCCCGAACCGGACGGGCCGAGCAGCGCCACGACCTCGTGCGGTCGGATCTCGAAGGAGATGCCGCGCAGCACCTGCGTTGAACCGAACGACTTGCGGATGTCGTCCAGTCGCAGCACCGGTTTCGTCATGTCACGCGCGCCGGTCGCGTCGTGCGCGGCCGTATCCACAGTCGTATTCGTCATGGTTTCCGTCGCTTTCGTCATCGTGTCACCGTCCTTCTCACACCGTGCCGGCGCTCAGCTCGCGCTTGCGCAGCCGTGCCGTATACCAGTCGTTGAGCAGGATGAACGGCACGCTCATCAGGATGAACAGCAGGCTGGCCACGACGTACGGCGTGAAGTTGTAGGTGCTGGCCACGTCGATCTGCGCCGCACGCACCGCGTCGACGGCGCCCAGCACGGAGATCAGGCCGACGTCCTTCTGCATGGAGATGAAGTCGTTCATCAGCGCCGGTGCGACCTTGCGCAGCGCCTGAGGAATCACGACCAGTCGGGTCGTCTGCCCGGCGGTCAGACCCAGCGACCGCGCGGAGGCGCGCTGGGACGGGTGCACGTCGTCGAAGCCGGCGCGCAGCACTTCGGACACGTACGCGCTGTAGCCCATGACCACGGCGATCGTGCCGAGGATCGACGGGTCGATGCGGCCGAACAGGCCGAGGCCGGGGATGCCGAAGCCGATCAGGTACAGCACGACGATGATCGGCACGCCGCGCATGACGGTCGTGTACAGCAGCGCCAGCACGCGCAGCGGGAACAGGATGGGGGAGCGGCTCGTGCGCACGAGCGCGATAAGCGTGCTGAGGATCGCCACGCCGACGAGCGCGACGAGCAGCACGCGTACGTTCAGCCACAGGCCCTTGAGTACGTCGGGGAACGACTGGACGAAGTATTCGGCGGAGAAGAACGTCTCCTTGACGCGCGGCCAGCCGGGCGACAAATGCAGGCCGACCATGATGACGGCCACGAACACCACCGTGCTCACGAGACTGGTGATCACCGATTTGATCTGTTGCTGACGACGGTATTGGCGACGGTCGAGTTCGACTTGACTGACCTCATGCGCTGGCGTCTGTGGTTGCATCTGCGGCGCTCGCTTCCTGGGAACTGCTTGGAATGGATGGGATTGCTGATACGGACAGTGGCCTGCCCTGCCGCGGTCGGCGGCGAGACAGGCCACTGGGATGGGTTACTTGAGCTCGGTCAGGTCGGTGGTGTACTCGGCCAGCCACTTGTCCTGCAGCTGCTTGAGCGTGCCGTCGGCCTTCAGCGCGTCCACGGCCTTGGTGGTCGCGGCGGTGAGCTTGGAGTCCTTCGGCAGCACGATGCCCATGCCGTTCTTGTCTTCGGAACCGGCGATGCGGCCGAGCACGACGCCGTTCTTGACCTGCTCGGACTGGACCATGTACACGCATTCGACGGTGCTGGTGACGAGCGCGTCGATCTGGCCGGCGTCGAGCGCCTGCGCGAGGGCGGCGTCGTCGTTGAACGTCTGGATGTCCTCCTTGATGGACTTCTTGACGTAGTCGTAGGCCAGCGTGCCGACCATCACGCCGATGGTGGCGTCCTTGAGATCGGCCAGGGACTTGGCGTTCGCAAACTTGCCGTCCTTCTTGACGATGACGGCCTGGCTGTCGTTGTAGTAGCTCGACGAGAAGTCGACGGCCTTCTTACGGGTGTCGGTGATGCCGAACTGCTGGATGTTCATATCCCAGTCCTTGGCGCCCGGCGCGATGGCCGAGTCGAAGGTGGTGCGCACCCACACGACGTCGCTCTTCTTGAAGCCGAGCTTCTCGGCCACGTCGTAGGCCACGGCGGCCTCGTAGCCCTCGCCGGACTCCGGCTTGTCGTTCATGACCCACGGCTCATAGGCCGGTTCGCCGGTCGCGATGGTGAGCTTGCCCGGGGTGACGGTCTGCTGCGTGATGTCGCTCGAGTCGGCGGACTTGTCGTCGGACGCGTTGTTGGCGGACTGGGTGGTGCCGCAGGCCGCGGAGAAGGCCAGGGCGACGACGCTGACGGTCGCGACGGCCGCGCGGACGAAGCCTTGCTTGATGTTGAACATGATGGATTGCCTCTCTTTTCCTTTGGATGCTGCGCACTGATGCACGATGGACGTCCGTTGGACGGAACGTCGTGTTTGGCGCATGCGCGCCAATTCTAGACGAACCGCGTTACGGACGGTGCCGTCCGTCTGCGATTCGCTATCGCGGTTGGTTATAACGCGTTATTCGAGCGTGAACCCCTCGAACACGAATCCCGGGCTGACGACGCAGGACACCAGCGCGTCGCCGGTCCCCGGCACCGTGCGCTGCCAGACGCCGGCCGGCACGACCGCATGGCCACAGATCGGCGCGTCATCGTCGTTGTCTGATGCGGCGGCGACGGTTGCGGTCTGCGCGGCGTCCGCGACGCCGGCGCCCAGCACGATCCGCGTGCGCTTGCCGTCGTCGGCCGCCGGCGCGTCGCCGCTGCCGCCGAGCTCCAGCGTGACGGTCGCCGGGCCGTGCCACAGCCACAGCTCGTCCGCGTCGACCTTGTGCCAGGCGCTTGCGTCGCCCTGCGGCAGCAGGAAGTAGATCAGCGACGCCAGCGGCCGGCCGCTCGCGGCGTCGTCGCGCGGGCTCTGCCAGTCGCGCGTGTACCAGCCGCCCTCGGGATGGGCCTCCAGGCCCAGTCGGTCCACGACGGACCGGGCGTAGGGGCTCATGTCGTCCAATGCGATGCTCATGTCGGTGCCTTTCTGCGTGGAGTGTGCTGTGCGATGCCGCGTGACGATCGCACGTGACGGGATGATGCGGCCTAGAACGCGCCGTCGTTGTAGGCCACACGGCCGGCGATCACCGTGGCGCGGTTGGTGCCGGCGCCGTGGCGAACGAGCGTCTCCAGCGTGGTCTCGATGCCGGCCGGCGAGGTCGTGTCCACCGGGATGTCGAAGAACGCGAGGTCGGCCAACGCGCCCGCGTTGATCTGGCCGATGCGGTTCACGCCGACGTGCATGCCCATCGACTCCGCGCCGCCCAGCGTCATCATGCGGATCAGACGGTGCGTCAGGTCGTCGTTCGCGTAGCCCTGTTCGCGCGCCAGATCGTAGAGCATCGACACGTCGTCGAGCAGGTCGAGGCTCGGCGTGCTCGACAGCGAATCCGTACCGACGGCCACGAGGTTGCCTTCCTCGAGATATTCGCGGATCGGCGCGTCCTTGCCGGTGTTCGTGATGCGGTTCGACCTCGGGCACAGCGCCACGCCGACGCCGCGCTGGCGCAGGATGCGACGGTCCTCCTTGTCGGCCCACACGCCGTGCGCGATGTGCACGTCCGGGCCGAGCGAGCCGAGCTGGTCGACGAACTGGATCGCCGACGCGCCCTTGCCGACCTCCTTGAGCTGCTTGTAGCTCACCCAGTCGCGGTCGCGCCAGTCGGCCGCCGAATACGTGGTGAGCACCGGCGGATACGTGCCGGCTTCGAGCGGCGTCTCCGCCAGATGGATGTGCAGTCGCATGTTGAGCCGCCGCGCGATGTCCGGCAGGTCCACGAATGGCTCGGACTCCAGCGTGTACGGCGCGTGCGGGCTGATGCCGAGGTTCGGCAGCCGCTCCTCGCTCATCGTGCGCAGCTGGCGGCTCAGTTCGGTGCGGCCCTTCTCCAGCCATTCGTCGTTGTGCCAGCCCATGACCTCCCAGTACGCGATGCCGTGCATGCCCTGCGAGGCGAGCGCGCCGGCCGCGTCCAGATCGGTCACGATGTCGGCCGCCGCCGTGGTGCCCGACTCGACCATCTGCCGCGCGCCGTCCTCGGCCCAACGCTTCCACGGCTGCTCCTCCTTGGCCACCGCGTACACCTTGTTGAATGCGAGCTCCCACGCGCGGAAGCGGTCGTACGTGCCGCGGCCGACCTCGGCCATACCGGTGTACTGCAAATGCGTGTGCGCGTTGATGAGGCCCGGCGTGAGGACGCCGTCCCAGTGCCGTTCGGTGATCGTCGCATGCGCTGTCGTCTCCTGCTTGAGCGCGTCCAGCACCCACCGGCGTTTGCCGACGTGCATGACGCGGTCGCCGTGCACGGCCACCGCGCCGTCGATGATCACCGGCCCGGTCACGGGGATCACGAGCCGTGCGGAATACAGCGTCACCTCGTCGACGAGTTCGGGATCGCCGACGACGGTGTCCCAGTCGTGTGTGTTCGGTGTGTTCATGGGGTCTCCTTACGGGGTGTCGTACGGGTTCGATGCGCGGTGCGCCGGCAGTCGGCCGGCGGATGACGTTTGGATGTTCGGGTGACGCTACTGCCGTTCCGCGGCGCGCGCGTGCTCCGCGAATCGTGTCAGCGTCCAGTCGTAGCCGTTGTCGGCCACGGCATGACTGGCCCGATAGCCGCGCGCCCGCAGCGCGGCTGCGGCGATGCGACGGTCGGTCTCGGCGTCGAGCCGGATCAGGCGGTGCGGCAGCGTGCCGCGCGACCGCAGCAGATACGCGACCGCGCTCGCCTGCACGGCGAAGCTCAGGTCCATGATCTCGATCGGATTGCCGCCGCCGACCGTATAGTTCACGCCGTCGCCGTCCGCGATCAGCGTGATCGTCGGACCGTCCGGCACATGCAGTTCGACCAGATCGCGGTTGACCTCCGGTGTGAAGTCGGGCACGTCGTCCAGCGCGATTTCGTTCGCGATGCCGCCGATCACGGCCAGCACCGTGCCGGCGCGCATCAGCCGCATATGGTCGACGGTGACCGTGTGCCGCACGCCGGTCGCCGAAATCACGATGTCGGCCGTCGGCAGCGCGTCGTCGATGTCGCGCGCGGCGAAACCGTCGAACACCGCCTTGAGCGACGCCACCGGATCGATGTCGCAGACCGTCACCTGCGCGCCGAGCGCACGCACGCGCCGCGCGAAACCGCGACCGACCGGACCGTAGCCGATCACCGTGACCGCGGTGCCGGCGAACGCATCCGCGCCAAGGATCCGCTGCATCGTCGTTACGCAGGTCTCGCCGGTGCCGTGCGCGTTGTCGAAACCGGTCTTCAATACGCTGTCGTTCACCGCGACCACCGGATACGTGAGCGCGCCGGCGGCCTCCATGCCGGCGAACGCGCGCACGCCGCTCGTCGTCTCCTCGGCCACGCCGATCAGCCGTGCGGCCAGCTCCGGCCGTTCCAGCGACGCGAGACGCGCGAAGCTGGCGCCGTCGTCGATGATGATGTCCGGCTGCACCGTGTCCAGCAGTCGCAACGCCGCCTCATGCGCCTGCTCCGGCGTCCAGTCGCGGCTCGACTCCACGACGACGCCCTCGCGGCGCAACTGTTCAGCCACGCGCGGATCGGTCGAATCAGGGCCGCAGTACACGCCCACGATCGCGCCGGCCGCCTTGAGCTTGCGCAGCAGGATCGCGGTCTTCGGCTCCAGGATCAGGCAGGCGGCGATGCGCACACCGGTGAAGTCCACGCCGTCGGCGCGCAGCTCGTCCAGCACGTCGCGCAGCACCGGCATATGCTCCTCGGCATAGGCCATCGCCTCGAAACCTGTGGCCTGCCGCATGTCGGGAATCGCGTCGATCGACACCGTGCCGTCGCAGCGGAACGGGTCGGCTGGGCCGTCGGTCGCCGCGTTGCCGTCACCGTCGGCCGCCGTCGTGGCCGCATCCTCCACGGTCATGCCCCACTGTTGCGCCGCGGCCACGGCGTCCGGGCGCGTGTCCGGCGCGGCGATCGCCAGCCGGGCCCCGGCCAGCGACCGGTTCGTGCGCTGCGAATACGCCGCCGCCCAAGGAATGAAATCGTCGTCTGTTAACTCGCCGCCGGTCATCGTCGCTCCTTTCGCATCATTCCTGTAACGGACATACAGTCGATTCTGCCCGTCCGATCGGCTGTATGTCCGTTACACAGGGAGAGTCGATCGTCTTAACTGTATCCGTCCATCCTAAAGCCTGGCATGGGCGCATCCGCCGCCGCACCGGCCGTGAGCCGCGCCATCCCGTCGCTCCGTCAGCGCGTCACCGCACCGGTACGTCATTTCACCAATGCATCCAACGCGTCCCGCAGCGTCGCCGCCTCGACCACCCGCAGCCCGCGAATCGACCCGGGCCTGCGCAACGGCGGCACCACGGCCTCGGTGAACCCCAGACGCGCCGCCTCGCGCAGCCGATACTCCAGCCGCGGCACCGGCCGCACCTGGCCCGTCAGCGAAATCTCGCCGATCGCACACGTCGTCCGCGCGATCGGCCGTTCCTTCGCGGCGCTCGCCAACGCGGCCACGATCGCCAGATCGCAGCCCGGCTCCTTCGCCAGCCCGCCCGCGATCGTCGACACATACAGATCGTTCGCCAGCAGATTCACCTTGCCATGCCGATACAGCACCGCCGTGAGCATCGCGATGCGGTTCGCGTCCACGCCGTTGACCGCGCGGCGCGGTGTCGGCAGCACGGAACTCGTCACCAGCGACTGGATCTCGATCGGCAGGCTGCGGTGGCCGTCCAACGTGAACGTCACGCACGTGCCCTCCACCGGTCGCGCGTCCGCCGCGCCCGTCGACGACAGAAACAGACCGGACGGATCGGCCACCTCCTCGATGCCCTCGCCGCTCATGTCGAAACAGCCCACCTCGTCGGTCGGCCCGAACCGGTTCTTCACCACGCGCAACATGCGTAGCGCGGTCTGCGCGTCGCCCTCGAACTGGCAGACCACGTCCACCAAATGCTCCAACGTGCGCGGGCCGGCGATTGACCCGTCCTTCGTCACATGGCCCACCAGCAGCACCGGCACATCCAGGCTTTTCGCCGTGTCGATGAGCGCGCTCGCCACCTCGCGCACCTGCGTGGAGCCGCCCGAGATGCCGTCGACGTCCTGCGACACGATCGTCTGCGCGGAATCGACGATCGCCAGCGCCGGCCGTTCCTGCTCGATGAGTCCCAGCACGGTCGCCAGATCGGTGGTCGAGGCGAGCAGCAGATTCGGTTCGACCGCGTCGATGCGCGAGGCGCGCAGCTTGACCTGCGCGAGCGACTCCTCGCCGGAGATGTAGAGGACGGTGTTGTGGCCGGGGCGGCCGCTTGCCGTGGTGTTGCGATCGTTTCCTGCCGTGGCTGTGTGGTCCGCGACCGTGCGCGCGATGTTGCCTGCCGTCTCCAGTAGCAGCGTCGACTTGCCCACGCCCGGCTCGCCGGCGATCAACGTGACCGAACCGGGGACGATGCCGCCGCCGAGCACACGGTCGAACTCGCCGAATCCGGTGGGGATGCGGGTGACCGTGTCAGTGCCGATCTGCGTGATCGGACGCGCCGCGTTGCGGTCGGCGATCGTGCCGGGCGCGGCGGCCGTGGTGCGCGACGTGCGGCCGGGCGCTGCGGTGCGCGACGAGCCGCCGGCGGTTGCGGATGCTGCGGATGGGCGGGATTCGCGGAATTCCTCGATGGTGCCCCACTGGCCGCACTCGGGGCAGCGGCCGTACCATTTCGGGCCGCTCCAGCCGCATTCTGAGCACAGGTATTGCGTCGACGTCTTAGCCATGATGCCGACGGTATCGGGGTTTTACGACATCTCGTCCGGCGCGTCCGGTGCGTCCGGTGCGTGCGGTCGCCGCGCGCGAAGTCGCCATCCGCGCGTCCGTCGCGTGGATCAACGCGACGCCCATTGTTGCGTTGTCATTGAGTTACGGTCGCTGTTGTTGAGTTACGGTCGTTTTTCACGTCCGAAACGACCGTAACTCAATGACAGCGCATGCTTCATGTTGAGTTACGGTCGTTCCGACCGCGAAAAACGACCGTAACTCAACATGAAGCGGGATCGTTCGTCGCGGTCGCGTCCGACCGGCGCGCGTCATGCGGCTGTGAGAGAATCACAGCTATGTCGAATACTCAATCGTCTTCCACTTCACCGTCCCACGGCAAACTGATCGCCGTCGTGGTCGCCGCCGCGTTGGTGATCGTTCTGGCGCTGCTGTCCGCATTCATCTGGCCCGGCTGGGCGCTGAACAAGAGCGCGGGATCGTCCACGCAGCAGACGAACGGCACCACGTCGTCCCAGAACTCGACGTCGAAGGAAGAGGAGGAGCCGACCACGCCGAGCATCAAGGCGACCGCGCTGCCCAGCGACGCCACCGAGCTGCTCAAGGCGATGCCTGACAGCGTGCTCAACTATGCGCGCACCAAGGCCGAGGCGAGCACGTCGTGGACCACCGCGTCGCCGCTCGAGGAGTACACGGTCACGTATTCCACCGGCGATTCCGCGAAGGACGTGACGTTGATCGTCGCGCAGTGGTCAACCGCCGATTCGGCCAAGAAGCAGTACGCCGCGCTGTCCGGCGCGCTCACCGGTGAGGAACTGGGTGCGGGCACGGTCAAGGTGTCCGGCAAGGCGACCGGCAGCTACACCGCCAAGGTCGACGCGAACGACGACGCCAAGGCGATCGCGGTGTGGCAGAACGACACGGCGGTGTTCCAGGTCACGGGCGCGAAGGCCGCGGTGGAGCGGTTCTACCAGAGCTTCCCGTTGTGACGGTTCGCGCGGACGTACGGTGCACGGAACCTGCCGCGGCGGTCCGTTGCGGAACGCCGGTACCATTCGTCCCCGAATGCGTGTACTATTGGGCAAGTTGCAAACTTTTCGATTAGTTAGGAACGGAGGCTGAGATGGGTTCGGTCATCAAGAAGCGCCGCAAGCGGATGAGCAAGAAGAAGCACCGCAAACTGCTGCGTAAGACTCGCCACCAGCGCAAGTAGTCTTCTCGCTCACTCGGTGAGCAACGCGAAGACCCCTCGTGGACCGCAACGTCCCGAGGGGTCTTCTGCATTTCGCGTGCCGTTTTCGCGTGCTGTGCGTTCTTCTCGTTCGTTTTCGTCATTCGTTCCGCCTGTTCGTTCCTCGCACGCGTTTCCCGTGCGTTCCTCCACCTCAACGGACATACAGCCGATTTGGATACCGGAATCGGCTGTATGTCCGTTGAGGTGGAGGGGAGGGAAAGTCAGGAACAAATAAGGGGGATCCATGCGTGTGTTTGGATGTGCGGCAGTGTCCTGGTGCCCTCGCAGCGGCACATATACAAAAACGGACATACAGCCGATTCGCAGTACGCAATCGGCTGTATGTCCGTTGAGGCATGGTTGGTCAGAGCGCGTGCGTGCGCCCCAGACTCACTTGTTGGAGTTGGTCATGACGCGCGGGCCGTTCGGATCGCCGACGATGACCTTGTCGACCATGTTGAGGAACAGGCCGTGCTCCACCACACCGACCGTGGTGATGAGGTCCTCGGCCAGATCCTGCGGGTGATCGATGCGGCCGAGGTGCAGGTCGACCACGTAGTTGTTCTCGTCGGTGCGCACCGGCTTGCCCTCGGCATCGAGACGCAGCGTCGGCTTGTAGCCCTTCGCCTCGAACTTCTTGATGACGTGGCCGGCGCCGAACGGGATCACCTCGACCGGCAGCGGGAACTTGCCGATGGTGTCCACGACCTTGGACTCGTCCACGATCCACACGATCTTGTCGGAGTTGGTCGCCACGATCTTCTCCCACAACAGGGCAGCGCCGCCGCCCTTGATGCCGTTGAAGTTCTTGTCGACCTCGTCCGCGCCGTCGATGGTGATGTCGATGTGGTCCACGTCGTCGATGTCGACGATCTTGATGCCGTAGCCTTCGGCCTGCTCCTGCGTGCGGCGGGAGGTGGTGACGCCCGTGAACTGCAGGCCCTCCTCCTTGACGCGGCGGCCCAGCTCGTCCACGAGGAATCGCACGGTCGAACCGGTGCCGAGACCAGCGATCATGCCGTCCGTGATCAGCTTGGCGGCCTCGATGCCGGCCGCCTTCTTCAGCGCATCCTGTTGTGCCTTGTCCATGTTCTCTCCTTCGACGGGAAACCTGCCTCGCGTCGCGTGCGGCGGCGTTTGGCCCACCTCCCTTAGTGTATCCGATGTGTTCCTTGTTGTGACGTTGTGTCCCGTTTTTGGTGTGATTCATGGTCGATTGTTGACCGGCGGGTCACGTCGCGTTCGTGTTGCCTGTGATACGGGGATCCGTTGCCGACCTATGACTGACGGATGGCGAACGGCGCGTGGTCCAGCGTGATGCTGCCGTCGCCGTTCACGTAGCCTTCGACCATGACGTAGCCGCGGATCATGCGTGGGCGACCGTCGTACGTGGGACTGGACGACGGCGGGGGAGCGAACCGCAGCGTGCCGGATACGGTGAGCCCGGACGGTTGGGGCGTCAGTCGGATGGCCGATGGCTGCGATGCGTTCGCAGCCGCGGTCGAGCGCGGTGCTGTCGTTTCGGATGGCGCGTCAGTCGTCACGTCGATCGACGCGACCGTCGTATTGTCAGTCGTATCGTCGTGATTGACGATCGTGTCGGTACCCGACGTCGTGGTCGTCGCCGCGGACTCGTTGTCGTCCGTATGATCGGCTTCCGCGTGATCATCGTTGGCATGATCGGAAGCCGTACGATAGTCGGGGTACTCCGGTACGCCTTCCGGTTCGGCCAACGCATCCGCGACGGACGACGGACGACCGTCGCGCGTCTCCGTAACGTCCGCGGCATCCGCATCGCCGGAATCCTCGCCGCGTCCCAGGTGATAGTCCTTCGCCGAAATCAGCCCGTCCATGAGCATCCGCGCGTCGGCCGGCACGTCCGTGCCCTTCGCGTATTCGGACGCGAGCAGTGACTCCCAGCCTTCCTTCGGCAGGTAGCCGTCCCGTACGCCCGACCGGCAGTCGCCCGCGTACGTGCGCGCCAGCTCGTCGACCTTCTCGTTGCCGGCGTTGCCCGCGTGGCCCTTGACCCACACGAACTTCACCGATCCGGCGCGCCTGGACAGCTCCGCGTCGATCGCCTTGATGAGCGCCGCGTTCTTCACCGGCTTCCTCTGCGAGTTCTTCCAGCCGTTCTTCTTCCAGCCGTGCACCCACTTGGTCGAGCAGTTGATCGCGTACTGGGAATCCGTCTCGATCACCAGCGGCTCGGCGCCCGGATGCGTGCGCAGCGCCTCGAGCACCGCGCACAGTTCGCCGATCTGGTTCGTGCCGTTCGTCGCGCCGCCCGCGTCGCAGTCGCCGCCGTGCTCATGGCCGGGCCGCCCGCCCGCGTGCGGTGTGTGGTCCGCCCACGCCCAACCCATCGGGCCGTTCGGGTTGCCCAGCGCCGACCCGTCTGTTGATACCGTAATCGTCATACGCCCCACCCTAACGCAAGGGGTCGTTTCGGACAGAGCGGCTCACGCGATGGCAAAACCGCCGGATATGCCATCCCGTGTGCGGTCGATTGGGATCGCGATGGAAGTCAAACGTTGGAATGCCGTCGCGTGACCTCGGATCGCGGTCACGCGACGGTCGTAGGGGCCCATATGCCATCGCGTGAGCAATGGGACGGTCACGCGATGGCAAAACCGTGTGATTTTCCATCGCGTGACTAGACGAGTGGTCGACAGACGGAATGTGTGACGAAGTCAGTGTGTCCCGCCCCGCAACTATACGACCAAGGACCGCAACTAAAAACGGACATGCAGCCGATTCCATAGGGGAAATCGGCTGCATGTCCGTTATAGATAAGGTGAGGATGGACGGTTCATTGAAGCAATGAGCCGCCGCGGTGCGAACTACTCGGCCAGCGCCTTGTCGACGACCTCGGTCGCTTCGGCGAGCACCTTGTCGAGCGCCTCCGGGCTCTCGAACGACTCGGCGTACACCTTGTAGATGTTCTCGGTGCCGGACGGGCGGGCCGCGAACCAGTTGTCCTTGGTGGTGACCTTCAGGCCGCCGATCTTGGCGTGGTTGCCCGGCGCCTCGGTGAGCTTGGCGGTGATGTCCTCGCCCGCGAGCTGCGTGGCGGTCACGTCATCGCCGCTGAGCTTGGCGAACTTCTGCTTCTGCTCGAGCGTGGTCGGCGTGTCGACGCGCTTGTACCAGCTCTCGCCGAAGCGCGCCACCTGCTCCTGATGCAGCTGGGCCGGGTTCTTGCCGGTCTTGGCGGTGATCTCGGCGGCCAGCAGGTCGGGGATCAGACCATCCTTGTCGGTGGTCCACACGCGGCCGTCGCGGCGCAGGAAGCTCATGCCGGAGCTCTCCTCGCCGCCGAACGCGACCTCGCCGCTGAACAGCGGGTCGACGAACCACTTGAAGCCGACCGGCACCTCGATGACCTTCGCGTTGATCGACGCGGCCACGCGGTCGATCAGGGAGGAGGAGACGAGCGTCTTGCCGACGGCCGCGCCCTTCGGCCAACCCGGGCGGTTGCCGCCGAACAGGTATTCCACGCACACGGCGATGTAGTGGTTCGGGTTCATCACGCCCCAGTTCGGGCAGACGATGCCGTGGCGGTCGGCATCCGGGTCGGTGCCGCCGACGAGGTCGTACTTGTCCCACGCGCCGGCGTTGAGCTCGTCGACGAGGCCCTTCATCGCGTACGGCGAGCTCGGATCCATGCGGATCTTGCCGTCGTGGTCGATGGTCATGAAGCGCCAGGTCGGGTCGACTTCGGGGCGCACGACGCCGATGTTCAGACCGTACTTCTCATTGATGAGCGGCCAGTAGTTGACGGACGCGCCGCCGAGCGGATCGATGCCGAGGCGCACGCCGGAGTTGCGGATCGCGTCGAAGTCGATGACGTTCTCCAGGTCGGAGACGTAGTGCTCGCGGAAGTCGAAGCCTTCGACGTACTCGGACTTGATGGCTTCCTCGTACGGCACGCGCTTGACGTTCTTGTAGCCGCCGAGCAGCTCGTTGGCGCGCGCGGCGATGGCGTTGGTGACGTCGGCCGGGGCCGGGCCGCCGGTGACGGGGTCGTACTTGAAGCCGCCATCGGTGGGCGGGTTGTGCGACGGGGTGACGACGATGCCGTCGGCGAGGCCTTCGCCTTCGAAGCGCTGGGTGCCGTCGGCCGCGCGGTTGTGCGTGAGGATCGCCTGAGAGACGACCGGGGTGGGCACGAAGTCGTCGCGCGAGTCGATGCGCACGTGCACGCCGTTGGCGACGAGGACCTCGATGGCGGTCTTCTTGGCCGGCGCGGACAGCGCGTGCGTGTCGGAGCCGAGGTACAGCGGGCCGGTGACGCCGGCCTTCTTGCGGTATTCGGCGATGGCCTGCGTGATGGCGACGATGTGGGCCTCGTTGAACGAGGTCTTCAGGGACGATCCGCGGTGGCCGGAGGTGCCGAAGATGACACGCTGCTCGGGGACGGACGGATCGGGGACGAGGTCATAGTACTTGCCGATAACCTCATCGACGTTGATCAGATCAGCTGGGGTGGCGGGCTTGCCCGCATTAGTTGCTACCATGGTTCCTATTGTGCCACGTTCGCGCGAGAAATAATGACGTGTTCTGTTAATTTTTGTCATATTTTGTGCGAATGATGTCGTATCGTTCGGTGACGATGACCGCGACGTTGACATTGCGTGGGTCGCATGTCAAGACACACCGGGGTTTGCGATTCGATTAACCTCGGATATATATTAACTTATGAACTTCTACTTTTGCAGGGTTGCAAGTCAGACAAGACGCAAGACCTGAGACGTTGGCATACGTGTATCGTATGCCGGACGGCTCGGGTCTTTTTTTGTTGCTGGCGGCTCTGCGAGGGCGGAGAGCATACCAAGGAACAACAGAAGATCCAAGGAAGGAAAGAAGATGGCCGAATCAACTGCCTCGCAGATCATCGACGCCATTGGTGGCGCGGGCAACGTCAAGAGCCTGACCCACTGCGCGACGCGACTGCGCTTCGAGCTCGTCGACGCCGGCAAGGTGGACCAGCACCGTCTCGAGACCATGAAGGGCGTGCTCGGCGCGGTCCCGCAGTCCGGCGACCGCTACCAGGTCGTCATCGGCGGCGCCGTCGCCTCCATGTACGAGGAGATCATGCACCTGCCCGAGATGGCGAACGCCGGCGGTGCGGCCAAGGCCGCGAACAACGGCAAGATGACCGACGCCGAGGTCAAGGCCGCCGAACGCGCGAAGGCGCGCGGCAAGGTCGCCTGGCTCGACTCGTTCTTCGAGTATCTGGCCGACTCGTTCCGCCCGATCCTGGGCGTCCTGCTCGGCGCATCCATCATCATCGCGCTCGTCAACCTGTTCATCTCGCTCGGCGTCATCGTCGGTGACGAGGACAACACCTCCCTGATGTTCATCAAGGCCATCTGGAAGGGCGTGTTCTACTTCCTGCCGATCATGGTCGCCTACAACGCCTCCAAGAAGCTGAAGGTCGACCCGTGGCTCGGCGGCTCCATCATGGCCATGCTCATGACCCCGCAGTTCGCGGCGCTGTCCGACGCCAAGACCTGGGGCGACGCGGTCTCCTGCGTTGAGAACGCCACGCTGGGCACCACCGACTGCACCGCCACCGTGTTCGGTCTGCCGATGCAGTTGTCCGACTACTCCGGCAACGTGTTCGTGCCGCTGATGATGGCCGCCGTGCTCGGCCTCGTCTACCACGGCCTCAAGAAGATCATCCCGGACAGCGTCCAGCTGGTGTTCGTGCCGTTCTTCGCCATGATCATCGTCGGTGTGCTCACCGCCTTCATCATCGGCCCGCTGGGCGTGTGGGTCGGCAACGGCCTCGGCGTCGTCCTCGCCTGGATGAACGGCCACGCGCCGTTCGTGTTCGCCATCGCGATCCCGCTGCTCTACCCGTTCCTCGTGCCGCTGGGTCTGCACTGGCCGCTCAACGCCCTCATGCTCATGAACATCCAGTCCCTCGGCTACGACTTCATCCAGGGCCCGATGGGCGTGTGGAACTTCGCCTGCTTCGGCGCCACCGCCGGCGTGCTGTTCCTCTCCATCCGCGACCATGACAAGGAAATGCGCCAGACCTCCATCGGCGCCCTTGCCGCCGGTCTGCTCGGTGGCGTCTCCGAGCCGTCCCTCTACGGCATCCACCTGCGCTACAAGCTGGTCTACAAGCGCATGCTCATCGGCTGTGGCACCGGCGGTGTCGTGATCGCCGTCCTCGGCTGGCTGTTCCCGTCCGTCGTCGCCTCCGGTGAGACCGTGCGCGGTGTGACCACCACCGCGTTTGCATTCACCTCGCTGCTCACCATCCCGGTGTTCAACCAGATGTGGGTGTACGGCGTGTCCATCGCCGTCGCGTTCGCCGTGTCCATGTTCCTGATCGTCACCCTCGACTACCGCACCCCGGAGCAGAAGGCTGAACTGCAGGAGCGCCTCGCCCAGGAGAAGGCCGACCGCGAGCTCGAGGCCCAGGCCGCCGCCGCTCCGGTCACCGAGCCGGCTGCCGCCGCTCCGACTGCGACTGCCACCGCCACCGCCGTTGCGACCGATACGGTCAACGCTCCGGTCGCCGGCCACGTGATCTCCCTCGACGACACCGGCGATCCGGTGTTCGCCTCCCGTGCGCTCGGCGAGGGCGTCGGCATCCAGCCGACCGACTCGACCGTCGTTGCCCCGATCTCCGGTGTGCTGCAGACCGTCGCCGAAACCGGCCACGCGTTCGGCATCAAGTCCGATGACGGTGTCGAAGTGCTCGTGCATGTCGGCATCGACACGGTCAAGATGAACGGCGAGGGCTTCGCCGTCGCCGTCGCCGCCGGCCAGCGCGTCAACGCCGGCGACACGCTCGTGACCGTCGACTTTGATAAGGTCAAGGAAGCGGGATACAGCACCACCACCCTGATGACGGTGCTCAACACCGCGGCCCTTGCCGGCGTCACCCCGAAGACGGGTATCGACGTCGCCGCGGGCGACCCGGTGCTCGACATCCAGCACTGAGTCTGGAGGCCGTAGAGACAAAGGGGACGCACTTGAAAGTGCTTCGCGTGTTCAACAACAACGTCGTGCTCGCTTCGGACGGCGCGCGGGAAGTCATCGTCACCGGCAGGGGACTGGGCTTCAAAGCGAAACCGGGGCAGCCGATCGACAACGCGAAGGTCGTTCGAGTGTTCGTCCCCTCCGACGGGCGGGATCCCGATCATCTGGCCGAACTGTTGGCCGGAATCCCTCCCGAAATGATCCGACTCGTCGCCGACGCCATGACGCGCGTCGGGCTGGGCCCGCAAGCCGAGTCCAAGCCCGCGCTCGTCATGGCGCTCGCCGATCACGTCACCGGAGCCGTACAGCGTCTCCGGCGCGGCGAACACGTTTCCTATCCGCTCACCGCGGAAGTCCGGTCGCTGTATCCGGCCGAATACGAACAGGCCGAACGGCTCATCACCCAGCTCAACGCCGAGCTGAACAACATCCTGCCGGACAGCGAGGCCGTATCGCTCACGCTGCACCTCGTCAATGCGGGATTCTCGAACGGCGATCTGTCCTACACGTATCAGATGACCGGCATCATCCAGCAGATGATCGCCGTCATCGAACGCTGCTACGGCATGGAACTCGACCAGCACAGCATCAACGTCGGCCGGTTCATCACACATCTGCGTTACCTGTTCGTACGCATCCGGCAGCATCAGCAGCTCGACCGCGAACCCGAACCGATCATCGCATCCATCGCACAGTCGTATCCCGAGGCGATGAGCTGCGCGAACGCCGTCGCCGACATCGTGCGCATCCGTCTCGACGCGCCGCTCACCAGCGACGAAATCGCCTATCTCGCGCTGCACATCGCGCGCGTCACGGCCGACGCGAAAGCGGAACGCAAGGCCTCGCGCTCCGCGGCGGGGCAGCGGTAGCCGACGATCAGACGCGGATCGGCGGAATTACGCCCGTCGCCGACATGTCCGGCTCGACCTCCGGCACACGCACACACAGCGCCTGCCGCTCCACGTCGAAGCGGATGTGGCGCGTTTCCGGCAGCATGTCGCCGTCGACCTGCGCCAACGCCGGCTTCTCCAGCATGATCTCCGCGCTCACGCCCTGAATGTTGTCGATCGACGAACTGACCGACAGGGGGCTCGACCCGGACTTGCCGGTGATCGTCTGATGCACCACGTCGCCGAACAGATTCGCCCAGCCGAGCACGCCGCCCGACGTGTCGATGATCTCGAAGTCGAGGATGCCGTCGTCGTACGAGGCGTCCGGCATGAGCGAGAAGAACGGGATCTCGCCGCAGTTGCCGGCCATGAACGTGCGGAACACGAGTCCGTTGATCGTGTGCGTGCTGCCGTTCGCGCTCGTGATCGTCACGCTGCCGCGGTACTTCGGCGCGAACAGGTTCTTGACGCCCGACACGAAGTACGCGAGCCAGCTGATGTTCTTCTTGAGTTCGGGATCGGTGTCGCCGATCATCAGCGCGTCGAAGCCGATGCCCGCGATGATGAGGAACGCGTGGCCGTGGTCGGACGTTGGGTCGTCGAGCAGCGTGAGGCGGCCCATGTCGACGTGCCGGGAGCCGTGCGACGTGGCCACCGACAACGCCGCGTCGATGTCGTCGACCGGAATGCCCATGTTGCGGGCGAACAGGTTGCCCGTGCCGATCGGGATGATGCCGAGCGCGTGGCCGGTGCCCGATACGGCGCTCGCCACTGTGCGCACCGTGCCGTCGCCGCCCACCGCGACGACCACGTCCGCGCCGTGACGCAACGCCTCGAGCGCGCACGCGCGGCCGTCCTTGTCGAGCCTCGTCTCGATGAACTCGACTTCGGTGAGCCCCTTCGCCTTGCAGAACTGTTTGATATGCGCCTTGCGCTCCTTCGCCTGCGGTTTCGACGGGTTCACGATGAACGCGTAATGCACCTGATCGTCGTCGCGCCGGTCGATGCGTTCGGCCAGACGCCGTTTGCGGTAGGCGCGCACGGCGAGGGCCGCAACGGCGGCGATGGCGAGCACGCCGATGATGACTGCGATGACGATGACGGCTGCGGGCACGGTACTGGGCATGGTACCCATTGTGACCACAAGCCGGCGCGAATCTCGTCAGCGACGCGCGAAGCTCGACGATTCCTGCACGTTCGAGAGCGGTGTGGGTGTGGGTGCGGTTGCGGTTACGGACACATCGTGGTCGCTGGAGCGGGCGAGGCCCGGCCCAGCCGCGTGTCGGCTTGCGGCGGTAGGCTGGGACGCATGCTTGATATTCAATTCATTCGTGAACATGCCGACGTCGTCAAGGAATCGCAGCGCAAGCGCGGCGAATCCGTCGAACTCGTCGACGAAGTGCTCAAGTCCGACGAGACCCGCCGCACCGCCCTCAAGGAATTCGAAGCCGCCCGCGCCCAGCAGAAGGAAATCGGCAAGAAGGTCGCCGCCGCCCCGGCCGACGAGAAGGCCGCGCTCATCGCGCAGACCAAGGACCTCGCCGCCAAGGTCGCCGAATACAAGGCCACCGCGGACGCCGCCGCCGAGGAATACACCACCGCCATGTGGAAGCTGTCTAACATCGTCGAACCGGAGGCTCCGGAAGGCGGCGAGGACGACTACGTGGTCGTCAAGAAGGTCGGCCAGATCCGCGACTTCGCGGCTGAAGGCTTCGAACCGAAGGATCACCTGACCCTCGGCACCGAGGTCGCCGGCATCGACATGCGCCGCGGCGTCAAGGTCGGCGGCTCCCGCTTCTACTTCCTGCGCGGCGCGGTCGCCCGCATGCAGATCGCCATGCTCACCATGGCCGTCGACCAGGCCGAGCAGCACGGCTTCGTGCTCGCCATCACCCCGACGCTCGTGCGCCCCGAAGTCATGCGCGGCACCGGCTTCCTCAACTCCCACGCCGACGAGATCTACCGTCTGCGCGAGCCCGACGACCAGTACCTCGTTGGCACCTCCGAAGTGGCGCTCGCCGGCATGCACGAGAACGAGATCCTCGACCTCGGCAACGGCCCGCTGCGCTACTGCGGCTGGTCGTCCTGCTACCGCCGCGAGGCCGGCGCCGCCGGCAAGGACACCTCCGGCATCATCCGCGTGCACCAGTTCGACAAGGTCGAGATGTTCGTCTACGCGAAGCAGGAGGACTCCTACGCCGAGCACCAGCACCTGCTCGAAATGGAGCAGGAGATGCTCGCCAAGGTCGAGGTGCCGTACCGCATCATCGACACCGCCGCCGGCGACCTCGGCTCTTCGGCCGCCCGCAAGTTCGACTGCGAGGCGTGGGTGCCGACCCAGGGCCGCTACCGCGAGCTCACCTCCACCTCGAACTGCACCGAGTACCAGGCCCGCCGCCTCAACATCCGCGAGCGTACGGCCGACGGTTCGACCCGCCCGGTGTCCACGCTGAACGGCACGTTGGCCACCACCCGCTGGCTCGTCGCGATCCTCGAGAACCACCAGCAGAAGGACGGCTCCATCGAGATCCCGAAGGCCATGCGTCCGTACATGGGCGGCAAGGAAGTCATCGAGCCGACGAAGTGGGAGGCGTGACGTTTGCCGCCGCGGAAGGCGTGATTTCCACCCCCGCTGTATAATTGAACATCGTGCGTCTGCGTGGTCTGCTATGTCGACCGTGCCGGCGCACGCAAGGACAGGTGTCTGAGCGGCCTAAAGAGACGGTCTTGAAAACCGTTGTGGGGCAACCCACCGCGAGTTCGAATCTCGCCCTGTCCGCATGGTGAAGGGCTCCGGCGCGTCGCGTCGGAGCCCTTTGTCGTTCGTTTCCGGCTGCTCGTTCCCGGTCGTTTGTTTTCTGGCTGTTTGTTTTCCGGCTGTCCCTTTCCTCCCGTACCTGCACCCTCTAACGGACATACAGCCGATTTCAACGATGTAATCGGCTGTATGTCCGTTAGTAAGGGAACGGAAGATGGGGCACGGGGTGCGGAGGGGGCGGGGAGGGGGAGGCAGGGAAGATGAGTCTCATGGAACGTGACGATCGATGATCGTCGGTGGTGCGGTATCGTTGCCGTGCCGGCGCGGTATCGTTACCGTGGACTACCGCGGAACGACCATGATGGTGGAGGTGGGCGAATCATGATGACCGATGTGATTTTCGACTATTGCGACGTGCTGCTGGACTGGCGGCCGCGACTCGCGCTCGACGGCAAATATCCGAACGCCGAACTCGACGCGTTCTTCGATCGGTCCGCCGAGTACGGATTCTGGCATTATGACGAGCTGTCCGATCTCGGTTGGAGCGAGGATCGGATCATCGCCGACTACGCGGCGCACCATCACGCCGACACGATGGACGCCGGCTATCCGGTGCAGCTGTTCCGCGACTACTTCGACCGTCAGCAGCTCGCCCTGTACGACATGATCGACGGCATGCCGACGCTGCTGCACGATCTCGACGCGGCCGGTGTGCGACTGTGGGGACTCACGAACTTCACCGCGAAATTCGTGCACGCCGCGCATCGCAAGTTCCCGTGGCTGGGACTGCTACGCGATACCGTCGTGTCGTCCGAGGAACGCATCCACAAACCCGATCCCGAAATCTACCGTCGTGCGATCGCGCGGTTCGCCCTCGATCCGGCGACCACCGCGTTCGTGGATGACAAAGCGCGCAACGCGGATGCCGCCACCGCCGTCGGCCTCAACGGCATCCAGTTCCTCAACGCCGCGCAGGTGCGCGCGGCGCTCGGCCTGTAGCCGTTGCTGCATGCCCGCATTCGTCACGCATGGGCATGCGATGGTATGTACGTGTTGTCTATCGCGTGCGGAACGATCCCAGGTCACGGGATGGCGGATACGGTTCTTGTTCCATCGCGTGAGGAATCGTATCTGGTTTGCCTGGTCACGGGATGGCAAATCGGGTCGCTTTTCCATCCCGTGGGGGAGTGTTTGGTCATGGGACGGAATTCAATCGGTTCAATCCGTCGCGTGATCGCGGTATCGGTCAATGATGCGGTCATGATTGGTCACGGGATGGCAAAACAGCCGGATTTTCCATCGCATGACCAGCGTTGTGCTCACGCGATGGAAAATGGCGTGTATTTGCCGTCGCATGACCGGATATCGTGCGGAAAAGCGGCCACGGGATGGTTGTGTATCGAGTACATGCCATCGCGTGACTGATGCGACGGTCACGCGATGGAAAAACTGTCGCGTATGCCATCGCGTGACCTCGAAATGGGGAGTGTGGCACGGGGAAGGTCCGGCGTGCGAAACAGCCGTAACCGAGTGCCGATGATTGAAGATGGAGCCGGTTGCGGTTTTGTCTGGCGTGAAACGGTCGTAGCCGGGTGCTCATGATGTGGTGAAGGCCCGGCTGCGGCCGTTTCTGGTTGACGGTGAAAACAAAACCGGTTATACGATACGGCGGTCGGCGGCCCAGCGGGTGAGTTCGGTGCGGTTCGACAGCTGAAGCTTGCGCAGCACCGAACTGACGTGCGTCTCGACGGTCTTGATCGAAATGAACAGCTCCGCGGCGACCTCCTTGTAGGTGTAGCCGCGCGCGATGAGCCGCATCACCTCCTGTTCACGGGCCGACAGCCGGTCAAGCTCCTCGTCGTGTGCTCCGGCCGCGCCGTCCGCACCTGCCGCGCCGCCCACCGGCACGCCTTGGAACGCGGACAGCACGAATCCCGCCAGCTTCGGCGAAAACACTGCATAGCCCTCATGCACCTGCCGGATCGAATTGATGAGATCCTCGCCGGTGATCGTCTTGGTCACATAGCCGCGCGCCCCCGCACGGATCACCGATCCGACGTCCTGCGGCGAATCCGACACCGACAGCGCGAGAAACGCGGAATGCGGCGAATAGGCGAGCGATTTCGTAAGAATCTCCGCCCCGCCGCCGCCCTCGCCGCCCGGCACGTGCACGTCGAGCAGTACCACGTCCGGCTTGGTCGCGGCGATCATCGCCACCGATCCCTCCACATCCGGCGCCTGCCCGACGATCGTGAAATACGGTCGCAACGTCGCGATCACGCCCGCGCGGAACATTTCGTGATCGTCGACCACGGCCACACGGATCGGCGCGGCGATCCTGTGCGGTGCTTCCTGTTCGGTCATGATTTCCTCTCCTCGTGTGCGGACGCGCCATCGCCCGTATGCTGTGCCGCATCGTCCGCCGCGATCGGCATGTGCATGCGCACTTCGGTGCCCCACCCCGGCCTCGATACGATCTCCACCGTACCACCGCGCCGCCGAATGCGTCCGATGATCGACTCGCGGATGCCGAGCCGCCCCTCGGGAATCGCGTTCACGTCGAACCCGTCGCCGTGGTCGCGTACGAACACCTCGACCTGTGACGGCCCGGCCTCGCAGTACACGGACACCGGCTCGCCGCCGTGTGTCACCGCGTTGATGAGCGCCTGCCCGGTCGCGTCGAGCAGCGCGTCGGTCTGCGCGCTCGGCCGCGCATCGCCCACCGTCACCACTTCGATCGGCTTGCCGTGCTCGTCCTCGACGTGCGCGGCGATATCCTTGATGCCGGCGCTCACCGACCGGTCGGTCGTGGTGCGCTCCTGATACAGCCATTCGCGCAGTTCGCGCTCCTGCTGGCGTGCGAGCGTGAACACGGTCGTCGGATCGTCGCTGTGCAGTTGGATCAACGCCAACGTTTGCAGCACGCCGTCGTGCAGATGCGCGGTCATGTCGGCGCGCTCCTCCTCGCGTTCCTTCAACGCGCGTTCGGTGCCGAGCTCGCGAATCAGCGAACTGATCCACGGCACGATCGCGAACCCCACGCCGGCCAGCAGCATGAACCCGGCGAGGATGATTCGCCGCGGCGACGTGCCCCAGCCGGGAATCGCCGAGTTCATCACGAACACCGCGTACGCCACGAACAGCAGCGCCACGCTGCCCAGCATCGACCACAGCTGCCCGCCGGTCGCGTTGTATTGCAGCCATGCCACGCCGATGCCGGCCAGCGCGAGCAGAATCGGCAGGATCAGACCCGATTCGACGCCGCCGAGCGACAGCAGCACCGCGACGGCGATGCTGGCCATGCCGACCAGTGCGACCAGTGCTGGTTTGGGGGCGCGTCGCAGCGCTTCGGCGGGGCTTTCGGAGGTTCCGTAGAGGGCGTCGCGATCGGCGGCCATGTTGTCCGCATACGCTGTGTTGGCTGTGCTGTCCGTATTGACTGTGCCGGATGCGTCGGCTGGGTCGGTTGCGATGTGATCGGTGCTGGCTGACGGTCGCGGATCGGTGGTTGCGTGATCTGTGAAACTTCCTGTGAAACGTTGCGCGACCGGCGGTGTAGTGGACGGTACGGCAGGCGATGCGACTGGCGATACGGCGAACGGTACCGCGGATGATGCTGCAGACGATGCCGCGGGGAACGGCGACACAGTTGCGGCAATCGAAGTCCCTGGTTCGGATGGACCGAACGGCGACGACACCGGCGACATATTGCCGCGCGACAGCGGCGATCGGGCGACCGATGCCGCCGCCTGCGCCGCCGCAACCGGATCACCGACCGGCATGAACAGCCACAGGAACAGGTACGCTGCGGCTCCCGCGCCGAAACAGCACGTCGCCGCAATGAACACCAGCCGCACCAGATGCACGGACACGCCGAGATGCAGCGCGACGCCACGGCACACGCCGCACAGGATGCGCCCACGCTTCGGTCGCATCAGCGGCAGGCGCGGTGCACGCGGCGGCATCTGCGGCGGATACGGCATACTCGGTGGCGTCTGCGGGGATTCAGGTCGGGTCATGTTTCCATTGTGCCGCCTGACAGGGAATGACCGGGTGCGGAAACGCAAGGTTCAGGGGAGAATCAGGGTGTTCCCCGACCGCCCCGGCTCGTGCGGACTGCTGTAATGGAACCATGAGCAATTCGTATGGTTCCTGTCAGCAACCCCCGCAGCCTTCGCCGGGCCCGCAACCGCAGCCGCCACGGCGGTTCGATCCGGCCGCGAAGCTGTTTGCATGGATCCGCCGCAGCGGCATCGTGCGGTCCGACGACCGTTGGATCGGCGGCGTCTGCGGCGGTCTGGCCCGGTATTTCGCCATCAGTCCGGTATTGATGCGCGCGATCATGATCGCCGCGCTGCTGTTCGGCGGATTCGGCGCCGCGCTGTATGCGTTCGCGTGGCTGCTGCTGCCGGACGGTCGCGACGGCGGCATTCTGGGGGAGCGCCTGATCGCCGGCGACTGGGATTGGGCATGCCTCGGTGTGATTCTGTGCGCGTTGATCGGCATCGGGTTCCCCGGCGCGGGATTGTTCGCGGCGATGGCCGCGGCGTTCGTCCTGTGGCTGATCATCGAACGCGAGCTGCGTCGCCAGCGCGGTTACGGTGGGCCGGGATACGGCAAGCCCGGCTACGGCGGCCCGCAGTACAACGGTCCGCAGTACGGCGGCGCTCGCGGACCTGCCGGACAGGCCAATCGATCGGCATGGCCCGGTCCGCAGTCGTATCCGATGCAGCCGCCGGCCGGACCGACCGATGGTGCGTACGTCAATCCCGCGCGAGGATACGATCGATCCGCCGACCGGTTCACACAGCAGACGGCAGACGGTACGTCGTCCACGACCGCGCACAACGACCATAGCGACGCCGGGCATCCGTACGCGGTACCGTCACCGTCGGCCTCGTCGATGCCGCAGCAGCCGTCACCGTACGGCAATACCAGCAATACCGGCACCGCCGGCGCACCGCAGCCCGCCGCCGCGACCATGCCCCCGATGGCCTCCCCCTACCGCGCACCGCAACCCAAGCCGGCCCCGGTCATCGCCCGCCGCAAGCCGGCCGGACCGTTCGTCGTCGCCATGACCATTGGCCTGGCGTCCATCTTCGCGGCCGTCGCCCTGTACCTGACGGACAGTTACACGCTCACCTCGCTGACCCGATCCGCAACCCTGTGGATCGGCGCGACCTGCGTGCTCATCGGCCTGACGATCCTCGTGCTCGGCATCCGCGGCCACCGCGCGGGTGGACTCGTGCCGGTCGCATGGATCGCCGGCATCACCGCCGTGTGCATCCTCGCCGTTAACGTCACCTACACGTACGTCGCCGCACGGTACGCCGACGCCTACCGGTCGCACGAAGTCGTCGACGTCCACGGATACACCGACTACGACGGCACGATCACGTACTCCGCCAACGACAATCTCGACCACGACAGCGCACAGTTCGCGCATCTGAGCGACGGCGTCGTCTTCGACGGCACCAACTACGACAACGATCTCGTGCACATCGACCTCACCGACTACGCACGACGGCCGAAGCACGTCGCCACCCTGCACAACGGCACCACCGTGCGCACGAACTGCCCGAGCGGCACCATCCGCCTTTCCGCCTCACAGACGCGGGTGGTCATCACGCTGCCCACCGGCTGCCCGTTCGCGTTCGGCACCGACGACCTGTCCATGTTCGGCGGCAACACGTACGGCGGACGGTACGCGGTGACGATCGGCACGCAGGGCGACGGCATCGATTTCGGCAGTTCTACGTTCTCGCAACGGTCGTATATGGACGGCGCCGCGCGGAACAGCGGCGGCTCGTCTGCGATCGCCGCGCTGAACGACGCGAACGGTGCGGACGCGCCGGCATGGCTGCGCGACTACGACTACTATCCGTCCGACAACTCGGAGCTGTTCATCGACACACAATACCTGCTCAGCGCGCAGGTGTTCGTGCGCTATCCGGCGAACACGGTCGGCGACAACGCGGACCTGTTCGGCGCGAACGCGGCTGCCAAGGACCAGAAAAACGGCTAACGACCGCGGTTGTTGCTGACGGTTCGCGCGGCGGCCTGCGTGAGTTGCGTGACTTGCGCGGGCTGTGCGGCGGCCGGCTCGGGCTGTGCGGCTTGCGTGATGGCTGCGGTGACGATGATATATGACGTACTAAAGGAGTGACGATGACGAACGAACAGCGTGACGGACGGATTGAGCAGGGCGATCAGGCCGATCAGATGGCTCCGGCTGATCACATCGGTCAGACCGTACCGATGACCGTAGCGGCTGATGTGCCGATGAGTTCGGACACGGGCGCAGCGGCGGCCGACGGACCGGCGGATGCGTCCAGTGCGCCGGTGAGCGATCACGCGGTTGATGTACCGGTGACGACCGTGTTGCCGACCGCGCCGACGATTGCGCTGCCGGTCGCGCATGACGCCGCGACCACGACGGCGTTGCCGGTCGCGGACAACACGGCAGCGACCACAACGTTGACCGTCGGCGATACGACTGCGTTGCCAGCTGCGCCGACAACGGCGCTGCCGGTTGCGGACGATACCGTGGCGACGGTTGCGATGAGTGGCGAGACGGCGGCGTTGCATGCCGTGGATGACGGCACGACGACTATGCTGCCGGCTGTTGAGGATCGGGGCACGGCCGAAACGGCGATGCTGCCGTCCGTGCCCGACCGTGGCGCGGCGGACACCGTGATCCTGTCTCCGGCGGCTGGTGTGGATGGCGAGACCCATGCGGGTGACGATGTGGATGATTCGGCGGTGTTGCCGTCCGCGACGGACGACACCGGCACCACCGGTGACGCCGATGTGGCGGAGATGCACGACGATGCCGGTGCGGATGATTCTGCCGAGGCGAACGGTGATGCTGCAGTGCGTGCCGGTGATAGTGCGGATCATGCGTATGCGCATGCCGGCATCGGTGATGACTCAGGCATGGCCGACGATCGTGCCGCTGATGCCGGTGTGGGCGCAGACGCTGACACTGCCGTGCCGCCGTCGCAGATCCCGTTGTATACGGCGCCGCCGCAATCTGATCCGCAGCCGGTCGCGCCGACGGTCATACGGAAAACCGGGCCGAGCGTCGCTACGATCGTATTGGGCGTGTGTGTGCTGGTGCTGGGCGTCGCGGGCGTGGTCTTCGGTTGGTACTTCCCGATCTCGTGGATGGCGTCGTGGACGTGGACGACCGATCCGCGCGTGTTCGCGGCCGTCGGATTCGCGGTGTTCGGCGGATTGATGGTGCTGGTCGCCGTGATCTGGGCGCTCGCCTCCATGGTCCGTTCCCGCAAGCCGTGACTCCTGACGGACATACAGCCGATTCGGGGCCTGAAAACGGCTGTATGTCCGTGAAGGGTGGCGGCGCATGGTGTCAGAAGCGTTCCTGACACTTGCAGCCCCTTCCCTTCAACGGACATACAGCCGTTTTCGTCCCCGAATCGTCTGTATGTCCGTTGAAGGGAAGGAGAGTGACGTATTAGGAACGTCTGCACACTGGAACGTCTCGCCGCCAGACCGTTCCACCGGTTATGCGCTCTTCCCTTCAACGGACATACAGCCGATTTTGCCTTGTAATCGGCTGTATGTCCGTTGGGCGGGGTGGGCCGCCACAAGGACGGGACGCCGTGACATCGTTACGCTACTGTGCGGCCTCGGCTTCGGCGAGGTCGGCGAAGCCGCCGAGTCGTACGGTCGCGCGAATCGTATCCTCGGTGAGATTACGGCCGGCGGTCGTATAATCGTCGATCATCCGTCCATACAACATCAGCGTCGCATCGGAATACGTACCGAGCTCGCCGCGCAGATACGTTTCGAACGACGTGGCCTCCGCCGTATCCTCGGCGGTGGTGAGTACGCGCATCGCCATGCCGAGTTTCGGATACCGCGCGCGAAAATCCGCCGCCCACGCGACCTGCGTGGCGATGATCCGCTCCTGCTCGGCGATCCGGTCACCGGACAGCCGCGGAATGTACGGTTCGATGTTCGTCCGGTATTCGGCCGGTGCCGTGGACGCCATCATGCGCCCGTATTTCTCGGTGACGAGATTGCGCCCGACCCGATCGGCCTCGGTCAGATCATCGAGATAACTGGTCAGCAGCGGTTCGGGCCATGTGAGGAACTGGCTCGTGCGCATCTGGTTGAACACCGGCCAGTTGCCTTGGCATGCAGCGCGGCCGCCCTCGTTGTTGGTGCGCTGGAACTGGTCCCATTCGCGGCGGACGATGCGTTCGATCAGCGCGGTGTTGCTTGCGTCGTTGCCATTGTCGGTCATATCGGTCATGTCGATCTCCGATCCTTACAGTGAACGCAGGCAGGCTGCATCGCCGCGGATATGCTCCTCGACATACGGACGCTGCCATTCGAGGAACGTCTCGTCGCTGCGGGTCAATCCCTCCCGCCGCAGTTCGGTCACGACCTCGGCGCAGATATGGTCGATCGTCTGCGTGATCTGCGCCGCCGCGGGAGCCGCGCCGCGTCCGCCCTCGCCGAATCCGGCGCCGCCGTAACACGCCGCTGAACTCAGCCGCAGCAGCGTCTCCAGCTGGTCGCCCACATCCGCCAATCGCGTCGCCACGCGCGCGCTCAGCCGCCGCAACGCCGCGAACCGCCACTTGTAATACGGCAGGTATCCCACCGTCACCGGGCCGTTCAACAGAAACACCAGCGACGCGGCCGCATCCACGAACTCGCCGATCGACAGCCACGCGGCCGCGCCGTCGCCGCGCTCCAGCATGCGCGGCACATTGTATTGCCCGGCCTGCGCCATCATGCCGAGTCGCCGTGAAATCAACGACAGCCGCACGTCGTCCGGCATGAACGTAAACGCCTGCCGGGCGGCCGAAAACTTGCCCAACGGATCGGCAAACACCGTGCCGTTCGTCGCCGCGGCCAGCGTCGACTCGTCCAACATCAGCCATTCGTGCGGACGATCGTCGCCCGGCGCCTCACGATACCCGGTGATCGACGCAAAGAAATCACCGATCGCGAACACGCCGTCGCGCCGACCGGCACCCTGCGCACGCGGCGTTGCCGAACCGTTCGCCGCATCGGCCCGCACATAGCCCATGAATTCGCGCGGCAACGCGTCGTAATCGGCCTGCAGCTGCGCGCCGATCGCCGCGTAATCCTCGGCGGTGAGCCACAGGCAAAACCGCGGGCCGAAATCATGATCCTGCGAAATCGCGTCGTCGAACCCGTAACATTCCGAGCCGTGGCCGACGAGTCCCGTCGCGATACGGCCCTGATACTGCGGGTATCGCTCGGCAATCATCGGCTTGCCGTACGTTTCCCAGTACGCGCGCGCCAGCTTGAGGCCGGACATGCGCGGACGGTCGGAACGTGGGGCGGCGGGCGACGATTGCGGCGACGATTGCGGTTGTTCGTGTGGCTGTAGTTGCGACGCGGGGGTGTGATGATCGGCGTCGTTGGCGTTGCTGTTGCCGTCGGCGGCTTCCGTGCCGAGATCGATCCCGGCCTGCCGCGCCGCATCCTCGGCCTGCGTGAGATTCTCCTCGGTGATGCGGTAGTAATCGGTGTCGCGTCCGTAGCATTCCTCGATCACGGCGAGCGACTGTCGGTACAGCCGCACGGCCCGCGCGTAATCGCCCGCCGCGAACCGCACCTGCGCATAGCCGGCCAGCGCGGACGCGTAATGCGCGCTGTGCTCGAGATGACCGGTGCGATAGATCTCCAGCGCGCGGGCCGCATGACGGTCGGCGTCGTCGAGTTTGTGTTCGGACAGCAGTACCAGCGCAAGATTCGTATGCGTGGACGCGACGTCGAGATCGGCGTCCGCGTTCGGACTGGATTCCTCGAGGATGCGCAGGGCCGTGCGCAGTTCGGTTTCGGCCTGATCGTTGCGATGCGTTTCGCTGTAGACCATCGACAGGTTGTTGTGGAGCGCGGCGAGACGACGGTCGGTGGGGGAGAGGGTGCGGGCGGCCGAGTCGAGCGCCATATGATACAGATCCTCGGCCTGATCGTAGTTGCCGGCCGCGCGTTGGCCGGTCGCCGCGTTGATGAGCGTGGTCGTCCACGCGTCGGTGCCTTCGATGCGCATTTTCGCGGCGAGCTCGAGCGCGCGCTGAATGACCCACTGGTTCTCCTGGTGCTTGCCCTGCGACCGATAGAAGCCCATCGTTTCGTTGAGTACGGTGAGCAGACCGGCGTCGTCGTCGGCGTTCTCCGCGTCTACGGCCGCCTGTTCGAGGTACGGGCCGGCTTTCGTTGCGGCCTCATGCGCGTCGAAGATCGCGTCGAGTCCGGCGAGGAACGCGTTGACGTCGAAGGTGGCGGGTTGGTCGGTGTCGGACTCGGACGATTGGTCGGTGGCTGACGGATCAGTGACTACTTGGCCGGTGGCTGACGGATTGGCGGCTGATTGGCTGGTGACTGTGCCGGCTGTACTGATGACGGACTGGTCGCCGGGCGCGTTTGACTCGTTGATCTCGTCGTCAGCGTTCGCGTATCCCTTCGCGTTGTCGATCGCTGCGCCGAACGCCTCCAGTCGTTTGAGCAGTTCGTCGTCGTCCATGTGCGCCTCCTTGCCGGTTCACTGTCATCCAGTGTACGGGCCGGTGCGGCGGAATGCGGCCGGCGCAGCCGTGATATCGCCGACAGCGTCCCTGTTGCCCGTTTCGCGCCTTGCTCCCTTACGGACATACTGCCGTTTTGTGTGCTTGTATCGGCTGTATGTCCGTTAGGGGTGGGTGGTTCAGACGTGGATCTCGCGCATGCGGGCCGCGGCGTCGGTGTGCGTCTCGCAACGGATGGAATAGAACGCGAGCAACCCCACGGCGAGCAACGCCAGCGGAATGCCGCCGAGGCCGGTGAACCGGTAGTCCATCGCGAACGTGGTGAGCATCGCGCCGCCGACCATCGAACCGACCGCGTTGCCGAAGTTGAACGCGACCTGCACGGCCGCGCCCGCGATCAGCTCGCCGCCGCCCTGGCCGGCCTCGGTCATGAGCAGCTGCTGGGGCGCGGAGATGAAGAACAGGCCGAACGCGATCCAGAACGTGAGCAGTCCGGTCGTGAACCGGTCGCCCGGCAGCAGCAGCACCATGACCAGGCCGGCGCACGAGATTGCCTGGCCGAGCGCCGCGGTGCCGGCGTGGCGCCACCGGTCGGTGACCCGCCCGCCGATCAGGCCGCCGACGACCATGCCGAATCCGGCGAGCATCATGAGCACCGGCACCAGCGAAGCAGGCCAGCCGCCGGTCTTCTGCAGCCACGGCGAGACGTAGCTCCACCAGCAGAACACGCCCGCGTTGCCGGTGAACACGGCCGCGAGAATCACCCACGGGCCGGGCTTGGACAGGAAGCGGAACTGTCCCTTGATGCCTGCGTCCCTGATCGGCGCGACGAACGGGACCCACGCGGCGACCAGCAGGATCGTCATCAGGGCCCATGCGGCGAGGACGGCGAACGCGAGACGCCAGGAGAGGAACTCGGCCATCAGGGTGCCGGCCGGCACGCCGAGCATGTTGGCGACGGTCTGCCCGGTCACCATCATCGAGACGGACTGCGCCTCCCTGCCCTTGTCGGCCAGGGTCTTGGCGATGAGCGTGGCGGTGCCGAAGAACGCGCCGTGCGGCAGGCCGGAGATGAACCGGGCCGCGATCAGCATCGGCGCGCTTATGGAGCACGCGCTCAGCAGGTTGCCGGCGAGCGCGATGAGCATGAACAGGATGATGAGGTTCCTGGGCGGCGTCTTGCGGCCGAACACGAGGATGAGCGTGCCGACGCACACGCCGATCGCGTACGCGGAGATGAAATGGCCGGCGGTCGGGATGTCGACGCGCATCGCGGCGGCGGCCTGGGGCAGGATGCCCATCATCACGAACTCGGCCGCGCCCAGGATGAACGCACCTGACGCCAACGCAAGTAGACTCTTCTTCATGTCGCCTCTGATCTTCCTTCGGTTCCTTCTCGTGCATGCAACGAAAAAAGGGAACCACCGAATACTCGATGATTCCCTTATTGCAGTCGGGCTGGCGGGATTTGAACCCGCGGCCTCTTCGTCCCGAACGAAGCGCGCTACCAAGCTGCGCTACAGCCCGTTTGGCAACGTCCGCTATATTACATGCTGACGGTCGGGAGTCAAACTTCGGCGTGTCGCGTTCCGTGGCCGTGCAGTATAACCCGGCCGCTACACTGAGACGTTATGTGTGAAACCCAAGAATCCCAAGCAAACGAGGAAGAAACCGTCGCGCCCGCGATGACCACGGTCGAGCGCGCCGAGATGCTGCTCAAGCAGGATGAGACGATCGCCGCGAAGATCAAGTCCGGTGCGACGCTGGATGAGGCGGTCGATCCGTCGAACAAGGAGTTCGGTCCGCTTGCGCACCCCGAGCAGGTGCAGATGCGTGTCGCCAAGCGTGCGATGATGCTTGACGCCGGCATTGCGCCGTACCCGGTGCATCTCGACGTGGACCACACCATCGAGGAGGTCCGTGCCCAGTACGACGGCAAGCTCGAGCCCGGTCAGGAGACCGAGGACATGGTCGGCATCGCCGGCCGTGTGCTGTTCCTGCGCAATGCGGGCGGCCTGTGCTTCGTGCAGCTGTCGGCCGGCGACGGCACGAAGATCCAGGGCATGATCTCGAAGAAGGAGATCGGCGCGGACTCGCTCAAGCAGTTCAAGCAGCTTGTCGATCTCGGCGACCACCTGTACCTCCGCGGCCGTGTGATCGTGTCGAAGACCGGTGAGCTGTCGGTGTTCGCGACCGAATGGGCGATCGCCGCGAAGGCCCTGCAGCCGTTGCCGGCGCTGCACAAGGACCTCAACGAGGACACCCGCACCCGCAAGCCGTACATCGGCATGATCGCGGACGAGAAGATCCGCAACATGGTGCGCAACCGTTCCAAGGCCGTCGCCTCGCTGCGCCGCACGTTCGACGACCACGACTTCATCGAGGTCGAGACGCCGATGCTGCAGACCGTGCACGGCGGTGCCGCGGCCCGCCCGTTCACCACGCACATGAACGCGTTCGACCTTGATCTGTACCTGCGCATCGCTCCGGAACTGTTCCTCAAGCGCTGCCTCGTCGGCGGCATCGACCGCGTGTTCGAGATCAACCGTGACTTCCGCAACGAGGGCGTCGACGCGACGCATGCGCCCGAGTTCACCATGGTCGAGGCGTACCAGGCGTACGGCACGTACGACACCATCGGCCGTCTCGTCAAGGAGCTCGTGCAGAAGACCGCGATGGACGTGTTCGGTTCGCACAAGGTCACGCTGCTCGACGGCACCGAATATGACTTCGGCGGCGAATGGAAGCAGATCAGCATGTACGACTCCCTGTCTGAGGCGCTCGGCGAGGAGATCGTGCCGAACGGCGGCCCGGACCACCCGGGCACGTCCGTCGAGCACCTCGGCGCGATCGCCGATAAGCTCGGCGTGGAACGCGACGATGTGGAGAACCATGGCAAGCTCGTTGAGCACCTGTGGGAGCACTTCTACGAGGACAAGCTGTACGAGCCGACCTTCGTGCGTGACTTCCCGGTCGAGACCAGCCCGCTCGTCAAGGGCCACCGCTCCAAGCCGGGCGTGGTCGAGAAGTGGGACCTCTACGTGCGCGGCTTCGAGCTGGCCACCGGCTACTCCGAGCTCAACGACCCGGTCGTGCAGCGCGAGCGTTTCGTCGCGCAGGCCAAGGACGCGATGGCGGGCGACGAGGAGGCCTGTGACATCGATGAGGACTTCCTCGAGGCGCTCGGCGTGGGCATGCCGCCGGCCGGTGGCATGGGCATGGGCATCGACCGACTGCTCATCGCCCTGACCGGCGCGACGATCCGTGAGACGATCACGTTCCCGCTCGTCAAGCCGATCGCGCTGAACTAAGGCTGACGTAGCATCATCCGTGGCTCCCCTCGCAGGGGAGCCACTGTCATAGAGGGGGTCAAGTATGGCCGTCGATCGGAAACTGTGGCTGGCGGGCACACGGCCGCGCACACTGCCGGCGAGCATCGCGCCGGTGATGGTGGGTGCGGCCTGCGCGTGGAACCATATCCAGACGCTCAACATCTGCATCCTGATCTACCCGGTGCCAGCGAAATGTGTGGCGAACCGTGCGCTGCTGGGCGAGCTGACGGGCCGCTTCTGGCCGGTCTCCATCCTGTGCGCGGTCGTTGCGCTGTGCTTGCAGATCGCCGTCAACTTCGCCAACGACTACTCCGACGGCATCCGTGGCACCGACGACGGCCGGTCGGTCCCCGAATCGTCCGCACCGCAGTCCATCTCGTCATCGTCAACCGAACCGCATCGTCAATCGACCGCCAAACCGCAGCGACTCGTCGCTTCCGGCGTGCCGCCGAAGCAGGTCCTCGCCGCCGCCGGCATCGCCGCCGGGATCGCATGCGTCGCCGGACTTATCGCGATCCTCATCGCGCACGCATGGTGGCTGTTCGCGGTCGGCGTACTCAGCCTCCTCGCCGGCTGGTTCTACACCGGCGGCAATCATCCCTATGGTTACGCGGGATTCGGCGAGCTTGGCGTGTTCCTGTTCTTCGGATTGGCGGCCGTGCTCGGCACCGAATACGCGCTCGCCGGCACGATCGACCTGATGGGCGTGCTTGCGGCCGTATGTTGCGGCCTCAACGCGATGTTGCTGCTCATGGTCAACAATCTGCGCGATATCAACGAGGATGAACGACACGGCAAACGCACGCTGGCCGTACGGCTGGGGGAGCGGGGCGCGCGCATCGCGCTGACCGTGTGCGTGGTGGTCGAGCTGCTGTTGTCGCTCGCGATCGTCGCCGTGCTGTGGTGGCCGTGGGGCGTGATCTTGGCGATCTCCGGCATCGTCGTGCCGCTGCGGATCCTGCGCAGTATCGAACGGCATGATTATCGCTGGGCGCTTGCGGATGCCGGCTACCAGACGCTGTTCTTCGCGGCGCTGATCGTGGTCAGCACGATCGCGTCCGGCATCTGACCTACCTTGTGATCGCGCTGACCGCACCGATGACCGTTCTGCCCGGCACGGATCGCCCGTTTTTCAGACAAACGCTCGTGTCTGGCCGCTCGGGGCGGTAGACTGGGCCGTATGACTTACAAACTAGTACTGCTCCGTCATGGACAGAGCGCATGGAACAAAACCAATCAGTTCACCGGCTGGGTCGACGTCCCGCTGACCGAGCAGGGTGAGGCCGAAGCCAAGCGCGGCGGCGAGCTGCTCAAGGAGAAGAACGTCCTGCCGGACATCGTCTTCACCTCGCTGCTGCGTCGTGCGATCAACACCGCCAACATCGCGCTGGACGCCGCGGATCGTCTGTGGATCCCGGTCGAGCGCAGCTGGCGTCTCAACGAGCGCCACTATGGCGCCCTGCAGGGCAAGAACAAGACCGAGATCCGCGAGGAGTACGGCGACGAGAAGTTCATGCTGTGGCGTCGTTCCTACGCGACCCCGCCGCCCGAGATCGACCCGAACGACCAGTATGCGCAGAACCACGATCCGCGCTACACCGGCGATCCGGTTCCGGAAGCCGAGTGCCTGGCGGACGTCGTCAAGCGCGTCGAGCCGTACTTCAAGTCCGACATCGAGCCGCAGCTCAAGGCCGGCAAGACTGTCCTGATCGCCGCCCACGGCAACTCGCTGCGTGCCATTGTCAAGATGCTCGACAACCTGACCGAGGAAGAGATCGCCAAGGTCAACATCCCGACCGCCATCCCGCTGCTGTACGAGCTTGACGACGACTTCAAGCCGGTCAAGCCGCGTGGCGAGTACCTCGACCCGGAGGCCGCCGCCGCCGGTGCCGCCGCCGTCGCCGCCCAGGGCCAGAAGTGATCTGATCCGATATCGGTTCATCGATAGCAAAGCCTCCCGCAAGGGAGGCTTTTTTCGTAGGTAGGTATCGATCATCCGATCCGCCGAGCGCGGCGCTGACACCACGCAATCGTCATGAATCATCATGAATCATCATGAATCGTGCGGAACCATCACCCAGTGCGCGCAATCACCAAGCGTGCGCGCACTCAGTGACGATTTACGTACCCGAATCATCACTCCGTGCGCGCCGACGTCATGATTGCGCGCACAGAGTGACGATTCATACAGCCAGAACGGCAGTCAAGGCAACAAAAAGGGGAACTTCCCTAGGAAGTCCCCCTTACCGGCATGCACAGTCGGCAGTCGGATCAGTCGACGGCGCCGTCCTCGTCGAGCGTCGGCTCCTTGCTCGGATCGAAGCCGGAGACGATGAACACCACGCGGCGCGCGGCGGACACGGCGTGGTCACCGATGCGCTCCATGAAGCGGCCGAGCAGCACCACGTCGATGAGCTGCTGGTTGTTGCCGTTCCAGTTCTCCGACAGCGCCAGCTCAAAGGTCTTGTGATGCAACGCGTCGAGCTTGTCGTCGTTGCGGATGATGCGGTCGGCGATCTTCGCGTCGCGGTCGGCGAGCATCGCCACCACGTTGTCGGAAGTCTCGTCAAGGAAGGCCTGCATCTCGCAGAACAGCTCCTTGGCGTTGTCCGGCAGCGGCGACTCCGGGTAAGAGCGGCGTGCCGTTTCGGCGATGTGACGGGCGAGATCGCCCATGCGCTCGAACGTCGCGGCCAGACGCAGCGTGGAGACGACCACGCGCAGATCGGTGGCGACCGGGGTCTGCTTGGCCAGCAGCTTCACGCACTGATCGATGACGCTGGCTTCGAGGGCGTCGATTTCGGCATCGCCATCGATGACCGCCTGTGCGGCTTCGACATCGGACTTGAGCAGGGCGTCGCCGGCCTTGCGGATCGCGTTGCGCACATCCTGCGCCATGTGGTCGAGATCGTCGGCAACCGCCTTCATCTCCTCATTAAAAATAACGCGCATTGTCTACCCTTTCATGGTGTATTCTGCAACCTTTACCAGTGTATTATTCAGTGCCGGCGTTTCACAACAACGTAGCTAAAAGCCACTGTTCGTTTAGTCACTGTTCATGAAATCGTTCACCGTCTATTCATCTGCACGGCATGTCGCGGCCGTCCTGCGCCCGGATATGGAAGAATGGACGTCATGCCCCAACAGATGCAGACGATTATCGTGTTCGTGCCGTTCGTCATCATGGGGGCGGCTGTGGTCGCGTTGGTGGTGTCTGGAATATACGACCTGATCCGTCCGCTGTTTGACAACCGTTTTGTGTCAAGTGACGCGAAGAAGACGCAGGATGACGCGCATGACGGCGCGCGCGGCGACGCTTCGCATCCGATGCGTGACGTACGCCGGTCGCCGATGCGGCGGCTGGCCGACTGGTGGCGTACGCTGCGCGATCGGAACGACGATGACGACGACGAGCCGGACGAGGACCTTGACGAGACGACGTCCTCCCTGCTGGCGATGCTGCCGGATGCCACGGTGGTGGTCAACCGGCATGACGAGGTGGTGCGCGCGCATCCGTCGGCCTATACGCTGGGCATCGTCAACGACGAGACGATCGCGAACGCCGAGGTGCGCGCCGCGATCCAGCTGGTGCGCGAGTCCGGCGGCCGCCGTCGGTTCGATCTGACCACGCATACGGCCGCGCCGGAGGTGGTGGTCGACAATCCCGATGCACTGCTGGTCGGCGGTGTATCGGAGGCGACGCGCGGCTCGGTCAAGGTGCAGGGCGTGGAACGGCCGAACTGGCTGAAGGTGACGGTCGGCCGCGTCGGCGAGTTCGTCGTCGTGCTCATCGACGACGTGAGCGAGCCGATCCGGTTCGCCGGCATGCGCGACGCGTTCATTACCAACGTGTCCGAGCAGCTGCTTGAGCCGACGAAGGCGTTGGAGCAGCTGTCCGATTCTCTGGCGAACGATGCGCTGGACGCCGAGCAGGTCGCGTGGAACGCGCATCAGGTGCGCTCGTCGTGCGACCGGCTGGATCGTATGGTGTCCGATCTGCTGCTGCTGATCAAGGCGCAGGAGCCGGTCGCGCCGTCGTCGGCGAACCGGCTGTCCGTCGCCGATCTACTGCATGACGCGTGCGATGCGACGTGCGATCGTGCGTGCAAGTTCGGCGTGAGCGTCGTGACCGACTGCGATCGGCCGCTGGTCGTCAATGGTGATCGCGAACAGTTGACGGCGGCTGTGGCCAAGCTGATCGACAACGCGATCGTGTATTCCCCGGCGTCCGGTACGGTACGTGTCGCCGCGTCGCCGTCCGACGATGGCGACCATACGCTGATCCGTGTGATCGATCAGGGCGGCGGCATTCCCAAGGACGAGCAGACGCATATCTTCGAACGGTTCTACCGCGGTGCCAACCAGACCGCACGGTCACGCGAGGGCGTGGGGTTGGGTTTGGCGATCGTCAAGCATGTGGCGCTTGCCCATCACGGCAACGTGACGGTGTGGAGCCGCCCCGGCAGTGGCAGCACGTTCACGCTGGAACTGCCGCTGGCGCGGTGATCCGCCCTCCCGGCGAACGCAAACGCAAACGTTGATCCGCGGTGCATCCGCGGCGGTCCGCTATACGCCCAGCCGGCGGTAGTCCCAACGGTCGAAATGCTCCCAGATCAGCATCATCACGCCGATCACCGTGCCCGCCGCGCACACGATCAGCAGCCGCAGCACCGGGAAATCCAGAAACAGCAGGATCGCGCTGGCGATCAATGCCACGCACCATATCGACGTGCCGATCAGGAACGTTTTCCGCAGATCGACACGCACGGGCTTGGGTCCCGGGCGGCAGGCGTCCGGGTTGATGATCGGGGCGAATTTCATAGTGAGCACCTTACCGCGAGGGCGTTACCTCCGCCCGGTCGACGTTCGGACGCGACGATCGGGCGATTGCAGGCCGATGTGTGGCCGACGTGTGATCGGCATCCAGTCAGTCGGCCAGACGCTCGACAACGTAGTCGACGCACGCGGTCAGCGCGGCCACGTCGGACGGTTCGACGGACGGGAACACGCCGATGCGCAGCTGGTTGCGGCCGAGCTTGCGATATCCGGACGTATCCACGATGCCGTTGTCGCGCAGCACGGCGACCACCTGGTTCGCGCTCACCGCATCGTCGAGGTCGATGGTGACGACCGCATGCGACCGCGCGTCCGGGTCGGCGACGAACGGTCGCGCGTACTCGGAACGTTCGGCCCAGTCGTAAATGATCGACGCCGACTTGGCGCAGCGTGCGGTCGCCCAGTCCATGCCGCCGTTGTCGTTCAGCCAACGCACCTGATTCTCGAGCATGATCAGCGTCGCCACGGACGGCGTGTTCAGCGTCTGGTCCTTACGCGAGTTTTCGATCGCGGTGGTCAGCGACAGGAACGGCGGCACCCAACGGCGTGCGCCGTCGAGCGTGGCGCTGTGCTCGACGCTGGCGGCACGCTCGATCGCGGCGGGGGAGAGCACGGCGATCCACAGGCCGCCGTCCGAGCCGAACGCCTTCTGCGGCGAGAAGTAGTAGGCGTCGGTCTGGCTGACATCCACGGGCAGTGCGCCGGCCGCCGACGTGCCGTCGATCAGCGTGATCGCGTCCTGTTCGACGCTGCCGGCGACGCGACGCACGGGGGCGGCCACGCCGGTGGAGGTCTCGTTGTGCGCCCAGCAGTAGGCGTCCACGTCCTCGGTGTATTCGGGCAGTCGATAGGTGCCCGGCTCGCCGTCGTAACGCACCGGGGCCTCGAGGAACGGCGCCGAAGCCGCCGACTTGGCGAATTTCGCGCTGAACGAACCATACGTGCCGAACGCGGCGCGGCGGGCGATCAGCGAGGCGCAGGCCATGTCCCAGAACGCGCTGGCGCCGCCGTTGCCGAGTGCGATCTCATAGCCTTCGGGGGCATGAAAGAAGTCGGACAGGCCCTCGCGGATCGATGCGACCAGCTGGCGTACCGGCGCCTGGCGGTGCGAGGTGCCCAGCAGCGTCTTCGCGCCGGCGTCGAGCGCATGCACCTGTTCGATGCGGATCTTGCTTGGGCCGGAGCCGAAACGACCGTCTTCGGGCAGCATGGACGAGGGGATAACAATAGTATTGGCCATGGCCCCAGCGTAACGGCATGTTCGGATGGCGTGTGCGGCGGTGTCCGGTGTGCGGAATATCGTACCGCTTTGAGAAACACGCCGTGCGCAACCGTGTACGCCGCGCGATACTGCGCGCGATGCGTGCGCTATATAACGGTATGCGCGAACGAATGACCGTGCCACGTTGTAAGGTGCGGTTTTGTGACAATGGCGTGGTGTTCATATCATCGGTCATGGAACCAGTCACGGTTTGAAATCGGCAAGGAGTGAATGTATGAGGCATGGAGCCCACAAGGCAGCCAAGGCATCGGCGCAGCGTATCCAGCTGTCGAAGATGCTGTTCTCCTCCGGCCGAGGATCGCACACCGCGCGTAGCGTGCGCGTGGCCCAGCTCGTCAGCAACAACGGCGCCATTCTCGGCATCGACGACGCGTTGGCCGCCAAGCTCAACGAAGTCGCCCCGCAGACCCGTCGCGCCCTGCGCGAGGCCGCCCGCGCCGCGGAACGCCGCTCCACTTTTATGACTTCCGCCTCGCTGGCCGCGCTCGTGGGTGCCACCGCCAGCGCCATCGCGTTCGCCAATCCCGACGACACCGCGTCGCTGCTGGCCGACGAGGCCACCACCACGACGCAGCTCAAGCGCGTCACCTCCGTCACCGCATCCCGTTCCGACAGCCGTACGCCGCTCGATGAGATCGCCAACACCACCGTGTCGTCCGACGGCAAGAGCCAGCAGACCTCCAATGAAGGCGACTGGCAGGCATCCAGCGACAGCTCCGCGCTCGATGTGAAGAGCATGTCGCGCTCGCTTGCCAACAATTCCGTGGTCGCCGTGCTGCTGGAACGCGACGTCGACCAGCTGCCTGCCGGCTTCGACCCGAACCACGCGAGCGGCGACAGCGGCAACACCTATCCGTGGGGCCAGTGCACGTGGTACGCGTACGAGCGCCGCACCGAGCTCGGCCTGCCGGTCGGCTCGTACTTCGGCAACGGCGGCTCGTGGGCCTCGTCCGCCAGCACGATGGGCTACTGGGTGGATTCGACGCCGCGCCACGTCGGTGACCTCGTTTCGTTCCTGCCCGGCCAGATGGGCGCGGACGCGTACTATGGCCACGTCGCGGTCGTCGAGAAGATCAACAAGGACGGTTCCATCGAGATCTCCGAGTCCAACGTCAAGGGGCTCGGCGTGATCTCGACGCGCACGATCAGCGCTACGGACGCCGCCGATCTGTCGTTCATTCACTACTGATCGACTGTTTGCCGCGAGTCGCGAGTCGTGACGATCGTCGGTGATCGATGCTGACTACTGATCGTTGTGGGATGCGTCTGATCGTGATCGTGTTGCGTTGCGTGTAGCTGCGTATCGTATCCTGTACTACGTTACTACGTTCCCGATGTGGCTGATGAACGGTCGTGATCGGTGATGTTCGATTGCGTGCGATTGATCCGGCGTGTCGTTCGGCGTGTCGCACTGTATCGCAGTGTCCGACGACGTATGATGGTCGTTTTCTGATGATCGCGTCATGCTACAGTCCGGCACTATGAGCTCGAAGAGTACGATCGCGTCCATGATCACGACCGTCGCTGCGATGACAGTCGTCTGCACCTTCGCCGTGCCGTCCGCCCATGCGGACATCAACGGCACCGAGAGCACGGCCACGGCGGTCACGTCGTCGCGCTCGTTCCCGTCATTCTCCACCGCGGCGCGTCAGGATCTGACCACCGAACACACCTCCACCGACGTCGAGGATGAAGCCGAATGGGGCGACATCGACGCGTTGGACGTGCCGAAAACCAAATCACAGGCGCAGCAGGAGGCCGAACGCGCCAAGGCCAAGGCAAAAGCCGAGGAAGAGGCGCGCGCCAAGGCCGAAGCGGAAGCCGCGGCGGCGCTCGAGGCACAGTCGCAGGCCGCAAGCCGCAGCAACCAGCGCACCACGATGTCCGGTGACGATACGACTTCGTCGTCCACGTCCTCGTCGTCCTCGTCATCTGCCGGAACGAGCGGCACCGCCGCCGGAACATCATCGGCGACCGTATCCGGCTCCGCGGGCGCGGCCATCGCCAAGGCGTACTCGCTGCTCGGCCAGAGCATGGACTGCACCGCACTCGTCAGCGCGGCGCTCGCGGCCGGCGGCATCAACTTCCACGGTTATCCCGAGCAGTATGCCGCGCTCGGCACGCAGGTCTCCAGCCTTGCCGAGGCCAAGCCGGGTGATTTGCTGATCTACCGCTACACCGGCGGCTGGAACGGCGGTGCACACTGGGATCACATCGCGCTATACGTCGGCGACGGACAAGCCATCCACGGCGGCTGGAACGGCTCCACCGTCGCGCTGGCCGGCACCCTGAACCCCGACCTTATCATCCGCGTCTTCTGACGCGTTGGTCCTTCCGTTCTTCCCTCGTCCGTCTTCTTGTCTTCCTTCCTTCTCTTCTTGTCTTTCTTTCTTCTTCTTTCTTCTTCTTCCCTCTTCCGGCATCGCCCTTCTTCTGACGCCCACGTTCTTCCGGCTTCCTCCCCCCTCCGGTGTTTCCGGCTCTTCTGGAGTTCCCTCGCCCAACGGACATACAGCCGATTCGCCCATCCAAATCGGCTGTATGTCCGTTGAAGTATATGCGGGTGAAGCAGGGCGGTTCTTTGCCGGCTCTCACTTGTCATATCGTGCTCACCTCTTAACGGACATACAGCCGTTTTGCCTACCCGAATCGGCTGTATGTCCGTTAAGGGGTATGTGCGGGTGAGGTCGGGCGTGCGGGTGAGATCGGGCTGCTCCTTGCCACTGTGCTCACTCGTCATATCGTCCCCACCCCTCAACGGACATACAGCCGATTTGCCTACTCGAATCGGCTGTATGTCCGTAGGAAGAGTACGTGCTGGAGATGATGGGGCCGGTGGTGATGTCGGTATCCTCTATCTTCCCTCCTGTGCCGCTCCCATCCCTAACGGACATACAGCCGATTCCGGTGTCTGAATCGGCTGTATGTCCGTTGGGGAGAGGTGGAGAGAGCGGAAGGAAAATGTGCGCGCTGAGTAAGAAATCAGCGCCATGACCGCACCATGTATTACGGTAGTGTCTCGATGAGTGTTAAGCGTATCAGTTCAGTGATTACAGCCGTCATTGCTTCCGGCTGCATGTTGTTCGCGGTGGTGCCGTCCGCGCAGGCAGCCGACGCTGCCTCTAACGCCGTGGTCACCTCGTCCCGCTCGTTCCCCAAGGTTCAGACGGTGAAGCGTGATCTGCTCGCCGAATCCACGTCCACCTCCGTTGCCAAGGGCGACGACTGGGGTGACATCGGCAACCTTGATGTTCCGAAGACCAAGTCTCAGGCTGAGAAGGATGCCGAGGCCCAGGCGAAGGCCGAAGCGGAAGCTCAGGCGAAGGCCGAGAAGGAGGCTGCGGCCGCCGCCCAGGCTCAGGCCGAGGCTGCTGCGGCGAGCCGTTCGCAGGCCCGTGAGTCGATCGATTCGACGTCGTCCTCGTCTTCGGATGCGTCGTCTTCGACCGCCGATTCCTCGTCGTCTTCGTCCTCTGCGGCCAGTGCCGCCGCCAGCGCGCTGGCGGCGTACGCGTCGCAGTTCGTCGGTTATCCGTACGCCGCCGGCGGCAATACGCCGAGTGGCTGGGATTGCTCAGGTTTCGTGCAGTATGTGTTCGCGCACTTCGGCATCAGCCTGCCGCGTACGTCCGGCGCGCAGGCGACGGTCGGCACCGCGGTCGCCAGTCTCGCCGACGCCAAGCCGGGTGACATCCTCGCCAACGGCAGCCACGCGGCCATCTATCTCGGCGGCGGTCTGATCATCAATGCGCTGAACCCCGCCGACGGCACGCAGATCACCACGGTGAACGTCACCACGTTCGCCAGCGGATACTCCATCCGTCGCGTTCTCTGAGCATGTCGAACGCTTGACTGATAAAAGCAGCACCCTCACCCGGGGTGCTGCTTTTTGTTTGTGCGTCGATACCTCTTCGCCCTTACCTCTGCGCTCTCTCACCTTTCCTCACACCTTCCCCCTCAACGGACATACAGCCGATTCCAACGATGAAAACGGCTGTATGTCCGTTGAGGGGGAAGGGCGAGGAGGAAGTTACACGATCTATGTCACATTTTGCGCGTGGGGTAACACGCGTTTTACGCAACGGGCGGGTATTCTTGTCTGGTGAGGGCGGCGCACAGTTGCGCCGAATAACTTAAGGAGGTCGTCATGATCAACGACAAGGCCATTCTCGTCGGCGTCGATGGTTCGCACGCCAGCTACAAGGCCACATGGTGGGCCGCGAACTACGCCAAGCATGCCGGACTCACGCTGCAGATCGTCTGCGCGTACTCCCTGCCGAGCTACGCCGCGGTGTCGTTCGACGCCACATACACCGCGATGGGCGACGACAACGCCGCGCACTCCGACGCACAGGAGATCCTGTCCAAAGCCAAAGCCATCGCCGACGAACAGGGCGTGGAGGCAGCCACGCTGATCGTCACCGGCGATCCGGCGTCCGTATTCGTCGAACTGTCGCGCAACTACAACCTCATCGTCATCGGCAACCGTGGCAAGGGCGGCCTCGCCGAACGCCTGCTCGGCACCACGTCGTCGTCGCTGCCGGCGTACGCGTACTGCCCGATCGTCGTCGTACCGTACACCGACGACGACGGCAACCTCATGCACCTCAATAACACGATCACCAAGGTCGCGGTCGGCTCCGACGAATCCAAGTGGGGACTCAAGGCGCTCGAGATCGCCGCCGCGTTCGCGGATACGTGGGGCGCCGAACTCGACGTGATCTCGGCTGTGCCGAAGATTCAGGGCATCGACGGCGAGGAGGGTGTGATCGAGTCCTATCAGGAGGATCTCGACGTGCGACTCAAGCCGATCATCGAAGCGCATCCGGGACTCAAGGTCAACAAGCAGGTCGTGCCCGGTTCCGCGGTGAACGCGCTGACCAAGGCCAGTTGGAACCATGACGTTGTGGTCGTCGGCTCGCGCGGCCGCGGCGGTTTCACCGGTCTGCTGCTCGGCTCGACCAGCCAGGGACTGCTGCAGCACGCCGTGACGCCGGTGTACGTGGTGCCGCGCAAGTACGTGGAGGCTGCGGAAAGCCGTCTCGACACGGTGCCGAGCTCGCCGGCCGAAGTGCCGACCAAGTCGCTGGATGAGATCAGCGGCGTCGAGGAGATCGCCGTGCCGACCGCCGAGCCGGAGGTCGCCGCGAAGATCGATGCGAAGATCGATCCCGATCGTCAGTAAGACGGCAGACAGGTTCTAACGAAAGTGGCTCCCCTCTCCGAGGGGAGCTGTCGAACGCAGTGAGACTGAGGGGAGCAGGAGGCGATGGCCGCTTGCTCCCCTCAGTCAGCTTCGCTGACAGCTCCCCTCACAGAGGGGAGACACTTGCGTATTATGTATGCGATTTACCGGCGAACCGTCACGTTCATGCGCACGGGCGTCTCCTGCACATAGGTGTGCTTGACCGTGCAACCCTTGTCGATGTGGCGCGTCACGCGCTCCTTGAGCTTCTCGGCGTCCTCATCGGTCAGGTTCGCGTCCGTCGCGTCCACGACCACCTGCTCGTCGAAGCTGGTGAACGCGTCGCCTTCCGGATCATACTGGCCGTCAACCACGATCTTCGCGCCCTTGCCTTCGCCGAGCGTGTGCTCGATCGCGAACTGGCTGGACAGCGCGGCGCAGCCGGCCAGCGCGATCTTCACCAGATCGCCCGGCGTGAACACGCCCTTGCCCTTGCCGAACTTGATATGCGCGCCGTCGTCGCTGAACGCGTCCCACGAACCATCCTTGTTGCGCTCGACCCACAGTCGCTTGCCCATAGTGTCCTCCTTGGAGTCCATCTGTCCGCGCGCCGCGCCGATCGCGTCGCGTCCGTCACCTCCCAATCTAGCCCACTCGCGCGCGTTCCGCTGTACGCCCATATGCAAATGGTCATGACTTTGCGTCGACGGCGGGAGGCGGCGGGAGCATGTACGCATTTGGTGAATCTCACGTGTCTTTCCGTAGGAAATCACCCGCTGCATCCGTAGGAAGCACACGCTGAACGGCCCGTAAGCGTGGGTAACCTGCGGTTACCACCGGAAGTGAGGGGACGCGCTCCGCTATGCTGGAACGCATGGCTTTGACACCTGAACAGCTTGCAGACATCCGCACCCGCATCCCGGCCCGCCCGGACACCGACATCCCCATGCCGTATGAGGATCTCGTGCGCACGATCCTGACCGAAGGCACGCTCAAGTCCGACCGTACCGGCACCGGCACGATCTCCCTGTTCGGCCGGCAGATCCGTTTCGACCTGTCCGATGGCACCTTCCCGCTGCTCACCACCAAAACCGTGTTCTTCAAAGGGCTCGCGTACGAGCTGCTGTGGTTCCTCAAGGGCTCCAGCAACGTGCGCTGGCTGCAGGAGCATAACGTGCACATCTGGGACGAGTGGGCCGACGAGAACGGCGATCTCGGCCCGGTCTACGGCGTCCAGTGGCGCAGCTGGCCCGCGCCCACGCCCGAGGATCCGAACCGCACCATCGACCAGATCAGCAACGTGCTCGATCTCATCAAGCATCATCCCGACTCGCGTCGCATGATCGTCACCGCTTGGAATCCGGCCGAGGTCGACCAGATGGCGCTGCCGCCGTGCCACGCGCTGTTCCAGTTCTATGTGGCTGACGGCAAGCTCAGCTGCCAGCTGTACCAGCGTTCGTGCGACATGTTCCTCGGCGTGCCGTTCAACATCGCCTCGTACTCGCTGCTCACACTCATGATGGCGCAGCAGGCCGGTCTGCAGCCGGGTGAATTTGTGTGGACGGGCGGCGACTGCCATGTCTACGACAACCACATCGACCAGGTGCTCGAACAGCTCGGCCGCGAGCCGTATCCGTACCCGCAGATCAGGATTCGCAAGGCCGACTCACTGTTCGACTACGACTACAGTGACTTCGAGATCGTCGGATACCAGCATCATCCGACGATCAAGGCACCGGTCGCGGTGTGACGTCAGTCGGGACCGGCTGACGTCACGCGATCACGTCGTACAACCAACGTAGTACGGTCGTCGTCGCCGTCGCGTCGCGGTGTGACCGTACACTTGTCCCCAGTCCTAACCCAAGGAGTGAGTGAAATGGAGCATGACAGTAGCCGCAGTGGCTATCACGAACTCGAGCCCGGAATCGCCGGGCTTGAGAGCGAGGAGGATTGGGGTGACGATTTCCCCAAGACCTTCTCGGTGAATCTGATCTGGGCCGAGGCGCGCGACAAGGAAGGTCGTGAGGGCGCCATCGGCTTCCAAGGCGGCATGCCGTGGCATCTGGCCGAGGATATGAAGCATTTCAAGGAGCTGACCGTCTCGCATCCGGTGATCATGGGTCGCAAGACCTGGGAGTCGCTGGATCCGAAGTACCGTCCGCTGCCGAACCGCGACAACATCGTCGTCTCGCACGATCCGCAGTATCGTGCGCTCGGCGCTACGGTCGCGGAGAGCCTTGACGATGCGCTCGACTATGCGCGTCAAGAGGCGATTCCCGACGATGGCATGGATCGCAGCGAAATCTGGGTGATCGGCGGCGCGCAGCTGTTCCGTGAGGCGTTGCCGCTCGCGTCGAAGGCGTACGTTACGCTGCTCAAGACGCAGGTCGACGCCGACACGTACGCGCCGGACATTCGCGATCTGGTCGACGCCGGGCTGTGGACCATCACCGACGAAAGCCACTGGCTCAAGCCGGCCAAGTCCGAGGGCATCAAGGCATACCGTTTCGTCACCTTCGAAAAGCGCTGATCACCTGCGCCGGCGTCGGCCGCGAGACCATTGGCGTCGGCCGCGAGACCGCGAGTCTGCGAGACCACCTGCGAGACCGTGAGCCCGCGTGGCCGACGCGACGGTACGCGTCGCGACCCGTCGCAACCGTAACTCATCCATACCTTCGCATCGCACATCCGTACCACCGCAACGAAAGCAGAACCGATGACCGCAGACCACCTGTACACCGTCATGACCGTATGCACCGGCAACATCTGCCGCTCTCCGATGGCCGAGATCATCCTGCGCGCCGAATTCGAGTCGCGCGGCCTCGCCGACCGCGTGCGCGTCATGTCCAGCGGCGTGTCCGACGAGGAATACGGCAACCCGATCGACCGCCGCGCCGTGCGGGTGCTGCGCGCGGACGGCTACGAGATCCCCGCGCACCATTTCGCGCACCGCATCACGCGCGAGGAGATCAACGAAAGCGATCTGTTCCTGCCGATGACCGCGTCGCATATGCGCGCGCTGCTGCGTCAGCTGCCAGCCGAGAAGCGTCCGGAAGTGCACATGTACCGCAGTTTCGACCCGAATCTGCCGACGCCGTCGGCCGGTCACGAGGACGAGATCGACCTCGTCGACCCGTGGTACGGCGGCCCGCATGAGTTCCAGGTTGCGATCGACCAGATCAAGGAGGTCGCGCCGTACATCGTCGACTGGGTGGAGGCCCGGCTCGGCTGACGCGCGTCCGACTGTTGTTGTGTGCCGCCGCTCGCTGTCGCGTTCCGCGTGTTCCGCTATCGTATGACGTATGTCTGAAGTCACGAATCAACCATCCGCCGCCCCCGCAGCCGCGTCGTCCGTCGAGGTCAACGCCGATCGTCCGCCGCTGTACGGTCGCAAGGTGCTCTCGTTCGTCCGTCGATCCGCGCGTCTTGACGATCGGCTGCAACGTGCGTGGGACACGTACGCCGACCGGTATCTGCTGGACATCACCGCGGGCGAGGGATCGCTGGACGTGCGCGACGACTTCCGTTTCGATGCGGGATTCGTGCGCGACACGTGGGGCAATGATCACCCGTTGATCATCGAGATCGGCAGTGGACAGGGCGAGAACGTCGTCGCGGCCGCCGCGGCGCGCCCCGACGTGAACTTCCTCGCGCTCGAGGTCTACGATCCGGGCGTGGCGCATACATTGCTGCTCGCCGGCAAGCAGGGGCTTGCGAACCTTCGCATCGCGCAGGTGAACGCCCCCGAGCTGTTCAAGGCGTGCGATCCGGGCGTTGCAGCCGAGGTGTGGACGTTCTTTCCGGATCCGTGGCCGAAGATGAAGCATCACAAGCGGCGCATCGTGCAGCTGGAACTGGCATGTGACGTGCGGCGCGCGTTGGCTGATGGGGGCGTGTGGCGCATCGCCACCGACATCGAGGACTACGCGCTGCACGTGCACGAGGTGATGGACGACGCTGACGGGTTTGCGAACGTTGGCACACTGACCGTGAGCTTGCCGACCGCACACGTCGGCAAGGGCAACGCCGAGACTGCCGTCGACCTGCCGCACGCCGATTTCACGGAGTCCACGCGGTTCGACGGTCGCGTGCTCACCAATTTCGAGAAAAAGGGACTGGCGGCAGGTCGTGTGATCCACGACTTCACTTACCGCGCCGTGTGACGGCGTGGCTTGCGGCGGCGTTGCTGCGGTCGGCTGGGCGTCGGATGCGTAGGCCGGGGACGCGTGCAGGACGGATGCGTGGGCGCGGGATGTGATGTGCTGGTCATGGCGTTGCTTTCGTGATGATGTGTGGTTGGGATGTGATGGGATGTTGTTGTGATGCTTCGTGACGGTGTTTCGTTGTGGCGGAGCGTTGCGATGGTGTGGCTGCTATGTGCCGTCGTCGGTCCGTGCGGTCTTCCCCTCAACGGACATACAGCCGATTGCGTGTTCTTATCGGCTGTATGTCCGTTGAGGGGAAGACGAGTGGATGACGAAACGGTATGTGACGGAGCGTGGGGAGACGTCATGGCGATGGCTGATGCGTCGGGCGCGAGTGGAGACCGGGCGGCGCGATTACGGGCGGATGCGCGAGATGATGGCGCGTGCATATCGGTGATGTGGTTTCCTTGGACCGCAAGGCGACACGCCGATGTTGCGCGATGGGGCTAACTCGCGTATATTCTATCGAGTTGTTCGCCCCCATCGTCTAACGGTTAGGACACCAGACTTTCAATCTGACAACGAGAGTTCGACTCTCTCTGGGGGTACCACGTCAAGGGCCTTGAAATTCCGCGGAATTTCAAGGCCCTTCGCATTCCGACACGTGTGCGCGATGCCGTTTGGTACGGTTTTGGTACTGTTTTTGGACGGTTTCTGCTGCCGCATGATCCCTGCCTGCGTCACGTCCATCCCCGCAACGGACATACAGCCGATATGTACCCTGAAATCGGCTGTATGTCCGTTGGAGGAGGAGCGGGTGTACGGGGGAGAGGAATGTGGTCGGAGTGGTTGGTGTCTACGGAGTAGCTGGTATCTAGTTGGGAATCTTCCAATGTCCCCAGGTCTTTTTATCTCCTCACCTCTTTAGAACGGACATACAGCCGATTTTGGTACCGTAATCGGCTGTATGTCCGTTGAGGGAGACGGCCGGATGTGGTCTGCCACGCGCGCCGTGCGATGCGGATCACTCTGTCGGAGAACATCGCGCACGTACGTTACGTGACCGTGACTACACTGAACGTATGAGTGATAACAACGCAATGCCGCAGACCCCATTCGACAACAATCCCACCTCATCGCCGTCACAGTCCTTCACGGAACCGCAGTCCTCGTCCGCATCGCAGACATCGCAAGCCTCGCAGGCGTCGCAATCGCCGGTGTTGCAGCCGCAGAACGCATCGCAGCCGCCGCTCGATCCGTCCGCGTCCGCCACGCCGCACTACGATGCCGCCGCATACGCACAGCAGCCGACGGCGTCGGACCAGTCGTCATCCAACCCGTTCCCGTACGCACAGCAACCGTCCCAATCGCCGTATACGTCGCCGCAGTACTACACGCAGACGCCATACCAGGCCGGCGACTCCGCACAGTCAGGCCAGTTCGGTCAGCCCGCACAGTCCGCCCAATACTCCCAGACCGGCACTCAGCCGCCCATGCCGGGCCAGCCGTATCCGCAGGGCCCGTACTACCCGTATGGCGCGTATCCGATGCCGGCGAACGAACGCTGGAACGTGATGTGCATCGTCGGATTCGTGCTGTCGTTCGTCTTCGCGCCGGTCGGCTTGGTGCTGTCGATCGTGGCGCTGATCCAGATCAACAAGTCCGGCGAGAAAAGTAAGGGTATGTCGATCGCGGGCATCATCATCGGCGCAGTCAACACGCTGATGCTGCTGGTCGCCATCGTCGCGCTGGTGGCGTTCATGGGCGCCGCGGCCGGTTACATGGAACGCAACGGTGCGTATTTCGGCGACGACAGTACGCCGGCGGACTGTGCGTTCGAGGTGAACGGTCAGTGCTACGGTTTCGATGATCTCGACGATTACGCGGAGGATTATTACCGGCTGAACGGCGAGTTGCCGGGCGATCTTTCCGGTTGGCTCGATGCGGCTGACGGGAACGTCGATTACAGTACGGTGATCGACGTGCGATGATGTCTTGGAAACGCTTGATTTTCAGCGCGACACGCCGGAGTTTGCATAACGGCGAGATGTAGGTAGTATATCTACTCGTTGCTTGAAAACAACAAGACAACACGGCCCCGTAGCTCAGTTGGTTAGAGCGCCGCCCTGTCACGGCGGAGGTCACCGGTTCAAGTCCGGCCGGGGTCGCTGGAATGGTAGAATGACCCGGTTCGCCGGGTTTTTTCAACTGTTCTCTGGCTCTGTAGCTCAGTTGGTAGAGCGAACGACTGAAAATCGTTAGGTCAGCGGATCGATGCCGCTCGGAGCCACCACAACCCCGCAGATCGTTCGGTCTGCGGGGTTTCTTGTATTTGCTTCCTTCCTCGGGAACGGACAACTTCCTCGGCAACGGACATGCAGCCGATTCGGACGACGAAAACGGCTGGTTGTCCGTCGAGGGGAGAAGAGTCTTGATGCTGCTCGGCTGTGTCCCTAGACGGTATACGCTTCACGGCAACGGACATACAGCCGTTTTTCATGTCCGAATCGGCTGTATGCCCGTTAATAAAAGGAAGTACGATACTCGCGGCGCTGCCGAGGGGCGTCACTCACGTCGAGGGCGCGTCGCTATTCACTCGAACGGGTACCGCAGTCCCCAGCGATCACGCACCGCGTCCATCAACTCCATGATGCGCAACGTATCAGCGTGCGGCATCTCCGCGCATTCACGACGCCCGTCCAGAATCGCGTTCGCCGCCGCGGCCACCTGATACTCGTACCCGGTCAACTGTGCCGGCACGTCGTGATGCTCCACCAACGCATGGTCCAGACCGTACACATCGACCGACTCCACGTTATTGATGTTCCGGCACACGACGTACCCATCGGTACCCCAGACATACCCGCCGCGATCTGACGCGCACAGCATCGACGACGCGGCCGACGCGACCACGCCGTTCGCATACACCAGCGTCATCGTGTTCTGCGCATCCACGCCGGTCGCATACGGCACCATCGTCGTGTCGATCCGCTCCACCGGCACCTCGCCGTGCCCGCCCATCACCATATCGATGAAATTCAGCGGATACACGCCGACATCCAACAGCGCGCCGCCCGCCAACGCCGGATCGGTCATACGCACCTTGTCGGACACCGGATAGCACAGATTTGCCGCAATCGCCTTGACCTCGCCGATCGCGCCGGACGCCAGCACCTCGTCGATGATCGCACGCGACGGCATGTACCGCGTCCAGATCGCCTCCGTGCACAGCAGCCCGCTCTCCTCGGCCACGTCCAGCAGCGCCCGCGCCTGCGCGGCGTTCGCCGTGAACGACTTCTCGACCAGAATGTTCTTGCCCGCGCGCAGACACGCGATGCCCTGCTCCGCGTGCAGACTGTGCGGCGTCGCGATGTACACCAGATCCACGTCCGGATCGGCCAGCAGCTCGTCGTACGAACCGTACGACACCGGGAATCCGTACTGCGCCGCGAACGCCGCCGCGCGCTCGCCGTCACGTGCGGCGACCGCGTACGGTGCGATCAGATCGGCGTACCGCGGGTCCGTGGCCATCTTCACCAGCGTCTCGGCCATGTGATGCGCGATGCGTCCCGCGCCGAGAATCGCGACGTTCACTCGCAGTCCCTGCGCCTCGGCCTCGGCTCGGCGTCCGTTCAGTCGGCTCATCGTTCCTCCTTGAATCGTGTCGATATATGACGACACCATTCTAGAGTCCGCGCGGGCGATAATGGAATCTTGTGAGCAGCCAATCCAGACAATCCACCCGACGTACCGCCAAGTCCACCCGACGTACCGCCAAGTCCGTCCGGTCCGTCACCCCGCCGGAAAAGTACGCACGCGGCACGCGCAGCTACACCATGTCGCACATCCGCGGCAAAGATACGGCGATCGAAGTGCTCGTGCGCAGCTATCTGTTCCGGCACGGGCTGCGCTTCCGCAAAAACGATCGCCGCTATCCCGGTCACCCGGACGTGGTGCTGCCGAAATACCGTACGATCGTGTTCGTCAACGGCTGCTTCTGGCATATGCACGAGGGTTGCGCGAAACATACCATGCCGAAGTCCAACGTCGAGTTCTGGAGTGCGAAGCTGCTGCGTAACCATGATCGCGACGTGCGGCAACACGCCGAGTTGCGGGCGGCCGGATGGAAGGTGATCGTGGTGTGGGAATGCGAGTTGACGAAGGCGACGCGTGAGGCGCGGTTGGAGCGGCTGATCGACGAGATCACGGGGACCGTGGCGGACGATGACGCGACGGATGAACCGGGGAAGGGGACTGAACCCACGGCCGATGCCGTGACGGCCGAACCCACAGCCGATCCGGCGGACAATCCCATGATGAGCTCCGCCTCCACGCCTACAATCGTGAGCAACCAAGGTAAGGATGCACAATGAACAATCAATCACCGGTGATGTCGCGCCGCGCACGCGAGGCGCAGCCGTTCCGCGCCATGGTGTTCGGCGAGCGTGCCGACACGATGATCGCCAATGGCGTCGATGTGGTCAAACTGAGTCTGGGTGAGCCTGATTTCGGCGCGCCGCCGGCCGTGCGCGAGGCGATGCGCGAGCAGTACGACGGCCGCCCGCTGCCGTACACCGCCGCGCTCGGACTGCCGGAATTGCGGCGTGCGGTCGCGGATTTCTACCGCACCAAGCATGGCGTCGACATCGACCCCCGCCGCATCGTGATCACGTCAGGCGGCTCGGCGGCGCTATTGTTGGCCACCGCGCTGACCGTCGATCCGGGCGACGAGGTGATCATCGCCGATCCGTCGTACCCATGCAACCGCGAGCTGGTGCGTTCGTTCGAAGGCACGGTCGTGGACGTGCCGACCAGCGCCGCGACCCGGTTCCACCTGACCCCCGAATTGGTCGACGCCGCGTGGAGCGCGCGCACCAAGGCCGTGATGATCACGTCGCCGTCGAACCCGACCGGCACGACTATCGAGTTCGACACGTTCAAGGCCGTGTGTGATCTGACGCGGGAACGCGGCGCGTGGCGCATCGTCGATGAAACGTACCTTGACCTGGCCGATCGCGAACCGGACGGCAGCGAAGTGCGGTCGGTGCTGCTCGCCGACCCGGATGCGATCGTATGCAACAGCTTCTCGAAGTTCTTCGGCATGACCGGCTGGCGACTCGGCTGGGCCGTCGTGCCCGAGAACACCATCGAGGCGGTGGACGACCTCGCCACGAACTTCTATCTGTGCGCGCACACGCCCACCCAGCATGCGGCCGTGGCGTGCTTCACGCCCGAAAGCCTTGCGGTATGCGAGGAGCGGCGGCAGGAGCTGCTGGCGCGCCGGCGCATCGTGGTCGACGGGCTGCGCGCGATCGGGCTGCCGCTTGAGGTGGAGCCGAACGGCGCGTTCTACGCGTACTTCAACATCACTTCGACTGGTCTGGACGCGTGGACATTCTGCGAACGTGCGCTGAACGAAGCGCACGTGGCGCTCACCCCGGGGCGTGACTTCGGACCGGCGACGGCCGATACGCACGTGCGCCTGTCGTACGCCGCCTCGCGCGAGGCGCTCGCCGAGGGTCTGCGTCGGCTGGGCGAGTTCGTCAAGACGCTGTAGCGGATCGCGCGGCGGCCGTAACTCAACATTATGTCGCGTCTGTCATTGAGTTACGGTCGTTGTCGTTACCGTAAACGGCCGTAACTCAACACTATCGAACGGTTACTGTTGAGTTACGGCCGTCTTTGGGTATAGGAAAGACCGTAACTCAACAGGAGAACGTAGATCGTGTTGAGTTACGGCCTTATGTGCACTACGGCGGCGATGGGATCGGATCAGATCAGCCGATCAGAGACGGCCAATCAGATCACTTAGCCGCGGTGGCCTTCTTGTCGGCGTCGAACGCGTGCTCGCTGGTCGCATCGGCGTCCTTCGCGGAACCCTTCTCGCCGTTGTCGGAATCCCAGTGGATCTCATGACGGTCATCGTGGTTGCGCCACCAGCTCGACAGGATGGAGCCGGAGATGTTGTGCCACACGGAGAAGAACGTGGACGGCACGGCCGCGATCGGGTTGGAGGCGAACGAGGTCAGCGCCAGCGTCGCGCCCAGCGCGGAGTCCTGCATGCCCACCTCGAAGGTGATAGCCTTCTGCTGTGCGTAACGGAAGCCCTTCGGGTAGATCTTGTACATAAGCTTGGAGAAGCCGAAACCCAGCGCGTAACCGGAGAGGTTGTGCAGGATGACGACCGGGATGGCCATGAGCGAGGATGCGACGAACAGCTTCGGGCCGTTGGCCGCGACGACCACGCCGATGATGAGCAGGATGGCGACCTGCGAGACGATCGGCAGGGCTACGGTGACGGTTTCGATCTTCTTGCCGAAGATCATGTGGCAGATCACGCCGAGCGCGATCGGGAAGAGCACGACCTTGACGGCGTTGAGGAACAGGGACTCGACCGGCACGGCCACATACTGGGAAGCCAGCCACTGCATGAGCAGCGGGATCATGAACGGCGCGCACAGGGTCGACAGGATGCCGATCGACACGTCGAGCGCCACGTCGCCGCGCGACAGGTAGCTCATCACGTTGGACGAGGTGCCGGACGGGCAGCAGCCGACGAGGATCACGCCGACGGCCAGCGGGCCATCGAGGCGGAAGATCCAGCACAGCAGCACGGCGATAAGCGGCATGATCACGAAGTGCGCGATGGTGCCGACGACCACCATGAGCGGCTGGGTGAGGATGCGCTTGAAGTCGTCCAGCGTCAGCGTCAGGCCCATGCCGAACAGCACGATGCCGAGCAGGTAGCCGGTGTACGCCTTGCCCCACAGCGAGGTCTGCGGCACGAAGTAGTTGAACACGGCCCAGACGATCACGATCGCCGTGAACCACTTGGTCAGCCAATCGGCGAATTTCTTCACGTTTTCCATCGAAATTCTCTCTCTTATTACTACATGTACGTGAATGAATGCGTTCCGTTTTGCGGATGTACCTCGCCATCGTAAGAGTCTGCGTGTGATTGTTCTTGTGTGTCTCACGTTGTGAACGTTGTGTTAAGGATCGTGTTACGGGATGATGTCGCGGATGACGTTACGGATGACGTGCGGGAATGTCGCGGATGAGATGGTCGGGAGCTGATTTGTTGCCGACTTTTGCCGTGGGCATGGCCGATTGTGGCGGCCGGGTTATAAACTGATATGCGGAATATGTATGCCAAATATTCGAAAGGATAACCATGTCCGCTGAAGCAAACGTCGGCGTTGTCGGTCTTGCTGCGATGGGCGCCAGCCTCGCCCGCAACCTCGCGCGCCACGGCAACAAGGTGGCCGTGTTCAACCGCCACTACTCGCGCACCGAGAAGCTCATCGCCGAGCACGGTGACGAGGGCCAGTTCTTCCCGGCCAAGACGATGGCCGAGTTCGTGGACTCGCTGAAGAAGCCGCGCACCGCGATCATCATGGTCAAGGCCGGTCAGCCGACCGACGACATGATCAATCAGCTCGCCGATCTCATGGAGCCGGGCGACATCATCGTGGACGCGGGCAACGCCCACTTCCCGGACACGATCCGCCGCGAGAAGGCCATCTCCGCCCGCGGCATGCACTTCGTCGGCTGCGGCGTCTCCGGCGGCGAGGAAGGCGCGCTGCTCGGACCGTCCATGATGCCCGGCGGTTCCGAGGAGTCCTGGCAGACCCTCAAGCCGATCTTCGAGTCGATCGCGGCCAAGGCCGAGGGAGAGCCGTGCGTTACGCACATCGGCGAGAACGGCGCCGGCCACTTCGTCAAGATGGTGCATAACGGCATCGAGTACTCCGACATGCAGCTCATCTCCGAAAGCTACGATCTGATGCGTCGCGCGCTGGGCATGACTCCGGCCGAGATCGGCGACGTGTTCGAGGAATGGAACAAGACCGAGCTGAACTCGTACCTGATCGAGATCACCGCGGATGTGCTGCATCAGGTCGACAAGAAGACCGGCAAGCCGCTCGTCGACGTGATCGTTGACCACGCCGGCATGAAGGGCACCGGCACGTGGACCGTGCAGTCCGCGCTTGATCTGGCCGTGCCGGTGACCGGCATCGCCGAGGCCGTGTTCGCCCGTGGCCTGTCCGGCCAGACCGAGCTGCGCGCCGAGGCCCAGAAGCAGGCGTTCGAAGGCCCGCACGGCGTGGTGCCGATGGATTCCGCCGAGAAGGCCGCGTTCATCAACGACATCCGCGAGGCGCTGTATGCGTCCAAGATCGTCGCGTACGCGCAGGGCTTCAACGAGATTACCGAAGCCGCGAAGGTGTACGACTGGAAGATCGATCTGGCCGCGGTGGCACGCATCTGGCGCGGCGGCTGCATCATCCGTGCGAAGTTCCTCAACCGCATCTCCGACGCGTTCGAGTCCGGCGAGGCCAACGTCTCCCTGCTGTTCGCGCCGTACTTCAAGGATGCGATCGAGACCGCGCAGACCTCGTGGCGTCGCGTCGTGACCCGCGCGATCTCCTTCGGCGTGCCGGTCCCGGTGTTCGCCTCCTCGCTCGAGTACTTCGACGGTCTGCGCTCGAAGCGTCTGCCCGCCGCCCTGATCCAGGGCCAGCGCGACTACTTCGGCGCCCACACCTACCAGCGCGTCGACATGCCGGGTGCGTTCCACACTCTTTGGGCCGAAGACGGTCGTCCGGAGATCGAAGCGTAGCGGAGATCGTAGGACGAGAGCGCAGCCCGGTGGACTGCGCGCAGCCTTCGGCTGAGCGGCGACAGCCGCGAGGCGGCATTGAGTCTCGCCGTAGGCGAGTCCGTAATTGCAGGGCCGGAGGCACCAAGGATCGTGAAGAGATCGAAGCCTGATCGCTCCTGAGCCGTACTAATACGAGTGGCGGTTTTCTCTCGCTGAGCATGCGCTCAGCGAGAGAAAACCGCCACTCGTCGTCCCAGCGTTAGTGTTATGCGTGTATGCCGTCCGTCAGAGCTTGCTCGCCGCGCCCTTGTCGATGAGCCACAGCAGCTCCTGCCCGTCGGCGAAGGAGCTGGGGGCCTGAGGGTTGCGCGGGCGGGCGAACGCCGCCGCCACGGCCGGGGCTTTGCGCTCCTCGGAGGTGAACACCCATGTGTGGCGCGACCGGGCGATCATCGGCACGGTGAGCGTCAATCGCAGCGGCGGCGGCTTGGGCGAGTCGCGCACGCCGGCGACCAACACATGCGGGTCATCGATGAGCACCTGCGGCAGTCCGGGGAACAGCGATGCGAAATGCGCGTCCGGTCCCATGCCGAACATCGCGATGTCCAGCGCCGGCTCCGGGCCGAGTTCCGCGACCAGTTCGGCCTGATATTCGGCCGCTGCCGCCGCAAGCACGGCATCGGTCTGTTCGGGTGACGCGGCCGCGATTTCCTCGTCCGAACGTGTGTCGGCGGGCATCGGGTGGATGTTCGACTCCGGCAGCAGTCCGGCGCCGGTCATCGCGTCGAGGAACTCGCCGCGGGCCTGTTTGACGTTGCGGTCGTCGCTGTCGGCGGCGACGAACCGTTCGTCGCCCCACCAGATATGCACGCGCGACCAGTCGACCGCTTCGGTGAGCGGGCTGGCCAACAGTTCGTGGAAGACGCGGTTGCCGTCGGTACCGCCGGTCACGGCGATGTCGACGCGCGTGCGGCCCGGCTCGGCCAGCAGATCACCGATCGTCAGCAGCGTACGCGCGGCCACTGCCTGCGCGAGGATGGTTGGATCGCGATAAATGATGGTTGTACGGGTGGTCATGTGATTGATTGCTCCCCTCAGTCGGCTTCGCCGACAGCTCCCCTCCCTGAGGGGAGCCAATATGGTCGAAATGATCAGTCGGTGGGATGGATGAGGTCCCAGCCTTCGGTGATGACCTCGGCGTAGACCTCGTCGGGATTAAGCCGGCGCAGCTCCTCGCTCAGGCATTCCTCGAGTGTACGCGCGGGCACGCTGATCGTCTGCGGCGAGGCGCCCGGCATGCTGATCACGGCCACGCCGCCATCCGCATCCGGCCGCTCCAAACTGAGCACGCCGTCCGAGCGGGTCAGATACACGCCGGTCACGGCGGTCGCACCCGGCACATCCTCCACCGTAACCGGCACGTTGAGCCGCAGACGCAGCCACGCGGCCAGCATGTCCATCGGCAGGAAGCCCTTCGGTCCGGTCACGCGCACGGTGCTGATCGGCAGGTGCGGCGGCTGGTCGAGCATCGTCGCCAGCATCGCACGCCACACGGTCAGTCGCGTCCACGACAGGTCCACGTTCTTCGACGACTGGTTGCGGCGCAGGTCGGCGATTGTGCGGTACGGGTTCGACGAGCGCATCGCGTCGGTGATGCGCGTGCGGGCCATCGCGCCGAGCAGGTCCTTCGACGGATTCGCCGGCGCCTCGGTCGGCCACCACGCCACCACGGGCGCGTCCGGCACGAGCAGTGGAATCACGAGCGTGTCCTGATGGTGCACGAGCCCGCCGCGCGGATGCAGCACGATGATCTCGCCCGCGCCGGCGTCCGCGCCGAAGCGCACCTGCGCGTCGAGGTTCGACTCCTCGTCCTGCGCGTCCGCATCGTTCTCGGCCACCGCGGCCTTCTGACCGCCGGCCGCGGCCGCCCCGCGCTTCGGGCTGATCGCGATCACGCGGCACGGATGCTCGCGGCTCGCCGCATTCGCCAGTTCCAGCGCATGCTCCAGCTCATCCTCGTTGGTCGAAATGAGCAGCGTGAGCACGCGGCCGGTCGCGGACTCGCCGCGTTCCTCGTGCAGTTCGTCGATCTTGCGCGAGATCTCACGGGTCCGCGTGTTCGGCATATCGATAATCATGGCATCCTCCAATGGCGTCCATCGCGGGCGAGCATCTCATCGGCTTCTTCCGGTCCCCATGTGCCGGCGCGGTACGGCTGCGGCTGGCCGAGCGTCGACCAGAAGTCCTCGATCGGGTCGAGGATCTCCCAGCTCAGATCGACCTCCTTGGTCGTCGGGAACAGCGGCGGATCGCCGAGCAGCACGTCCAGAATCAACCGTTCGTACGCTTCCGGCGACGATTCGGTGAACGAACGGCCGTAACTGAAGTCCATCGACACGTCGCGCACCTCCATCGACGTGCCGCCCGGCACCTTCGCGCCGAACCGCATCGTCACGCCCTCATCGGGTTGCACACGGATCACGATCGCGTTCTTGCCGAGCTCGCGCGTCGCCGTCGACTCGAACGGCAGGTGCGGCGCACGTTTGAACACGACCGCGATTTCGGTGACGCGCTTGCCGAGTCGCTTGCCGGTGCGCAGGTAGAACGGCACACCAGCCCAGCGGCGCGTGTCGAGATCGAGACGGATCGCCGCGTACGTTTCGGTTGTGGACGACGGGTCGATGCCCTTCTCCTCGAGGTAGCCGACGACCTCGTGCGAACCCTGCCAGCCGGCCGCATACTGTCCGCGGGCGGTGTGCGCGGCCAGATCGCGCGGCAGACGGACCGCGGACAGGATCTTCGTCTTCTCGGCGATCAGATCGGACGCGGCGAACGAGACCGGCTCCTCCATGGCCGTCAGCGCAAGCAGCTGCAGCAGATGGTTCTGGATGATGTCGCGCGCCGCGCCGATGCCGTCGTAGTATCCGGCACGACCGGCGACGCCGATGTCCTCGGCCATCGTGATCTGCACATGGTCGACGTAGTTCGCGTTCCAGATCGGCTCGTACATCGCGTTCGCGAAACGCAGCGCGAGGATGTTCTGCACGGTCTCCTTGCCGAGGTAGTGGTCGATGCGGAACACGCTCGACGGGTCGAACACCTCGGAGACGACGTGGTCGAGGGCCTTCGCGCTCGCCAGATCATGGCCGAACGGCTTCTCGATGATCACGCGACGCCACGCGCCCTCGGAAGAGCGCGACAGGCCGCAGTCGGCGAGCTGGCGCGCCACGATCGGGAAGTCGCGCGGCGGCACGGACATGTAGAACGCGTGGTTGCCGCGCGTGCCGCGGTCGCGGTCGAGTTCGGCCACCGTGTTCGACAGTCGCTCGAACGCCTTCTTGTCCTCGAACGTGCCCTGCACGAAGCGGATGCCGGCCGCCAGCTGGGTCCACGTGGACTCCTTGAACGGGGTGCGGCAGTGCGCGATCACGTTCTCGCGCACGAAATCCTTGAAATGGTCCTCGGTCCAGTCGCGCCGGGCGAAGCCGGTCAGGCCGAAGCTCGGCGGCAGGAGGCCGCGGTTGGCCAGGTCGTAGATGGCGGGCAGCAGTTTCTTGCGTGACAGGTCGCCGGTCACGCCGAAGATCACGATGCTGCATGGGCCGGCGATGCGTGGCAGACGCAGATCGCGCGGGTCGCGCAGCGGGTTGACCCACTCGGCTGAGGTTATTGAATCGTTCATACGACCTATCCTAGTGGGCTGGCGTGCGGCACGCCGGGGGATTTCGAGCGCAGCGTATCGTGATTCACGCAACGCGACGGTGTGTGGTGCGGCTCTGGACCGGCGACGCATCGCCGGCCCACTTCGAGGTCAAGCCACCGCAGGCTGTCACTTATGCGAAAGCCGCTCGAGCATACGACCGTTGAGATGGATCTGTGAGCACAGGATCGCGGAGAAGATCAGCACAAAGCCCGCACCGGCCGCCGCCTCGACGCGCTCGCCGTAGAACAGCACCGAAAACAGCAGACTGAACACCGTCTCCAGACACATGATGAGCGACGCCTGCGAAGGCGGCGTCACCTTGAGACCGACGTTCTGCATGATCTGCGCGGTCATCGTCGCGCCGAAGAACAGATAGACCAGGCACAGCAGGATGCTTGGCCGCAGCCAGGTCGCGGACGGCGCCGGTTCGGTCGCGATCGCACCGACCAGAAACAGCGTGCCGGCCGTCATGAACTGCGCGAACGTGAGCGCCACCGGATGAATCACGCGGCCGAACTTGCCCAGCCATACCAGATTGAACGAAAACACGAGCGCGCACAGCAGCGTGAGCAGATCGCCCAGTCCGATCGACAGGGTGCCCAGTCCGGAACTGAGCGACACGCATCCCACGCCGGTCAGGCACAGCACGGCGGCCACGAGGTTGCGGATCGTGGGGCGCTGCTTCATGAGCAGCCATGACGTGAACGGCACGATCACGCAGTACGCGGCGGTCAGGAACGCGCTGCGGCCCGGTTCGATCATGGTCAGACCGACCGTCTGGCTGCACATCGTGCCCCAGTACGTCACGCCGACCAGCAGACCGGGCACGATGATGCGGCGGTTGAGATACGGCGTGATCTGCTTGCGGAACAGGATGAACATGATGAGCGATGCGGCCAGCAGACGGATGGCCATGAGCCACTGCGGTGTGACGGCGGTCATCGCGACCTTCGCGGTCGGATAGCTGCCGCCCCACAGCATCGCGCACGCCAGCAGCATGAGTTTGCCGACGGTGGGGGAGAGCGTTGGCCTGCGAAGTTGGTGCGGGTTGCGCGTGGTGCGTGGCGTGCGTGGCGTGCGTGGTGTATGCGGGTCGCGCGGGGTACGCGGGGTGGGTTCGCGCAGACTGTGTGCGTCGGATGTGCGCGGGTTGCGCGGTGCGCGTGGGTCGGGTGTGTGTGAGTCTCGCTGATTGGATGCGATCGAGTTGCGTTGTGTTGAGGATGCGTGTGATGCCGGTTCGGACGTCTGTGTACGTGTCTGTTCGGGTGCCTGATCGACCATGATTGGAGCTCCTTCTCGCCATTCGCCGCGATATATCGTACCGTGTCGCGGCGCGATCCGTTGCCGGCGCGCGGCGGCGTTCCCTCCTGTCCCTGTCGTCCCGCATCCCCCTAACGGACATGCAGCCGATTAGGGGCGTGTAATCGGCTGGATGTCCGTTAGAAAGGGATGGATTTGTGGTCCGAATTGTCATATGTTCGTTTTCCCTTGACGTACATACAGCCGATTAAAGGGGTGAAATCGGCTGCATGTACGTTGAAGGAAGAGTCGAAGGATCGCTCGTTCAGCTGATGCCAGTCCTTTACCTCTAACGGACATACAGCCGATCGGACGGCGTGTTTCGGCTGTATGTCCGTTGAGGAAGAGAGGGATGATGATCAGGATCGACATTGCTTGTTTTCCCTTAACGGACATACAGCCGATTAAGGGGGTGGAATCGGCTGGATGTCCGTTGGGAAAAGCCGGATGACGAAGAAAGATGGAGGGGGCTAACGGGGGTATGAGATGTGGAGTCTGGTTCGGGGGTGGTTTGGGTTAGGCTGGTGTGTATGGCTGAAGAAGTGTTTACTCCTCATAACATCATCGTGACCGGTGGCTGTGGTTTCATCGGCTCGAATTTCGTCCACTACGTGTACAACAACCATCCCGACGTGCACGTCACGGTGCTCGACGCTCTGACTTACGCGGGCAATCTCGAGAACATCAAGGCGATCCTCGGCGACCGTGTCGAGTTCGTGCACGGCAACATCTGCGACGCCGAGCTGCTCGACAAAATCGTGCCGGGCCACGACGCGATCGTGCACTACGCGGCCGAGTCTCACAACGACAACTCGATCGCGAATCCGGAGCCGTTCCTCAAGACCAACGTCGAGGGCACGTTCCGCCTCTTGGAGGCGTGCCGCAAGTACGACGTGCGCTACCATCATGTGAGCACGGACGAGGTGTACGGCGACCTCGCGCTCGACGATCCGGCGAAGTTCACCGAGGAGACCCCGTATCATCCGTCGAGCCCGTACAGCTCCACGAAGGCGAGCTCGGACCTGCTGGTGCGCGCGTGGCATCGCACGTTCGGCATCCGCATGACGATCTCGAACTGCTCGAACAACTACGGCCCGTACCAGCATGTGGAGAAGTTCATCCCGCGTCAGATCACGAACATCCTCGACGGTCTCAAGCCGAAGCTGTACGGCAACGGTTTGAACGTGCGCGACTGGATCCACACCGAGGACCACAGTTCGGCCGTGTGGACGATCCTGACCAAGGGCCGTCTGGGCGAGACGTATCTGATCGGCGCGAACGGCGAGCGGAACAACCTGACCGTGCTGCGCGACATCCTGACCGTGATGGGCAGGGATCCCGACGACTTCGACTGGGTCAAGGACCGTCCGGGCCACGACCGCCGCTACGCGATCGACTCGACCAAGCTGCAGACCGAACTCGGCTGGAGGCCGGTGCACACGGACTTCCAGAAGGGTCTCGAGCAGACGATCGCCTGGTACACGGAGAACCGTGCGTGGTGGGAGCCGGCCAAGGCCGCGACCGAAGCCAAGTACAAGGCGCAGGGCCAGTGATCTTCGTCTGAGGGAGAGAGCGTTCGAGAGTGGTCTTTCGAAGGCTTTCTCCCTCATTCATGCCGTGTGCCGCAACGTTCGGGCCATGGGCCGGGACGGTGTCTGCGGCGGTGAAACGTGTGCCGAACTGTACGGTGATGAACGATAAGGACGGAAAACATGGATTTTGAGAAGGAACTGAAAGTCACGGAGACGAATATTCCGGGACTGCTGGTGTTCGATCTGCCGGTGCATGGCGATAATCGTGGCTGGTTCAAGGAGAACTGGCAGCGTGCGAAGATGACCGCGCTGGGTCTGCCGGATTTCGGTCCGGTGCAGAACAACATCTCGTTCAATGCGACGAAGGGCGTGACTCGCGGCATCCACGCGGAGCCGTGGGACAAGTACATTTCGATCGCGGCCGGTTCGATCTTCGGTGCGTGGGTGGATCTTCGCCCGGGGGAGAGCTTCGGCCAGGTGTACACGACGCGCTTGGACCCGTCGAAGGCGATCTACGTGCCGCGTGGCGTGGGCAACAGCTTCCAGGCGCTCGAGGACGGCACGGTGTACACGTATCTGGTGAACGCGCACTGGTCGCTCGAGCAGAAGAGGACGTACACGTTCGTGAACCTCGCGGATCCCGAGCTGAACATCCAGTGGCCGATCCCGCTGTCCGAATCCGAACGTTCCGAGGCGGACCTGCATCATCCGATGCTCAGGGACGCCAAGCCGATGGCTCCGAAGCGCACGCTGGTGACGGGCTGCAACGGCCAGCTCGGCCACGCGATCCGCGCCTACGCCGAGGCGCATCATCTGCAGGGCTTCGAGTACACCGACATCGACGAGTTCGATTTCTCCGATCCGGCCGCCTACGACAAGTACGACTGGTCGCTGTACAGCACGATCATCAACGCGGGCGCGTACACGGCCGTGGACAGGGCCGAGACCGCGGAGGGCCGTCCGATCGCGTGGAAGGCGAACGCGCAGGGCCCGGCGCTGCTCGCCAAGGTCGCCAAGGACCATCACATCACGCTCGTGCACGTGAGCTCCGACTACGTGTTCGACGGCACGCGCGAACAGCATGCGGAGACCGAAAACTTCGCGCCGCTGGGCGTGTACGGGCAGACCAAGGCCGCCGGCGACATCGCCGTGGCGAACGCGCCGGAGCACTACATTCTGCGTTCGAGCTGGGTGATCGGCGAGGGCCACAACTTCGTCAAGACCATGATGATGCTCTCCAACCGCGTCGCCGACCCGGACGACCGGCTGGACCAGGTGACCGTGGTCGACGACCAGTACGGCCGTCTGACGTTCACCAAGGACATGGCCGAGGCGATCTTCCACCTGCTCGACAGCCATGCGCCGTACGGCACGTACAACCTGACCGGTTCCGGCGCCGTCAGGAACTGGGCTCAGATCGCGGCGGCGGTGTTCGAGCGGACGAACGGCAATGGCGACAGGGTCAAGCCGATCTCGACGGCCGAGTACTTCGCGAACGCGAAGGGCCCGGTGTCCCCGCGTCCGGTGCATTCCGCGCTCGACCTGACGAAGATCGAGGCGGCGGGCTACACGCCGGCGGATTGGGAGGAATCCCTCGCCGCGTACGTCGCCAAGGAACTCAAGAAGTAAGGAGCCGACATGAAGGGCATCATTCTCGCCGGTGGTTCGGGCACGCGTCTGTATCCGTTGACGACGGTCACGTCGAAGCAGCTGCTGCCGGTATACGACAAGCCGATGATCTACTATCCATTGAGCGTGCTCATGCTCGCGGGCATCCGTGACATCCTGATCATCTCCACGCCGAAGGACCTGCCGAACTTCGAGCGTCTGCTGGGCGACGGCAGCCATTACGGCGTGCGGTTCTCGTATAAGGTGCAGCCGTCACCGGACGGCCTGGCGCAGGCGTTCCTGCTGGGTGAGGAGTTCATCGGCGGCGAGCCGTGCGCGCTCGTGCTGGGCGACAACATCTTCTACGGCAACGGTCTGGGCGCCACGCTGCGCAAGGCGGTCGCGAAGGCCGAGAACGGCGAGGGCGCGAGCGTGTTCGGCTATTATGTCGACGATCCGGAGCGGTATGGCGTGGTCGAGTTCGACGAGCACAAGAAGGCCGTGTCGATCGAGGAGAAGCCGACGGTGCCGAAGTCGAACTACGCGGTGACCGGCCTGTATTTCTACGACGAGCGCGTGGTGGATTATGCGAAGCGGGTCAGGCCGTCGGCCCGTGGCGAACTGGAGATCACCGATCTGAACAAGATATATCTCGAGGCCGGCGCGTTGAACGTGCGTACGCTGGGGCGCGGCTATGCGTGGCTGGACACGGGCACGATGGACTCGCTGTACGAGGCGGGCGAGTTCGTGCGTACGGTGCAGCGTGCGCAGGGGCTGCCGATCGCGGTGGTCGAGGAGATCGCCTATGAGAATGGTTGGATCAGCAAGGCCGAGCTGCTCGAGTCGGCCGAGCGTTATGGCAAGAGCCCGTACGGCAAGCATCTCAAGGATGTGGCCGAGGGCAAACTCGTCCTCATCCCCAACCAATACTGATACAGTACTGGTATTCCGCGCGACGTGCCGGCGGTCATCGTGACCTGATGATCGCCATGTACCGGCGATCGCGTGCAGGTGTGGCTGGTTCCCATTGCTTAACGGGAACCAGCCACATGTGGTTTCGGGGGTATCTGACATACCCCCATTGCGTTACTATCGAATTCCATGAGTGATCCCATGGGAACCGAGCCAATGTCGTTTGCGCCATCCGAGCCGCCGCAGCCGCCGGCGTCGTCGCAATCCGCACCATCGTTGTCGGAAGGATCGTCGTTCCCGTCGTCGGATCCATCCGCGTTCCCATCATCGGATTCGTCATCGGATCGGCAGGACGATAATGATCACGGCGATGGCACCGCCGCCGACTCATCCGCCGACCTCTCCTGGGCCGCGGTCATCCGACCCGACATCGATCCGGACGTTCTCGCCAGCGACGCCGCCGACGCCGAACGACGCAAGCATCGCCGCCGCATGAGCCGCGAGCATATCCGCAGGATCAAGCGCAAGAAGCGCATTCGCAACATCCTCCTCGCCATTGTGGCGCTCATCGTCGCACTGATCGGCATCGCCGGGTGGTTCGCCGTCTCCGCATTGAAGGCGTTCAGCGAGGTCGAGGCGGCGGTGTCGTCGGCGTCGCAGATCCAGACGCAGGTCATGGCCGGCGAGACCGACGCGGCGAAGGCCAGCATCAACGACTTCGCCGACCATATCGACGCCACGTACCACGAAACCAGCAACCTCGCATGGACGGTCGCCTCGATCACCCCGTACTATGGTTCCGATATCCGCGCCGTACGCGACACGGTGGCGATTCTCGAGGACGTATCGAACAATGCGCTGCCCAAGCTCGCCAATTCCGTAAGCGGTCTGAACCTGCGCACCATCGGCATCAAGAACGGCACCATCGACCTCGGCGACATGGCGTCGATCGCCGACGATCTGACCGCGGCGAATTCGGTGATTGCCGACGCGAATGTGAACCTTGGCAAGATCGACGGCACGCACGTCCAGCAGCTCACCGACGCGCTGGCGACGGCGAAAACCAAGTTCGGTCAGCTGTCCGGACTGGTCGATCTTGGCACGCGTGTGGCGAATCTGGCGCCGTCCATGTTCGACCTGACCGATCAGGGCAACGGCAAGGCCCGCACGTACCTGGTCCTCGTGCAGAACAATGCGGAACTGCGTACGACCGGCGGCATTCCGGGATCGTGGGGCACGTTGACGGTGAACGAGGGCAAGCTCAGCATTGGCGAGTTCGAACCGGCCGATCCCAACGCGATTGTCAGCCAGCCGATCATCACGCTCACCGCCGACGAGAAAAGCCTGTTTTCCGAGAAGCTCGGCACGTTCCAGCAGGACATCAATTTCACTCCCGACTTTCCGCGAACCGCGCAGCTTGCGTCCGCGATGTGGAAGCACCTGCATAACCAGGACGTGGATGGCGTGATCAGCATCGATCCGGTGTTTCTGCAGAATCTGATCAAGGCGACGGGATCGATGACGTTGCCGGACGGCACGGTGCTCAACGGCGACAATACGGCGCAGATCCTGCTGAACCAGACCTATATCGACAAGCCGTCCGGCGACGAACAGGACGAGTTCTTCTCGGCGACGGCCAGCAACGTGTTCAATTACGTACTTACGTCCGCGGGCAACAACGGCACCGGCTTGGTGGGCGCGGTCAAGCAGTCGGTACTGGATCGTCACGTATACCTGTGGAGCGCTCACGATGATGAGCAGAAGCGCATTCAGGACACGACGATCGCCGGCGCGTTGCAAAGCAATCCGAGCAAGCCGGTCGCGGGCGTGTACTTCAACGACAACACGATGGGCAAGATGGACTGGTATCTTACGCGCGAGATCACCAGCAAGTACGACAAAACCTATCCGACCGGTGCGAAACAGTACACAATTCATGTGAAGCTGACCAACACCGCGGACCCGGCCAAGGTGGGCACGTATCCTGACGCCATTCTCGGCCATGACCAGCACGACGTGACCAGAAGCGGCGAAATCTCGACCATAGCGTACGTGTACGCGCCGGCGGGCGGACGCTTGGTGGATTGGAAGTTCACCGGCTCCGGCGCGGGGAACGGCCAGTTCGACTCGATCGGCGTGCATGACGGACTTACGTTGGGTGCGAAAAGCATCGTGCTCCAGCCCGGCGAGAGCATCGAGCTGACCGTGCACGTCGCGACCAGCCCGGTTGGTGGAGATACCGCGATGATCCTGCGCACTACACCCGATTCTCGAGAATAGGGCGACGATAGGGTACCCCCTACGTGTAGTCTGGTCACAGAAGATTGGAACATCCGCAGGTGGCGTGCATGCCGTCGATATGGAGAACGGAGTGAGTCTTGGCCGGTAGTGATATCGCGGAAAATGATGTGATCACGATTGATGTCGTCGGAGCGGTGAAGAAACATGTCGTCACGGCGATCATCACTGCCATCGTGGTGATCGCGGGGGTATGCGGGTACACGTTCACCCGCACGCCGCAGTACACGGCGACCGCGCAGCTCATGGCCACCTACCGCGGCACCACGCAGGATACGAACGCGAATTCGTACAACGCCGGCTCCTCGTACATCCAGTCGCAGATTCAGACGTATCCGCAACTGGTGAAGACCGAATCCGTGTTGCAGCCGGTGATCGACAATCTTGGTCTGAACACGACGGTCAGCGATCTGGCCAAGCAGGTGACGGCATCCAACCCGACCGACACGATGCTGGTCGAGGTGAGTGTGGAGGACACCGATCCGAAGACGTCCTCGAACATCGCGAACAGCGTGGCGGAAAGCTTGCGTAAACAGGTGACGAGCACGCTGTACAGCGACGACGGCGACAAGATCGTTTCGCCGGTGAACCTGAGCGTCGTGCAGCAGGCGTATGTGCCGGCGTCGCCGAGTTCGCCGAACGTGGCGATGAATCTGGCCATCGGCGTGGTCGGTGGCATCGTGCTGGGTGTGGTCGCCGCTGTGGTGCGCGATCTGCTGGATCGTCGCGTGCGGCAGTCGTCTGATGTGCAGGCCATCGTCGATGCGCAGGTGCTGGGGACGTTCACGCGTTCGGATGTGTTTGCTGACGTACCGGTGATCATTTCCCGCCCGGCGTCGCGTGAGGCCGAGGACGTTCGTCGTCTGCGTACGAATCTGACGTTCTCCGATACCGGTGACGACCGCATGCCGAACGTGATCGTCGTGACGTCCAGCAGCCCGTCGGAGGGCAAGACGACCGTGGCTACCAATCTGGCGACCGCGTTCGCGGAGTCCGGCAGCAAGGTGTTGCTTATCGATACGGACGTGCGCAATCCTTCAGTGGCTAAGAAATTGAAAATCGAAGGTACTGTCGGCCTGACCCATCTGGTGACCGGCCAGGTGACCTCGCAGGAGGCCGTGCAGCGGTATTGGAAGCCGAACTTCCACGTGCTGCCCGCCGGCCGGCAGACCATGAACCCGAGCATCCTGCTGAACTCGCGCGCCATGAAGTCGCTGATTCGTAAGGTCGCGGAGACGTATGACTACGTGATCATCGACACCGCACCGATGCAGGTGTCGAACGATGCGGCCGTGTTCGCCAAGGAAGGCCCGGAACTGCTGTTGGTGACCGGTCTGGGCGTGGCCGAGAAGCGCCGCCTGCGCGAAACCGACGAGGAGCTCGAGACGCTCGGCATCGAGCCGGTGGGCGTGGTGCTTAGTTTTGCTGAGCAGGAGAAGCAGAAGGACAACTATTACTACTATTACGGCGTTGACGGCGAGAAGAAGAGCAAGCACAAGAAGGACGGTGCCGCAAAATGATCGGAAAGAACGTGCAGCATGTGTTCATCGTCGGGTCGAAGGGCATTCCCGGCAATTATGGTGGCTATGAGACGTTCGTGGATCGACTGACCGAATACCACGCGGGTAATGCGGCGCTGAAATATCATGTGGCGTGCAAGGCCACCGAGCGAGGCCGCTTCTCCTACCATAACGCCGATTGCTTCAAGGTGAACGTGCCGAACATCGGCCCGGCACAGGCAATCTACTATGATGTCGCCGCGCTGAACGAGTGCGTGAAGTACATTCGGGCGAATCATATCCCTCATCCGATAGTGTACGTGCTGGCATGCCGTATCGGACCGTTCGCCGCGCATTTCGAGCGGGTGATCCACAGGCTGGGTGGCAAGCTGTACATCAATCCTGACGGCCACGAATGGATGCGCGCCAAGTGGAGTGCTCCTGTGCGCAAGTACTGGAAGATTTCAGAACAGATGATGACCAAGCACTGCGATCTGCTGGTGTGCGACTCCAAGAACATGGAGACATACATCCATGAGGAATACCCGCAGTATGATCCGCAGACGTTGTTCATTTCGTACGGTGCTGAGACCCGAGCCAGCAAGCTTGCGGACGATGATCCGAAGCTGTTGGACTGGTACCGGGAGAAGGGGCTGTCTCCGAAGTCGTATTATCTGGTGGTTGGCCGGTTCGTACCGGAAAACAACTATGAGACGATGATCCGTGAGTTCATGAAAAGCGGTTCGAAGCGCGATTTCGCATTGATCACGAACGTGAGCGACAAATTCCTTGAGGAGCTTAAAGCCAAAACCGGTTTCGACAAGGATCCGCGCATTAAATTCGTGGGCACAGTCTATGACAAGGAACTGCTCATGAAGATTCGCGAAAACGCGTACGGGTATTTCCACGGACATGAAGTGGGCGGCACGAATCCGAGTCTGTTGGAGGCTCTGGGATCGACCGATCTGAATCTGTTGCTGGGCGTGGGTTTCAACCGCGAAGTGGCTGAGGACGCAGCTCTGTATTGGTCGAAGGAACCGGGTGATCTGGCGGCCTTGATCGAGCGTGCCGACGCCATGACCGCCGATGAGATTCATGCTCTGGGGCAGAAGGCCAAGCAGCGTATCGCCGACGCCTACAGCTGGCAGTTCATTGCGGACGAGTATGAGCGGCTATTTTTCGGTGAAGCGAGAGGCTGATTCATGAGGGTTTTATTGGTCAATAAGTTTTTCTACCATAAAGGTGGATCAGAAACTTACCTGTTTGCCCTTGCGGAGGGACTTCGCGCGATGGGGCATGAAGTTGCGTTTTTCGCGATGCAACATCCGCAAAATGAAAAAACATATTGGGATAAATATTTCGTTTCGGAGAAAGACTATACCGGCAATATCTCCGTGATTCGAAAGGTTGAAGAGGCTGCCACGCTTGCGTACTCTCCAGAGGCTAAGCGTAAGTTCGAGTCTTTGCTGGAAGAGTTTTGTCCTGATATAATTCACTTGAATCTCGTGCATCGTCAGATCACCTTTTCGATTCTAGATGCACCTTATTTGAAGACGCATCATGTTCCAGTTGTATATACCGCGCATGATTATAGTTTTTTGTGTCCCGTGTATACCATGATCAATGGGCGTGGAGAAGTATGTGATGATTGTATCAATGGACATTATTTTGGTGTATTAAGGAATACTTGTACCAAGGGTTCGAAAGTAAAAAGTGCGTTATCTTTTGTAGAAGCCGAATTCATTAAGTATCGTCATTATTATGACAGAATAGATAAAATTATTGCCCCATCAGAGTTTATGAAACGTAAATTCTGTCAGGGCGGCTATGCGGAACGCACCGTCATGATACAGAATTTTTTGACAAAGAAACAGTTAGAAATAGGCAGAAAAGTCGCAAATCATCGGAAGTTCGATTCCTCTGAACCTTATTTTCTTTTCTTCGGTCGATTATCAAAGGAAAAAGGAGTCCTTACCTTAGTTAGCGCCTTTTTGGAAGCCATTAGACGGTTGCCCGAAAATTGGACTCTTCATATAGTGGGCGATGGTCCGGAACGAGAAGCGATCGAATCGGTTGTTCGCATGTCGGGCTCTATGGCAGCACAGCGAATTCAACTTCTCGGATACAAGAGTGGAGAAGATCTGCAACGGGAAGTGGGGAATGCCCGTTTTTCGGTGCTATGTTCCGAATGGAATGAGAATATGCCTTATTCTGGTCTTGAATCGCTTGCGGCAGGTACCCCCATTATAGGATCTCAGATGGGTGGGATTCCTGAACTTGTTAAAGAAGGCGAGACGGGTTTCTCCTATGAGGTGAGAAACGTGGCATCATTGGCAAGCGTTATCGTCGACGCAAGTAATATTGGGTCAGCAGCTTATGTGGATATGCAGAAGGCATGTATGCGGTACGCGGCCAATAGATCGGCGGAAACATACATAGCAGACCTTGAGAAACAGTATAATCAGCTAATCTCTAAGTAAAGATAGGAATAACATGTCTAAAGTTTCTTCCATAACGGTTACCTGTAATAGGCCGCTTAACTATGGGGCAGTTTTACAAACCTATGGACTGAATAAAGCGCTCACACAAATGGGTGTGGATGCTAAGGTATTGGATTATTACCCGGAATACTATAAAAAAACAAGTAATTCTTTGATAAAGAGAATCGTTCATCTTTTTTTGAGGATCCCTGATAAGATTAAAGGGAAAAAGGTCTTTGGCGATTTCTTGACTAATTATGTGCCAATGACAAAAAAAATGTATCATTCAGTACAGGAAATTAAGGTAGATGTACCTGTTGCTGATGTATACATTGCAGGTAGCGACCAGATTTGGAATTGTAAAAATTTACCTAATGGGTTGGATGATACCTTCTTTTTAACCTTTGTTCCGAAGGGAGCAAAGAAGATTTCATATGCGGCTAGTTTGGCAATGCCTGAAATACCATCCAATCAGGTTGACCGTTATAGAAATTTAGTTGGGGCCTTCAACGCTGTATCAGTCAGAGAAACCTCTGGTGCTAAACTACTTGAAGATATAGGTATAAACAATGTTCAAGTGGTTATGGATCCGGTTTTTCTTTTGACCGCGAAGGAGTGGGATGAAGTTGCATCTGCAAGCTCCTTTATTCCGCATGAGCGGTATATTTTGGTATATGGATATAACAAGCAAAAGAATGTATATCATTATGCCAGAAGACTCGCAAAGAAACTCGGAATTAAAGTGTATGCTGTGGGAGTGTCCATCGAGGACTACTTGTTGGATGTTGATCGTTTTTTCTGGAATGCTACTCCGAACACTTTTGTTAAATTAATTAAGAATGCCGATGCTGTTGTAACGAATTCGTTCCATGGCACTGTTTTTTCTATTGTTTATAATGTTCCTCTTCATTTTTTCAAAGTCGGGACAACGGCAAATTCGCGTATGATTGATCTATTGAAAGAATTAGAGCTTTCAGACCGATGGATAAAAGACGAAAATACGTTATTAAGTAATTCGATGAGTTACAGCGAAGCTAATGTCTGTTTGAATAAATTAAGAGCAAGATCTCTTGATTTCCTACGACGAGAAGTTATTAAATGAATTTGTTTATGAGAGGCATAATATGAAAGAAAAAATTATTTCTATTGTACCATCCTTTTTGTTGATCTCTTTGAGAGAGTTTTGGCAGACAATAGTTTTATATAAAGATAGTATTCTGCAGAATATTCGTTTTGATCGTAATTATTCCAGATTGAAGACTAGGACAAAAACTCAGGCTGAAGCAAGGGTTATTTTTTTTACACATCAAATAGAGAAAGGCCTTTCTCACGCTGATTTTAAATATGGCTTTGGGAAAAAAATCTTTTTAGAATTGCCTAGTCGTTTAGCTGATTTGGAGTCATATGATTCCTTGTACACTAATAATAGTGTATATTGTAATGCTTTGGCTGCCTTACACGAATATGTAAATAGGCATCAGGCAATTGGATTTGATCTTTCCTGGTATTCTAACCAGTTTTCCAAGGAGCAGTGGGCTGATATTATCTCCTACGATGGCGAGATCGGGAAGAGTGTTGTTATAACTTCTAAAGAGAAAGAGAGTAATGATATTCTCTCTTTTAGAGAGTTATGCTTGCACCGTCATTCGGTAAGGGAGTTTTCTCCCCAGCAGGTTTCCGTGGAAGAAGTCTTACCGGCCTTATCCCTTTCTATGAGAACCCCTTCTGTTTGTAATCGTCAGCCAACTAGACTTCACATTATTACAAACCCATCCACTATTGCGAAGGCACTGAGTATTCAGGGAGGAATTAACGGCTATAAAAATCCTCCGATGCTTATTTTGATAACTTCGGATCTTTCGGCATTCATGACTTCCTACGAACACAATGAGGGCTATACCGATGGTGGATTGTTCGGAATGACGCTTTTATATTCTCTTGAATCCTATGGATTCGCAACTTGCCCTCTAAACACAATGTTCACAAGAAAGAAGGATTCGGCAACAAGAAAACTTCTGAATATACCTGATAATGAGATTCTGATCATGTACATCGAGGTAGGTCATTTTGCACAAAGAGCGCTTACTTGCCGTTCTACGCGTTTTGATATTTCAAGAATCATGACTGTTCATGCCTGATTGTAAGGATTTGTTATGAAGATCACTGTTTTGATGTCTTCTTTCAATGGTGAAAGATATATTCGCGAACAAATAGATTCTATATTAAATCAAAAAGGTGACTTTGATCTTCATTTACTTGTTCGAGATGATGGGTCAACAGATTCCACTCGGGCAATTCTTGATGACTACCAAAAACGTGGGTCACTATCTTGGTATAGTGGCGAAAACCTGAAACCTGCTCGTAGCTTCATGGATCTTGTTTATAATTCACCATCCAGTGATTTTTATGCTTTTTCGGATCAGGACGACTTGTGGGATAAGCATAAGCTCCAACGCGCTATTAGCATGCTGAGAGGGTATACCTGTGCGGCGATGTATTGTTCTAATGCTCAGGTAGTTAACCAGGATTTGGTATATTGTGGAAGAAATGTCTATAAAACGCAACCGGCCACGGATTTTTACACCATAACCTGTGGCGGTGGTTTATTAGGCTGCACAATGGTATTTAATGATGTTATAGCATCCGATATAAAACGGTATGAACAGCCAAGAGACGTTGTGATGCATGACCGTTATGTATCGATGCTAGCTCTTCTTCTCGGTGGTGTGATTATTTATGATAAAGATGCCGTATTTTTAAAATACCGTCAGCATGGCTCAAATGCTATTGGGGTAAAGTTTAATTCACCAGTTCATCGTATTATTGATATTGCTACAAAAAAATTGGAAATTAGTATTGCCGATCAAGCAAAAGAGATTCTACTATTTAGAGATTGGTTAGAGCAAACAGGTGATTATCTTTCTTGGCTTAGGAAGGTAAAGGACTATCGGAAAACACTTATTTCAAGGTGTTCCCTTGCTTTTTCTTGTAAGACACATTATTTGGGTGCCGTTAATAATTTCGGTAATAGACTTGCTATTTTATTGGGAAACAAATGAAATCCTTATGAGGCGGCGGTATTGCGAAATAAATTATTGGGAGAAATAGTGAATAATAAATATGTTATAGCTATATCTTTTGCTAATTATTTGGAATCCAAGTCTGGTATGCCTAAGGTGATGATGGCACATCAGCAATTATATAATAATCATGGAATTAGTTATGTCAGTTTATTCTCGGTAAAGAAAACTTTTTTTTCCGATAGGTATATGCTCTTTTGCAAATTCGGCCTTATAGTTGATGGGGAATTCAAGGGCATTTATCAAATGAGCCAGCTGATTCATTTGTTCAAGAAGTGGGAGATAAGAGGATATTCGTTAATTGATATTCATATACATCATTTGATGTATATGAATATCAATCTTATTGAAGATCTATTGATGTCATCTAATGATGTTCCCGTCAAGGTTTATTTGCATGATTATTATAATGCGTGTACCGGCTATACACTCTTAAAGAATAATTTGGATTATTGTGGTGGTCGTGGTTTCTCTGAGCAGGTTTGTTCCGGATGCCGATTTTATAAGCAAAGTAATGTGATCGAGCCTCAAATACAGGCACTTTTAAGAAGAAATCTTGGTAGAATTACATTTATTTCTCCATCACAAACCACTAAAAATATTTTTTTGAATTTTCATCCAGAATTTGGTGAGAGAATAATCGTCTTACCGCATCAAATATATTTCGATCATTATGATGGAAATGCCGAACAGTTGGCCAGTAATCAAACTGTGAGAATAGGATTTCTTGGAATGCCAAGACGGCACAAAGGTTGGGAGACCTGGTCTCGTTTGGTATCGAATTGCTCTGGTGATGGATATCAGTTTATTGTATTTAACAGTTCAAATGACTCTTATGCTAACATGTCGAAGGTAAAGGTAGGCTTTAGTGGCTCTAACTTGAACGCGATGACTGATGCATTGCGTAAATCGCAGATTCATGTTGCACTGCTTTGGTCTATTTGGCCGGAGACTTATTCATATACATGTTTTGAAGCTTTTTCCGCAAATGCTTTTATTATCACTAATAAGAATAGTGGTAATATTGCGGATGTTGTTCGTGCGAATAATAATGGAATAGTTTTAGAAAATGAAAAACAGCTTCTTGATCTTTTCCAGGATCGAGATGGTTTATTAGATAGAATCAATAATTTCCGTAAAACAGAAGTTGGTGGGCCAAAGCAGTTATATGAAAATGATGAAATAGTGAGATTATCACTCCGGTTTAGCAAGAAATCAACAATAAAAGATTCCCATCGTCTTGTTGATTATCCCTTACTTTGGATTTTGAATTATCTATATAATAGGAAGTCACTCGTAAACAAATAGGGTAATGATGGGGTTTCGATGAGATTTGGTACAAAAAATTTTTTAGATTACTGTTTTTTATTGCTGATATATCTCCAACTAGCAATTTTGGAGTTTTTTGGCCTTGGACAAATATTAAATAAAATTATAACATTTGCCCTTGTGGTATATATGGTTTTTTCCTTTAAGAAATATTGGAAAACTGGTATTATTTTTATTGTAATAATACCTTGTTTTTATCTATTGAGCTGCATTTTTGGTGAATCCTTTGATATAGGGAATGTGCTTAGTAACTTTTTAATGCAGTTTTATCCAATTATTTACGTCTATTACATTGTCCTTCTTTGTAAATGTAGATCAAATGTTATAAGTACATGCTTGGATAAGGGTTTTTGGCTATTCAATGGAACCATGCTGATAAATATCGTAGTTCTACTCATGCAGATATTTGTTCCATTTTCCATCAATGCGGTTGTGGATCCAGACGCGGTTATTGACTTTTATCCTGATACAATTTCTGGATTATTCCAATATGCATCTACTCATATAGTATGTCTTTTTACGATTTTTATTGTAATATATGATATTTCCTATATAAAAAGGATATCCAAATATTATCTAAGAGTTCTTATTGTTTTTTTGATACTCGCTTTGATTGTTATTTCGTTATTTATTGCAATTGAAAGTGATAATAAGGCTCTTTTCCTTTTGCTACCTATTTCCTTGTTTGCTTATTGGATATCTGGGAATACTGGATCGCTAACTAAGATTCAATATTTCATTGCGTGTGCATATGCTATATTTGTTGTTATATATATGCTTTATAGCATAAATGTCAATTTCCAGATCTTTTTAAATAAAAATTTTGTAAATATATTTGAACTTATTTTGAATTCAAGCGATTTGGGGTCTGCCGCAAATGGAAGCGGGGAACGCATATCCATAATTCCATATGCTTTTGGAGAAGCCAGTACTTGGTTATTTGGTAAAGGTTTTGGAAGTACCTATATTTATAGAAGTGGGTATCTAGCTTTTCATCACTTTGGACAAGCGGATTTTGGATCGTTACTTGTTCTTGGCGGAATATGGTATTTATTAATTATCATATGTTATTATGCAATATCTTTTGCCGAGATTTCCGGATACAGGTTCGCTAATCATACATTTGATTTGTTTATAGGTATTATTTTGATCCTAATTTGTGTAGCTGTTTATACACAATGTTTCACTAGAACAAATACAATTTTTTCTTTAGTATTAATCATGCTTGCCTTTAGGGTTCGTTTTACTGATCATACAATTTAGATTGTGAGTTTTCATGAAAGTTGCAATTTTAACCTTTACTGATGGAACGAATATCGGTCAGCGGCTTCAGAATTTCGCTTTACAATATCTTATAAATGATTTATACCCGCAATGTAAAGTGTGCACAATCAAACAATCATACCCTTTTAACCCGATAAAAAAGCAATTAAAAGATTGCTTACTGTTTATGAAGAATCCGGTTAAGGGTTTTTCCTTACTTCGTAGACAGGGAAAGTTTGATTCTTTCAATAGTAAGAATATTCATTTTTATAATCAGGTAATGCCTTTCCGTGGTGATAATTCCAATTTTTCCGATTCCTTTGACTATTTTGTCGTGGGGAGTGACCAGATATGGAATCCCGACTCTCCATTTGTGGGAGATAACTTCTTTTTAACGTTTGCTAGGAGAGATCAACGTCTTACGTATGCTCCAAGTTTTTCCGTTGACGTACTTCCGGCTGCAAAGGTAGAACAATACCGACGGTATCTGGATGGTTTCCCGACGATTACTGTTCGTGAGGATAAGGGCGTCGAAATCGTACGGACTCAGCTCGGACTGAAGGCTGATGTCGTACTTGATCCCACGCTTCTTCTATCTCGGGAGATTTATGACAAGATTAAATCTCCCTGTTCGCGTCGACCTCGGACACGATACATACTTTCCATGTTCCTTGGTGACTATCCAAAGAACAAGATTGATGGTATTGCTCGAGAAACCGGGATGAGCATCCTCCGCTTGGATAGTGATGCAGTGATTGGCCCCGATGAGTTTCTTGATCTTGTTGACCATGCTTCGCTCGTTCTTACTGATTCTTACCATATAACTATTTTTTCAATTCTGTATCAAAAGGCATTCGTTAATTTTCCAAGAAGCGGTAATGGAAAATCAATGAATAGCAGATTTGAGACATTGTATCGTCTTCTTCATATTCAGGGTAGGACTTGGACGGAGATGAATGATTCCTTATCTGGATTATTAAGTATGGACTATACGGAAATAAATAAGTCTTTGCAAATTGAGAGGAATCGTTGTCGGAGTATTTTGCAAAGGGAACTTAATGGGGAGAATATATAATTTTTTATTGCTAATATCATATGAATAATTTTATTTATTCCATGATTGAATAGCGCTCGAAAGAGTAGGATAGTTATGGTTTCTCAGCGTAAAGTGGGAGCTATTCTTGGCTATGTAAATGTGATAGCTAAGAATTTGGTGAATCTATTATATACGCCATTATTGTTACATTTTATCGGGAAAGGCGATTATGGCGTATTCCAGATGACCAATTCAACGGTAGTGTCACTCTCTCTATTAAGCATGGGGTTTACCTCAGCATATGTACGATTCTATTCGCGGAGAAAAGCTCGGAATGATGAGGCCGGGATCCGTCGTTTGAATGGTATGTACTTGATAGTGTTCTTGACGATTATGTTGATATGTCTGTTGTGTGGAGTTTTTTTGTGGGCCAATACGGAGACATTGTTCAGCAAGGGGCTGACCTCTGGCGAGATTGAATTAGCAAAGACCTTAATTTTGATTATGGTGTTGAATCTTTCCTTGTCGTTTCCGGCAAGCGTATTTGATTCCTATATCATGGTGCATGAGAGATTCGTATTTCAGCAATCTCGTCAGCTGTTTTCCACTCTTGCTATTCCATGTGTAGCAATTACGTTGTTGATATGTGGTTTCGGTGCTGCAGGTGTCGCCTTCGCATGGTTGATTGTGTCTACGGTTCTGTTGTTGCTCAATATTCGTTATGCTATTCAATCATTACATATGCGTTTTTCGTTTGGTCGATTTGACTGGGCTTTATTTAAGGCAATCGGAATCTTCAGCTTCTGGATTTTTTTGAATCAAATCTTTGATCTAGTGAATAATAATGTACCTAATTTTCTATTGGGAGCTATGACCGGATCCGGTGCGGTAGCTGTATTCGCAATCGCAGTACAGATTCGTAATATTTTCTTCATGCTGTCAACCACGATGTCGAATGTGTTCATTCCGAAGATCAACAGGATGGTCGCGACGGAGAACAATAATCGCAAATTGACTGAACTGATGACACGTGTAGGTCGTTATCAGATGATTCTGTTCTGCTTTGTCTATGGTGGATTTGCACTAGTGGGACAATATTTTATCCGGATATGGGCCGGTGAGTCATTCGGAGACGCATATTGGATGATTCTGATCATGACTTTACCAGTTGCGATCCCTTTAACTCAAAACACGGGTATTGAAATTCAGCGAGCGAAGAATCGACATAAGATGCGTAGTTTGATTTATATTCTCACATCTGTGATTGATATTATTATCAGCATCGTATTCATTCCGTCATTCGGCTACTGGGCCACGACATGGGGATACGTGGCCAGTATCGTACTGGGAACCGGTTTATTTATGAATTGGTATTACCACTATCGAATTGGTTTGGACATGACTTATTTCTGGACGCATATGCTTCCCATTATCGCGGTTTGTGCGGGTGTACTCGCGGTGAGCGGCCTTATCTCATATCTGACACAAATTCATGGTCTCGTTGGTTTTCTTCTATACGGGGCATTGTATTGCGCACTATATGTGTTGGCGATATGGCTATTTATCACCACATCGGACGAACGTAGGGTGTTAACCGGTAAACTTAGCGTAGGCAAACATCCTGCGCATGCGCGGTGAATTTGAAGCATCTCAGTCACAGAATTAAGGAAGGAGAACCATCATGGACAATGTGAGTAAGGTTATTCGTGGTGGGTATTGTGTTGGTTGTGGGGTGTGTCCGTTTGTGGATTCGTCGTTGTCGGTCCGGATGGATGGGGACGGTCGTTACCAGGCCGTCGAGCTTTCGGGGGATCACGCTCCGGTGGCGTCGCGCGTGTGCCCGTTCGCGAACGGGCGGCTAAACGAGGACGTGCTCGGCCGCGAGCTGTACGGGGGCGTCGAGGGCGTCCGGCACGACGACGCGGTCGGCTGGTACCTGGACACGTACGCGGGGTACGCGGTGGCCGGCGACTGGCGCGAGAGGGGCAGTTCGGGCGGCCTGGTGAACTGGACGGCGGCGAAGTTGCTGGAGACGGGGCGGGTGGACGCGGTGATCCACGCGCGCGCGTGCGACGAGCCGGGCGTGATGTACTCGTACCAGGTGTCGCACACGGTGGACGAGCTCGCGTCGGGCGCGAAGTCGAAGTACTATCCGGTCGAGTTGTCGCGGGTGCTCGAGTACGTGCGCGCCCATGACGAGCGGTACGCGGTCGTGGGGATCCCGTGCTTCATCAAGGCCATGCGCCTGCTGGAGCGCGAGGACCCGGTGGTCGCGGGGCGGGTCAGGTACCATCTGGGCCTGGTGTGCGGGCATCTCAAGTCGTCGTTCTTCGCGCTGGCCGAGGCGTGGGAGAGCGGCATCGACCCCGACCGTGTGGACAGTGTGGACTTCCGGTACAAGATCCCCGGGCGCGCGTCGAGCGACTACGGCATCCGGGCGACCGGCACGGACGCGGAGGGACGTCCGGTGGAGGTGGTCCGCCCGACTCGCGAGCTGTCGGTCACGAACTGGGGGTACGGGTACTTCAAGTACAACGCGTGCGAGTACTGCGACGACGTGCTCGCCGAGACCGCGGACATGACGTGCGGCGACGCGTGGCTGCCCGACTACGTCAGGGACGGCAAGGGCACCAACGTGGTCGTGGTCCGCAGTCCCGAGATCCGCGACCTGTTCGACGAGTACGCGGGCGAGGTGCATCTCGAGCCGGTGCCGGTCGAGGTCGTGGCCAGGTCCCAGCGGTCCGGCCTGCGTCACCGCAGGGAGGGGCTCGCGTACCGTCTGTGGCTCAAGGACAGGGCCGGCCAGTGGCGGCCCGTGAAGCGCGTCCAGCCGTCGAACGCGCTGCCCCGGCATCGCAGGCGCGTGTACGAGGGGCGCATCCGTCTGATGGACGAGAGCTTCAAGGCGTTCCGCGAGGCAAGACGTAACGGGGGGGGGATGCCATTCTTTGTTGAGTACATGACCCCCATCGTGCGCGCGTACAAGCGTGCGGACAACCCGTTGTGGCGGCGGATCGGACGCAAAGCCAAACACATCATCAACACCATCATGAGAGAAAAATGATGACAGCAATTGGCCGGTCCTCTGCTTGACGGATAACTCATTCGTTCAGGAAGGATCGGCTAACACTGATCGGTCTTTCCTGCGTTTGGCGAACACGGAGAAAGACCAAATGTTTAAGCAAACTATTAAGAATTACATGCCCAAGTCTGTTCTTGGAGTAAGAAGGATCGTCTTAAATAGGCTTGGCTCGCTGAAAGAGCCATTCCGACTGGTGAAGGATACGGCCATTCAATGCCAGCGTTTCGCAAAATATCGCTCTCGTCCCACATCCACTCAGCGTGGACAGCTCGAAACACAAATCTTGTTTCACACACATCAGATCGAGAAAGGACTGAGCCACGACAATTTTCGCCCAGGGTTTGGTAAGAGCGTACTTAAGGGTATGAGCGTATTATTACCGTATCTGCAACGATTCGGTGATGATGCGATTCAGGGGTTTGTTTACCAACAGGCATTATCTGCGTTACATGCATATGCCGGTCGGCACAAGACCGTCGGATATGATCTGTCATACATGCGCAGCTTGTTCTCTGACAGTTTGTGGCAGGCAATTCAGAACGCGAATCCAGACATGTCGGGTGTACTGATGATTGAGCGAGACGCCAAAATGAACAATCGTCACCTTGATTTCAAGACATTGTCTGAACATCGGTATGCGATTCGTGAGTATTCGGATCTCCCCGTCACCATCGACGAGCTCAATGAGGCGGTTGACATCGCGATGAAGACTCCATCGGTATGCAATCGTCAAGCTTCGCGTGTGTATGAGATCTTTGATTCCGAAACCATTCGAACATTGCTGGACATTCAAGGCGGTTATAGGGGGTATCCGACTCCGCCGGTACTTATACTCGTCACATCTGATATCAGAGCATTCATGAATCACACGGAGCGTAACGAACCGTTCGTGGACGGTGGCTTGTACGCCATGTCCCTGCTATATGCACTCGAATATAGCGGATTGGCCGCGTGTCCACTTAACGCCATGTTCAGTCGGAAACAGGACAAACAGACCAGAAAGATCCTTGACATTCCTGATTACGAGCTACCAGTTATGTACATCGTCGTCGGTCACTATCCCAAACACGTAAACGTATGCCGATCCGCGCGATATCCGGCCAGACACATCACCACAATCATCAAATAGCTTGAAGTGGTCCGATTCTGGGCTAAGAAAGAAATGTGGATGGGCCTGTCTCTAAGTGTGTAACCGGTCTTTGTTAGTGGTTTCGTTCTAATAAGGGATGCGGATGTTTTCCTGGACTAGTCGCCTAACCGTCCAGGAGAACATCCGCGCCTCCCAACTACGCGCCTAACAAGACAGCACTTCTTGTCCATCGGCATCGATTCTTAACAGGGCTTCTCTCCCTGTGACGCACATTTGTATTTCTGGAATCTAGTAGGGTGGTTTTGACGTGGCTCGGCTCACAAAGATAAAGCGTAATAAAGCGTAACTCACGCCAGTCGGTAGAGGTAATTATCAGTACCCCAAGCGGTGCCCAGATTTTCGATTTTCATCAGTTTCACGGACTTTCCGGTATGCTCGATGAGGTATGTGCGAACTATTTCGGCTGTATCCTTACTGCCGGCGAATACCAATCGTTTGTGTTTGAATGATTGAATGAATAGATTCCCCTTTTCCAATCCATTGATACTGTAGAAATTATCTCCTACGCTTGTTGCAACGCGCCATCCGCCGGGAAGGGCAACGTTAGAAGGTATGTCGATGTCGGAATATGTGAAAACATTTTCATATGCATAGTTCACCAAATCCGAACTAGGAATCACAATCATATTAGTATGATTCTTTGCGTACTCGAAATATCGTGATATTGGAGTTTTCAAGCCTACATAGCTCTTCGTGGTACGTACTGAGGTTAGTTCAACGTATGAACAAAACATCAGGCATATTACAGTGGTTAATAACATAATTAGGATTTGTTTGGTTCTCATTCTGGTCATAGCGTGCTTCCCAACCCGCTTCGTCGGTTTCGAAATAGAATTCTGTAACTCCGAGGTGGAGATGAGTCTTTCGGTGCAGATCATCGCTGTAATTGCGGTAAACAGTATTGGAAGTACAACATAGGTACGAGGCCTGGCATGCAATAGTAAAATCGCATACTCAACAATGGTTATTATTGCAATGCCAGTTGGCAGTAGCCATGAATAATTGTTCTGCACAATTGATTGTGAACGCACAATCATAACGGCCCAAAGAAGAACCAGTAAAATGCAAATGAATGAGAATATAATACCTGCTTTCCCGGATAAGAAGATATTATGAAGCGAATATGCGGGAATAGCGGAGGCTGCTCGATTAAATCGATCAATGCTAAAAACGTCCTGATCGGCAAACAGCCAGTGATACATCATTGAGACATCATTTTCGCTGAATTCCGGAACAACTTGTTGGATAACGGAAGCATCCACATGGGGTGAATCGGTAACCGTTCTACCGGGATTGAGATATGCGGTGAAATCCTTCCATCCCTCAGTATGGGTATAGGCGAACTGGCCTGAAATCCATGCAAAAACAACGGCAAGAATTGATGCTACCATTCGTAAAATGGAGCTAATATGTCTATTTATGCAAAGAACCCATAACGCAAATGGGAGGAACATGAGGAATGTTCCGGCGCCGGATTCCGGTCGTAAAGAAAACCCTAACGCCAGCAGTAGGATGCCGATAACATCCGCAAAGCGGATCTTGGGCACATTCCTGAAAGCTGCAACTGGAATTATCAGCATGAATCCCGCTGCGCAGAACAGAAAGGCCACAATAGAGTAGGTAAGGTACAGTGTTGAAGATATCTCAATAGTGAGTATACTGGCAAAGCTCAGAAATCTAATGTATGACGGAATAAGGGTATGTCGGATGTGCCAATATGCAATGGCCGTGAATCCCCATATTCCGGCAAATAGAAGTAATGAATACCATGGAATCGAATCAACAATTGAATAAAGCAGGGCTAGCGGTGCGCTTATTAAAATCAATGAATATACGTCAAGATATGAGCGAGTATTATAGAGGCTGCCGATAGCAAAATACGAGTGACTGTAATCATCCGACGTTGCAAAATGTGGCTTAGATAGGATGCAAATCAGCAAGATCGGAATCAAAGCGGAAACTGCGGCTGTAAGCTTTGGATGTTTGCTCATGAAAGCGATGTTTCGTGAAAAAACGGATATGGATGCAGATGAGGATATTTGGGTCATATTATCGACCGTTCAATGTGGAGTTGGATATACAAGTGATTCGAGAGCCTAAGGAAGGCATACAAATGCAATGGACGTCCTGATACAAACGATTTATTGATTCGTTGTACGATCCTGGATGATGTAACGTGGTCGGTGTTTTGTCTCAAGGTAGATTTTGCCGATGTATTCGCCGATGACGCCGAGACTGAGCAATTGCACACCTGCGAGAAAACAGATGATGCTAGTAGTGGAGGCCCACCCGGATACGGTGTTGCCGGTCAGAGCCATGACGATTGCCCAGATCACGGCGATGAAGCTGATACCACTGACGAGGGCGCCGAATCCGGTGATGAGCCGGATGGGTTTGACGCTCAAGCTGGTGATGCCGTTGAACGCGAGGGCGAACATCTTCCTCAACGGGTAGTGGGATTTGCCCGCGATCCGTTCGTGGCGTTCATATTCGACTGTCGTGGAGGGAAATCCGACCATGGGGAACAGACCGCGCAGGAACAGGTTGACCTCGTGGTAGTCGGAGAACGCGTTGAGCACACGTTTGGAGGTGAGCCGGTAGTCGGCATGGTTGTAGACGACCTCAGCTCCGAGCGCGTTGAGAAGCTTGTAGAACGATTCGGCGGTGAATCGTTTGAAGAACGTGTCGGTCTTCCTGCTAGAGCGTACGCCGTAGACCACGTCGTATCCCTCGGCATGTTTGTTAACCATACGATCCATGGCATCGATGTCATCTTGTCCGTCGCAGTCGATGCTAATGGTGATGTCAGCCTTGTCCTTTGCCTCCATGAGGCCGGCGAAGACGGCGTTCTGGTGTCCACGGTTGCGTGACTGGCGGATGCCTTGGTAGTGGGGGTCTCGAGCGTTGAGCTCGTTGATGATCTGCCATGTGGAGTCGCTGCTGCCGTCGTCCACGAACAGGATACACGAGTCGTCACTGATGGCCCCGCGCGCGGCGAGCTGTCCGAGCTTGGCAAGGAAGAGCGGCGCCGTGCGTGGGAGCACCTGCTCTTCGTTAAAGCAGGGGATGACTATGAATAATCGGGGGGGGGTATTCGTCATTTTTGCTTCTTCCTTGTATCGCCCGAGATTTTGCGCACTTTGGTCTTCGCCCGTCTGTCTTTGTGGCGATGACCGGTTCGCTACTGTTACGGTCTCACCGAGTCGGGACATGTCCAAGTAGCGGCGCATCGACCACTCGCTGGAAGTGACGTAACGCACGCGTGCGCAGGCGGACATCAACGCGCTCCTGCCGTCCGGGAACGAGCCGACCACGCGCGTGCGATGCCGGATCTCGCGGTCCGACCGTTCGATCATGCTGTCCGTGCGGATGCGACGGCGGTGCTCTCTGGGATAGTCGTCGAGCAGGCAGATCATGGTCTCGCCGATGCCCTCCCTGAGACACCCGACAATCCCCTTGACGTCCATCTCATGGCCACGGACTCCGCCTTCTCCAAAGTGTTGTCCCTCGATCCCACGGAGAAACACGGCCTTCAGCGCGTCCGTTGTCCAGTCCCGGTTCCCGGAGATGACCCCGGCGAGCACGTTGTATTCGAAATGCACTATGCACCGCCGGTAGCGCGCGCCCCGGGCGGCAGTTCGCCCACCGCGGCCACCAGGCCCGCGCACCGGCCGCCCGTCACCAATCTCACGCCCCTGAGGCATCGTTCGATTATGCCGGTGACGAACCCGCGCCAGCTTTCCGCGTCCTCCTTCATGCCCTCGGCGACGACAAGCCTCCTCCTGCGGCCGTCGGCGCCGACGCCGATCGCGACCAGCACGCCCGCGTTCTCCACACTGCCGCCCCCGGCAGCACCTGTGCCACACGCCGTCCATGAAACACGTACGGGTGCGGGAGCGGCCGCTCCCGCCACGCATCGATGTCGGCGTACACCTTCCTGAGCTTGTCGGAGAGGATCTGCGAGGGCATGCGGTCGCCCCACAGCAACCGGCTGATTTCGTCGGTCTGAAGTGTCGGACATCGCGTTCAACGTCTCCCCGACGCTTTTCCGACCATCCGGTCGTCTCCAACATGGGCCGGTCGACCTGTGGAATCTGCCGTGACACGGTTCGTGTCCTGCTTTCCAATCGCGGTTTCCCTATGTTTGGCGATAGAAAATCGTACACAGGACACGGGCCATGCCTATCACATTAAGACCCGACCAAAGTGCGCAAAAATTCGGACGTTATCATCAAACATCTAAGATATACCAAACTTCATTGACCTTTTTAAATCCTATGAGTTTTTCCTTATAACGGATTGGAAGTGAGGGAGATAAAATTTTTGGAATGTATCCGCGGATACGATTTTCACAGCCAAGTACAATGTTTCCGCAAGTCCAATTTCACTCCGTAGTGTGAATTCTATAATGGATCGCTGCATATGAGCGAATACCGGATTCGCTGATGGGGATAAAGTGCGACTACCTATCATTCCGGGAATATGATCATTTCTTACAACGACAAGTACCGCGAATGTTCGTCGTAATGTCTCCAAATCAACTACTTTTTCCTTAACAAGCATTAATGCGGAATCATATAGCTTCTTTTCTATTTTTTTAGCTTCTTTTGACTTAATTGACAAAACATTTGTTTTTTGATCGCGACCAACAATATTTCCCCCTTTATATTCGACAAAGAAAAAACGATGATGGTTAACCGAACTTCGGCTTAACGCGTCACAAGATGAAGGAACGGCAATACCATGTCGATTAGCAAAGCATCTTGCATACTCATCAAAATCAACTTGTGAGATTGAATCTGAGACGACGGAACCGCCTCTTTGTTCATCTTCATGAATTGAATTATCTATAGATAACTCACTCACAGTACCTACTCCAGATTTTCCAAGAGTTTGCGCACTTATGAGTACATATGGAATACACTCATCAAGAGTCAACATTATTCATCCTACCAGACTATTGGCAATATCCTGTTCAATTTGAATAAAGGGTGCAGCCATATCCGTGAATATTCGTGCGATACCGCTTTCATCCTCCTGTTTAAATGAGATAGTCTCATCTTGCTGCATAACCGATGAATATACGACTGTTTGTTTGGTAAATTCATGCAAACGAGAGTAATCCACCAAGGCTTGTAAAAAGTAAGGACTGTGCGTAGCAATGAGAATGCGCACACCAAGCCGTTGCGCCACCGTCACAATAAAACGGGCATAGGAGATTTGCCAATGTGGATGAAGATGAATCTCTGGCTCATCAAGAATTAAAAAATCTCCCTCATGTAGTTTACCCTCCTCAAAGAGGTATCGAATAAGCATCATGGCTTTACTTCCCATCGAGGCATTTGCTAAATGTACGGGTTCCTTGACTGGAGCATCATCGGATAACACTGTGCTGTTCATTTCCCCGCGAATGATTTTTCCTGGATACGCTTGATTGAGTCTTTGCAATGCCACGTTGACATCCTGCTGCGTGAGAATCATATCAGCCACAGTCGAATCAGAATCAGCTTCCTGCTCTTCGGGGAAGGGATCCTTCATATGTTCATCCGCCAGATGTTGCCATGATAGACGCTCATATTCATACGAACCAAAAACATTCCGTCCACGAATGCCGGATCCCATAGCGCCGTGTCCAAATACATCGTCCGCGATGCGTGGATCATCTAATATAATCGCGCGTAACTGCCTGTCGAGACGAACCACCGCCTTCGCCTGCCCATTACGAGGAATAATGGCTTCTGCTATCGATCTGTCATGATTTAAGAGTTTGACATGCGCGTTCTCGGCACCAGTAATAAGATTTGTGACTTGTCCGTCAAACATACCGCGAAAAGTTGAAGAAATGAACTCGGAAGCAAAATCATCATCCTTTAACGCCAATAAACGCGCTATTCGTTCTCGTATTTCTGCAGTTTGTTGAATGTCATGTATTTTCCGTGTTAAATTACTTAAATCTTCTTCAGACCACTTCTCACGCGAAAAACGAGGCTGATTAGTGTCAATCCGGTATCTAGAAAAAACCTCAGAAATCTGTTCTAAAGACAAATTATCATTATTATCATGATAGATGGTGAAAAGAACATCAGTCAAATCGTCAGCAACACGCGAGGAGAGTCGATATAAATTGTCCCGATATGAAACATCGGCGGTAAGAAAAAGACGCAATCTATTACGAATCGAACGATGCATTTGCCGATGTTTTTCAGCCGGGAAATCACGGAACGAATCAATGAGCGCGAACAGAGATTTTCCCAAGGAACTTTTGCCGGTATTATTTGCCCCTACTAACACGGTAATACCGTCAAGCGCAACAGAAGCGTGATTGATTCTTCCAACTTGGTCAACTATCAAACGCATACGAATCAGCTCCATCTTCATTGTTACCAACGTGATCAAGTCTAAAGGCATAAACCGTGCTCAACAAAATTAGCGTGGAGCGCTTTGGACGGATTGGTTTATTCTGGGGCATCTGATAAGTGAACAACTAGTCCGATTTTACCTTCTTCGTCTCAGGACTTATGGGTCCTGAGTTCTAAATAGAGCCCCCCATCCTCAAAGAAACTGAACGAGAAAACAGGAAGAACAGGACGAACGGGACGGACGGCACCGCCTCAAACCGGATGAACGAGAGAAGAACATCGCGCTGAGGAGGGGGAAACAACAGCAGGGGGAAGCAGATGAGTTGGCTGCGGTATAGGCGTAGACACAGCAGCAAAATCAAGCTCAGCAGGTTTAGGCTCAGTAGGAATCATAGGATCAGACACAGGTGTCAGTTCCGCAGCGGTCTCAGTCAACCGTCAACAGTGTCGGTAGGGCAGGCTCCTTGACCCCATTTGCAGCGATGATATGTAGTTGGTTCTGTTCCGGGCGCGTGCGGCTATCGCAGCTGTACTCCCATCGCGGAGGCACAGCCCAGCGTCCCGGTCGGCAATAGGCGTGGGGACGTACAACAAGAGTGATGATACTGAAGTACTACGAGCTGTCTGTTGATTTCGTAGACCGTCATCGAAATCCAATCAATCAGATATCATGACAGCTACTGGATCCACCTGAGGGTGTGTATCGCCGCTCTGATCATGTGGTGGGTCTTTTGTTCGTGATGTGATATCGGAAGGGGGTGTGGCGATGGCGTCTATCATCGTGCATCCGGCCACGCTCCGGTGGGCCGTTAAGCAGAGTGGTGCTGATCCTGCGGCTGTGGCGCATAAGGATGGTCTGGCCGAATTTCCGCAGTGGTTGAACGAGACGGGCCCGTTGAATCTGTCTTTTACCAGGTTGTCCGCGATCGGTTCCGCGTTGCAGGTGCCGTTCGGCGCGCTGGTGCGTTCCGTGGTTCCCGAATCCCGTGAAGACGAGTTGATCCGGTATCGCACGATCGACAACCGCGGGGTCGAGGCGAGCCGGAACCTTCGGGATATGATCACAATCATGCGCAACCGTCAGGATTGGGCGCGCGATGAGATGATCGCGCAGGGATTCGGCGAGAATCTGTTGGTTGGTAGTGTGCCGTCCCACGCGACCGCGGGTGAACTGGCTGAGCGTATTCGTGAGGGACTGTCCTTGGATGCCGGTTGGTGTCGGCATAAGAGCAGTGACGATCGTTTCCGTTTCTTGCGTGGCAAGGCTTCTGATGCGGGTCTGATGGTGATGGTCGACTCCCGGGTGGGAACGTCCAACGCGCGCCGTTTGGATGTACGCGAGTTTCGCGCGTTCGTGCTGCTGGACGACGTGGTGCCTCTGATTTTCGTCAATCGCAATGATTCCTATGCGGCTATGCTGTTCTCCCTCTTGCACGAGATCGGCCATGTGCTGCTTGGCTCCGATGAGGTATACAACGACTCTTCCGTGGACGGCAGCAGCGGCATCGAACGCAAGATCAACCAGGCGGTCATTTTGACGGTCGTGGACGACGAGCAGGAGTTCCGTGCGTACTGGAGGAAGATGATTGCGGATGATGTTCGCGTACAGGATATTGCGGACAGCTGCGCAAAAAGGTACGGTCTGAGTGCTTTGGCATTGACGATTCACGCCCATAAGCTTGGTCTGGCCAGTGACGAGGACGTGAGGTTGGTCCGCGCCCTGAGCGAACGGCGTGTGACGGATATGGAGGCCGCCGGTTCCGGTGGCAATCAGAACCTGACGAACGCTTCCCATCTGGACACGAGGTTCGTACGCATGATCCGGGATGGTGTCGACCGGGGGAGCCTGTCCTATTCCGATGGCCTATCCCTGCTGGGCGTCAGGTCCATGCACGCCTATGACGGCCTGCTCAAGGCGAAAGGCTTGGATCAGTGAGCGATCTGTTTTTGCTGGACTCGAACATTTTCATCGAGTCCTACCGCACCCATCACCCGTTCGCCTACAAGGAGTTCCATCCATTCTGGCGGTGGCTGGAACGTATGGCGCGCAACGGCAAGATACAGCTGCTTGACACCGTGTTCAAGGAGATCGTCCAAAGGGACAGCAGCGGAAACCGTGACGAGCTGGCTGAATGGATATTCAACCTATTCGAGGACAAGCAGCTTTCGCACAAGACCGATGAAATCGGCGCGGCCTATACGCAAGTTCAGGATTACCTGGTCACCTGCGGACTCTACCGGCCGGTCTCGTACCGTCAATGGGAGCCGGAAACCAAGGCCGACACGTGGCTGATCGCCGCTGCAATGGTCGAGGACGCGATCGTCGTCACCAACGAGCAGGCCGTGCATCCCATGCCCAGCAGCCCGTTGAAAAAAGAACCCAAGATTCCCGACGTGGCCGACGCGATGGGCGTACGCACCATGAACTTACGTGAGTTCTACGACGCCAGTGGAGAACTCGTTTCGTTGCCTTACCCTATCCAGTCAACATTCTGAGGGCTGCGTTGCTGATGCTATTCCTATATGGAAATAGCGATATACGTAGATATGTTGACGCGCTGATCCAAGCGTTTTCATTGTGCATGTCGTGATGCGAACAGCCTCACAATTCTCAGATCGCATGCGGGGCGGTTGGAGCAATACTCCCGCAACGTCCGAGGCAAGTACGAGTCCGAGTTGAATTGGGATACGTGCTGGGCAATTCCTACAAGATCGCCCGGCGGCTCGTGGTGGACAGAGCACGACGGTAGTGGTTATGGTTATCGGTAGTATCCGAAATCGTGCGTGCTTCGATCTTCGCCAGTCCCGGTGGCGATGATTAGTTCGTTACAGGGACGGTCTCACCAGGTCGGAACATGCCGGGGTAGCGGCGTCGAACACCGATAACCCTGCAATACAGTAACGGTGCAGAACCGGAATAACCACTGCACCCACCCTCGGAATAGCATCGGGTGCTCAAGCCTCCGAATAATCACTGATAAGGCTGGATTGTCCCTATTCAACACGTTGATGTGCCAACTGTCATCAGTATGACTTACTCTGGATGAACCAGTTCAAGGAGGAATCATGCCATATCCTACGAAGATGGTGTCAGCCTTGACGGGTGTCTCGGCTCATCAGTTGCGCCGGTTGCGGTGTAAAGGTGTCATCGCGCCTTCTCGAGGCCGGGATGGCGAGTATCTGTACTCGTTCGATGATCTTTGGTATTGCGTATTTTTGCGAAATTACGCCCATATATTTCAGCTCAAAAAATAGATAAGGCATTTGCTAGTTTTCAAAAGCTAGTCAGTTCTGAAGGCCAAGATACATTGGGCGCACACCGGTTCGGCACAGACGGTGAGTCAATCTTCGTTGATGCGGCCGATTCGGCTGTGGATCTAGTCAAGCGTCCCGGTCAGGGTGCTGTGTTTACCTTCGATGAGATGATCGAGGAATTCGTTAATTGGCGTGGAGAGCGAGTGCCGAATCTGCTGCATCCGAGACAACATCTGGAAATCGATCCGGATCGTCTTGGCGGCTGGCCTACAGTGCGGGGTACGCGGATTCCTTTTGATACGATTGCGGTTCTGCGGTTGGATGATGACATGAGCATGGATGATATCCGTTATTACTATCCGTCCATAACGATTCAAGCCGTGGAAGATTCCGTCGATTTTAGCCGAACGATGCAAAGGCTTGCCGCGTGAGTCAGTATACCCAAGATGGGCCGATGTGGATCTGGCACCCGTAGTGATTATACCTTTTAGGTTCTTGTGGGTATCATACTTAAGAGTATGATACCCACAAGAACCATAGGGGGTGAGGATGTTCGTTGGTCGCGAGCGTGAACTGACGGCATTGGGTCGGATGTGGAAGCACGAAGACTTCCAGATGATGGTCATGTACGGCCGTCGTCGTATCGGCAAGACGGCACTGCTCGACGCGTTTTCGGAAGACAAACGCACGCTGTACTTCACTGCAAGGCAGCAGACCTCGCTTGCCAATCTGCGAGACTTCTCTCGCGTCATCTACGCATTCTTCGGCATGCCGGCGTCGTTGCCTTCCTTCTCGCTGTGGCAGGACGCCTTTGACTTCATCAAGGAACGTTTGGCTAAGACTTCGGGAGGACGCGTCCTGTTCGTCTTCGACGAATTCCCGTACGCGGCAGCATCCGAACCATCCTTGGCGTCGACGCTGCAGATTGCCATCGATCATCAGCTCGCCGGCACGAACATGATGATGGTGTTGTGCGGCAGCAACGAGGGATTCATGGAAAGCGAGGTCCTCGGCCGGAAAAGCCCCTTATACGGCAGAAGAACTGGGCAGATGCGTATAACTGCATTCGACGCGTTCGATACGGCGCTGATGCTGCCTAATGCGTCGCCTGTGGATGTCGTGCGGTATTACGCGACGTTTGGCGGCACCCCATACTATCTCAAGCAGATTCGTCCGGAACTGTCCTATGAGCAGAACGTCACCGAACTGCTCTTCGACATCAGCGGCCTGCTCTATGAGGAACCGTTGATGCTGATGCGGCAGGAGCTACGTGATCCCGCGGCATACAATTCCGTCATGAACGCCATCGGTGCCGGTGCGAATCGGCAGAACGACATCGCAAGTCGTGCCGGCCTGTCTGCGGCAAGTAGCGTGAGCAAATATCTTACGGTACTCGCCGATTTGGGATTAGTGGAACGGCGTGTGCCGTTCGGAGACGATTCCGCTCGTTCCCGCAAAGGTCTATGGACTATTCGTGACCCGTTCTTCGCGTTCTGGTACCGGTTCGTCAGTCCTCATTCACCCGAGGTGGAAAACGGGGACGGCGATCTTGCCGCACAGGCTGAGGTGTTCGGTCCTGCACTGGATACGTATGTCGGGCAGATTTTCGAGGACGTGTGCCGTCAATGGCTGATCAGAGCCAATCGTCGGGGTCTGTTGCCGTTTATGGCCTCGCGGTTCGGCAAATGGTGGGGCAACGACCCCAAGATGCGTCAGCAGACCGACATCGATGTGGTGGCGGCGAATCCAGAGTCCCGAACCGTGCTACTTGGGGAATGCAAATGGAAGGAATCTCTGAACGTCGCCCAAACCATTGAGACGTTGCGATCGAGGGCTAATCTTATCCCCGGATACGACCATCGCGCGTTTGCGCTGTTCCTGAAAACCGATGAGTTGGCCGAGATCGCGCGAAACCGCAATGAATCCGATACGGCTGCATACTCCATTCGCGAAATGTTCGATGCCGTACATACGCGATGAATGAATCTCGTAACAGATTTGTACCGAGGCGTGGCAGGTTATGAGGAAGTTCGTTGAATATGCTGTTGTGTTATTGTTATCGTTCTATGTATAGAATCTCTGTTTGACTTGTTTCGGCTTCTATTTTATAGTTTCTATAACTAAGATTGGCATTGTAGAAGCAGGTCTTGCTTATGGATATGAAATATAGAAGTTTGGCGAGGCTGTTTCACGCCGATAGATCGAATGATGCTTTCAATAACCACAACCAACGGGCATTGCAACGTCTTGAGGCGGACTCCACATTCCGGACCGGGATCATGACGCCGTTGGGGGAGCTGTTCGCGGCCACTCCGCGGGAAACGGCAACGTTGACGGAACGGGTGCTGCTTGCTGAACGGCGGGTATCCCGGCTATGGAACCAGATTCCCGGCGTCATGCGCTGGGACTACATACGGCATTCCATCAGTGAGGAACTGTTCGCCACCAATGAGATGGAAGGAGTGCGCAGCACTCGCAAGGAAACGCAGAATGCGGTGGCGGTGGCTGAACAAGCGAGGAAAGAAGGCGATGCCTCCAGAGCAAAATTCAGTGAATTTGCCAAACTCTATCTGAATCTTGCGGATGAGGACTCCTCATTGCCGATGAGTATTGTGGACATTCGCGACATCTACGACAAGGTCGTGCTTGATGAGATCGATGAGAACGACAAGCCTGACGGTGATCTGTTCAGGCGGCATGACGTGGAGATACAGGGTCCTCACGGCGTCGCGATCCACAATGGTGTCAGTGGTGAAAACGCCATCAGCGCGCTGCTCGCCGACATGATCCACCTTGCCTCATCCGATGAGATTCCGCGTCTGCAGGCTGCCATCATATCGCATTTCTTGTTCGAATACGTTCACCCATTCTACGACGGCAACGGCAGAACGGGCCGGTATCTGCTGGCTTTGTATCTGAATCGCGATCTGACCATGCCCACCGTACTGTCGCTGTCCCGTACCATCGCGGAGCACAAGGTCGCCTACTATAAGGCGTTTACTGAGGCAGAGGACAAGCTGAATTGCGGTGAGCTTACGTTCTTCGTGAACACCATTCTGGGATTCATTCAGCAGGCCCAGAATGAACTGATCGATGAGCTTGGCGTCAAGGTCGATCAGCTCAACAAAGGCGGTGCGGTCTGTGAGCGGCTTGCGGAACAGCATGACTTGTCCAGGAACGCACTTTCGCTGCTGTATGCCGTGGTTCAGGAGGAGCTGTTCGACTCGTTCAAATCCATGTCGCTGGCTGATGCCGCGTACCACCTCAGACTATCCAAGCAAAGCGCGAGAAAATACGTGGGTGAACTGCTGGACGCAGACCTTGTCGAGCAAAGCGGAAAACGTCCCTTGAAGATACGGGCATCGGTATCGTTGCGCAATATCCTCGTTTCAGGTACGACGGAAAACGCCGAATAATAGGGCTGACGGCGAGACACGTCGTATGAAAATAACTGTGTTACGCTTATCTTATTCTTGACACTCATAAATACGGAACTGTTAAGTAGTCTCATTCGACGAGTTTCCGTATGCTGCGGCCGGTGAGCCTGCATTGCCGTCCATATTGCAGATCGCTATAGATCATGGCTTTCTGAATACCAATGTAACGATGATACTGTCTGGCAGCAACGAAGGCTTCATGGAAAACGAAGTATTGGGGCGGAAGAGCCCGCCGTGTACTATTCCGTTCTGCAATCCATCGCATCAGGCAATACAACACCGAAACTGATCGCTGAGCAAGCTGGAGTGAAACCCGATGCGATCGGCAATTATCTGAAAACGCTGACCGGATTGAGACTTATCGAACGCAGCGTTCCGTTCGGAGACGATCTGAACAAGTCTCGTAAGGGATTGTATGCGATCATGGATCCGTTTTTCGCCTACTGGTTCCGTTTCGTCGGACGCAACATGGGGCTGCTTGAATCCAATATCAGCGAACAGGTGGCGCGCAGACTCGCATTCGGACCCGCGTTTGACACATATGTCGGTCAGCAGTTCGAAACCGTTTGCCGGCAATGGCTGATGCGGAGGAACGTTGCGGGGCAGCTGCCGTTCATCGCGACGCAGTTCGGCAAATGGTGGGGCAATGATCCGATCGCGCGTGAGCAGACCGACATCGATGTGATCGCCGCTGATCCGTTGGGCAAGCAGATAGTGCTGGGCGAATGCAAGTGGCGGAACGAGTTCAACGAAACGGAGGCCGTCGAACGCCTGCGCAGGCGCGCCGGACTGGTCCATGGATACGCGGCGGATGGTACCTGGTTCATGCTGTTCTCCAAGAATTCGGTGGGTGAGGGCACTCGGAGCCGGTACGCAAACGACGATCACATGACGTTGCTCTCAGCTGATGACTTGTACTGAGATGAGGGGTGTGTGGATTTTGGGCTGGCCGCTTGGCCGTCAAAAACATCCGCATCCCCTCACACAATACCGGCCATGTAGAGTGGCATATCTTTGATCGCGCCGTTATCTGAGTGATGGGTCGCGGAATATCGGTAGGCAAGTGGGTATTCGTATTTTTTCTGCGCATAGATGAGGGATTTTGCCTGCTTATGCCGTCCGGCCTTTACCTCGACCGGTATGACCTGGCCGTTCTGCTCGTACAGGAAGTCGAGTTCACCGCTGGAGTTTGCTGCTGACCAGTAGTAGGGGACTTGCCTTTGTTGTACGGTGAGCTGTTGACAGACGTATTGTTCTGTCAACGCCCCTTTGAATTCGCGGAACAGGGCGTCCCCGTCGAGCAATGTGCGGGCGTCCAACCCGCTCATGGCTCCGAGCAGGCCGACATCGAGACAGTAAAGTTTGAACGCGTTGCTATCCTCATATGCGGCCAGTGGGTTCAACGGAGTGCTCACTCTTTTGACTCGTAGGACGAGGGATGAATCCACAAGCCATTGGATGGCGATCTCGAAGTCTTTGCCGCGACCGCCCTCACGCACCGCCCCGTAAAGGAATTTGCTGTTCTCTCGAGCGAGTTGTGTGGGCAGTGAGTCCCACACTTGATTGAGACGTAACGTAGAGACGACTGGACGAGGCTGGGAGTCGGTGTGCTTGGAGAAATCATCGCGGTAGTCTTCGACCAAGGCTGCCTGTACTTGGCGTATTGCGTTGAAGTCAACGTTTGGAAACGCATCGGCGAATGTCGAGACGGCCTCAGGCATGCCGCCCGTGTACATGAAATACCGCAGCCATGTCATGAGCCGTTCATGCATGACGTCGATCAGTGCGAAGTCTTGGGATTCCAGCAGTTCAGCCAGCGAATCCTGCCCGCACGCGTATAGGAACTCGAGAAACGTCATCGGATAGAGCTTGAGTCGATCCACTTTACCCACGGGGAATGCTGAGCCGGGATGCATGGCGATGCCCAACGCCGATCCGGTGGCGAGTACGTCGTATTGCGGGGCGGTCTCGTTGAACATCTTCAATGCCGTCATCGCTCGAGGAATTTCCTGCACCTCGTCGAATATGATCAACGTGTCTTTCGGAGTGATCCGGGTGCCGGCTTCGATCGACAATGCCGGGATCAGCCTGTCCACGGACAGATTTCCTGCGAACACATCCATCATCACGGGATTGTCGAACATCGATATATACGCAACGTTGACATATTGCGTGCGACCGAACTCGTGTGCAAGCCACGTTTTACCCACCTGACGTGCGCCCTCAAGCAGCAGCGGCTTGTGTCGAGTGGCGTTCTTCCATGTGATCAGCCTGTCCATGAGGAAACGCTTCATTGCTTAATTCCTTTCGTAATCAGGCGGAGTTTTATGATATGAATCTACATAATCAGGTGGACTTTTGTATAGTCCATCCGCATAATCTGGTGCATTTTTAATGTTGGCCCTCACATAATCGGGGCATGTTCTTCTTTTGCATAGAAAACGTGTTCAAGGAATGTGTGGGCCGTGCCGCTGCTCCCGCGAATTGACAACGATCGCAAAAATGGGGTACCATGAGGCGCAAGGGTAAGCGAAGACGCTGAGGGGAGCGCTCCTCTCCGCACCGCCGGAATGAACTGGAGCCACAAGCAAACCGGAACACTAAGGCATTGCCCTCAACTTGACTCACCATCGCAAACGTTATCTATCAATCCTTCGGAAACGTGAATTGACAACAAGATTGTTGTTGAAAAATCAATGATTTCGCTGTGATCATCGGATGAGAACGTACGCATGACTTCACCATAATCACCGCACTCACATCATCGCACAAGCAAAGGAGCTGCATGTACACCGGATATCCATCGGACGCGGAAAGGGACGCATGTTCGCAAGAACTGTGCCGTGCCCATCGCAAATCCCCGTTTGCAAAGGTTAGCAAAAAGGCGGTTGTCTGGATCGCTGCAGCGGCCACATTGTTCGGCGGCCTGTCCATCGCCACCGTGTCGGCCAACGCCGACACCGGCGTGACCGACAGCTACGCCAACACCCGCGGCAACGCCGCATTCGAGGCCGCGCGCGAACAGTACGGCCTGACCGAATCCATGGATTCCGGCGCCATCCTGCACGCCTGGATGTGGTCGTTCGACACCATCAGGAAGAACATGGCAGCCATCGCCGAAGCCGGCTACACCTCCGTGCAGACCGAACCGATGAGCCACATCAAGGTCAACGAAGCCAACGGCAAGAAGTTCACCGAAAACTGGTACTACGTCTACCAGCCCATCAGCACCAGCATCGGCAACTTCGTCGTCGGCACTGAAGACGACCTCAAGGCGCTCACCGCCGAAGCGCACAAGTACGGCGTGCGCATCATCGTCGACGTGGTCGCCAACCACTTCACCTCCGACTGGAACGCCATCGACTCCAGCTGGAAGGACACCAGCCTGTTCCACTCGCGCTCCAACTGCTCCGGCACCAACGGCGACAATATCAACTATTCCAACCGCTGGCAGGTCACCCAATGCCATCTGCTCGGCCTGTGGGACATCAACACGCAGAACCAGGCCGCCGCGGACAAGATGAAGGACTTCCTCGTGCAGGCCGTCGCGGACGGCGTGGACGGCTTCCGCTTCGACGCCGCCAAGCACGTCGAACTGCCGGACGAGCTCGGCGAGCATTCGGTCTACTGGGACACGATTTTGCAGAACGGCGCACAATACCAGTACGGCGAGGTGCTGCAGGGCGATTCCAGCCTCAATTACAAGGGCTACGCCGACCTATTCACCAAGTACTCGTCGGACGGCGGCGGCAACACCGCATCCAGCTATGGCCAGACCGTGCGGTCGGCCATTCGCAACGGCAACCTGAGCGCCGGCACGCTCAGCAACCTCAGCAACGGCGGCGCGAAGAACGACCAGCTCGTCACCTGGGTCGAGTCGCACGATAACTACGCGAACGGCGACAAGGAATCCACATACCTCAACGACTACCAGCTCAAGATGGGCTGGGCGCTCGTCGCCTCCCGACAGGCCGGTGCGCCGCTGTACTTCAACCGCCCGGTCGGATCCGGCGGCTCGAACCCGCAGTTCGCGGAGCAGAGCCAGCTCGGCGACGCCGGCGACGACATGTGGAAGGATACATCCGTCGTCGCGGTCAACCACTTCCGCAACGCGATGGACGGCGAGGCCGAATACCTGCGCAACTGCAACGGCCAGAACTCCTGCCTCATGATCGAGCGCTACGTGGCCGACGGCAACGACGCGAACGACGGCGTCGTAATCGCCAACATGGGTGGCGACCAGAGCCTGGTCGGCTCGGCCACCACGCTGGACGACGGTACGTACAAGGATCAGGTCAACGGCGGCACCATCACCGTCGCGGGCGGCAAGATCACGGCCGGCACCGCCAAAGGCAACGCTGTGAGCGTCTACTACGACGCCGAAGGCAGCACCGCGAAGGTCTCCTCCGTCTCCGCCACCGCGTCCACGTCGTTCAGCACCGACTCCACCACCGTCACGCTGTATGCGAAGAACGTGAAGAACGCCAAGTACGCCACGTCCGAAGGCAAGTCCGGCACGTTCAAGGACGGCGACGCCATCGAGGTCGGCGGCTCCCTGAAGATCGGCGAGAAGGTCACCGTGACCGTCACCGCCACCAACACGGAAACCGGCGAGACGCTCACGAACACGTACACATACACGAAGACCGCAGTCGAGGCGCAGCATCTTGCCAGCCAATACCAGACCAAGACGAACGCCACGAAGAAGACCATCACGGTCGACGGCAAGACGAACGACTGGGACAGCTCGATGATCATCGCGCAGGACGCCGCCAACGACGACCCGCGCGTCTACCGTCCGAACTCGATGTACGAGGTCCCGATTGATCTGTACACGCTGTACGGCACGTACGACGACGACAACCTGTACCTCATGTGGGAGATGACCAACGTGCAGGACGTGGTCGCGCCCAACGACAACTATCCGCTGTCGCAAGGCACTTTGTTCAACACCATGAACGTCCCGTTCTTCTTCGCGTTCGACACCGGCGACAGTGCCACGCGCATCGGCAAGAGCGCACAGCTCACCACCGGCGGCACGTTGTGGGACAGCGGCATCACGTGGCAGAACAAGCTCAACAAGGTGCTCGCGATCTCCACGAACGGCGCGAACGGACCGTGGATCTACGGCGGCGACAACGACGGCCTGAACGCGAACGCGCAGTACGGCCCGGCGGCCAACGCGAAGACCGAGACCGAAAAGTCCGGCATCGTGTTCAAGTACGGGACCGGCATTCTGAGTTCCGAGGTCAACGGCATCGACGGCGCGTACGGTACCAACAACGGTCGCGTGCCCGGAGATATGAAGGCCGGTACGAACGCGAAGTGGGTCAACTTCAACGAGAAGGGCCACGATTCGAGCACGATGGACTTCCACTATGAGATGTCCATTCCGCTGAGCGAACTCGGCACCGACGCGGCGACGATCGCGAAGAGCGGCATCGGCGTGCAGCTCGTCGCCACGATGGGCAAGTCCGGCATGGACGCGCTGCCGTACGATCTCGCGGTGAACGACAACGCCGATCTCGACGACTCGGCCGGCTCGCAGGAGAACAACAGCTTCGAGAAGTCCGATCTCGACAACTTCACCGTGAACTTCGCGCGCATCGGCGGTTCGGATGATTCCGATGGCGGTTCCGGCGAAGGCGGTGGCTCCGGCGGCGAAGGCGGATCCGGCGAGAGCGGCGGCGAGAAGCCGGTGACGAACAACACGACCGTGTTCTACCCGAGTGCCGGTTTCGGCGCGGACTCCACATACCTGCACTACCGTGTGGGCGACGGCGCATGGACCACCGTTCCGGGCGTGAAGATGACCGCGGCCTGCGACGGCTGGGTTTCCTACACCATCAAGGAGGCGAAGGAGCAGACCGTCGAGTTCGTCGTGACCAACGGCTCCGGCAACTGGGACAACAACGGAGGCCGGAACTACCAGGCCTCCGGCGCGACCATCGTGCTCGAGAACGGACAGCTCGGTTCCGTAAGCCCCTGCGTGGCGGCCGTTGAGAGTATCGCGATCTCCGGCGACGGCGTAAAGGACGGCAAACTGACGCTGCAGACCGGCGAATCCGTGACGCTGCAGGCGACGGTGTCGCCCGACTCCGCGCAGGACACCGCCCGTGTCTCGTGGTCGTCCTCCGACTCGTCCGTCGCGTCGGTGATGGGCACCGGTGAAGTCACCGCCAAGTCCGCCGGTACGGTGACCATCACCGCCGAATCAGGCGGCGTGACGGCGTCGATCAAACTCACCGTGACCGAACCCGCGTCCAAATCGCCGATGACGGTGTACTACAAGCCGACCGCCGCATGGAAGACGGTCAAGATGTCGTACACCATCGGCACGAAGACCACCAACGGCGTGACGATGAAAGCCGCCTGCGACGGCTGGTACAGCGTCACCATACCCGACACCGGCGGCGCCAAGGTCAAGACCGCATTCACCAACGGATCCGATTGGGACGCCAACGGCTGGACCAACGGCAAGGGCAACGGATACTGGGGCACCGGCGACACGCTCGCCGTCGCCGCGGGGCAGGTCATCGCCGACGTCACGCCCAACTGCGTCGCTAAGGAATAGCCGGCGTACGGTGGCTGTGACTGACACGTCGTGAGTCATGCGGCTCCACTCTGACGGACATGCGGCCGATTGCGTTCTGTAATCGGCCGCATGTCCGTTGTTATAGTGATGTGTTACTCGTCTGCGACGGTACGTCGTGGTGCCGTGACCCAGATGAACAGGGGGAGCGCGTAGAACGCATAGCCTTCAAACTGGATGTACAGATACACCGTCAGCGCGAACCAGCAGACGACGGTCTTGGGCCAGCCGCAGCCGGCGGTGATATGACGCGCGAGCAGCACGAACAGCAGCACCAGCGCCAACACGCCGTATTCGGTCACGAAACTGGTGTACGCGCTCATCGTCCAGATCGTGTCCGGCGTCATTTGCGCGTACCATCCCGCCGCGCTGTCGGCCGGCAGATGCAGTGCCCGCAGCACATGCACGGCCACGGCGGCGCCGTCATGCGTGGCATCGGCGATGTTGCCGGCGCCATAACCGGTCAGCAGATAGATCGGATGCGTCAGCATGCCGCAGATCGGCCCCAGCGACTGCCAGATACGCGCGAAGAACGACCCGTCGCCATCCATGCCATTCGCGGCGATGCTGTTCAACCGGCTATTGAGCACGATGCTTAGCACGCCCAGTACCGCCGTGCCGCATAGCGCCAATACGCCATTGCGGCGGGAATCGGCAGCATGCCACCGCGTACGCTCCGCAATCACGACGATCAACGCGATCAGCGAATCCAGAATGATGCGCACACCGGCACCCATCAACACCGAGCCGGCGGCAAACGCAACGATCAGATCACGCAGGCGTCGCGCATAGATACTGTCACGCGACCGCATCAGCCACATCAGCGGCAACAGCACGCCGAACAGATGCATGCCGATATAGCTCGGCTCCGCGAACAGGAACTGCGGCCGGCCGCCGCCCCACGGCGACGATGCCGAAATATACGACCGGTACATCAAATGACTGAAATACGAGCGCACCGATCCCAGATCCAACCGCACACCCAGCCATTGCACCACGCCCACGCCGAACGCGAACCAGTACGCGAACAACAGCACGCGGATCATATCCGACCACGGCAGCCGCTTGATTCTGAGCGCAATATCCAGCGCAACCAGACATGCCAACGCGCCGATCACCGCGCACAGACTCGTCAAGGCCGGCACCGGATGCAGGGCGACGCTCGACCAACCCAGCGTCGAATACGCCACCAGCACCGCCGGGAAGACGAACCACATGCGGAAACGGCGATAGACGCTCGGCACGTCGCGCCAATTCAGCGCCGCGTACAGCAGAAACAGCCACGGTGAGATCGGCGTCCAGAACGGGGCGTACAGGCCGAGCGTGGTGCCGTCGACCGGCAGCATGAGCAGCGCGAGATAGAGGACGAGGTCGCTGCGGTCGGCGAGTGTGACGACATGCGTGCGCACGGGTGAGGGTGGTGCGGGGAAAGTACGGGGGAAATCTGACATCGTTGACGATGGTAGCGCACGAATATAACGTCGGGCGACGATGAGGTGAAGAGTGTGCGCAGATCCACGCTCGCCGGATGTTGCTGCGTTTTCTTTAACGGACATACAGCCGATTTGAGGGTGAAAATCGGCTGGATGTCCGTTGAGGTGGAGCCGTCTGACAGGGGAGGAAAGGAGGGCGGCAACAGTGAAGTGCGGTTTGTGTCAATCACCTCAACGGACATACGGCCGAAAGTGGGGGTGTGATCGGCTGTATGTCCGTTGAGGTGGAGCGGACGTGGCTAGGAAGGTGTGGGATGGAGAGTGAAGAACACTATCTCCATTACCAATAACGGACATACAGCCGATTTCAACCCGTAAATCGGCTGTATGTCCGTTGAGAGATGAAGGAGGGGCCGTGCGAGAGATGAGGAACCGTGCGACGGGCCTACAAATCGGTCAGGCGGCCTTCTTGCGGCCGCGACGCTTCATCGTGCCGGACTTGGCATTGTCCGCGTCGAAAATGACGGTCTTGTCATCGACATACGCGGTGCCGTTGACGGATTCGAACGCGACCTCGCCCTCCGGGGCCTCGCCGAACGTGAAGTACTGGCGGATCGCGTCGACCAGCGCGGCGTCCTTCAAGCTGATCGACGAGGTCTGCTTATCCTCGGACTTGCTGAACTTCACGGAGTTCTCGCCCTTGGCGGTGGCCGGAGTGAGTGCGATCTGCCGGGTCTTGTCGTTGATGAGCACCTTGACGTACGCCGGGTAGCCGAGTGCGGCGGCGGTGGCCTTGTTGAAGCGGACGAGCGAATCGGTGACGGTCATCATGGTTTTGCCGACCGGCTTGACCAGACGGACTTCCTCAAATCCCTGCAGCAAAGACGCCATATTCAGCTCCTTATTATTCATTAATTATCGGTTTATTTCATTTCTATTGTAACGGCATAATACAGTATGTATGCACATTATGAATACATAATTATTGCATGAAATATAGGCTGTTTTGTTGATATTGAATTGAGGTTATTGATGGGGTCATATATTGATTTTTCGGGGGCATAAAAAGATATAAAAATAGCTCGGAATCATGTGATCCCGAGCTATTTTTATCGTCAGATATTCAGTGCATACTGATTACCGTTCGCGATGATTCAGCGACGGCTGACCTTGCGCACGGAGAAGATGGCGACACCGGCGGCGGCGAGCAGAGCCACGGCGATGGCGTACGGAGCGATGGCGGCACCGGTGTTGGCGGTGGTGCCGGTCGTGCCGGACGGGTTGGTGGACGGAGCGCCGGTAGCCGGGGCGTTCACCGGCAGAGCGAAGGTGGTGCCGTTCTCGCCGGTGAAGGAAGCGGCGAGCTTGCCTTCCTGAGCCAGCTTCACGCCGGCGTCGGTCAGGGTGATCTTCAGGTTAGCGGAACCATCGGCGGCGGCGGTGAACGGACCCCAAGTCTTCTGAGCAATCTGCTCAACGTTGCTGACGTAGGTGTCGTCGAACGTCACGGTGAACTTCTCGTTCGGCTGGAACGTACCCGGGTTGATCGTCACGGTCGCGACGTTGCCGGACACGGTGACCGCACCGTAATCGACGGCCATGGCGGAGTTGGCGGCGAAGCCGAAACCGAACACGGCGGCGATGGTGGCCACGATGGCCATGATCTTCTTCTTCATGAGTTGCCTCCTAAGCATGTATCGCACAGACCCTACTGCCAGCCTGCGCACAACCCACACTCTACACCCCCTCCTGATCTCGGAAGGGGGTGAATGGGGGTGGTGAGAACGGGGGTGTGACAATGAGGTCGCATCATGTGACAACGATCGCGCATGGACGAGCGGTGCGTATGTGATGCAATCATGCGAAAACCGTTGCGGCGATTGGGGTGCGCGGGTGATACCGAAAATTCATCAATACGACACGCCCGAAACGACCGATATGCGGACATCGCGGGCGCGTTGGCCGTTATCGGCTGCGTCGGCAGCGTCAGTCACGTTGGCTATCGCTCGCATCCGTCTCGTCGTCGAAACTGAACAGATCCTCGACGGTCGTATCGAACACCTTCGCCAAATCCATCGCCAACCGCAGCGACGGACAATATTGGCCCTGCTCGAGCCGACCGATGGTTTCCCGGCGCACGTTGACCAGATCGGCCAGATCGGACTGCTTCATGTTACGCTCCAGCCGACGGATCTTGAGACTAGTCCTCATCCGTACCCCCGTCATGCTCGAGCCACAGGTAGCGCGCGTCGGCCACGGCCAGCGCGAGCATCGCCACCGCCGGCAGCAACATGGGCGGCACGACGAACGGTACGTGGGAGACCAGCGTCGCCAGCATGCCGACAACGCCGATCGCCACCAGCACAGCGATCATGATGAAGAACGCGAACCGGAACGCCGTGAGCTGATGCTGATCCGACAGCTCATCCGTGCGTGGACGCTCGCGATCCAGCACTCGGACGATCCAGATCTCGCCGATCAGCCACAACAGCGTCACCAGACCGGCGATGATCAAACTCGTCAACGTGTCGTTGCGGAAGATCTGCGCGGCGCACGCGACGGCGCCGACGATCTCGACGATCATTCTCATGGCGATATAACGGTTCAGCGTCATCGGGCATCTCCTTGCGCAGCGGACGTATGCACTCTGTACCCCACCACCGTACCATCGATGCGGCGATAGGGGGCAACACGATGCGCGTGACGACGTCCCCCGATACGACGACGGGGACGAAGCCGCAACGCTCCGTCCCCGTCATCCGATGTATGATCCGCTATCGATCAGTACCAGTGGTTCGCCGTCCAGAAGTTGTACGCGCCCTGAATCGAACCGTAGCGGCTCGCGCAGTAGTTCCAGAACCACTTGAGCTGCGTCTGGTAGTTGGTGGCCCAATCGGCGCCCGCGGACGCCATCTTGCTGCCCGGCAGCGCCTGGGCGAGACCGTACGCGCCCGAGCTGCCGTTCGTGGCGTTCACACGCCAGCCGGACTCGTGGCTGATGATATACACGGTCGCCGTGAAATCGGCCTCCGAATAGCCGTTCTTCAGCAGATAGTCGTGCGCCCACTGCTGCATCTCGCCGACCGGCGTGGTGGTGCCGATCGTCTCGGCCGCGGTGTCGGTCACCTTCGTTTCGCCGATGCCGACGAGGATCACCTTGTCGACCGGGGCCTTCTTGACATACGACGTGAACACGTTCGACGAGACGACCTTGCCGGCGGAGCGCGTGACGAGGCTCGTGGTCTCCATCACGCCCTCCTTGCCTTCGGTCTGCACCTTCTGCTGGCCTTTCGGCAGGTCGGTGGTCTCCTTCTTGACGGTGTTGAACGAGATTGGCTCGTCCTTCGTCTCGACCTGCGTGCCGGCGCGCTCGATCGTGATGACCGTGGACTCGGTGACTTCGCTCGTCAGCGACGGGCTGACCGAATCCTCCGGTTCCAGCGTGATGTTGCCAGCGTCCAGCACCGACTTGACGTCGGTGAAGTCGGACCCGAGCACGGTGCGCGACTGGCCGTTGATCTTCACGGTTACGTACGTGGTGTTCTTGTCCGCGCCCTTGATGGAATCGCGGGCCTGACCACGGGACACTTGCAGGGCGTCCGGGTCGGTGGCCGAGTACGACGTGACCTGCGACTGTGCAGCGTCGTGATGTTCGGCGATGTAGAAGTTACGGGAGATCACACCGGCACCCACCAGCATACCCACCGCCGCGATGACCGAGGCGATCTTCATCCACTGGCGTGCGCTCAGGGACTTCAGCGTGGGCGTCTGCTTACGGTGATTAGCCATTATGCTCCTTGAATAGACGACAATGCCCGTGCCGACGCATCATGGCGAAGCGGCAACACTGCGCACCAGTGTAGCTCGGGCATGATACGTCGTGAAATCGCGGGGGCTATGCGTGACCCGTCCGTGACTCGTACGGGCGGGTGCCGGTGTGTGGGAAACGCTGCTATCGTGCGGATTCCGCGGTGTTTGCGTCGGCGTTGGCATTGCTGTCGGCATCCGCCGCGTTGACGTCGAGGGCCTTGGCCTGCGCGATGAGATCGTCGAGATCGGAGGCGCGCAGCGCGCCGGCCTGCTTGAACACGATCTGGCCCTGCTTGGCGATCATGAGCGTCGGCACCGCCTGGATGCCGGCCGCGGTGGCCAGCTCCTGGTTCGCGTCGATATCGACCTTCGCGAACACGATGTCGGGGTTCTCCTCGCTGGCCTTCTCGAACACCGGGCCGAACGCGCGACACGGGCCGCACCACGTGGCCCAGAAGTCCACGAACACGAGCTCGTTGTCGGTGATCGTCTTCTCGAAATCCTGTGCGTTGACCGCAACCGTTGCCATATCGTTCTCCTTCTTGCTGTATGACTGCATGGGCATGTCCGCCGCGCGCCGGTCATGGTGCGCTGGATACGCCGTTCCGTCACCAAGCATCGCAGTACCACTCAACAACTTCTCCCCGAGCCGAACGTCGTGTGTCGCCGGGGTGTGTCTTTCCCTCAGTCTCTCAGTTCTCTCCTCGGTCTCTTCTCCAACGGACATACAGCCGATTGGAACGGGTGAATCGGCTGTATGTCCGTTGGGGGAGTGGAAGAGTTGAGAGAGCTATGAAGAGTGAGAGAGATCGGGTGGGAGTATGCGCGGCGTGAACGATGCGTGCGGACGTTACGCGGGTGGGGTGATAATGAGGGTATGCCAGTCATGAATGATGAAGTGCCCGACGAGGGCGATTTCGACGCGCACCGCCGCCGCGGGGAGTTCGACAACATCACGCCCGAGGATTTCATCCACGGCGCCCACGGCAATCCGCCGGGATGGCTCGGTCCCGCCGACATCAACCGCGCCCGCCGGCAGATGCCCATCGCCTACGTTGAGATCGTGCCGGTGCGCACTGATGATCTCGGCCGCGTCGCGCAGGTCGGCTCGCTGCTGCGCGTCTCCGACGACGGATCGATCGAACGCACGCTGATCACCGGTCGTGTGCTGTTCCATGAGACGCTGCGCGAGGCGATCGCCCGCAACGTCGCCAAGGACCTCGGCGACATCGCGCTGCCGGTGCTGCCGCAAAGCCTCCAGCCGTTCTGCGTGGCCGAGTTCTTCCCGACGCCCGGGGTGAGTGAATACTACGATCCGCGCCAGCATGCGATCGCCTTGTGCTACGTGGTGCCGATCGCCGGCGACTGCAAGCCGCAGGACGAGACGCTCGACGTGGAATGGGTCGATCCGCATGGCGAGATGATGGAGACGTTCATCCGGCAGATGGTCAACGGGCACGGCGACATCGTGCGGCGCGCGCTGAGCTGGCTGGGGAACTGACATCCGCATGGCCGCGTATGGTCCCGATGGCCGTGCTTGGCTGTGCCCCCTGTCACCGCGTGCGCCGCAATCCGGTCGGCCGGGTCCTGTGCGCCGCGTGGGTAACCCCGGGTTGCACACGCTGAGACGGCCGTTAGCGTGGATAACCGGAGGGCTGGTGAGCGGTAACCCAAGGTTGCCCACGCACAACGGGTGCTGAGCGTGTGCAACCCAAGGAAACCACCGATGGAAGGGCGCGAAGGCCTATGTCCAAGCCCAGGCCCGGGCGGAGGAGCGAACCGCCGCCGGCTGCCGGGCGAGGGATCCGGCGGGACAGCCAGTCAGCCGGGCAGGAAAACGGCGAGAGGAATGGAGCGACGAATGACGATCGAACTGAAGAACACCGTGTACCGGGCGGGCGACGGGACGGCGACGCCACTGGTGCTCGTGCATGCGTTTCCGGTGGATCACCGGATGTGGGACGACTGCGCGGCCGAGATCATCCGGCAGGCCGACGCGGCCGGGATGCCGCCGTTCGCGGTGTGGGCCCCCGACATGCCCGGCGCGGGCGAAGGACCGATCCCGAGCGTGGAGGCGTCCGGCGGCGAGGCCGCGGACGGCGCGTATGAGCATGCGCTCGACCTACTCGCCGACGCGTACGTCGATCTGCTGCACCGCGCCGGATACGGGCGCGCCGTGTGGGCCGGCCTGTCGATGGGCGGCTACGTGATCCTCGACATCCAGCGGCGGCACCCGGACGCGGTCGCCGGATTCGCGATGTGCGACACCAAGGGCGACGCCGACACGCCGCAGCAGCGCGCGAACCGCGTGCGCGTCGCCGACGAATGCGAACGCGGCCACACCGTCGAGCCGGTCATGCACTTCGCCGACGCCACTGAATCGGACTCCAGCTTCAAGCGCTCGCCGGAAGGCAAGGCGCTGTTCACTCGGTGGATCAACGAGCAGTATCCCGAGGGCATCGCCTGGCGCCAGCGCATGGCCGCCGGTCGCCCCGACCTCAACGACCAGCTGCCGGCCGTGACCGCACCGGCCGCCGTCATCTGCGGCGACAAGGATCCGTTCGCGCAGCCGTCGCTTATGCGGCCTGTCTCCGACGCGATGACCGGCACGCAGTCCGCCTACACGCTGGTCGCCGACTGCGGTCATTTCAGCGCCGTCGAACATCCGTCCACGGTCGCGGCCGCACTTGTCGACCTCATGCGTCGCGCATCGTGACCATCCGCAACCGTTGATCATCCGCCGCCCGGCCTCGCCAATCGCACGCCGCCGTACATCAGTAATCGCACGGCACTGAGCACGCCGAACTGAGCACACCGAATCGTGTGTCGTCGTGCGCACCGCATACTCGCGTGCGCCATCCGCGCGTCATCGAAAGGAACCATCCATCATGTTTTCACCGTTGGCCCTCACGCAGGCGCTGCCGTTCCTGCCGCTTGCGCAGGGCGACATCGACTACCAGACCGAACGCCGCGACGAGCCGGGATTGATCGACGACCTGCTCGCCGCACCGGCCACGAAGGTCATCCTCACCCGCGGCGGCCGCGTCGCCGTGCCGAAGGGGCAAGGCGCGATCGTCGACTACGAGAACGTCCACATGCGCCTCGCCACGCTGCCCGGCGCCTACGTGCGCACCGAACTCGCCACGCATCCGCAGGCCGTCGCCATGTTCCTCGGCAGCTACGGCGGCGCCCGCGACGAACATGTGATCGCAGTCGACATCACCCGCGTCGAACGGCCGGCAACGCCCGCGCAACCCGTGCCCGACTCGGCCGGCAACGGCGCGGACGACGCGTTCGACGAACACGACGGCGACCGTACGGACCACAATGCGGCCGCTACCAAGCCGAGTCTGCTCGAACAGGCCGTCGACCGGTTCGACTGGGTCGACCTGCGCGGCTTCGCGCCGCACGCGTCCGCCCGCGAGGCCGGGCAGGCGACCAACGCGATCCCGCTGAGCATCTGGCACAACCGTCAGCGGTTCTGCCCGACCTGCGGTTCGCCGGTCGAGACGGCGATGGCCGGCTGGGCCCAACGCTGCACCAACGCGGCGGACGGCAACCGACTGCTGTTCCCACGCGTCGAACCGGCCGTGATCACCGCAATCGTCGACAGCGACGACCGGCTGCTGCTGCAGCACAACGTCGCATGGAAGGATGCGCGGCTGTATTCCGTGTCGGCCGGCTTCGTCGAGGCCGGCGAGAACCTCGAACACGCGGCGCGGCGCGAAGCCAAGGAGGAAGTCGGCCTCACGCTCGGCGAGGTGCGATACCTCGGCTCGCAGCCGTGGCCGTTCCCCGCGTCGCTCATGATGGCGTTCAAGGCGCACGCGCTCACCACCGATATCCACGTGGACGGCAACGAGACGATGACCGCGCGGTGGGTCACGCGCGACGAATACACCGCCGAGCTGGTGTCCGGCCGCATGGTCGCGCCCGGCAAGGCGACGATCGCACGGTACATGATCGAGGAGTGGTACGGGCGCGAGCTGTGACAGGCGCCGCACGGTGCCGTACGGGGTGTCGTACGGTGCTGTACGGTGTCGCCGGTCGGTGACGGCTGCGGCCGCATGCGGTAGGCTGGTGACCATGAGTGACAACACCGAAGAAGAACAGCCGCTGAACCTCGACATCCCCGACCATCTGTCGTACTCCGAGGAGCACGCGTGGGTGGACGAATCCGTGTCGCCCGCGATCGTCGGCATCACCGAATACGCCGCCAACCAGATGGGCGAACTCGTGTTCGTGGACCTGCCCGAACCGGGCACGCGCGTGGAGGCCGGCGACGAGATCGTCGAACTCGAATCGTCCAAGGCCGTGCAGCCGCTCGTCAGCCCGGTCTCCGGCACCGTCAGGTACGTGAACCACGAGGCGTCCGACGATCCGAGCGTCATCACCGGCGATCCGTACGGCGAAGGATGGCTGCTCAAGATCGAACTCGACGACGACGAACCGGACCTGCTCGACGCCGCCGAATACGCGAAGATCATCCGCTGACGCCGACGTGCGTCGCGCGTTGCGTCGCGCCGCCCAATATGAACCGTAACCGGACGGTCAGTTGACGACCGTATAGTGGGGGTATGAGCAGGGTACCGCAACACGCAACGCATGGTCCGCACGGCACCGGCCGACCGGTCAACGGTACGGCCGGCGCAACCGACGGCACGGACGCCGACGAGATGGCGACCGTGCCGATCCCCGCACGTCGCGTCGTCACCACGTTCGACGCCGCGTCGAAACACGAACGCATCGAAAACAAGCCGATCCTCGTGCGCATGGTGCGCCGCACCGTCACCCGCGCGTTCGGCGCATGGCTGCGCCTGTCCACGCCCGTGGTGACCGGCTGGGGCTGGTATCCGAACGTCGAACCGTACGTCGGCTACGGCACCGAAGACTACTCGCGACTGATCTGCCGCACCGTGTTCGCGCCGCGGCACGCGCGCAGCGGCGAACTGACGCGCGGCATCCGCGGCATGCTCGCCGTGCCCGCGCCGCATCGCCAGGTGCGCATCGCCATCGACGGCATGCCGCTGGAGACCGTGCAGGTCGGCAAATCCGAAAGCTACGACCGCTTCGACCATCGGCGCGACACCGCCAGCGAATACGCGATCTCCGACACCAGCGGCTACCTCGATCTGGTGGCCGAACACCGGCTCGAACCCGGCATCCACCGCGTGACGTATCAGGTGCACGACCGCCGCCCGGTGAGCGCGAACCTGTTCACCATCCCCGCGCGGGCCAAGGTCGGCATCATCTCCGACGTGGATGACACGATTATGATCACGCAGGCGCCCACGTTGTGGAAGGCCGCGTACAACCTGCTGTTCCTCAACCCGAAGAAGAAGGCGTCGGTGCCGGGCATGAGCGTGCTGTTCACCAAGCTCGCCGACCTGTACCCGGACGCGCCGTTCTTCTACCTGTCCACCTCGCCGTGGAACGTGGAAAGCTCGATCCGCCACTTCATCATCGACCACGGGTTCCCGGAAGGGCCGCTGCTGCTACGCGACCTCGACCCGCGCCCGAAGACCTTCGTACCGACCGGACCGCAGCACAAGCTCGAATTCGCCGAACAGCTCATGGCCGACTTCCCGGACATGAAGTTCATCCTGATCGGCGACGACGGGCAGAAGGACCCGACCACGTACGCGACGATCACGCGCCGGTATCCGGGCCGCATCATCGCGATCGGCATCCGGCAGCTAAGCCCGCGCGAGCTGTCGCCGCTGTCGGTCGCGTCCGGCACCACCGCGACGCAGCCGATGCCGGTGACCGACGTGCCCGTGTTCACCGGACCGACCGGCGCGAACCTCATGAAGACGATGCTGCCATATCTCAAACAGCACACGGTGTGATCGTGCGGTTGCGGCCGTGATTGTACGGTTGTGACTATACGCGCGGCCGCATGGTTGCGGCCGTACGGCTGTGACCGTACACGCGGCCGTACGTATCATGCGCGGGCGTGCGATACGCACCGCATCGCGTATCGTGCGGCACACCGGACGATACAATGGTCGGTCATGACCGAAGAAGAGCAGCAGAACACCGCCGCGGCGCAGCATTCGCCGACGAAGCCGCCCGTGGCGAAACGCATCCCGCACGCGCGCACGTTCCACGGCGATACGTTCGAGGACCCGTACGAGTGGATGCGCGACAAGGCATCGCCCGACGTGCGCGAGTACGTCGCCGCGCAGAACCGGTACTGCGACGCGCGCATGGCCGGGCTCGCCGGGCTGCGGTCAACGCTGTTCGACGAGCTGAAGTCGCGCATCCAGGAGACCGACATGTCGGTGCCGACGCGCATGGACGGCTACTGGTATTTCTCACGCACCGTGGAGGGGCGGCAGTACGGCATCCAGTGCCGCATGCCGATCCGCGCCGACGACGACTGGGACCCGCCGGCCGTGGATGCGGCGGCCGAACCCGGCACGATGCCCGGCGAACAGGTGATCTTCGACGCGAACCGCGAGGCGGAGGGGCATGACTTCTTCCGGCTCGGTGGCATGGATCTGAGCCGTGACGGCCGGTGGATGCTGTACGGCGTGGACGTGCGCGGCGACGAACGCTACGATTTCCGCATCCGCGACCTCGAGACCGGCGAGGACCTGCCGGAGGTGCTGGCCGGCATCGGCGGGGCGTGCTTCACGCCGGACGGACGGTGGGTGTTCTATGCGGTGCTGGACGATGCATGGCGGCCGTATGCGATTCGCCGGCATCGCGTCGGCACGCCGGTGTCGGAGGACGTGGAGGTGTATCGCGAGGCTGACGAACGGTTCTGGGTGGGCGTCGGCCTGAGTTTCGACGAGCGCAGCATCGTGATCGGCACCGGGTCCAAAACCACGACCGAAGTGTGGATGCTGCCGGTGAGCGATCCCGAAGGCGAGTTCGCGGTGTTCATCCCGCGCGCCGACGACATTGAATACGACGTCAGCTTCGCCTGCTTCGAGGGAGCGGGGGAGCGCGGTGAGGACGTGCCGCTCGCGGTCGTCTACCACAACGCGAACAATCCGAACTTCGAGATCGACGTGATCGACATGCGGTCGCACACGCCGCCGTACCGACTCGGCGAAGGCACGCGCGTCGCCGTCGGCTCGCCGTACGGATGCGAACACGGCGACATGGTCGAACCGGGCGCCAGCGCGCAGCCGGTCGGCGCGGGATACGTCAACGCGTGCAATCCCACCATTCTGCAAGGTGCGCACGGGCTTGCGATCGAGGGCATCGCGATCCACCGGCATTTCGTCGCGCTGTCGTACCGTACCGACGGCCTGCCGCACGTAGCCGTGATGACCAAACGACAGGCGGCAGCGGACTTTCTCGCCGGGCGCCCGTGGGAGTTCCGCGAGCTGACGCCGCCCGCGTTGGAGGACGACTGGGACGCCGATCTCGCGGCGGACGCGGCGGAGACCGCGACGTCGATGAGCGAGGACGACGCGGCGGGGCCGCATCCGCATCACGGTGCAGCGGACAGTGACCGTGGCGGCGTTAGCGATGAGGTCGCCGGTGACGTCGCCACTGGCGCGCCGGCGATGGTGACGACATGGGACGGCGCGGCCGACGATCTGCTGCCCGGCGAAACGCGACGGTTGTACGCGATCGGCACCGGCGGCAACCCGTCGTACGACGCGCCGCGCATGCGCTACTCGTTCTCCAGCTACACGCGCCCGGGCGAACTGCACGAGATCGACCCGGCGACCGGCGAGGACCGGCTGCTCAAACGTGCCATCGTGCTCGGTGACTTCGATCCGCGCGACTACATGGAACGACGCGTGTGGATCACCGCGCGTGACGGCGAGCAGATCCCCGTGTCGCTGGCGTGGCGGCGCGACATTCCGGTGTCGTCGTCGGCCATGTTCATCACCGGATACGGCGCGTACGAGATCAGCTCCGATCCCGGATTCTCGGTGGCGCGGCTGAGCATGCTCGACCGCGGCGTGCTGTACGCCGTGCCGCACATCCGCGGCGGCGGCGAGATGGGCCGCGCATGGTACGAGCAGGGGCGGCGGCTCAACAAGAAGCACTCGTTCGAGGATTTCGTGGACGCGACCGTGGCGCTGCAGGAGGCCGGACTGGCCGATCCGCGGCGGACCGTGGCGAACGGCGGATCGGCCGGCGGACTGCTCATGGGGGCGGTGGCGAACCTCGCGCCGTCGCGGTTCGCGGGCGTCGAAGCGGACGTGCCGTTCGTGGACGCGCTGACGTCGATCCTCGACCCGTCGCTGCCGCTGACCGTGACCGAATGGGACGAGTGGGGCGATCCGCTGCATGACGCGGACGTGTACCGGTATATGAAGTCGTATACGCCGTATGAGAACGCGCCGGATATGGCGGACGATGGCTCTGCGGCGGGTTCGGGTGATGGTGCGGGTGACGATGGTTCCGTGGCCGGCGCGGCAGTATGGACTCGCGATTCGTCCGGACGGCTGGTGTTCCCGAAGATGTTCGTGACCACGTCGATGAACGACACGCGCGTGCTGTATGTGGAGCCGCTCAAGTGGGTGGCGCGGCTGCAGGCCGCCGGCGTCGATGCGGTGATCAAGATCGAGGTGGAGGCCGGGCACGGCGGCACCTCCGGGCGGTACAAACAGTGGGAGGAGGTCTCCTACGAGAACGCCTGGTGCCTGAGCGTCATGAACATCATGCACTAAGTGCTCCCTTCCCCCTACTTTCTCTCCTCCCTCCCCCTCAACGGACATACAGCCGATTTGTGGGGCGAAATCGGCTGTATGTCCGTTGGAAGAAAGAGGCGCGAGATATCAGGGCCGGTCCAAGCAGCGTCTTCCCTTTTTCCTTCTGACGGACATATTCCCTCCTGACGGACATACAGCCGATTCTGCCCCCAAATCGGCTGCATGTCCGTCGAGGGAGAGAAGTGAGCAGTGATTGGGAGCGGTCCGAGGCGTTATTCCCTCCCTACCCTTTCATCCAACGGACATACAGCCGATTCCGGCCGAAAAAACGGCTGTATGTCCGTCGAAGCGCGCGATGTCCATAAATTGAGCGGCCGACGGCCGGCCCGTGGCCGCGCGAGTAGTCTCGCGTGCTATGAGCAAGACATACACAATCGCCGTGATCCCCGGCGACGGCATCGGCAAAGAAGTCACCCCGTGGGCGCAGAAGGCCCTCGAAAAGGCCGCCGAAGGCGTGGCCGACTTCACCTACGAACCCTTCGACCTCGGCGCGGAACGCTACCTGCGCGACGGTGCGATCCTGCCCGACGACGAGCTGGAACGCATCAAGAAAACCGACGCGATCCTCCTCGGCGCGGTCGGCGACCCGCGTATCAAGGCCGGCATCCTCGAACGCGGTCTGTTGCTGAAGCTCCGCTTCGCGCTCGATCAGTACGTCAACCTGCGTCCGTCCAAGCTGTACAAGGGCGTCACCTCGCCGCTCGCCAACCCGGGCGACATCGACTTCGTCGTCGTGCGCGAAGGCACCGAGGGCCTGTACTGCGGCGCCGGTGGCGCGGTCCGTCGCGGCACTCCGCAGGAAGTCGCCACGGAGGTCTCCATCAACACCGCGTACGGCGTCGAACGCGTCGTACGGTACGCGTTCGAACTGGCCATGAAGCGTCGCAAGCACATCACGCTCGTGCACAAGAAGAACGTGCTCGTCAACGCCGGCGACATGTGGCAGCGCATCGTGGACAAGGTCGGAGAGGAGTACCCCGAGGTCACCCACGACTACTCGCACATCGACGCGGCGACCATCTTCCTCGTCTCCAACCCGAGCAAGTTCGACGTGATCCTCACCGACAACCTCTTCGGCGACATCCTCACCGACGAGGCCGGCGCGGTCGTCGGCGGCGTCGGCTACTCGGCGTCCGGCTGCATCAACGCGTCGAACGAATACCCGTCCATGTTCGAGCCGATCCACGGTTCCGCGCCGGACATCGCCGGCAAGGGCATCGCGAACCCGACCGCCGCGATCCTGTCCGCCGCGATGCTGCTCGAGCACCTCGGCTTCGACGACGCCGCGAAGAAGATCCACGCGGCCGTCGAAGCGGACATCGAGGAACTCGGTTCCACGCAGCGCACCACCGATCAGGTCGGCGAGGACATTCTCGCCCGCATCTGACGGCGTCTGTCCGGCGCGGCATCGCACTAAACGGCCGTAACTCAACAACAACATGAGCCTGCTGTTGAGTTACGGTCGTTTTCATGCCTCGGGAAGGCCGTAACTCAACAAGAAGACGGAACACATATTGAGTTACGGTCGTTTGTACGGGCTGAAACGGCCGTAACTCAACGGTACGATGGAGTTCCTGTTGAGTTGCGGTCGTTACGGTCGTTGCGGTTGTTTCCGGAAGGAGTGACATGGGCGGACGGGTCATGCGCGGCGAGTGTAAGGTGCCGGGCGGTAAGTTGGTCGGCGTGACGGTGACGGTCGATCCCGTAACCGGTAGCGTGGCCGCGTGCCGTATGGATGGTGATTTTTTCGTCGAGGGCGATGATGCGGCGGCCGGCGCGTTGATCGGGGATATCGAACGCGCGTTGATGGACGGCTCGTCGGTGCGTCCGGTGATCGATCGGTATGCGCGGGCTGGAGTGCGATTGGTCGGCGTCGATGCAGCCGCTATCGAGACGGCGTTCCGGCGTGCACGGGGTGGGGAGATCTCCGCTGTTGGACGCCATCTGACGGAACTTCCAGCGAGGGGGAATCAGGATGACAATCGCGTTTCGCGCGGGTGGAACGTGACGGAGTCTTCGGTGAAGAAGGATCGGGATCCGTCCGAATCGGATGCGGCAAGTGCTTCCAAGCGCGAGATGCGTGGCGACCATGGCGGCCATGGCGACGTTTCGTGCGGTCTGGATGGAGCGTGGGCCGACGAGGCCGAGCGGTGGCGTGCGCGTTGGGCGACGCTGCGGCCGGCAGTGGTGCATGACGTGCCGCGCGATCCGGCGGAACAGATGGCGGTGGACGAACAGTGGGCCCGCGACGTGGCCGCGGGGGAACGACCGGCGACATTGCGGTTCTGGGAGTGGTCCGCGCCGGCGGTGGTCATCGGCCGGTTTCAGTCGTTGCCCGACGAAGTGCACGAGGACGTGGCGGCGCGCGAAGGATTCACGGTGGTGCGCCGATGCACGGGCGGCGGCGCGATGTTCATCGAACCTGGCAACACCATCACCTACTCCTTATATATGCCGCTCGCGTTCGTCCGCGGCATCACCGTCGAGGAATCGTATCGGCTGTGTGACTGCTGGCTGATCGATGCGCTGCGAGATATCGGTGTGGACGCGCGATTCGCCGGACTCAACGACATCGCCTCGTCGCATGGCAAGATCGGCGGCGCCGCGCAACGTCGTTTCTCCGGTCGTGCCGGTCAGCCGGGATCAGTACTGCATCATGTGACGATGGCGTACGACATCGACGCGGAGAAGATGGCGCACGTACTCAATACGTCAGCGGAGAAACTGTCGGACAAGGCCGTACGGTCGGCGCGGCGGCGCGTTGATCCGCTGCGCTCGCAGACCGGATTGAGTCGTGACGACCTGATGCGATACCTGATCGATTATGCAGCCCGTTACGCAATCCGTTACGTAAGACCGTGCGTCTGACGATTCCTCTTTCTCCCTTCCCCCTCAACTCCCTTTGACGGACATCCAGCCGATTGGAGTGTGTTAATCGGCTGTATGTCCGTTAAAGGGAGGGACGAGATCAACGGGATGGGGAATGTCAGCGAGAGAGTCCCTGCCGTGTTTCTTGACAGGCAGACTTCTCTTTAACGGACATCCAGCCGATTTCGGGTATGTGATCGGCTGGATGTCCGTTGAGGGGAGCGGAGAGCGAGACGGGCGAGGCCGGTGATCGTTGCCGGAGGAGGATAGGCGGTCCGGGCAAAAGCGATTACAATATGAACAAGTCATGCGCGGGTCCGATCATCGACCGGATCGGAGGGCACGGGACGGACAGCAAGGAAGGTGCGATGAGCGCGAACAAGCCGAACGAGATGCCAGAGGAAAGCAACACCCTGTTGCACACCGCGCTGTTCGCCCAAGTGTCGCCCGATCAGGCCGAGGAACTGCTGCCGTATCTGCAGGAGGCCACGTTCGACAAAGGCGAATGCATCTTCCGCGAAGGCGACACCGACCATCGTATGTATCTGCTGGAATCCGGCAAGGTCAAGCTGATCCGCACCGCCGCGGACCGGCGCGTCCAGCTGCTGTCGATCCATGCGCGCGGTGAGGTACTTGGCGAAATCCCTGTATTCGATCCGAAGGGCGGTCCGCGTACCGCGTCGGCTGTGGCGATGACCGATGGCACCCGCGTGGTCGGGCTGGAACGCGACGCCCTGTTCGCCTGGCTCGACGAGCATCCGCGCGTCGCCGTCGACATGCTGCAGGTGCTGGCCGCGCGTATGCGCTCCAACAACGAGCACATCAGCGATCTCGTGTTCATGGACGTGCCGGCGCGTCTGGCCAAGACGCTGCTCAACCTCGGCAGCCGCTTCGGCGAGCCGGTCGAGGAGGGACTGCTGGTGCCGCACGACCTGACGCAGGAGGAGATGGCCCAGCTGGTCGGTTCGTCGCGCGAGACGGTGAACAAGGCGCTCACCGATTTTTCGAACCGCGGGTGGATCGCGCGGCGTGGACGGTCGATCATCATCTATCAGCCGGGCATGCTGATTCGTCGGTCGCGGCGGTAGATGGTCGGGGTGAGGCGACCCCAGTCAACTATGCTGACAGTTCCCCCCTGGAAAGGGGAGCCGGGATGCAGACTCCCATCTCCCCTTAACGGACATACAGCCGATTTGAGAGGGTGAATCGGCTGTATGTCCGTTAAGGGGAGATGATCAGGCGGTTGCCTGTGATGCTGTGATGTCAATGGGATTATGTCTTTTCTCCTCCGACGGACATACAGCCGATTACGCTCCAAAATCGGCTGTATGTCCGTTGCGGGGTGGGGCAATCGGATGCTGGAACGCTGTATGGATGATGTCCGTTGAAGGGTGGGGCAATCGGATGGCGGAACGTTAGGATGGTGATACCTGTTGAGGGAGCGGCTGCGTTAAGGGAACGCTCAGGCGACGTTAGGGTCGCATTGGGATGACGTTAGGGTCGTGGGGACTTCGTGATGAAACGGACGTGCGGTGAAAACGATTACCCGACCGGTATACCCGCCCCTTTAGAATGAGCACCATGCCGAAGAAGAAATCCATGACCGTTTCGCGCGTGCTCTCCCTGGTGCTGGCGTATCTGACGCTCTGCCTGGCGGGCGGCGCCGTGACCAGCGTGCTGCTGATCCCCAGCGTGTTCGCCGCCAACAAGGTGGCCCAGGCGCTCGTGCCCTCCCTGCAGGTGGAGGGCATCGATTTCGATGTGACCAGCCTGCCGCAGAAGTCGACCATCTACGCGGCCGACGCGAAGACCCAGATCGCGCAGTTCTACGAGGACAACCGCATCGTCGTGCCGATCAAGGACGTGTCCAAGTACATGCGGTACGCGGTGGTCGCCCGTGAGGACAAGCGCTTCTTCGAACATTCCGGCGTCGACGTGCAGGGTATCCTGCGCGCGTTCGTCAAGAACGTATTCTCGTCCGAACATCAGGGCGGTTCGACGCTCACCCAGCAGTACGTGAAGAACGTACTGCTCGTCACCGCCGAACAGAACGACGATCCGATCGCCCAGTACCATGCGTCCGAGGACACGGTCGCCCGTAAGTTGCGCGAGATGCTCATCTCCGTGCAGATGGAGAAGAAGTACTCCAAACTCGAAATTCTGCAGGGCTACCTCAACATCGCGCAGTTCGGTTCCAACCGTCTGTACGGCGTGGAGACCGCCGCGCAACGCTACTTCGGCGTCTCCGCAAAGGATCTGAACATCGTGCAGTCCGCGACGATCGCGGCCATCACGAAGAACCCGGAGAACTACGATCCGTCCATCGAAAAGAACCAGGCCGAGGCGCAGGTCCAGCGCAACACCGTGCTCGACCTCATGTACGAACAGCAGTACATCACCAAGAAGGAACGCGACGAGGCCAAGGCCACGCCGATCAAGGACACGCTCAACCTGCAGCCGATGACGAACGGCTGCGAGAACTCCGGCGACTACGCGTTCTTCTGCGACTATGTGGTGCACAAGATCCGCAATTCGTCCGAATTCGGCAAGACGCAGGCCGAGCGCGACCAGCTGCTCAAGGAAGGCGGCCTGACGATCGTCACGACGCTTGACGTCGACGCGAACAAGCTCCTCATGGAGGCGGCGCGCAAGACGATCCCGCCGACCGATCCGACCGGGTTCGAGATCATGATGGCGTCGATCAAGCCCGGCACCGGCGAAGTGCTCGGCTTCGGTGTCAACCGGTACTACACGAGCGGCGGTGCGTCCGACGAGACGTACACGTCGATGAACTACATGGTCGACCAGATCGACGGCGGCGGCGCAGGCTTCCCGGTCGGTTCGTCGATCAAGCCGTTCAATATGGTCGCCTGGATGCAGGCCGGCCGTTCGATCAACGAGAACCTGCAGACCACGACCAGCTACCAGACCAGCGAATTCGCGTGCGACAACTACACCGGCAAATCCACGCAGTACTACGGCACCACCGAGATGTGGCAGGTGTCGAACGCGCTCGGTCAGGGCACCGTCAACCCGGAAAGCCCGTTCCTCGGCCTCGTGCGCTCGCACAACACCACGCAGGCGTCGATGGGCGCGGTCATCGGCCTGTGCCGCGTGGCCGACGCGTACCGTGCGGTCGGCTACCACGATGCGACTACACTGCAGAACATCGACCAGACCGACCAGTTCTACAGCCCGTCCATGATGATCGGTACCGTCAACGTCTCCCCGCTCACCATCGCGAACATGTACGCGACGCTGGGCGCCAACGGCGTCGAATGCACGCCGATCGCCCTGACCAAGGTCACGCGCAAGAACGGCGAGGAGATCGCCGTGCCGAAGGCCAACTGCCATCAGGCCATCGACAAGGACATCGCGCAGACCGTCGCCTACGCGATGAATCAGGGCACCATCCGCCCCGACGGCGCCGGTACGACCACCAAACTCACCAACGTGAGCAAGACGTTCGCCAAGACCGGCACGAACGAGACGTCGTACATGGCCACCGGCGGCTTCATCCCCGGCCAGGTCGCGACCTTCGTGCTCGTCGGCGACGTGCAGTCCCCGAAGGGCAACCCGGTCGCCAACGTCGCCATCAACGGCGTGTACAGCAGCTACTGGGATGGCGGCACGATCGCCGCGCCGGCGTGGAAGATGTTCATGGACAACTACGCCAAGGCCAAGAACATGCCCGCCGACACCGGCAAGGACTACGGCAACCCGGCCAGCAAGTACATGACGACGAGCAGTTCGGTCACGACGATCCAGGGCGCGACCATCGGCTCGACGACGAACAACAACAGCCAGTCGAATTCGAACAGCAACTCGAATAATTCCAACTCGAACAACTCGAATTCCAATAATTCGAACAATTCGAATTCGAACAACGCGACCACGCAGAACAACAGCACCAACAGCCAGTCCAACGGCACGACCAACAGCGGCCGCTGACCGACCGTCGCACGCCGCGACGCGTGACGCACCATCCCACGAACGCCCGCCCCAACCGGCGGGCGTTCGTCGTACAATGGCCGCAAGGACGATATCGAACGAAAGGATCGGGACATGAGCGATATCGAGGGGAAGTCCAAGAAATCGAAGAAGACCAAGAACACGGCGAACCTGTTCTCGCCGATGAACCTGCGCGGCCTGACCGTGCGCAACCGCATCTGGATGCCGCCGATGGACACGTATTCGGCGACCGCGCGCGACGGCAAGCCGACGCCGTTCCACTACCAGCACTACGTGTCGCGCGCGATGGGCGGCTTCGGCATGATCATCGCCGAGGCGACGGCCGTGGCTCCGGAAGGCCGTATCTCGCCGTGCGACGTGGGCCTGTGGAACGACGATCAGGTCGAGGCGTGGCGTTGGATCGTCGACGGCGTGAAGGCGACCGGTGCGGTCGCGGCCGTGCAGCTCAACCATGCAGGCCGCAAGGGATCGACCGGCTGCTTCGGCGTCGGCTTCTCCGGCGACAGCGTGCCGTTCGAGGACGGTGGCTGGCAGACCGTCGCGCCGAGCCCGATCGCGTACGGCCACTACGCGATGCCGCGTGCGCTGACCGTGGACGAGATTCACGGCATCGTCGCGCAGTTCTGCGATGCGGCGGCGCGTGCGGTTGCGGCTGGTTTCCAGGCGATCGAGATTCACGCCGCGCATGGCTATCTGATCTCGCAGTTCCTGGATCCGCTGAGCAACGAGCGCACGGACGAGTACGGCGGCGATCTGGCCGGCCGGATGCGGCTGCTCGTGGAAATCTGCGATGCGATCCGTTCCGTGATTCCCGACGACATGCCGCTGCTCGTGCGCATTTCCGCGACCGACTGGGCGGCTGGTGGATGGGATCTCGACCAGACCGTCGATGTGGCGCGTACGGTCAAGGAGCACGGTGTCGATCTGGTGGACGTGTCGACGGGCGGCATCGTGCCGAACGTGACGATTCCGGTCAAGCCGAACTATCAGGTGCCGTTTGCGACGCAGGTGCGTGAGCGTGCGGGCGTGCCGGTGACGGCGGTGGGCCTGATCACCAAGCCGAAGCAGGCCGCGAAGATCGTGGCCAAGGGCGAGGCCGATGCGGTCGAGATCGGACGCGCGGCGCTGCGCGATCCGTTCTGGCCGCTGCGTGCGGCCGCCAAGCTCGGCGTGCCGGTGGCGGAGGCGCCGTACCAGCCGCAGTACGTGCGCGGCGCGTACTGAGTGGGGGCTGGTGCTGACCGGCCGGGTTGTGTGCTGGGGGTGGTTGGGTGGCTCCCCTCAGTCAGCTTGCGCTGACAGCTCCCCTCGGAGAGGGGAGCCATGCCATTACCAGTTAGGCTCCCCTCGGTGAGGGACATGCATCTTCGTAGGAGGAGCCGCAGCTCCATCGTCACCACCTAGGCTCCCCTCTGTGAGGGGAGCTGTCGAACGGAGTGAGACTGAGGGGAGCGGCCCGACCAGCTGCGTCACGCATCGGCGCCGACGGCTTCGGACACGTGCTCGTAGCCGTCGCGGCGCAACAGCTCGGCCAGACCGCGCTTGAGCACGGTGATCTGCTGCGGGCCGCGGTACATGAGCGCGGAGATGAACATCACGAGGCTTGCGCCGCAGCGGATCTTCTCATACGCCTGCTCGGGGGTGAACACGCCGCCGATGCCGGCGATTGCGAACCGGTCTCCGTACTCGCGATAGACCTGACGCACCAGCGCGTTGCTTGCGCGATACGTCGGGCCGCCGGACAGGCCGCCCTCCCAGTCGCGCGGAATCTCCATGCCGGTGCGGTCCTTCTGCAGGTTCGCGAAGCTCACGCCCTGCACGTTGTGCTCGGCGAGCACGTCGAGCAGCGCCTTGAACTCGCTCCAGCTCTTGTTGAGCGGCATCTTGACGAGCGTCGGCTGTGGGCGGTCGATCTGGTCGAGTGCGGTGAACAGGCGGTCGAGCGCCTCCGGGGTTTCGGTGAACGGCTCGCCGGCGTGCGTGTTCGGGCAGGACACGTTCACCTCGACCATCGCGGTACGGCCGGCGGCGCGGCGCATCGACGTGCAGTAGTCCTCGATGCCTTCGTCCAGATCACCGCACAGGGCGTCGTTCGTGCGCGCGATCGACACGGAGACCTGCATGCTTTTCGCTTTCGTCCACGCCTGCTCGGCGCGGGCGATTACCTTGTCGGAGCCGTCGTTCGCGAGGCCGACGTGCACCATCATCGAATCGTATTCGGGCAGGCGGTGGAACCACGGCTTCGGATTGCCCGGGCAGAACCGCGCGGTGGTCGAGCCGACCGTTTCGAAGCCGAATCCGGCGTTGTCGAGCAGCACCGGCATGTCGCAGTTCTTGTCGAGGCCCGCGGACAGACCGAACGGGTTGGCGAAGTCGACGCCCATCACGGTCGTTTCGAGGATCGGATCGGTGTAGTCGAGCATCTCGCGTAGCAGCCACATGAGCGGCGGGATGTTTTTGGTGATGCGGCAGAACTCGATCATCTGGTCGTGTGCCACGTCGGGCGTGTGGTTGAACACGAAGTACGGCTTGACGACGTGTTTGTAGCTGAAGGTGAAGAGGTCGGTGGTGGCTTTGTTCACGGCGTCGTGCCAGAAGCTTTCAGATACATAGGTCATGCGTTCCATTGTGGCACCGGTGGGGGAGAAGCGAGGATGGGGTGGTTTCGTTGGGCTCCCCTCAGTCGGCTGCGCCGACAGCTCCCCTCGGGGAGGGGAGTCTAGGTGATGGTGGCGCGTGCTGTTTTGTGCGGTTCGGATGAGCGATTTGTGTGATTCTCGGCGTGTCGCGGCGCGAAACGCTCATTTCGGTTTTGTTTGTGAGCTTATGTGTGCGATAATGTTCGAATGATATCCTCACAACGTCAACATCTGATACTGAGCAGGCTGCGCACCCGCGGTGCGGTGCGCATCACCGCGCTGAGCAAGGAACTCGGCGTTTCCGCAATGACCATCCGCCGCGACATCGCCGAACTGTCCGACAAGGGACTCTTGAAGCGCGTCCACGGCGGCGCGGTCACCACCAGCACGTTGCTCAGCGAACCGTTGTTCTCTGTAAAGTCGCAGATGGACATCGGCTTGAAGGACGCCATCGCGCAGGAGGCCGTCAGATACGTGGCCCCCGGCGACGTGATCGCCATCGGCGGCGGCACCACGGCGTACGTCTTCGCGCAGCATCTGCTCGAATCGCAGCAGTCCAGCGGCATCACGATCCTCACCAACTCGATCCCCGTCGCCGAACTCGTGCAGGCCCTCGAATCCAAGGACGTCGAGGTCATCGTCACCGGCGGCGTCATCACGCGATCCAACTCGCTCGTCGGCCCCATCGCCGACAAGGTCGTCGCGTCGCTGCGCGTCAACACCGTGTTCCTCGGCACGCACTCCGTGTCGCTGCCGCGCGGCTTCCTCATGCCCAACTCGCTGGAGGCCGCCACCGATATGGCGATGATGGACATCGCCGATCGCACCATCATTCTTACCGATCACACCAAGTGGAGCTGCACCTCGCTGTCGCTGTTCGCACGCTTCGACCAGGTGGATACGGTGATCACCGACGACGGGCTCGACCCCGACTCGGCGAGCAAGACCAAGGAATTGGTAAAAGAGCTCGTGCTGGCCCACCAGAGCGAGCAAACGGAGGAAAGTGAGTGATTCCCATGGCAGATTTTGCCAACTACGAACCGGGTGCATACGCGAAGGAGCACATCCGCATCACGCCGACCACGCTGGCCGACGGCCGTGACTTCTTCTATCTCGACGACGATCCGGAATACGTGTCCGGCAAGAAGACGCGCGAACTGCACGATCCGCGTCATCTGGCCTACCGCTTCGCCAACCAGCTGAACGCCGCCGGCGAGGAGGTGCCGTACGCGGCCCCCGAAATGCGCCGCGACCCGCTCACCGGCGACTGGATCCCGATGGCGACCGCGCGCATGAACCGCCCGATCACCGCCGGCCCCGGCGCCACCGCCAAGGGCAACCCGCTCGCCGCGCGCAAGCCCGGCGACCCGTACCAGGACGGCGAAGTACCGGACACCGACTACAACGTCGTCGTGTTCGAGAACCGCTTCCCGTCGATGGTGCGCGTGCCCGGCCGCTCCGAAGCCGTGACCTACGTGGACGGCAACCCGCTGTGGGAGAAGAAGATGGCCGTCGGCCGCTGCGAGGTCATCTGCTTCGATCCGAACGAGCACGGCCTGCCGGCCGACCTGCCGGTGTCGCGTCTGCGCACCGTGGTCGAGGCATGGGCGTTCCGTACCGCCGAGATCTCGAAGGTGGAGGGCATCGAGCAGATCTTCCCGTTCGAAAACCACGGCGCCGAAATCGGCGTCTCGCTCGCCCACCCGCACGGCCAGGTCTACTGCTACCCGTTCATCGCGCCGAAGATGGAGCAGGAACTCAAGCACACCGAGGCCTACCACGAGAAGACCGGCGGCAACCTGCTCAAGGACATCATGAACGCCGAGATCGAAGCCGGCGAACGCATCGTCATGCGCAACCACAGCTGGGTCGCCTACGTGCCGGCCGCGGCCCGCTGGCCCCTCGAGGTCCACGTGGCCCCGGTGCGCGACGTGCTCACCATCGACCAGCTCAACGACCAGGAGCGCTGGGACCTCGCCTCGATGTACTCGCACCTCCTGAAGCGCGGCAACGCGTTCTTCGACAAGGGCGACGGCAAGGGCATGGACCTGCCGTACATCGCCGCATGGCACCAGGCCCCGATCCACGACCCGCGCCGCGAGAACTACCGCCTGAACCTGCAGTTCTTCTCGTTCCGCCGCGCCGCCAACAAGATCAAGTACCTCGCCGGCTCCGAATCCGGCATGGCCGCCTGGATCTCCGACACCACGCCGGAACTCATCGCCAAGCGCTTCCACGAGCTCGGCGACGTGGACATCGCCGACTGACCGATCGCATATACGGATCGCCAATACAGAAAGAAACACCAATGACCGCTGTTGAATTCATCGAACCGATTTCCCACGAGGCCGGCGACGAGCAGGCCACCGCGCTGTTCACCAAGACCTACGGCGTCAAGCCGGAGGGCGTGTGGGCCGCCCCGGGCCGCGTCAACCTGATCGGCGAGCACACCGACTACAACGCCGGCCTGTGCCTGCCGATCGCGCTGCCGCACCGCACGTTCATCGCACTGTCGCCGCGTGACGACACCCGCGTGCGCCTCGTGTCCGACGTGGCGCACGACAAGGTCGCCGAAGCCGACCTGTACGAGCTGCAGGCTCGCGGCGTGGACGGCTGGGCCGCCTATCCGACCGGCGTGGCGTGGGCGCTGCGCGAGGCCGGCTTCGACAAGGTGCAGGGCTTCGACGCCGCGTTCGTCTCCTGCGTGCCGCTCGGCTCGGGCCTGAGCTCGTCCGCCGCGATGACCTGCTCGACCGCGCTCGCCCTGGACGACGTGTACGGTCTCGGCTACGGTTCCTCCGACGCGGGCCGCGTGACGCTCATCAACGCCGCGATCAAGTCCGAGAACGAAATGGCCGGTGCGTCCACCGGCGGGCTGGATCAGAACGCGTCCATGCGCTGCACCGCCGGCCACGCGCTGCTGCTCGACTGCCGTCCGGAGCTCACCCCGCTCGAGAACGTCTCCCAGCAGGAGTTCGACCTCGACAAGTACGGCCTCGAACTGCTCGTGGTCGACACGCAGGCCCCGCACCAGCTCAACGACGGCCAGTACGCCCAGCGCCGCGCCACCTGCGAGCAGGCCGCGAAGATCCTCGGCGTCGCCAACCTGCGCGTCACCGCCGACGGCATCGCCAAGGCCGACGACCCGTTCCAGGCGCTCAAGGAGACGCTCGACGCGCTGCCGGACGAGACCATGAAGAAGCGCGTGCGCCACGTCGTCACCGAGATCGAACGCGTGCGCTCCTTCGTGCACGCCTTCGCCAAGGGCGACATCGAGGCCGCGGGCCGCCTGTTCAACGCCTCGCACGACTCGCTTGCCGCCGATTACGAGGTGACCGTGCCCGAACTCGACGTGGCCGTGGCCGTCGCCCGCAAGAACGGTGCCTACGGTGCGCGCATGACCGGCGGCGGCTTCGGCGGCTCCATCATCGCGCTGGTGGATAAGGGCCGCAGCCACGAAGTCGCCCAGGCCATCGCCGACGAGTTCGAAAAGCAAGGCTTCCACGCGCCGCGGGCGCTTGCCGCAGTTGCGGCACCGAGCGCGTCGCGCGAGGCGTAGCACGAACAATCGCTGCTCCCCTCAGTCAGCTGCGCTGACGGCTCCCCTCTGTGAGGGGAGCCGTCGAGCGCAGTGAGACTGAGGGGAGCGGAGGTCGTCGGCTCGCGACACGCCCGGGCGTACTTACGAAAAATCGAAAACCGTATTACGATCGCATCTCGTCTTGAATAATCGCATGCCATATGGTGTATTTCCCGCCGCATGGCATGCGATTTTTTGTTGCCGATCGTGACCCGGACGTTAGGGGTTGTCGGCGCTCGCCAATGCAGTCGCACACCGCATCCCGCGGCAACCGTCACGGGAACGGCGGCATGCGATCGCATGTCTCGGCCGGGCGCCGCGCGACGGCAGCGACATCGATATGAAGAAGAGGATTCCGTTGTCCGCCAACCAGACAACCATTCGTAAGAACCAATTGTCCGACGACGCGTTCGTGCCGGACGCGCACCAGCATTTCGATCATCCGCACAAGGTCATGCTCGGCCTGTACATCAGCGTGTTCCTGGGCATGCTGTCGGAAACGTCGATGAACATCACCCTGCCCGATCTGATGGCCGACTTCGGCATCTCGTCCGGCACCGCGCAGTGGATGGTCGTCGGCTACATGCTCGCCATCGGCGTGGTGCTGCCGTGCGTGGGCTTCATGCTCAAGTGGGTCAAGGCCAAGACGCTCGTGCTGTTCGCGCTGGTCTGCTTCTTGGTCGGTGCGATCGTATGCACCGTCGCCCCCACGTTCCCGATCCTGCTGGCCGGTCGTATCATGCAGGGCGTGAGCACCGGCATCGCGCTGCCCACCATGTACGCGGCGATCATGCGTGTGTTCCCGCCGCATAAGATCGGCGCGGCGAACGGCGTCGCCGGCCTCGTCATCATGTTCGCGCCGGTCATCGGCCCGACCATCGCCGGCGCGCTCATCGGCGCGTTCTCATGGCGCGCGATCTTCGCGCTGTTCGCCGTTGTCGCCGTCGCCGCGATCGTATGCACGGCGCTGTTCTTCGTCACGCCGATCGAACGCACCCGTCCGAAGGTCGACGTGATCTCCATCCTCGCCTCGGCGATCGGCTTCGGCTGCCTCGTCGCCGGTGTGAGCCTCATCAGCGACATGGGCTTCTCGGCCGTCGTCATCGCGCTGCTCGTCGTCGGCGTGATCGTACTCGCCTTCTACGCCCGCCGCCAGCTCACCATCGCCGACCCGCTGCTCGACCTGCATGCGCTCGGTATCGCCGCGTTCCGTACACCGGCCATCATGATCAGCTGCTCGTTCTCCTGCACGCTCGCGTTCATGTACCTCGTGCCGCAGGAACTGCAGCGCGGCATGGGCCTGAGCTCCACCGTCGCCGGCCTGCTCATGCTGCCGGGCGGCGTGATCAATGCGCTGTGCACGCTCGCCGCCGGCCGCATGTTCGACCGTTACGGCGCGAAGCGACTCGTCTGGGCCGGCTCGGCGCTCACCGTCATCGGCGGTGCGCTGTTCTTCATGATCGGCGTCTCCACGCCGGTCGCTCTGTTCCTCGCCGCGCACATCATCGTCATGGTCGGCATCCCGTTCATCCAGCAATCCGCGCAGTCCGCGGCGCTCAAGTCGCTGCCCGGGCGCATGGCCGCCGACGGCAGCACGATCATGAACACCATGCAGCAGGTGTGCGGCGCGATCGCCACCGCCGTCGCCACATGTCTGCTCGGCCTCGGTCAGACGAACTACACGGCCGCCGGTGGCACGAACCCCGCCCAGGGCTTCGTGGACGGCTCGCGCTACGGCTACCTGTTCGGCATGGTGCTCGTGGTGGTTGTGCTGGCGTGCTCCTTCCTGCTCAAGGAACATCACGAGGAGCCGAAGCTCGTGCCGGTGCACGTGGACGTTGAGACCCTGGCCGTCTGACGTGTCGCGTTCGTGACATGTCGCGTTCGCGCTGCACCGCGTCCGTGCCGTACCGCGTGAGATAGGAAACATGAGATGCGGGTGTCTTCCATATACTGGAAGACACCCGCTTTTTCGTCTCGATCAGGGAGCTTCATGAACAAGGCAATCATCACCGTCGTCGGCAAGGACACCGTCGGCATCATCGCACGCGTCTGCACCTACCTGTCCCAGCACAACGTCAACGTACTCGACATCTCCCAGACCATCCTCGACGGCTACTTCAACATGATGATGATCGTCGACTACACGAACGCCGACAAGGACTTCGGCGCGATGGTCGGCAACCTCGAGGATCTCGGCGACGACATCGGCGTGCGCATCCGCTGCCAGCGCGAGGAGATCTTCACCAAGATGCACCGTATTTAATCTCGCCGGACCGACCGAAAGGAACGCAACCATGCTGAATATCATGGAGGTCCACGAGACCAACCAAATGATCGAGCAGGAAAAACTCGACGTGCGCACCATCACCATGGGCATCTCGCTGCTCGACTGCGCGGCCGACACCGTCGACGAGACCTGCGACAACATCTACCGCAAAATCACCACCTACGCCAAGGACCTCGTCGCCACCGGCCAGGCCATCGAACAGGACTACGGCATCCCGATCGTCAACAAGCGCATCACCGTCACCCCGATCTCGCTCGTCGGCGCCAGCTCGTGCAAGACCTCCGAGGACTTCGTCAAGATCGCCCATGCGTTGGATCGTGCGGCCAAGGAGGTCGGCGTCGACCTCATCGGTGGCTACTCGGCGCTCGTCTCCAAGGCCATGACCCCGGCCGAGCGACTACTCATCGAATCGTTGCCGCAGGCCCTGACCGAAACCGACATCGTGTGCTCGTCCGTCAACGTCGGCTCCACGAAGACCGGCATCGACATGAACGCCGTCGAACTGCTCGGCCGCGTCATCAAGGACATCGCTTACAACACACGCGACAACGACTCGTACGGCTGCGTCAAATTCGTCGCGTTCTGCAACGTGCCCGACGACAATCCGTTCATGGCCGGTGGCTTCCACGGCGTGACCGAAGGCGACGCGGTGATCAACGTGGGCGTGTCCGGGCCGGGCGTCGTCTCGCGGGCTTTGGATGCCGCAAAGGGGCGCGATTTCGAGTTCCTGTGCGAGACGATCAAGCGTACCGCGTTCAAGATCACGCGCGTGGGGCAGCTCGTCGCGCAGGAGGCGTCGCGGCGGCTCGGCGTGCCGTTCGGCATCATTGATCTGTCGCTCGCCCCGACCCCGGCCGTGGGCGATTCGGTCGGCGAGGTGCTTGAGAAGATCGGCCTCGAACAGGTCGGCGCGCCCGGCACCACCGCGGCTTTGGCCATGTTGAACGATCAGGTCAAGAAGGGTGGCATCATGGCGAGCTCGTATGTGGGCGGCCTGTCCGGCGCGTTCATCCCGGTTTCCGAGGATAAGAACATGATCGACGCGGCGGCTTCCGGATGCCTGACCATCGAGAAGCTTGAGGCGATGACCTGCGTGTGTTCGGTCGGCCTCGACATGATCGCGATTCCGGGCGACACGTCGGCCGCGACGATCTCCGGCCTGATCGCCGACGAGGCGGCCATCGGCATGGTGAATCAGAAGACCACGGCCGTGCGCGTCATTCCGGTGTACGGCAAGGGCGTCGGCGAGATGGCCAATTTCGGCGGACTGATGGGCTACGCGCCGATCATGCCGGTGAACCAGACCTCGTGTGAGGCGTTCGTGACACGCGGCGGCCGCATCCCGGCGCCGATCCACTCGTTTAAGAACTGAGTCGGTGCGGTGGTGCGTCGTGACACTGTGTTGCGGTGCTGTGTCGTGACTGTTTCGTAGCACACGCTGTTTCGTAGCGCAAGAAATTCGGGGAATCAGCCCATTTGTCCCGAATTTCTTGCGTTGACGACGGCTGAGCGCAAGGATTTCGGGAGTGATGGACTGATTTCCCGAAAAAGTTGCGCTGAGGGTCGGTGAGCGCAAGGATTTCGGGACGAGTGGGCTGTTTTCCCGAATTTCTTGCGCTGATGGATGATGCTGATGCCGTAGGACAGTTGTACCGTTACCCTCTAACGGACATACAGCCGATTTGGATGGGCAAATCGGCTGTATGTCCGTTAGAGGGTATGTCCGTTAGAGAGTGGCGGACTGCGATTGCTGTGGAGAGGCCTCGTCCTTTGGCGGCCGTGTCTGATCCGTTCGTCCGGCTATGCTCGGGTGACGGAAATCGTACACGACAACAGACGGTGGATGATATGACGGAACAGTCGGAAGCGCAGCAGAACCCCGAAGCCAAGGTCGAGAAGATGTTCGAATACGGCTATCGTAAGTCGAACTACGGGCCGGACGAGCTTGTGACCGACGCGCACGGCAACCCGATCTCCGTGGTCGACGCGATGCTGTCGGCCGAAGACGCCGCCAAGGCCGAGACCTCCACCCCGCACCTGTGCTACTACAGCCCGCGCATCCCCGGCAACACCGGCTCCGCGATCCGCCTGTGCGCGGTGACCGGCACGATCCTGCATCTTGTGGAGCCGCTCGGCTTCAACCTGCGCGACACGAAGCTGCGCCGCGCCGGCCTCGACTATCACGACATGGCGCACGTTGTGTTGCACCCGAACTTCGACAACCTGGTCGAGTCGATGCCGAACTCGCGCATCATCGCGTTCACGGCCCACGCCACGAAGCTGTACACCGAAGTCGAGTACAAGCCGACCGACATCCTCCTGTTCGGTCCCGAGCCGGGCGACATCCCCGACCCGATGGACATCATGGCCGGCCCGCACGTCGCCGAACAGGTGAGGCTCCCCATGCGCCCGAGCCTGCGCTCGCTCAACCTCACCAACTGCGCGTCCATTGCCATCTACGAGGCTTGGCGTCAGCTCAATTTTGCCGGCGGCAGGTAAGCGACAGGTAATAGGCAAGCGGTGCCGCATCGTATGACTGACATCCAACGCAACGAACCCATCCGCCGCAGTCTCGCCGCATGGTGGGACGCGAATGCGCGCGACCTGCCGTGGCGGTTCGGCCGCACGACCCCGTGGGGCGTGCTCGTCTCCGAGGTCATGAGCCAGCAGACGCAGATGAGCCGCGTCGTGCCGTACTGGGAGACGTGGATGCGCGTGTGGCCGGACGCCGCGGCGCTCGCGGACGCGACGACCGCGGAGGTGATCACCGCGTGGGGGCGGCTTGGCTATCCGCGTCGTGCGTTGCGGCTGCAGGAGTGTGCGCGTGTGGTGCGCGACCGATACGTTGACGAACTGCCGCGCACGTACGACGAGCTGATTGGTCTGCCGGGCATCGGCGACTATACGGCGTCGGCGGTGCTGAGCTTCGCGTTCGGCGTGCGTGTAGCGGTGATCGATACGAATATTCGGCGTGTGCTGTCGCGCGTGTTCCTCGGCGTGGAATCGCGGGGCGGCGCAGCGACGCCGTCCGAGCGAGCGTTGGCGAATCGTGTATTACCTGAGGATGCCACGCGGTCGGTGACGTGGAACCAGTCGGTCATGGAGCTCGGTGCGACCGTATGCACGGCGAAGAACCCGCTGTGCGACGACTGCCCGGTGCGCGAGGATTGCGCGTTTCTGGCGGCTGGTCGGCCCGGGCTGGGGGAGCGGCGCACACGGCCGCGGCAACGGTTCGCCGGCACCGACCGTCAGGTGCGCGGGCTGGTGCTGAACGCGTTGCGCGGGCTGCCGGCCGACGCGCCGGTGCTGCCGCGCGCGGACGTCGAGGCGCTGTGGGCGGATCAAGTGCAGCTCGACCAGTGCGTTGCGTCGTTGGATGAGGACGGGCTGATCGAGATACTGCCGGACGGCGGCGTGCGGCTGCCGCGGTGACGGCATACAGATGGACATACACGGACGACGTACGGACAGCGCCGTACGGGTCGATCATCGGTACCGTCGCGATAGACTGGGGCATTATGGTACAGCGGGGACAGCGGAAACCGGTGCGGCCGGGTGCGTCTAGTATGCGCGGGCGCAAGCGCAGGATCAGCATGAGCAAACAGGCGGTGTATCGGCGCCGCCGCATCATCGTGCTGATCGCGGCGTTGGCCGCGTTGTCGTTGACGGTGTTCTGCGTGTACAGCGTCGGGCAGGGCATCGCCGCGGTCGGTTCGGCGATGGGACTGGGCGTCAGCCATACGCTGACCCGCGACACGGTGCCCGATCCGACGAAGATCGTCGGCGTACCCGATTGCGCGTCCGACGACATCACGCTGTCGCTGCAGTCCGCCTCGTCCAGTATTCCGGTCGGCGGGTCGGTCGACTTCACCGCGACCATCACCTACACCGGCACCAGCAAGGCGGGATGCCTGATCGATGCCTCGGATGGCGGCCGCGTACTGACCATCACGTCGGGCGACAACACCGTCTGGCGGTCGGACGTCTGCCCGTCGGATGCGCGCATGCTGCTGATGAGCAAAGGCGACGTCGACCAGCAGCAGATCACATGGAACGCGGACGCTACCGGATCGACCTGCGCGGAGGACGGGTCGCTGCCACGCGTGAACGCCGGCACGTACACGGCGCGTTTGAGTCTCAAGGAACATCCGAAGGTGACGAGCGATCCGGTGACGATCGCCGTGCAGTAGTCGCACTAGCCGTGTGACGGACGCGTGCGATGCCGCGTACGATGCCGCGTACGACGGTACGTGACGGATGCCGGCGCGACGATACCCCCGCGCGTCGGCCGGGCGGTCTGCTACACTGGTCAGGTTGGTTTTCGCGTTCGCGCGATGCCGGCGTGGGGCTGTAGCTCAGTCGGTTAGAGCATCGGACTCATAATCCGCCGGTCCAGGGTTCAAGCCCCTGCGGCCCCACTTTTCGCCGTGTGTTGCCGGTTCGCCATCGAAGTCGAGCCGTCGGCGTATAGTCCCATAGGTTCCGGTTCACGTCGGCCATAGGGGCGCGACGACCCGGGTCCCCCGAATCCTTAGGAGACACACCATGAAGCAGGGTATCCATCCTGATTACCATGCCGTCGAAGTCCTGTGCTCGTGCGGCAACACCTTCGTCACCCGTTCCACCTACAAGGGTGATCACATGACCGTCGACATCTGCTCGAACTGCCACCCGTTCTACACCGGCAAGCAGAAGATCATGGACACCGGTGGCCGCGTCGCCCGCTTCGAGCGTCGCTACGGCAAGAAGACCAAGTAGCTTCATCAACGCCAGTCCCTGTGATCGTGGCGTCGCTTCGGCGACCCCGACGCGAGGACTGGCGTTTTTCTATACCCGAACCATCATCCGTACAGCATCGTTCCGTACCACATCGTAAGGAAGTCCCATGGCAGACGAACAGTTCCCCGCGGCGGCGACCGCGCTGGAGGAGTACCACGCGCTCGAAGCGCAGATGGCGGACCCCAACGTGGTGTCTGATCCCGACAAGATCCGCAAACTGGGCCGTCGTCATGCGGAACTCGGCGGCATCGTGTCCGCATACAAGCACTATCTGCAGATCCGCGACGACCTCGAGGCCGCCCGCGAAATGGCCGGCGAGGACGAGGACTTCGCCGAGGAGGCCAAGCGGCTCGAAGCCGAACTGCCGGCCGCCGAGGAGAAGCTGCGCACCGCGCTCATCCCGCGCGACCCGGACGATGCACGCGACACGATCATGGAGATCAAGGCCGGCACCGGCGGCGAAGAGGCGGCGCTGTTCGCCGGCGACCTGCTGCGCATGTACACGCGCTATGCGGAGAAGCGCGGCTGGACCGTCACCGTGCAGTCCGAGAACACCACCGAGCTCGGCGGCGTCAAGGACGTACAGATCGCCATCCGCGCCAAGGGCACGCCCGCGCCGGAGGACGGCGTGTGGGCCTCGCTCAAGTATGAGGGCGGCGTGCACCGCGTCCAGCGCATCCCCGTCACCGAATCGCAGGGCCGCATCCAGACCTCCGCGGCCGGCGTGATCGTCTTCCCCGAAGCCGACGAGGACGACGACGAGATCGAAATCGATCCGAAGGACCTCAAGATCGACATCTTCATGAGCTCCGGCCCCGGCGGACAGTCGGTCAACACCACGTACTCCGCGGTGCGCATGACCCACATCCCCACCGGCATCGTCGTGAGCATGCAGGACGAGAAGTCGCAGATCCAGAACCGTGCGGCCGCGCTGCGCGTGCTCAAGTCGCGACTGCTTGCCATGAAGCACGAGCAGGAGGCCGCCGAGGCCGCCGACATGCGTCACTCGCAGGTGCGTTCGCTCGACCGCTCCGAACGCATCCGCACGTACAACTTCCCGGAGAACCGCATCGTCGACCACCGCACGAACTACAAGGCGTACAACCTCGACGCGGTGCTCAACGGCGACCTGCAGGCCGTGATCGACTCCGACATCCAGGCCGACGAGGCCGCGCGTCTCGCGAACCAGAAGTAGCCGCCGGTGAACGTAGCTGATGTGATTCGGAACGCGGCGGCGACGCTGCGCGAAGCGGGGGCGGACACCCCCGAGCATGATGCGAAGCTGTTGTTCGCCGAGGCGGCCGGGCGCGAGTTGCGCGACGTCGACAAGGCCATGCTGATGGGCGACGAGTGGACGCTCGACGAGACGGCGGAACAGCGGTTCCGCACGATGATCGACCGGCGGGCGGCGCGCGAGCCGCTGCAGTACATCGTCGGCCATGCGCCGTTCCGTTATCTCGATCTAAGCGTCGGTCCCGGCGTGTTCATCCCGCGACCGGAGACCGAAACCGTCGTGCAGGCCGGACTCGACTGGATCACGCGCAACCGGCTGTACACGCCGCGCGTCGTCGATCTGTGCGCCGGTTCCGGTGCGATCGGACTGTCCGTCGTCACCGAAGTGCGCGGCGCCGAAGTGTGGGCGGTCGAACTGTCGCCGGACGCGTACGCATGGACCGAACGCAACCGCGAAACGGTCGCACGCCGCGATCCGTCGGCCGGATACAACTATCATCTCGAACGCGGCGACGCGACCAGTCCGCTCACGTTGCCGCAACTCGACGGCACCATCGACATGGTGATCACGAACCCGCCGTACGTGCCGCTCGCGCAGGTTCCGGAACAGCCCGAGGTCCGCGACCACGACCCCGACATGGCGCTGTACGGGGGATCGGCAGACGGCGCGGCGATCCCGGAACGGATCATCCTGCGCGCCGCGTCGCTGCTGCGGTCGGGCGGTGCGCTCGTCATGGAGCACGACATCTCGCAGGGCGACCGGCTCGTCGCCTTTGCACGGGCGAACGGTTTCGCCGACGCGCACACCGGCGACGACTGGACCGGCCGGCCGCGGTATCTGTTCGCGGTGCGGGCGTGAGCCGCTACTGCGCGTACTCCTGATAGACGGAGGCGTCGGCGTCGGTGATCGTGCGGATCACACGCGCCGGCACGCCCACGGCCACCGAATTGGCCGGGATGTCATGCGTCACGACCGCGCCCGCGCCGATCACGCAGCCGTCGCCGATCGTCACGTCGCCGACCACCGTCACGTTGCCGCCGAACCAGCAGTTTGATCCGATCACGATCGGCTTGCCGTACTCGTAGTCGTAGAACGATCCGTCCGCCGCACGGCGCACGTTGCGGTCCTGCCACCGCATCGGATGCATCGGCGGCAGCAGCGACACGTTCGGTCCGAACAGCACGTCGTCGCCGATCGTCACCGGCGCGCAGTCGAGACAGCTGAAGTTGAAGTTCATGAACACGCGGTCGCCGACCGTCGTATGGCAGCCGTAATCGAAGAAGATCGGCCCCATCACGTCGAAGTTCTCGCCGTGGTTCGGAATCAGTTCGTCGAGCACCGCAGCGCGGGTGGCGTAATCGCCGCGCGCGAGGCCGTTGAACTTCGTGCACAGGTCGCCGGCCTTCTCGCGCAGACGGCACAGTTCAGGATCGGCGGGATTATAGAGTTTTCCGGCGAGCATCTCCTCGCGTTCGGAGGCGCGCGGGACGCGCAGCTCCACAGGTGGTGTAGTCATGTAGTCCATCTTGGTGATTTGCGTGGGCGACACGCCGGACGAGTGATCACGACACGCACGATGCATTCCGGGAAACGTCGGAATCGGGCCGAAACGAAAAACGCATCGTGCGTGTCGTGATCAGGTCGCCGGCGTGTCGCCGGCCCGCACGGGCAAGTCGCGACGCAATGGTGCAATGGTGGGCATGAGCAAGACATGCACGGTAACTGACGAGTCCCTCGCCGAGGCGGCGACAGTCATCCGCAACGGCGGACTGGTCGTCATCCCCACGGACACGGTGTACGGCGTGGCCTGCGACCCGCGCAATGAGGCCGCCATCGCCCGTATCTACGACGTCAAGCGCCGCCCGCGGTTCAAGGCCCTGCAGGTGCTGCTCGCCAACATCGACCAGCTCGACCAGCTCGGGCTCGACCTGCCGGCCCCGCTCAACCGGCTCGCCGCGCAGTTCATGCCCGGCGCGTTCTCGCCGATCGTCGTCGCCCGTGAGGACTGCGATCTCAAAACCGTCAAGCCGACACCGCAGGGCGCCCGCACGCAGGGCGTGCGCATCCCGAACTCCGCCGTCGCGCTGCGCATCCTGAACGCCGTCGGCCCGCTCGCCGCGTCAAGTGCGAACCGTTCCGGCGAGGAAAGCGCACAGACCGTCGAGGAGGCCCGCGACGCGCTGGGCGACGCCGTCGACCTGTACCTTGACGGCGGTCCCACGCCCGGCCACGTCTCCAGCACCGTGGTCGCCGCGAACCCGCTGTCGCGCGACGGCATCGACATCCTGCGCGAAGGCACCATCCCGCAGACCGTCATCCGCCGCGCCATCCACCTCAACGGCGGGGGACTCGGCGCATGAGGGTCTACTTCTTCATCGCGGCGGTGGCCGGCGGCCTGACCTGGCTGCTCACGCCGCTCATCCGTCATCTCGCCATTCAGATCGGCGCGGTCGGCAAGGTGCGCGCACGCGACGTGCACACCATCCCCACGCCGCGCATGGGCGGCCTCGGCATGCTGCTCGGCTTCCTCGGCGCGATGCTGTTCGCCAGCCGCATGCCGTTCCTCGACGGGCTGTTCCGCTCCAGCCATCAGGCGTGGGTGGTGATGCTCGGCGCGATCTCGATCTGCCTGATCGGCATGGCCGACGACCTGTGGGACCTCGACTGGATGCTCAAGATGTCCGGCCAGCTGCTGACCGCCGTGTTCGTGGCGTGGGGCGGCCTGCAGATCATCTCGCTGCCGCTCGGCTCGCTCGTGACCGCAAGCCCGAGCATTTCGATCACGATCACCGCGTTCCTCATCGTCGCGTCGATCAACGCGGTCAACTTCGTGGACGGATTGGACGGCCTCGCGTCCGGCATCGTCGCGATCGGCGGCATCGCGTTCGCGATCTACTCGTATATTCTCGCGCGCAACTCGCCGTCGTACGCGTCCATGGCGACGCTGATCGACGTGGCGATGGTCGGCATCTGCATCGGCTTCATCCTGCACAACTGGCATCCGGCGAAACTGTTCATGGGCGACTCCGGATCCATGCTGCTCGGCTATCTCATCACGTGCGCGTCCATCATCATGACCGGCCGACTCGACCCCGCGTCGATCCACGCCAGCGTGTACGTGCCCGTGTTCATGCCGATCCTGCTGCCGATCCTCGTGCTGTTCCTGCCGGTGCTCGACATGTGCATGGCGATCGTGCGGCGACTCGCGAAAGGCCAGTCGCCGATGCACCCCGACCGCATGCACCTGCATCACCGGATGCTCAGGATCGGCCACTCCGTGCAGGGCGCGGTGCTCACGCTGTGGGGCTGGGCGGCGCTGATCTCGTTCGGCTCGATTCTCATCCTGTTCTTCCGCGCGGGCTACGTGGCGATCGGCATGGCCGTCGCGTCCGTCATCCTCGCCATCGTCACGCTGTACCCGTATCTCAAGCATCGCATTCCGGAGATCCGTGAGGAGAACGCCGAACTTGAGCATGCACGTCACGCGAGCGGGGAGCGGAAGTAGGAAGGCGCCGGGCCTTACCACGGGCGCGTGTCACTCGTCAACACACGCTCATATAGTGAATCTATGGCTTTAATTCCTAACACGAATGAGAACAACTACGCCCCGCTTCCTCCGATCTTCGCCCAGCTGGGCCTCGCCTATGACGACGTCCTGCTGCTGCCGAACGAGACGGACGTGATCCCGTCCGAAGTGGACACCACCACCCACCTCACCCGTGAGATCACCATGAAGGTCCCGGCGATCTCCGCCGCCATGGACACCGTCACCGAATCCGAGATGGCCATCGCCATGGCCCGCAACGGCGGTATCGGCGTGCTCCACCGTAACCTGTCCATCGACGACCAGGCCGCGCAGGTCGACGTCGTCAAGCGTTCCGAGTCCGGCATGATCACCGACCCGCTGACCGTCAACCCGGACGTCACCCTCGCCGACCTCGACAAGCTGTGCGGCAAGTTCCACATCTCCGGCCTGCCGGTCGTCGACAAGGACAACAAGCTCGTCGGCATCATCACCAACCGCGACATGCGCTTCATCGCCTCCGAGGACTACGACCACCTCAAGGTGCGCGACGTGATGACCAAGGAGAACCTCATCACCGGCCCGTCCGACATCTCCAAGGACGACGCCCACCGCCTGCTCGCCCAGCACAAGGTCGAGAAGCTGCCGCTCGTCGACAACGAAGGCCACCTGACCGGTCTGATCACCGTCAAGGACTTCGTCAAGACCGAGCAGTACCCGGACGCCACCAAGGACGCCCAGGGCCGTCTGCGCGTGGCCGCCGGCGTCGGCTTCCTCGGCGACGCGTGGCAGCGCGCCTCCGCCCTCATGGAGGCCGGCGTGGACGTGCTCGTCGTCGACACCGCGAACGGCGAGGCCCGCCTCGCGCTCGACATGATCCGCCGCATCAAGTCCGATCCGGCCTTCCGCGACGTGCAGGTCATCGGCGGCAACATCGCCACCCGCTCCGGCGCCCAGGCCATGATCGATGCGGGCGTCGACGCCGTCAAGGTGGGCGTCGGCCCCGGCTCCATCTGCACCACCCGCGTGGTCGCCGGCGTCGGCGTCCCGCAGCTCACCGCCGTGTACGAAGCCGCCCAGGCCTGCAAGGCCGCCGGCGTGCCGTGCATCGCCGACGGTGGCATCCACTACTCCGGCGACATCGCCAAGGCCCTCGTGGCCGGCGCGTCCTCGGTCATGCTCGGCGGCGCGCTCGCCGGCTGCGAGGAGGCCCCGGGCGAGAAGGTGCTCCTGCACGGCAAGCAGTACAAGCTGTACCGCGGCATGGGCTCGCTGGGCGCGATGGCCCCGCGTGGCAAGAAGTCCTACTCCAAGGACCGCTACTTCCAGGCCGACGTCACCTCCAACGACAAGGTCGTGCCGGAAGGCGTCGAGGGCGAAGTGCCGTACCGCGGACCGCTCAACGCCGTCCTCTACCAGATGATCGGCGGCCTGCACCAGTCGATGTTCTACATCGGCGCGCACAACATCAAGGAGATGAGCGAGAAGGGCCGCTTCATCCGCATCACCGACGCCGGCCTGCGCGAATCGCACCCGCACGACATCGTGATGACCGCGGAGGCCCCGAACTACTCCGGCTTCCACAACTGATCGATCGATCTCGATCGTCTCGGCTGATTGGCCGTTCGATTGATCGATGACGGCTCTCCTGCCCGTTCCACGGCAGGGGAGCCGTTTTTGTAGCGGCGACGCGGTAGCCTGTACTGTTCGATACAGGACGAGACGTACGGCTAACGAAAAGCTCACGAAAGGCGGCATACGATGGTGGACAGCCATGATGCGGAAACATACAGTGCGAAGGATTCGCGACTGATCTGGATCGATTGCGAGATGACCGGACTCGACATCTTCGGCGGCGACGAGCTGGTCGAAGTGTCCGTCGTGCCGACCGACTTCGACCTCAACGTGCTCGACGAAGGCGTGGACTACGTCATCAAGCCGTCCGACAAGGCCGTCGCGCACATGAACGACTTCGTGCGCACCATGCACACCCGTTCCGGCCTCATCAACGAGTGGGAGCACGGCCTGAGCCTCGAGGAGGCCGAGCAGAAGGTCACCGAATACGTGCTGCGCTTCACCCCGGACGGCGTGCGCCCGCTGCTCGCCGGCAACACCATCGGCTCCGATAAGAAGTTCCTCGACCACTACATGCCGAACCTCATGAGCCACCTGCACTACCGCAGCGTCGACGTGAGCACCCTCAAGGAGCTTGCCCGCCGCTGGTACCCGGCCGTGTACGAGAACCGCCCGCCGAAGAACGGCGGCCACCGCGCGCTCGCCGACATCATCGAATCGCTCGATGAGCTGCGCTACTACCGCGAGGCGTTCATGGCGCCCGCCCCCGGCCCGGACGAGGCGACCGCCAAGCGCATCGCCGCCGACGTTGTCGCTACCAGCATCCTCAACAAGTAATCGCATGCTGTGACTCCTCTCGAAGAGGAAGCCGCACGCGACACCGATACCGAAAGGAACCGCCGCATGACCGCAGCCGACTGGACCGAGATCGCCGGTCCTGCAGACATCAGACTCGTCGTCGCCGACATGGACGGCACGCTGCTCGACGAGCACAGCGAGATCCCATCCGACTTCTGGCCGGAACTCGAGCGCCTGCAGTCGCGCGGCGTCGAATTCGTGCCCGCGTCAGGCCGCCAGTACGCCACGCTGCGGTCCATGTTCGCCGGTCGTACGCCGCGCGAACTGTCGTACATCGCGGAGAACGGCAATGTCGTCGTCGCGGACGGCGAGGTCATCGAAGTCCACGGTGTGGACGTCGCCGTCTCACGCACCGTCATCGACATGGTCGACGCAGCCGTCGCGAACGGCACGCACGACGTCGGCCTCGTGCTGTGCGGACTGAACACGGCGTACGTGCAGCGCACCGATCCGGCGTTCGTCGACGAATGCCGCAAGTACTATCACGCGCTTGAGATCGTGCCCGACCTGCACGCCGTGCTGCCGAGCGTCGAGCGCGGCGACGAGACGATGCTCAAGCTCGCGATCTTCGACTTCGGCGACGCCGAGTCGATGGCCGCCGATCTGCTCGGCGGTATCGCGCGCGACTGGCAGGTGGTCGTCTCCGGCGCGCACTGGGTCGACATCATGAACCACGAGACCGACAAGCGGCGTGGCGTCGAGGCGCTGCAGCGGCACCTCGACGCCACGCCCGCGCAGACCGCGGTGTTCGGCGACTATCTCAACGATCTCGAAATGCTGTCGGCCGGCGAGTACTCGTTCGCGATGGGCAACGCGCATCCCGATCTCAAGGCTGCCGCGCACTACATTGCGCCCACGAACGTCGAGCATGGCGTACTGCAGGTGCTCGATCGGTTGATCGGCTGAACGGCTGAGCGGAGTCGAGCCGATATGCAGCAAAGCGAGGCGCTGGCGATCCTGCAGGCCGGTGCAAACGTATTCCTCACCGGCGCGCCGGGCGCGGGCAAGACGTACGTGCTCAACGAGTTCATCGCCGCCGCGCGCAAGGCCGGTGCGTCCGTGGCCGTCACCGCGTCCACCGGCATCGCGTCCACGCACATCAACGGGCAGACCATCCACTCGTGGAGCGGCGTCGGCGTGGCGACCTCGCTCACCGCGAACCTGCTCAAGACCATCAAGACGCGGCGCCGGCGCAAGATCGAGGCCACCGACGTCCTCGTCATCGATGAAGTCTCCATGATGCACGCGTGGCTGTTCGACATGGTCGATCAGGTGTGCCGTGCGATCCGCCGCGATCCGCGCCCGTTCGGCGGCATCCAGGTCGTGCTGTCCGGCGACTTCTTCCAGCTGCCGCCGGTGAGCGTGGGCGGGCGCAACAACGATCTGATCACGCCCACGCCCGAGTTCGTCGCCGCGCGCGAACGATACGCGAAGGCCGGACTGAACCCGGAAGGGTTCGTCACCGAATCGCTGGTGTGGCGTGAGCTCGACCCGGTCGTGTGCTACCTGACCGAACAGCATCGTCAGGACGACGGGCGGCTGCTCGGCGTGCTCACCGACATCCGCGATGGCTGCGTCGACCAGGACGACCGCGACGCGCTCGTCACACGGCTCGGTGTGGCGCCGGGCGACGGGGAAGTGGCGGTGCACCTGTTCCCGGTCAACCGTCAGGCCGATGGACTCAACGACCTGCGGCTCGCGCAGATCGGTGCCGAGGAGCACACGTTCGTTGCTCAGGCGGCCGGGCCGGCGAACCTCGTGGACCGGCTGAAGAAGAACATGCTCGCGCCGGAGAAGCTGGTGCTGAAGGCCGGCGCGGCGGTGATGGCGCTGCGCAACGACGCCGACCGGCAGTACGTCAACGGGTCGATCGGCACGGTGCGCGGATTCGCGTCCGAGGCGAAAGACGGATGGCCGATCGTCGAGTTCGAAAACGGCAACGTGGTAACGATGAAGCCGGCCGCGTGGGAGATGATGGACGGCGAGACCGTGCTCGCGTCGGTCAACCAGGTGCCGCTGCGCTGCGCGTGGGCGATCACGATCCACAAGTCGCAGGGCATGACGCTGGACCGGGCGGTGATGGATCTGCGGCGGACATTCGCGCCGGGCATGGGCTATGTGGCGCTGTCGCGCGTGGAGTCGATGGATGGGCTGTATCTGGAGGGCGTGAACGAGCGGATGTTCCTCGTGTCGCCCGATGCGGTGCGGCTGGACGGTGCGTTGCGGCGCGGTTCGGAGGGTGCGGCCGCGGTGCTGGCCGAGCGGGGTGCGGCGGCGTTCGATCCGGCGGCGCGGCGGGATGTGGGTGATGGTGTCGGTGGCGCCGATGACGAGTTCGGGCAAGGTGAGCTGTTCTAGCGGATCGGTGTTGATCCCGGTCGTATTATGGCTTCGTTTGCGACGCCGCTGGCAGCGTTTGCGACCCGTTTCCTTGTGCCGGTCGTGGTCCGTTGCGGCTTGTGGGCTGTTACGGCAAGTGCGATTTGTTGCCGCAGTCGCGGCCTGTTGTGCCGGTCGGTCTATTGTGGCAGTTGTGATTTGTCATGCCGGTCGTGGTCTGTTGTGACAGCGATCCGTTGCGATTTGTTGCCGCAGTCGTGTTTCGGTATGTCGGTTGTGATCTGTTGCGATTCGTCGCGCTGGCTGTGATCTGTCGCGGTAGGTGTATCTGTCGCGTATCGACGAGATGCACTGTGTACTGGCGCAGGAAATTCGGGGAATGTTCGGCTTCGTCCCGAATTTCCCGCACTGACGATGACTCAACGTAGGAAATTCGGGACATAAGGCCTGTTTTCCCGAATATCTTGCACTGACGTTGACTGAGCGCAAGAAATTCGGGACGGCAGGCTCGTTTTCCCGAATTTCCTGCGCCGGCATGCGGCACAAACGATATGCCCAAGGACGGGAGCTGCCGTTTCGCACGTTGCGTGTCCGGTCCGATGAACGACGAGTCGAGGATGCGCCACGATACGCGACGTCATCGTTTCAAAAACATGAGGTGACGGTGAGACGCACGATGACGATGACGCCACTAGCGTAGGCCGTGCTGCTACAGTATGCCGATGTTTGCCAGAAAGGAGCAGAACATTGGCAACTGAAGACAAGAAGGAGCTTGCCGTGGCCGGCGACGGTGCGAAGAAGAAGCGTACGACGATCATCATCGCGGCGGTCGTCGCGGTCGTCCTGATCGTGGCCGCCGTCGTGATCGGCGTGACCATGTTCGGCGGTCCCGACGTCGCGACGCTGAAGGCCGAGTGCGCGACGGTCTCCGACGACCTGCGCGTCGCCCAGAACGAATACAACGGACTCGTCAACGGCGACGCCGCCACGGCCTCCGCCTACACCAAGGACGACGTGAACGACGCCAAGACCCTCGACGCGCTCAATAAGGAGCTCTCCGTCGAGACCCCGGCGCTCGCCTCCTGCAACGTCGACGCGGATTCCGAATATCAGTCCGCAATCGACGGCATCAAGCGGAACACCACGTGGTATCAGGAGCACACCAAGACCCTGCAGGCCGCCGTCGACGCCGTCACCGCCAGCCTCAAGTAAGTCGATCGGTCCGACCTCAACCGATCGTCGCCCCTCACCCTCAACGGACATACAGCCGAAACGCGGTGCCGAATTGGCTGTATGCCCGTTAGAGAAGTGCGGTGACTTGATTGCGTCGGCTGAATCATCCGTCTAACAACCCATCCGCCTAACAACCTAACCTCAACGGACATACAGTCGATTCCGCCCGGTCGATCGGCTGTATGTCCGTTGGGAAGAAGAAGGCGACGATACGGCCTCGGCCGGCAACGTCCCCTTGATTGAGTAGTTTGGAACCCATGAGTTCCAAAGCACTTCGTATGTCTACCCTGTTCCTGCGCACCCTGCGCGAGGACCCCGCCGACGCGGACGTCGATTCCGCGAAACTGCTGCAGCGAGCCGGCTACATCCGCAAAGCCGCGCCCGGCATCTGGACGTGGCTGCCGCTCGGCCTACGTGTTCTGAACAAGATCGAGACGATCATCCGCGAGGAGATGGACGGCATCGGCGCGCAGGAGGTGCACTTCCCGGCGCTGCTGCCGCGCGAACCGTACGAGGCCACCCACCGCTGGGAAGAGTACGGCGACAACATCTTCCGTCTCAAGGATCGTCATCAGGCCGACTACCTGCTCGCGCCGACGCACGAGGAGATGTTCACGCTGCTCGTCAAGGACATGTATTCGTCGTACAAGGATCTGCCGGTCGTGCTGTACCAGATCCAGACCAAGTACCGTGACGAGTTCCGTCCGCGCGCCGGCCTGATCCGTGGCCGCGAATTCGTGATGAAGGACGCCTACTCGTTCAACATGGACGAGGAGGGCATGCGCAAGGCGTACATGGACGAACGCGGCGCGTACGAGCGCGTGTTCCAGCGCATCGGCCTGAAGTACGTGCCGGTGTTCGCGATGTCCGGCCCGATGGGCGGCTCCGCGTCCGAGGAGTTCCTCGCGCCGATGCCGATCGGCGAGGATACGTTCGCGCTCGCCCCGAGCGGCAAGGCGTGGAACGTCGAGGCGCTGCACACGCCCGAACTGCCGGAGATCGACGCGTCCGAGACCCCGGCCGCCACGAAGGAGGCCACGCCGGACGCGAAGACCATCGACAAGATGATCGAACGCGCCAACGCCGACCATCCGCGTGCGGACGGCCGCTCGTGGGAGGCCTCCGACATCCTCAAGAACGTGGTCATCGCGGTCAAGCACCCGGAGGACGCGGAGCACGACGAGCCGTGGCGCGAGATCATCGTCGTCGGCGTGCCGGGCGACCGCACGGTCGACATGAAGCGTCTCGAGGCGCAGTTCGCGCCCGCCGAGCTTGAAGAGGCCACCGAAGAGGATCTCAAGGCACATCCGGAGCTGGTGCCGGGCTACATCGGCCCGATGGTGCTCGGCCCGCAGGCCGAGGCCGCCGGCGTCAAGGATCCGCTGCGCTACCTTGTGGACGCGCACGTCGTCAAGGGTTCCGCGTGGTTCACCGGTGCCGACGAGCATGAGGTCGACTACTACAACCTCGTCTACGGCCGCGATTTCAAGGCCGACGGCGTGGTGGAGGCCGTCGAGGTGCGCCACGGCGACATGAGCCCGGACGGTTCCGGCCCGTTGAGCTTCGAGCGCGGCGTGGAGATCGGCCAGGTGTTCCAGCTCGGTCTCAAGTACTCCAAGGCGCTGGATCTCAAGGTGCTTGACCAGAACGGCAAGACGGTTCCGGTGTGGATGGGCTGCTATGGCATCGGCGTGTCCCGTGTGCTCGCGTGCGTCGCCGAGACGCATCACGACGAGAAGGGTCTTGCCTGGCCGTCCGTGATCGCGCCGGCGCAGGTGCACGTCGTGGCCACCGGCAAGGACGCGGCCGCGTTCGACGCCGCCGAGCAGCTCGTCGCCGATCTCGAGGCGCGTGGCGTGGAGGTCATCTACGATGACCGCAAGAAGGTCTCCCCGGGCGTCAAGTTCAAGGACGCCGAGCTGATCGGCGTGCCGCTGATCGCCGTCGTCGGCCGCGACACGGTCAACAACGGCACGATCGAGGTGCGTGACCGCAACGGCGAGAACTCGGTCGCCGTGCCGGTCGCCGACGCGGTCGCCGCGATCGTCGACCGTCTGTGACGCGTGGTGTCGTGCGTTGCGTTCGTAGCTCGCGGCGCGAGGGCAGTACGTGTAGTGCGCGACGCGACTTGCGTACGATATGTGGTTCCGCGGCATCGGCGTAATGTCTAATGTCGCCGAGCGTGCGGTGATGTTCGTTGCGGAATGACGAGTGATGACGAGGGCCTCTCCGGTTTGGAGAGGCCCTCGTCGTGTATGGACGGGCTGCTGTTGTGCGATATTCGGTTGGTGTGTTTTCTCAATGAAGATGCATGTAATCGACGGACATGCAGCCGATTTTCGAGGCGTGATCGGCTGTATGTCCGTCGGAGGATTGGCGATGACCAGACATGTGGTGGTGATGGTGCACCGATGCGGTTTTGTGGCGGCGTCATTGAGTGGGGTTGTGGATGAGGTTGTGGATGGGCGGCGGGTGGTGACCGGGGTGGAACGTTTGCCGTGGATAAGTCGGCGAGTTATCCACGGTGAGTTATCCACAACACGCCGGGAGGTTCCGTTTGCGTCCACATTGGTCGTTTACCTGCCGGAGGATGGGCGGACTGGGGCATAGTGGAATCTACCGCGCGGGTCGCACTGCTGGTTTGACGGGACGAAGAGCCTTTCTTCCCTTCTCTCACCTCTCCTCAAGGCGCTTCGACAGGGTCCCAGCAGTGCGATCCGTGCGGACCACCTCGACGACGATGCGACGGAAGGATTCGCCATGGCTTTGCAACAGGGACTCGTCACCATCACCGGCCGCGTGGGCAGTGCGCCACAGGGATTCGGGCACAGCAGTCCGCCCACGATCTGTACGTTCAGGCTCGCGTGCACGCGCGGTTATTACGACGCGAACCGGCAGTGGAAGACCACGCCGACCACATGGATCACCGTGAAGACCTACCGTGCGCTGGCTGGCAACGTGCTGTCTTCGGTGCGATTGGGGCAACCGGTGATCGCTACCGGCGTACTGGCCACCGAGGAATGGGCGACCGAGACCGGTGAGAAACGGACACGGATCGTGCTGGAGGCCAGCAACGTGGGACATGATCTCAATTACGGCACCACGCATCTTGCGCAACCGTCACGCAGCGCCGGTGCGACGGCGGATGCGAATGCCGACGGGGGCGCCGCCGATGCCTTGTCGGCCGGCGGTGGCATGGCTGGTGCCAATGCGGGTGTTGGTGCCGGTGAAGCTGGTGTGCCGTCTGCTGGCTCGCCAGTGGATCAGGTCGCCGCGGCTGGTCCGGGCAACGATCCGTTCGCCAACGCACAGCAAGGCGTGGCAAACGACGTTCCAGGAAGTGCCGATCAGCCGCCGCTGGCCGCCGTATCCGTCGCTTCGCCGCCCACGGATACGCCACCGCCAGTCGCCACACAACCCTCCCAAGAAGAATTTTCCGCTCCCGAGTTCTAACCAGACATCATGCGATAGTGCTCACCTCTCGGTGAACATACATCAGCGGACATGCAGCCGATATGAGGGTGCCTATCGGCTGCATGTCCACTGAGAGGTGGGCTGAGGAGAAAGGAGGATATGAGGCTTCGGGCAGATGGTGCCCGGCTTCGTCGCCGGACACCATGCCGCTTGGGTGCTACCCGAGTTACCCGGGGATCTACTCGGGGTAGTCACTCGGAGTAGACCCCCGAGCGGATCCCCGAGTGACGTCACCAGATGGAGACGCGCTGCTCCGGGGCGAGCCACATGCCGTCGCCATCGTGCACGCCGAAGGCCGTGTAGAACAGGTCCACGTTGCGCACGATGCCGTTGGTGCGGCATTCGGCGGGGGAGTGCGGGTCGATCTGCAGGAACTGCTCGGCCAGTTCGTCGCGGTTCTTGCCGCGCCAGATCGAGGCGTAGCTCAGGAAGAAGCGCTGCAGGCCGGTGAAGCCGTCCATGACCGGCGCGGTGTCCAGCGCGGCCTTGATCGCCTCCGGTGAGCCGTCCTTCGGACGGCCGGCGGCCTCGTCCAACGCGAACGCGTACGCTTTGAGCGCGATGTTCACGCCGCCCAGATCGCCGATGTTCTCGCCGATGGTCAGTGCGCCGTTGACGTGCGGGGCCTTGCTTGGGTCGTCGGCATACTTCTCGGCCAGCTGCGTCGGCACGAACGCGTTGTACTGCTCGATGAGCGCCGTGGTGCGCTGTTCGAAGTTCGCGCGATCCTCGGTGGTCCACCAGTTGTTGAGCTTGCCGTCACCGTCGAACTGCGATCCCTGGTCGTCGAAGCCGTGGCCGATCTCGTGGCCGATCACCGCGCCGATGCCGCCGTAGTTGGCCGCGTCGTCGGCCTCGGGGTTGAAGAACGGCGGCTGCAGGATCGCGGCCGGGAACACGATCACGTTCTTGCTTGGATCGTAGTAGGCGTTCACGGTCTGCGGGTTCATCTCCCACTCGCCCTTGTCGACCGGCTTGCCGGCCTTGGCGAGCTGGTAGCCGTTCTCGTACAGGCTGGCCGCGGCCATGTTCTCGACGAGCGTAGCATCCTCGCGCACGTCAAGCGCGCCGTAGTCGCGCCAGTGCTCGGTGTAGCCGATCATTGGCGTGAACTTCGACAGCTTCTCGAGGGCCTTGGTCTTCGTGGCCTCACCGAGCCAGGTGCTGCCGCTGATCGACACGCGGTAGGCGTCGATCAGGTTCGCGACGAGCTGCTCCATGCGTTGCTTGGAGCTTTCGGGGAAGTGGCGGCGGACGTATTCGCGGCCGACGTCCTCGCCGCAGATGCCGTTGACCAGCGACACAGCGCGCTTCCAGCGGTCGCGCTGCACCTTCGCGCCCGACAGCACCTTGCCGTAGAAGTCGAAGTTCGTCTCGTCGAAGTCGCGGCTGAGATACGCTGCGGTGCCGATGATCGCGTGCACGCGCGCCCACAGCTTGAGATCGTCAAGCTCGGCGGTGTCCCAGAACTGGTCGAAGCCGGTCAGGAAGCTCGGTTCATGCACGATGACGTGGCTCAGCGCGGCGTGCAGGTCCACCGGCTGCGCGGCCGCGGCGGCGGTCGCGTCATACGCCTGCTGCCAGGCGCCGGCCCATGCGGGGAGGTCGAAGTGTGCCAGCTCGCCGCTCAGCGTGGCGAAGTCGGTGGGGTTGTTGGTCTTCTGCGGATCGCGCGTGGTCACGTTGTCCCAGTGGTGCGCGGCGATGCGCGTCTCGACGTCGAGGAAGCGCTTCGCCTGCACGTCGGTCGTCTCGACGTCGCCGTACCCGGCGTTGCGTAGCTGCTTGGCGACCATGTCGACGTAGGCCGTGCGGATCGGCTCATAGCGGTCCTCGCGGTAGTACGCTTCGTCCGGCAGGCCGAGACCGGACTGCTCGATGTGCACGACGTTCGTGTCCGGATCGGCCGGATCTCCATAAATGCCGAAGCCGAAGGGCGTCGTGGTCGCGTCGGACGGGTCGTACTGTCCGAGCACGCGGGTCAGTGCGGTCTTGTCGGCGGCGTCGTCGATCGCGGCAAGCACCGGCTTGAGCGGCGTGATGCCGGCCTGCTCGATCGCGTCGGTGTCGAGGAAGGAGCGATAGAGCGCACGCGACTTGACGGCCGGGCAGGCGTCGTCTTCGAGGATTTCGTGGATCTGGTTTTCGGAATCCTCGGCGAGCTTTTCGAAGGCGCCGTACCGGGCCTTGTCGTCGGGCAGACGGTACGTGTCGATCCACGGGCCGTTCACGTAGCGGAAGAAGTCGTCGGATGGTTTGATAACGGAGGAGAACGCGGCCGGATCGAGGCCGGAGGTCAGAACTGTACTCATACGGCCCAGCCTATTCGCGTGCAATGACGAACGCGACCGTTGGATACCGATACAGAAAATCGGTAAACGGACAGTTTGTCTCATTATGCTGATGGAAAGAATTAGACATCATGTCTAGGATGAAGGTATCGATCATACGGCACCTGCCGCGGCGGTCACGCGTCCGCGGCAGGTGCCGTTGGCACCGCATACGACAGGGAGTCACGATGAGCGATCCGAACATGAACGGGCAGAATCAGAATCCGCAATCAGGCAATCCACGGTCCGGCAACAACCCGAACGGGCAGCCGGAGTACGGCGCCTACGCGCCGCAGGGCCAGCCCAACGGTCAGTACTATCCGTACGGCGGCGCGCCGAACCAGAACGGACAGAACGGCAACCCCAACGGCTACGGCCAGTATCAGCAGAACACGCAGTACGGCAATCCGTACGGTACGCAACAGCCGTACGGTCAGCCGTTCGCCTATCAGCCGAATCCATATGACCAGAACGGCCAAGGTAACCAGTATGGCAACCAGAACGGCTGGCAACCGGTCAACCTGTTCCAGCTGTTCGAGGAGACGCTGCCGCAGCAGGCCAAGAACGCGATCCGCGGCCTGTACGGCATCGTCGGCACGGTGGCCGTGATCCTCGGCCTCGCCCTGCTCATCTGGCCGGGCAAGACGCTCACCGTGTTCGCTGTGGCGTTCGGCATCTACTTCGTCGTCTCCGGTGTGATCCGCATCGTCAGCGCCCTCGTGACCATCGGGCTGCCGGGCGGCTGGCGCGCGCTCGACATCCTCGTCGGCGGTCTGCTCGCGTTCGGCGGCGTGATCATGCTCAAGAACGCGGCGCTGTCCGGCACGTCGCTCGCGATCTTCGTGACGCTGATCGTTGGCTTCGGCTGGATCATGGAGGGCGTGATGGCGCTCGTCGAGTCGTGGCGTCTGCCGAAGTCCGGATGGGCCGTGTGCTACGCGATCATCTCGATCATCGCGGGGCTGGTCGTGATCGTCTCGCCGGTCAGTTCGATGATGTTCCTCATCATCTTTGGCGGTTGCGCGTTGATCGTGATGGGTGTCTCCGCCATCGTGCGCGCGTTCACGTTCGGCAAGTCGCGCAAGTAACGCGGGTGAAACCGCAAGTAGTACGGTCTGAGTAGGCTGGGCGGCATGATCGAACTGAAAACACCCAAGGAAATCGAAGAGATGAAGCCCGCCGGCCGTTTCGTCGGCGGCATCCTCAAGGAGCTCCAGGAAACCACCAAGGTCGGCACCAACCTGCTCGAGATCGACGAGTTCGTGCATCAGAAGATCGTCGACCGCAAGGGCGCCGAATCCTGCTACGTCGACTATGCGCCCGACTTCGGCACCGGCCCGTTCGCCCACTACATCTGCACGTCCGTGAACGACGCCGTGCTGCACGGCATCCCGTACGATTACAGCCTCAAGGACGGCGATCTGGTCAGCCTTGACCTCGCGATCAGCGTGGACGGCTGGGTGGCCGACTCCGCCGTCAGCTTCGTGGTCGGCAAGGACAAGGACCCCGAGGACCTGCGTCTCATCAAGTGCACCGAGGAGGCGCTCGCCGCCGCCATTGACGTGGCCCGCCCGGGCAACCGTCTTGGCGACATCTCCAACACGATCGGCGACATCGCGCGCACCTACGGCTATCCGATCAATCTCGAGTTCGGCGGCCACGGCGTCGGCCACATCATGCACGGCGATCCGCACGTGCCGAACGACGGCAAGGCGCACCACGGCTACCGTCTGCGCCCGGGTCTGGTCATTGCGATCGAACCGTGGTTCCTCAAGACCACGGACGAGATCTATCAGGATCCGAAGGACGGCTGGACGCTGCGCTCGGAGGACGGCTCGCGCGGCGCGCACAGCGAGCACACCATCGCGATCACCGACGACGGCCCGATCATCTTCACCGATCGCACGAATCTGTGACGTCGTTATGATCGCTGCTCGAAAGGCTCCCGATGAGGGAGCCTTGTTGCGTTGTGCGGTCCCGCGTTCGTGACGATCCCGCATCCTCCTCAACGGACATACGGCCGATTTCGCCACCCGAATCGGCCGTATGTCCGTTGAGGGGAGGACTGTACGTCTGTGTAGAGGTGCCCAGGTTGCTGCGCTCGTGCTGTCGTGTATAGCGGATCGCTTCTTTCTCAACGGACATACGGCCGATTCGGGCACTCAAATCGGCTGTATGTCCGTTGAGGAAAGAAAGAATCCGCCGTGCGTCTGTTGCGCTTCCGAGAAGGAAGGAACGGGAGGCAGCAACGAATCGTCGACCGTCATCGTGCGTCGAACCGCGTTTTTGAGACGCGGACTTGCGCCGAAACACACATGCCATATAGTGAGCCATACTTTTGGGCCGGACGCGTCCGCATCCTACGCAAGGCGACGCCCATGGCCGGCCCGCAATCCGAGGGGAGCATCCGTATGGCAACAGCTCAGCTGAACGTCGATGACAGCAAGTACACCCTGCCGGTCGTCAAAGCCAGCGCCGGCCCGGACGGCATCGTCGTGTCGAAGCTGCGCAACGACGGCTGGGTCACGCTCGATCCGGGCTTTCTCACCACCGCGCAGTGCGAATCGAAGATCACGTATATCGACGGTCAGCATTCGATCCTGCGCTACCGCGGCTATCCGATCGAGCAGCTGTGCGACCAGTCCGACTTCCTCGAGGTCGCGTGGCTGCTGCGCCACGGCGAACTGCCCAGCCGTGAGCAGTATGACCAGTTCGTCTCCGCGATCAACCACCGCACGATGGTCGGCGAGGACTTCCGCACGTTCATGGGTTCGTTCCCGCGCACCGCGCACCCGATGAGCGTCCTCGCGTCCGCGATCAACGCGCTCGCCACGTTCTACCCGGACACCACCGACATCAACGACTCAGACCAACTCGACGAGGCCGCGATCATCATCATGGCGAAGGTGCGCACCATCGTGTCGTACATCTTCCGTCGCCGCCGCGACGAGCCGATGCTGTACCCCGACTACGCGCGCGGCTACGTCGACGACTTCCTGCGCATGTGCTTCGCCGTGCCGTACGAGCCGTTCGAATCCGACCCGCTGTACGTGCACGCGCTCGGCCGTCTGCTTATCATCCACGCCGATCATGAGCAGAACTGCTCCACGTCCGTCGTCCGCATCGCCGGTAGTGCTCATGCGAACCTGTACTCGGCGGTCGCGGCCGGCGTCAACGCGCTGTCCGGCCCGCTACATGGTGGCGCGAACGAGGCCGTGCTGCGCCAGCTCAAGGCGATCCGCGACTCCGGCAAGACCGTGCGCGAGTTCGTCGAGGAGGCGAAGACCGAGGGGCACCGCATCTCCGGACTCGGTCATCGCGTGTACAAGTCGTACGATCCGCGCGCGGCGATCGCCAAGACGTATCTCGAGAAGATCATGGAACGCGAGGACACGTCGAAACTGCCGGCCGACGAGCGCGCGCTGTTCGACGTCGCCACCGAGCTGGAGGACATCGCGTTGACCGACGACTATTTCGTGTCGCGTCACCTGTACCCGAACGTCGATTTCTACACGGGTCTGATCTACCGTGCGATCGGGTTCGACCCGGCGATGTTCACGACGCTGTTCGCGCTCGGCCGCATCCCCGGCTGGATCGCGCAGTACCGTGAGATGCTCGCCGATCCGAACACGAAGATCGGCCGGCCGCGGCAGGTGTACACCGGCGAGACGCTGCGCGACTACGTGCCGCTCGACGAGCGCTGAGCGACGGACAGTACGGTTCTCCCGACGAACGCCCGCCCTCCTTCTCAACGGACATACAGCCGATTGCAACGATGGAATCGGCTGTATGTCCGTTGAGGGAATGACTGGTTTCAGGTCGTGCTGTCGCAGTCGCGCCGCTGAACGTGCGATAACGTGTGCGGTATCAAGGCGCACCGAAGGAAGACGTACGACAGTACGTCGACTGAGGAGCAACGCAGATAACGCTCCGTTATCGCATGCTCAGTTCTTGTGCAGCTTGTCGTTGAGCTCGATGCCGGTCTTGCGGTAGCGTGCCTCGATACGGCCGGAGACCGAGTTGCGGATGAACAGGATGTTGTTCTTGCCCGACAGATCCGCGCCCTTGACGACGTCGAGCGGTTCGCCGGCGGCGACCTTGGCCTTGTCGTAGACGGTGATCTTGGTGCCGGCGGTGATGTACAGGCCGGCTTCGACGACGCAGTTGTCGCCGAGTGAGATGCCGATGCCCGCGTTCGCGCCGAGCAGGGAGTGCTCGCCGATCGAGTTGCGCAGCTTGCCACCGCCCGACAGGGTGCCCATGATGGACGCACCGCCGCCGATGTCGGAGCCGTCGCCGACGACGACACCCTGCGAGATGCGGCCCTCGACCATGGAGACGCCGAGCGTGCCGGCGTTGAAGTTCACGAAGCCGGCGTGCATGACGGTGGTGCCTTCGGCGAGGTGAGCGCCGAGGCGGACGCGGTCGGCGTCGCCGATGCGCACGCCGGTGGGAGTGACGTAGTCGATCATGCGCGGGAACTTGTCGACGGACAGGACGGTGACCATCGCGGCGGGGGAGGCGGTGGGCAGGCCGACCTGCGCGGCGAACGCGTCGGCCGCGGTGATGGCGGCGGATTCGAGGTCGATCTTGCGCAGGGCGAAGTCCGCGACGGCGAACGGGCCGTAGTTCGTCCACACGACGTTGGTGAGTTTGGCGAAGATGCCGTCCAGATTCAGCGTGTTCGGCTTGGCGAGACGCTGTGAGAGCAGGTGCAGGCGCAGGTAGGCGTCGGCCGCGTCGGCGATCGGGGCGTCGAGATCGGAGATGGTGAACACGGGGACGCGACGCACGCCGCGCGCGTCGGCCGTGTCGTGGACCAGTGCGCCGAACCCGTGGTTCGGCCGGTCGGCTTCGGCGGGCGCCTCGCCCAGCGTCAGCTGCGGATACCAGACGTCCAGCGTGGCGCCGGATGCGTCGATCGAGGCCAGACCCCAGCCCCACGCGGTGCGTTCGTTTGCCATTGATTGCTCCTTATCGAGTCATGTGATCAATGACTCCAGCATAGGTTGGGGAGTCGCCCATGCGCCGCCGCTCCTCACGGGATGGAAAATCCGCGCGGTTTTCCATCCCGTGAGGAGACGTCCTGGCATGCGATGGTATTGAATCGAGTCTCTTCCATCGCGTGCGCTCGTTTCGCGGTCACGGGATGGATTGATTCGATTCAATTCCGTCTCGTGCAGGATGGACAGGTCATGGGATGGAAAATCACGCGTATCTTCCATCCCGTGACCAAGCCAAGGTCTCGCGATGGGATTAAATCGTGTGGGATGCCGTCGTGTGACTGGCGATGAACCCGTAGGTGCCGGTAATAGTGAGTACGGTACCGGGCTGCCGTCGTGTGACCGGCAATGAAGCCACAGGACGGATTGAATGGGTACAATTCCATCGCGTGACCGACGACGAGGTCTCACGACGGATCGCATGGTTACGATGCCATCGCGTGACCGACGGCATGACGCGCGGAGCGTAAAATCCGGGCGAGTCGTTACAATGGCGCACTGTGAACGAGTACAAGGCCGAACGAGAGCAGCGCGAACGTCGCCGCCGCAACATCGTGCGCGCGGTGTGCATCGTCGTCGCTGCCGCCATGCTGCTCAGCCTTGTCATCCCGGCGATCTACGCCGGTCTTTGACGCACCTTGCCCGCGCATGCCCAATGAGGGATATGCGTTTCATGCATATATTGTGCGCACCCAGGACAACACGACCGGATACATCAGCAACGACACATATGGTGGTATACGATGGCAGAATTTGACTATAATCAGGCGATCGGCGACGCGCGCGCCAAATACGAATCCATCGCCAAGGCGCTGGACATGGACCGGCTCAAGGCCGACATCAAGGATCTCGAACAGCAGGCGGCCGAACCCGGCCTGTGGGACGATCCGGAGAACGCGCAGAAGATCACGAGCAAGCTGTCGGCCGCGCAGGCCCAGCTGCGCCGTCTCACTTCCGCGAACCAGCGCATCGACGACGTGGAGACGCTCGTCGAGCTCGGCCGTGAGATGGAGGACGCCGACTCGCTCGCCGAGGCGCAGTCCGAGATCGGCAAGATCCAGCAGGACCTCGACGACATGGAGATCCAGACGCTGCTCGACGGCGAATACGACGAACGTTCCGCTGTCGTCACGATCCGCTCCGGCGCGGGCGGCGTGGATGCGGCCGACTTCGCGCAGATGCTGCTGCGTATGTACCTGCGCTGGGCTGAGCGCAACGGCTACAAGGCCAAGGTGATGGACACGTCGTATGCCGAAGAGGCCGGCATCAAGTCCGCGACCTTCCAGGTGGACGCCCCGTACGCGTTCGGCCGCCTGTCGGTCGAAGGCGGCACGCACCGTCTCGTGCGCATCTCCCCGTTCGACAACCAGGGCCGCCGCCAGACCAGCTTCGCCGCGGTCGAGGTCGTGCCGCTCGTTGAGGCGACCGACCACATCGACATCCCGGACACCGACATCCGCATCGATACGTACTGCTCCTCCGGCCCCGGTGGCCAGGGCGTGAACACCACGTACTCCGCGGTGCGCATCACCCACTTGCCGACCGGCATCGTCGTGACCATGCAGGACGAGCGCTCGCAGATCCAGAACCGTGCCGCCGCCATGGCCGTGCTCCAGTCCCGACTGCTCGTGCTGCGCCACGAGGAGGAGGCCAAGAAGAAGAAGGAGATCGCCGGCGACATCAAGGCCAGCTGGGGCGATCAGATGCGTTCCTATGTGCTGCATCCGTACCAGATGGTCAAGGATCTGCGCACCGGCTACGAGACCAGCCAGACGCAGGCCGTGTTTGACGGCGACATCGATGCGTTCATCGAGGCTGGCATCCGCTGGCGTCACGAGCAGCGCCGCGCGGCGGAACAGGAAGCGGAGTAATCCTTCGTATACGGCTCCTCTCCGCTCCGAACAAGCGCAGGGGAGCCGCCACGGATCAGACGGATCAAGGAAGGCGATATGGCACTCATCTCGTTGGATCATGTGAGCAAGATCTACCCGCGCGGCACGAGACCCGCGCTGGACGACGTCAATCTGCACATCGACCGAGGTGACTTCGTCTTCCTCGTCGGCGCGTCCGGCTCCGGCAAGACCACGCTGCTCAGCCTGCTGCTGCGCGAGGAGGAGGCCACCGACGGCGAGATCCACGTCGCCGGCAACGACCTGCGCCGTCTGAGCAACCGTCAGGTGCCGCAGTACCGCCGTTCGATCGGCTTCATCTTCCAGGACTACAAGCTGCTCAACAACAAGACCGTCTGGCAGAACGTCGCGTTCGCGCTCGAGGTGATCGGCACACGCCGATCCACGATCAAGTCGCTCGTGCCGAAGGTCCTCGAAACCGTGGGACTCACCGGCAAGGAGAACAGCTATCCGCACGAGCTGTCCGGCGGCGAGCAGCAGCGCGTCACCATCGCCCGCGCGTACGTCAACCATCCGCAGATCCTGCTTGCCGACGAGCCCACCGGCAACCTCGACCCGACCACGTCGCTCGGCATCATGGAGGTGCTCGACGCGATCAACCGCACCGGCACCACGATCGTCATGGCCACGCACAACGAGGAGATCGTCAATTCGATGCGCAAGCGCGTCGTCGAACTGCACGCCGGCAAAATCGTACGCGACGAACGGCAGGGCTCCTACGATTCCGCGCTGTACTTCCCCGACGCGGAGGTCGAGTCCCGGTCCAAGCAGGCGCTCGGCGTGCCGTCTGAGCAGCCGCAGTTCGCTGCGCCGCAGCCGACCGGCACGCGCGTCGAGCAGGCCGAACGCATCGTCGAGCACGTCTCCGAGGTGATCAACGGCGACGAGACCAATGAAGGCATCGCGCGGCTGGCGAACTCCGTGCATTCGGGCCGCACCGGCCGGTACGGCGAGGCGTTCGCGCCTGTCGAGACGACGCTGACGTGGGGCAGGGGACTGCGTTTGGACGAGTATGCGGCCGGGAAGTCCGACGCCGACGCCGCCGATGATGCGAAGGATTCGGATGGTGCCGATGATTCGGTTGCGACGTCGGCTGACGCGAACGGTACGGGATCGACGGAACCGCATGGACAGGACGATGTGAAACAGTCCGTGGAACAGGTTGCAGACGTTGCGACGACAGCGACCTATACCACGGCCGATGATGATGCGTCCGTCGTGTCCGTGTCGTCCGATGGTGCCGACGATACTGCGGGCGATGCCAGCGAGACGCCGTCCGCGTCCGCCGGTGAGCCGACTGACGCAACGACTGACGCATCCGTCGATGATGCAGCATCGTCCGCCGCCTCCGCGCCTTCGTCCGCATCCGCCGATCAGCCGGCGTCCCAACCGCTCCTCGCGCCTCCAGCACCCCCGGCCCCGCCCGCACAGCCGCAATCGCAACGAGACGACACTGACGAACCCAAGGAGGAAACCCGATGAGAGCACGGTTCATCCTCTCCGAAACCTGGACGAGTCTCAAACGCAACGTGCCGATGCTGCTGTCCGTGATGCTCGTCACGTTCATCTCGTTCCTGTTCATCGGCGCATCCGTGCTCACGCAGGCGCAGATCACCAAGGCGAAGGGCGGCTGGTACGACCAGGTCGAGGTCGTCGTATGGCTGTGCCCGGACGGCACCAGCCAGTCCGCCAACTGCGCGAGCGGCAAGTCGCCGAGCGCGTCCGAAATCGACGCGCTGCAGCAGAAGATCCGCGACGAGCTGCCCGACGTCGTCTCGAAGATCACGTACATGTCGAAAGAGGACTTCTACAAGGACACGTTCCTCAAGCAGTATCCGAACGGCGAATACCAGGGCCGCACGCTCACCGCTGACGACATGCAGGCGTCGCTGTGGCTCAAGCTCAAGAACCCCGAGAAATACCAGGTGGTCGCCGAGGTGCTGTCCGGGCAGGACGGCGTCGAGGAGGTGTCCGACCAGCGGCAGATCTTCGAACCGGTGTTCGCCGTGCTCAACCGCGCCACGGTCATCACCGCCGTGCTCGCCGCGGTGATGGTGCTCGTCGCGATCATGCTCACCGCCACGACGATCCGCATGTCCGCCGCGTCGCGCAGCAAGGAGACCGAGATCATGCGGCTGGTCGGCGCGTCGAACTGGACGATCCGCCTGCCGTTCATCCTCGAGGGCGTGGTCGCGTCGCTCGTCGGCTCGGTGCTCTCGTGCGTGATGCTGTCGGTGATCGTGCGCACGTTCATCTCCGGTTGGCTCGCGCAGTCGGTGACGTGGATTCCGTATGTCGACCAGATGACCGTGCTCATGATCTCGCCGTTCCTCGTGGCCGGCGCGGTGCTGCTGTCGGTCGTCGCGTCGACGATCTCGCTGCGGCGTTATCTCAAGGCGTAATGCTCCCAGATCCGTATGTTATGGTGGTGCCTGTTTGACGAAAGGACGCGTTGATGAAGCTCACACGAGTCGGTAGGTCCACGGCCGCGATGGCGTCGGCCGCAGCGTTGTGCGCAACAATGGGGTTCGCCTCCACGGCCGCGATGGTCGCGATGCCCGTGCCGCAGGCGTATGCGGACACGTACAGCGATCTGCTCGACGCGCAGGCCCGGCAGCAGTCCAGCGCCGCGCGCGAACAGGAGCTGCGCGATAAGCTGGCCGGCGTCAGCGCCGATCTGGCCGACAAGATCGTCGAACTCGACACGCTGACGAACACGACGATCCCGGCCGCGCAGAAGGCCGTGACGTCCGCGAACGACGCCGCCGCGCAGGCGCAGGACGAGGCCGACGCGCTGGCCGCGCGCCTCGCCGCCGCGCAGAAGGACAAGGAGACGCTCGAGGCCGAGATCAAGAAGACCGGCAAGGACTACGACGACGCGCACGCCGCCGTCGCCCAGATGGCGCGCGATTCGATGCACGGCTCCAACGCGTCCGACGTGATGAGCGTGGTCACCGGATCAACCAGCACCAAGCAGTTCGTGAACTCCATGCAGACGCGCGACGCGCTGTCACGCACCGAATCGAACGCCGCCTCCGACGCTGCCGTGTCGCTCAACACGTCGATGAACCGCGGCGAGCGACTCGCCGCCATTGAGGAACAGATCACACAGCTCAAGGCCAAGGCCGACGATGCGCTCGCCGCGGCGCAGGATGCGGCCGCCGACGCGAAGGCCAAGCGCGACTCGCTCGAATCCCTGCGTAAGGAAGGCGAATCCAAGCGCGCCGAACTCGAAAGCGCACAGAGCCAACTCAAGAGCGACGCCGCGAAGCAGGCCGCACAGACCGTGCTCATCGCCTCCGAAGTCGACTCGCTCAACAGTCAGTACGCCGCCGAACAGGCCGCCGCCGCGCAGAAGCCGACCGTCGGCCCGCAGGGCACCACCGATTCGGGCAGTACCGGCGGTAACACGGGCGGTTCGACGAACAACAACGCCGCCAATACGACGCCGACCACGCCGTCGACACCGTCCACGAACACTGGCGGCTCGACGAACGGCGGCAGCGCCAGCAACTCCGGTAACTCCGGCAGCTCGAGTAGCAGCTCGTCATCGTCCGGTCAGGGCACTAGCAACGGCGACTCCGGCAACGCCTACGCCGGCGGTCAGTGCACGTGGTGGGCCTACAACCGCCGCAAGCAGATGGGCATCGGCACGCCGTCGTTCCTCGGCAACGGCGGCCAGTGGTACCAGACCGCGCCGTCGTACGGACTGCGCGTCGACCACAACCCGCAGGTGGGCGCGGCGCTCTCGTTCTACCCCGGTCAGGACGGCGCCGACGGCACGTACGGCCATGTCGCGGTCGTCGAGGCCGTGTACAGCGACGGCACCTTCCAGATCTCCGAAATGAACGTGCAGGGTCTGTACGTGGTGTCGTACCGCACACTGACGAACCTCGGCCAGTACTGGTTCGTGCACTGACCGCGTGTCGGCAGTGCACTGGTCGCGCACCGACTGCGACGTTTTTCGCCGGCCCGCTTCCCGTGATGGGGGAGCGGGCCGTGTGATATCCTGAGCTGTTGCGTTGCATGACGAAAGGAGGGGATCATGCCCAAGGAAACCGGCACGAAGCTCATCGTGCAGAACAAGAAGGCCCGGCACGACTACGCCATCGAGGATCACTACGAAGCGGGACTCGTGCTCACCGGCACCGAGGTGAAGTCGCTGCGCGAGGGACGCGCGTCGCTGGCTGAGGCGTTCGTCTCCATCGACCGTCGCGGCGAGATGTGGCTCGAAGGGGCGAACATTCCCGAATACCTCAACGGCACGTGGAACAACCACGCGCCCAAGCGCAAGCGCAAACTGCTGTTGCACGAGCGCGAGATCGTGAAGCTGAGCCGTCAATCCGAGGCGAAGGGCTACACGATCATCCCGATCAGCCTGTACTTCAAGGACGGGCGCGTCAAGGCGGAGATCGCGCTGGCTCGAGGCAAGAAGGAGTACGACAAGCGTCAGGCCCTGCGCGAGGAGCAGGATAAGCGTGAGGCGTTGCGCGTCATGCGCTACAAGAACATGCGTGCGCGGTGATCGCTCGCGGTTCGTTGCGCACCGTCATGACGGCCGTAACTCAACAGGATCTCGTGTCTCTTGTTGAGTTACGGCCGTTTTGCGTATTCTCAACGGCCGTAACTCAACGGTAGCGTCGTGATGATGTTGAGTTACGGTCGTCTACAGATCCGAAAACGACCGTAACTCAACACGAGGGCCACGTTTTTGTTGAGTTACGGTCGCGGTGAGGGTGCGAAACGGCCGTAACTCAATGGTAGAGGCGTGACGATGTTGAGTTACGGTCGCGGTGAGGGTGCGAAACGGCCGTAACTCAACAAGAGACATGGGATGTTGTTGGGTTATGGCCTGTTGACGGGCGGCAGCGATCGTCGTGTCCGGCGGATGACGGCGGCCTGATACCGATGATGGATGCCGGGCGATCGTATTGTCCATACAGTGGACAATCCGTGTTCGATTTACGATACCGTAGCATCGGAACCGTACGCTCTCGAATTAGCCGGAAACATACCCGCCGGTCGACATGTCTGAGAGAGGAAATCCAATGTCTTACAGCAAGGGAATACGTTCGATCCGTACTATCCGTACCATCGCGGCCGTCACGCTGAGCGCGGCCATGATTCTCGCCGCCGCGGCCTGCGGCACCACCGATTCCGGGAGCAATAGCGCGTCCGGCAGCGACGCCAAGGACTCCGGATCGTCCAGCACGCAGGGCTTCGATACGAGCACCATCACGAAGGACGACGCGATCGCCGCGCTCCTACCCGACTCCGTGGCCGGCGACGGCACGCTCACCGTCGGCACCGACACCTCGTACGCACCGGCCGAATTCCTCGCCGAGGACGGCAAGACCGCCGTCGGCTTCGACGTCGACCTGTCCAAGGCATTGGCCGCCGTGTTCGGCCTCAAAGAGGAGACTGTCTCGTCCACGTTCGACTCGATCATTCCGTCGGTCGGCAGCAAATACGACATCGGCATCTCGTCGTTCACCGTCACGCCGGAACGCATGGAGGCCGTCGACTTCGTCACTTACTTCAAAGCCGGTTCCACATGGGTCGTGCGCAAAGGCAATCCCGACAAGGTCGACACCTCGAACCTGTGCGGCGTGAAGGTCGCGGTGCAGACCGGCACCACGCAGGAAGAGGAAGTCAACAAAGCCAACGAGCAGTGCAAGGCCGACGGCAAGGACGCGATCGACATCCAGTCGTCCAAGCTGCAGACCGACGTGACCACCGCCGTGGCGTCCGGCAAGGCGTCGATCTTCTACGCCGACTCGCCGGTCGCCGGATACGCGATCTCGCAGACCGGCGACACGCTGGAGACGCTCGGTGACGACACCGGCGTGACCCCGGAGGCCGTGGCCATCAAGAAGGGCGATTCGGCGACCGCCGAAGCCGTACAGAAGGCGATACAGAAGCTGATGGACGACGGCACGTACGGCAAGATCCTCGACACGTGGGGCGTCAAATCCGGCGCGATCGACAAGGCCGAGATCAACCCAACCGTGTGACGATGCGCGGAACGGCGGCTCCCCTCGACGAGGGGAGCCGCACGTCGGGAACTACGTAACCGGAAAAACCTGTCCTCTCTGTATACTCGGTAAACACATCGAGCACCGAGAGAACAAGAGAGGAACCATGATGTTCAAGAACCTCAAAACCGCCGCCGCGCTCGCACTGAGCGCCGCGATGCTGTTCGCCACGGCGGCCTGCGGCACCACCGACACCGCCACCGACGCGGACGGCAATGCGGCCAACGCCACCGAAGGCTACGATCTGAGCGGCGTCAAGACCGACGACGACATCGCCGCGCTGCTGCCGAGCTCCGTCAAGGACGCCGGCAAGCTCACCGTCGGCATGGAACTGTCGTACGCGCCGGCCGAATTCCTCGCCGAAGACGGCAAGACCCCGGTCGGCTACGACGTCGACATTGCCACCGCGATCGGCAAGCTCGCCGGCGTGAAGACCGACATTGTCTCGTCCACGTTCGACTCGATCGTCCCGTCCGTCGGCTCCAAGTACGATCTCGGCATCACCGCGATGACGATCACGACCGAACGCCTCGAGGCCGTCGACTTCGTCAGCTACTACAAGTCCGGCTTCAGCTGGATCGTCAAGAAGGGCAACCCGAACAAGGTCGACACCACGCAGCTGTGCGGCCTGAAGATCGCGGTGCAGACCGGCACCGTGCAGGAAGAGGAGGCCAACAAAGCCGCCGAACAGTGCAAGGCCGACGGCAAGGACGCGGTCGAGGTGCTCTCCACCAAGCTGCAGACCGATGCGGCCACCAGCGTGGTGACCGGCAAGGCCGACGTGTTCTACGCGGATTCGCCGGTCGGCGGTTACGCGATCAGCCAGACCGGCGGCGAGCTGGAGATGCTCGGCGAGGTCGAAGGCACCGCCAAGCAGGGCGTCGCGATCAAGAAGGGCGACGAGGCGATGGACAAGTTCGTGCAGGCCGCCATGCAGCAGCTCATGGACGACGGCACGTACGGCAAGATCCTCAAGCACTGGGGCGTCGAATCCGGCGCGCTCGACAAGGCCGAGATCAACCCCACCGATCTGGCGTGATTCCGTTCGTTCGTCCCGACTTCCGTTGATCGGTTGATCAGTTGATCAACGGAAGCCGGGACATGGCATAAGGACTGACAATCTATGGCGAAGAAACAAGCTGACGGCGAAGGACTGAACATCCCGAACCGCATCGACGCGCTGCCCGTGCGCCGTCCCGGTCCGATCGTGGCCGCCGTGATCGTCGCGCTGCTCGCGGCGATGCTCATCCAGGGCATGATCACCAATCCGCGACTCGACTGGCCGACCGTCTGGAAGTACCTGTTCAACGAGAACGTGCTCGAAGGCATCCGGTACACGCTCGAACTGACCGTCATCTCGATGGTCGTCGCGATCGTCCTGTCGATCATCCTCGCGATCATGCGCAAGTCCATCAACCCGGTGCTGCGCGGCGTCAGCTGGTTCTTCATCTGGTTCTTCCGCGGCACCCCTGTGTACACGCAGCTCGTGTTCTGGGGCCTGTTCGCCGTACTCATCCCGCGTATCAGCCTTGGCGTCCCGTTCACCGACATCTCGTTCTGGAGCGTCAACTCGCAGGACGTGATCACCGCGTTCAACGCCGCATGGATCGGCCTGGCGCTCAACGAGGCCGCGTACCTGTCCGAAATCGTGCGCGCCGGCCTCGAGGCGGTCGACCCGGGGCAAACCGAGGCCGCGCAGGCGCTCGGTATGAAGCGTTCGCTCATCATGCGACGCATCATCCTGCCGCAGGCCATGCGCATCATCATCCCGCCCACCGGCAACGAGACGATCGGCATGCTCAAGACCACGTCGCTCGTCACTGCCGTGCCGTTCACGCTCGAACTGCAGTTCGCCACCGGCGCGATCGCCAACCGCATCTACAAGCCGATCCCGCTGCTGCTCGTGGCCTGCTTCTGGTACCTGCTCATCACGTCGATCCTCATGGTCGTCCAGTCGCGCATCGAAAAGCACTTCGGCAAGGGCTTCGACGCGCGCGCGATGGGCACGCGCGGCAAGCAGCCGCCGCTGCCCGGCAAGACCGAGGGCGAGCCGAAGGACGACATCAACAAGATCAACGAGGCCGGATTCACCGGCATGACCGCGTGAGCCGAGGAGAGTACTGATGACTGATATGACCACGTTCTCGACCTCGGCTTCGGAGCCGGTGCCTTCCGGTGCGATCCCGGCCGTCAAGGCCACGCAGGTGCACAAGGCGTTTGGCTCGCTGCACGTGCTCAAGGGCGTCGACCTGACCGTCATGCCCGGCACCGTCACCGTGATCCTGGGCCCCTCCGGCTCGGGCAAATCCACGTTCCTGCGCCTCATCAACCAGCTCGAAACGCTCACCGGCGGCGAGATCGAGGTTGACGGTGAATTGATCGGCTACAAGCGCACCGGTCGCACCGATGCCGACGGCCGCGAGATCTGGCAGACCCTGGACGACAAGGCCATCGCCGCGCAGCGTTCCAAACTCGGCATGGTGTTCCAGCGGTTCAATCTGTTCCCGCACATGACCGCCATCGAAAACGTGATGGAAGCGCCCGTGCACGTCAAGCACATGAACAAGGCCGAAGCGCGCGAACTCGCCGTCGCCGAGCTGCAGCGCGTCGGATTGGGAGAGCGGCTCGACTACTATCCGTCCGAACTGTCCGGCGGTCAGCAGCAGCGCGTCGCGATCGCCCGCGCGCTCGCCATGAAGCCCGAGATCATGCTGTTCGACGAGCCGACCTCGGCGCTCGACCCGGAGCTGGTGGGCGAGGTGCTCAACGTGATGCTCTCGCTCGCCAAGGAGGGCATGACGATGATCGTCGTCACGCACGAGATCGGTTTCGCCCGCGAGGTCGCCGATCAGGTCGTCTTCATGGACGGTGGCGTGGTCGTCGAGCATGGCGGCCCCGACATCATCGACCACCCGAGTGAACCGCGGTTCAAGGACTTTCTGCAGCACGTGCTGTAGAAAGTCGCTGATCATCCTCGCCGGCCGCCCGGTGTACGGTTTTGCCGCAGTCATCTGCACAACCGTACACTGGGCGGCCTGTTTTGTACGTTTCTGCCGTAGCCGCTGCACAAACGTACGGATACGTCGTCGTAGTGTACGTTTTTGCTGATGACTGCGGCAAAACCGTACGGATAGGATACGTGAATGTACGGTTGTGCTGCCGATGCTGCAACAACGTACGGATGGGGCGGTTACTCCATACTGTCGTGTGCTAGTTGGCTGAAGATGCCGTGACTGGCGATGAGTCGGTCGTAGGTGCCGGTTTCGGCGATCTTGCCGTGATTGAGGACGATGATGCGGTCTACATGGGTGAGCACGTGCGGCCGATGAGTGATGACGATCACCGTGGTGCCGGCAGGTCGATGCTCGGTCAGATCGTGGTAGATCGCGGCTTCGGCGGTCGCGTCCACGGCTGCGGTCGGTTCGTCCAGTATCCACAGCGGTTGGTCGGACAGGAACGTGCGGGCCAGTGCGAGGCGCTGCCATTGGCCGCCGGACAGACCGATGCCGCCCCATTGCGCGCCGAGCTGGGTATCCAACCCGTTCGGCTGGCCAGTGATATAGGTGTCGGCGTGGGCGCGGGCGAGTCCGTCCCAGAGTTGCCGGTCCGTTTTCCGTCCGGTCGGGTCGATGAACTCGCGTACGGTGACTTCGAGTCGGGTGAAGTCCTGGAACGTCATGCTGGTCGCGCCGAGTCGCCCCAATGCGGTCGTAACCGGCGCATCGTCGGGTCGGGGCAGCGTGACCGTGCCGGATTCCGGTTCGAGGATGCCGGCGATGATCTTCGCCAGAGTCGTTTTGCCGGAGCCGTTCTCGCCGACGAACGCGACGATCGATCCCGGTGCGATGTCGAGCGAGACATCGTCCAACGCGGGGCTGGCGGACGTGTCCGTCATACCGCACAGCGTCGTGTCGCTGTCGCCGTCTTCCGTATCATCCGCGGCCGGATACCGATACGTGACATGTTCCACCCGTACGCCGACCGGCCCATGCGTTTCGGGGATCGTCGGGTTCGCCCGCAACGTGTCCATGAGCTGCCGGTAGGCGAGGACCATCGGCGTGGAGCTCATGAGCTCGCCGAACGCGTCGCCGGTGCTGCGCGTGACCGACAGCGCGGTGATCACGCCGACCACGGCGGCCGCGACCGTGGTGAGCGCGGCGTGGTCGTGGACGATGATCGTCGCGAACGCGCCGCCCGCGAGCACGGCGAACGCGAGGGCGCTCAGTCCCGCTCCGCGTAACGCCTGTAGGGAGATGCGCCGCCACAGGCCGCTCATGGCCGTGTAACTGTCGTGCGCCTGTTCGGGAATGGAGAACGAGCCGCGCGTGGCGGCCAGTTCGGTGCTGGCCGGCGGATAGTCCTGCACCTGCTCGAGATAGGCGGCGCGGCGCGAATACTTGCCCTGCAAGGGCCACAGGTCGCTGCCGAGCTGCGCGTTGGCGGCCTGCGCGACGAGTTCGGGGATGATCGCCGCGCCGAGCAGCACGGCGGCGACCGGGCTGGTGGTCCACAGGGACACGGCGAGCATGATCATGGAAAACACGGCGCCCACGACGACGGTCGCATTGGACGCGTGGTCGGCGATGTTGTACGGGATCGCGTCACGTGCGGCACGGATACGGTCGTTCAGCCCGCGGTCGAGCGTCTGCGCCGGCGTGATGTCGGCCAGTGCGCGGGTCAGTCGCGTGCGGTATTCCGCGCCCAGCGGGATCACGAGCAGTTCGCGGATACGCGACGTGACTTCGTACGAGACGGCGATCACCACCGCCCCTAACGTCAGCAGCAGGATCACTGCACCGATGCGCACGTCCGACGGCGATCCGGCCAGTCCGGCCGGTCCCGTCACCCAGCGGATCAGCCATACCTGCAGCGACGGCATCGCCATCACCAGCAGGTTCGACGCCCACATCGCGACTGTCATCGCCGGCCGCACCCGCAACGCATCCACCGTCGCCGACCACGCCGTCCGCGCGGCATCGCGCAGCTGTGCGCCCACGTTCCCCAACACATGTCGCATACCTACAACACTCACGTGCCTCATGGTACGCCGCGGGGGGGGGATTCCGTTGTTTCCGATGTTTTACAATGGAGCCGACGGCAACGGCAAGGAGATGACCATGGTTCCGATCGAGGACGTGTATCGACAGATCGTCGAGTTCTCCGTCGCAGCAGGAGCCACGAAGGTCATACTGTTCGGTTCGCGGGCCAAGGGCACCGCGCGGCCGAAAAGCGACATCGACATCGCGATCTCCGGATGCCCCGATTTCGACCGTCTGTACCGGCGGCTACAGGACGACCTGTGGTCGCTGCTCAAGATCGACGTGATCAATCTGGACGAGCCGATCACCGACGAACTGCGCGACGAGATCGCGACGACCGGAAGGACGTTGTATGAAAAAGTATGAGAACTACGCCTCCGCCCTGCGTTCGTTGCGTCAGGCTCCCGACCAGGATCTCAGCAATGAGTTCGTGCAAAGCGGCGTGATCGACAAGTTCGAGTTGCAGTTCGAACTCGGATGGAAGCTGTTCAAGGCATTACTTGCATACGAAGGCGATCCGGTGTCGACTTCCGGTTCGCCCCGTGACGTACTGAAAACAGCGTTCCAGTACTACGATTTCGTGGATGAATCGACATGGCTGCGCATGCTGCGCGACCGCAACGATTCGGCGCATATCTACGATGCGGATAAGGCGCTGCGCTTGGTGGACGCGATCATTGCCGACTACATTCCCGAGTTTGAACGGGTGAACCAGGGACTGATCGATCGGTACGGTACCGCCATGCTGACCGAATGACGCCGCGGGTGAATCGAGTGCACGGCCGGCCGATGCGCTGAGCGCGTGAAAACAGCGGGTTGCGGTTTCGCGTTGCAACATGCGTCCGGTAGGGTAGTGGGCTATGTGTGGAATCGTTGGATATGCAGGAAACGTTGAAACCGCGTGCGGCAAGCCCTTGGAAGTGTGCTTGCAGGGTCTGAAGCGCCTCGAATACCGCGGATATGATTCGGCCGGCGTGGCCCTGTCCGCCCCCGGCATGGAACAGGTCGCCGTGCGCAAGAAGGCCGGCCGCCTCGCCAACCTCGTCGAAGACATCGAACGCAAGCCCATGCCGCTCGCCACGGTCGGCATCGGGCATACGCGCTGGGCCACCAACGGCGAGCCGTCCGACATGAACGCGCACCCGCACGTCAGCGCGGACGGCAAGGTCGCGATCATCCACAACGGCATCATCGAAAACGCCTCCCAGCTGCGGCTCGACCTGCAGGCCGAAGGCTACCGGTTCTCCTCGAGCACCGACACCGAGGTCGCCGCGAAGCTGCTCGGCAAGATCGTCGACGCGATCATCGCGGAGGAAGGCAAACCGGATCTGTTCAAGGCCGTGCGCCGCCTTGCCCGCATGCTCGAAGGCGCGTTCACGATCCTCGCGACCGACTGCCGCCAGCCGGACATCATCGTCGGCGCACGCCATGACTCGCCGCTCGTCGTCGGCCTCGGCGACGGCGAAAACTTCCTCGGCTCCGACGTGGCCGCGTTCGTCGCGTACACCAAGCGTGCGCTCGAAGTCGACCAGGACCAGGCCGTATGCGTCTCCGCCGACACGGTGATCGTCACCGACTTCTTCGGCAACGTGATCGACGATCCGAAGACGTACACCGTCGACTGGGACGCGTCCGCGGCCGAAAAGGGCGGCTGGGACTCGTTCATGGACAAGGAGATCCACGAGGATCCGGCCGCCGTCCAGCGCACGCTGCTCGGCCGTCTCGACAAGCACGGCGATCTGAACCTCGACGAGGTGCGCATCGAGGAGCATGACTTCAAGGCGATCGACAAGATCATCGTCATCGCGTGCGGCACCGCCGCCTACGCCGGCATGGTCGCCAAGTACGCGATCGAACACTGGGTGCGTATCCCGGTCGAGGTCGAGCTCGCGCACGAGTTCCGCTACCGCGACCCGATCCTCACGCCACGTACGCTCGTCGTCGCGATCTCGCAGTCCGGCGAGACGATGGACACGCTCATGGCCCTGCGCCACGCCCGTGAACAAGGTTCCAAGGTGCTCGCGATCTGCAACACGCAGGGCGCGTCCATCCCACGCGAATCCGACGCCGTGCTCTACACGCACGCCGGCCCCGAGGTCGCCGTCGCCTCCACCAAGGCGTTCGTCGCGCAGATCACCGCCGCCTACGTGCTCGGCCTGTACCTCGCACAGGTCAAGGGCGCGATGTTCCGCGACGAGATCCATGCCACGCTCGATGCGCTCAAGGCCATGCCGCGCAAGATCCAGTGGATCCTCGACACGCAGGCCAAGGCCGTGCAGAAGGCCGCCGAACAGATGGTGAACGCGAAGTCGTTCCTGTTCCTCGGTCGCCACGTCGGCTACCCGGTGGCGATGGAGGGCGCGCTCAAGCTCAAGGAGATCGCGTACACGTTCACCGAAGGGTTCGCGGCCGGCGAATTGAAGCACGGCCCGATCGCACTTGTGGACGAAGGCGAGCCGATCGTGTTCATCGTGCCGCCCGAGCGCGGCCGCAACGTGCTGCACGCCAAGGTGATCTCCGGTATCGAGGAGGTGCGCGCGCGTGGCGCATTCATCATCGCCGTGGCCGAAGAGGGCGACCCGGACGTGGAACGGTATGCGGACGTCGTGTTCTGGCGGCCGCAGTGTCCGACGCTGATGAGCCCGCTCGTCGACGTGGTGCCGCTGCAGCTGTTCGCGATGGACATGGCCAAGCTCAAGGGCTACGACGTCGATAAGCCGCGCAACCTCGCCAAGTCCGTCACGGTGGAGTAGCGAAAACGTCATGACGGCATCGGCGACGAGGTAGTTCCGACGTGGACCGGTGGCGGCCGGCATGCATGTTGCTCGACACGCTCCGGGCCGCTCGGCCGAGTCATACGGTCGATCAACATGCATGCCGGCCGCCACCTCGTTTTTCAGAACGTTACGTTTGATCTGTCTGTACGGGGAGTCTGACAAAACGTAACGTTACGTATTACTGAGGGAGCGGTCGGGGCATGCGTTGACCGACCGTATGACTCGGCAATGCGCTTCGCGCATTCTTCGCAGCAAGCTGCTCACTTCGCCTAAGAACAGTCCACTGGACTGTTCTCTTAACGGCTCAGCCCGGAGCGTGTCGGACAATGCATGCCCCGACCGCTCCCGGACTCCGCTGGAACTGTAGAAAGCGCAGATGAAATGACGCAACGGCACAGATTCGTGACGAACGAGCCGCGGATTCCGTTTGACTTCGACGTGCTGTACGAGGATGCGGGGATCATCGTCATTGACAAGCCGCATTTTCTGGCGACCACGCCGCGCGGCATGTGGTACCGCGAAACGGCGTTGATCCGGCTGCGCGAGCGGTATGGCGAGCCGGAGATCGTGCCGGCGCATCGTTTGGACCGGCTGACGGCCGGCGTGGTCGTGTTTGTACGTGACCCGGCGTTGCGCGGGGCGTATCAGATGTTGTTCCAGGAACGGCGCACGACCAAGGCGTACGAATGTCTGGCGGCGGCCTCGCCGGTTCGTCGACCGCGGTACGGGACGGTCGCGTCGCTCGAGCCGCCGCGCGTGTTCCCGCTGCTGCGGCGCTCTCGCATCGTCAAGCGGCGCGGGATACTGCAGGCGTACGAGGAACCGGGTGAAGTGAACGCCGAGACGGTGATCGAACTGGGTGCCGGGGAAGTCGTCGGCAATCGAAGTGTCCGTGCCTATACGCTGCATCCGCGCACCGGCAAAACGCATCAGCTGCGCGTCCATATGAACTCGCTTGGTCTGCCGATCGTCGGCGACGACTTCTATCCGCGCATCGTCGAACGCGCCTACGACGACTTCAGCCAGCCGCTCGAACTCGTCGCGCGTCGGCTGTCGTTCATCGACCCCGTCACCCACGAGCCGCGCGTCTTCGTCTCCCGCATCCCGCTGGGCTAGGCGTTGAGATCGCGCACGGAGGCGCGTTCGACAAGGGTGGCGGGGATGACGTGCTTGACGCCGGTCGGCACCGTCTCGCCCTCGCACTGACGGGTCACCATCGCGAACGCCTCGCGGCCGATTCCGTCGAAGTCCAGTCGCATCGTCGTCAGTTCCAGCCGCGGCACCGTGCCGACCAGCGAATCGTCCACGCCGATCACGCTCACGTCCTCGGGCACGCGCTTGCCGGCCGCTCGCAGTCCGAGCATCGCGCCGTACGCCATCTGGTCGTTCGCCGCGTACACCGCCGTGCAGTCCGGTTCATGCGCCAGCGCAAGCCCCGCCTGGTAGCCGCTGTCGGCCTCCCAGTCGCCGATGTACACCGGCGGTACCGGCAGTCCGCGCCGTTCCAACGCCTGCCGCCAGCCGTCCGCACGGTTCTCGGCCGCGACCGACGTCGCCGGCCCGGCGATGTGATACACCGTGCGATGCCCACACCCCAGCAAATACCGGACCGCGTCTTCGGAGCAACCGTACTGGTCGGCGTCCACGGTGGGGCAGTGGTCGGTCGGTCGCTCCGAGATGATGACCACGGGCAGTTCGGCGGGCGGCTCGAAGCTGAGGAAGTCGGCCGTCTGCTCCTCCATGACGACGATCACGCCGTCGACCGGCAGTTGCTTCATGCGTTCGACCGCCGCGCGCAGCGTGCGCTCGCGGCCCTGCCCGATGGTGAGCATGGTGATCGCGTAGCCGTGTTCGTTGGCGGCGGCGGAGATCGCGTTGAGGATGCGCACGTTGCCGTACGCGCTCATGTTGAACATGACCACGCCGATGTCCTTGAACCGGCCGTGCTTGAGTGCGCGGGCGGCGTAGTTCGGCCGGTAGCCGAGCTTGTGCATGGCGGCTTCGACCCGTTCGCGGGTCTCGGCCTTGACGGCGGCGCTGCCGTTGGCCACGCGGGAGACGGTCTGGGGGGAGACGCCGGCTTCCTTGGCGACGTCTTGCATGGATATCGTGGATGGGCGGTTCATGATTCACTTCCGAACGGCTATGTTTTCGTTGCCATTATACGGGATGCTGTGCGGTGATTCTACGTTGCGTCGGATTGACGGGAATTTTTATGATGATTTGATTCGTACGGCGTGGCGTGTGCCTGTTGATGCGCTATGATGGCACTGCGAGAGGAATGATAACGCAAACATTCGTGTTCCGAACAATGACGAAAGGACGGCAATGACGCAACGCAGAGCGTTTCGCTGGCCGCAACCGCTTGAGGGCCAGACGGCCCGCATCTGGTATGGCGGTGACTACAACCCCGATCAGTGGCCGGAGGAGGTCTGGGACGACGACATCCGCCTCATGACCAAGGCCGGCGTGAACCTCGTCTCCGTCGGTATCTTCAGCTGGGCGAAGATCGAACCGCGCGAAGGCGTGTTCGACTTCGACTGGCTTGACCGCATCATCGACAAGCTCGGCAAGGCCGGCATCGCCGTCGACCTCGCCTCCGCCACCGCCTCGCCGCCGATGTGGCTCACCCAGGCCCACCCCGAGGTGCTGTGGCAGGACTACCGTGGCGACGTATGCCAGCCGGGCGCCCGCCAGCACTGGCGCCCGACCAGCCCGGTCTTCCGCGAGTACGCGCTCAAGCTGTGCCGTGCGATGGCCGAACACTACAAGGACAACCCGTACGTCGTCGCATGGCACGTGAGCAACGAATACGGTTGCCACAACCGCTTCGACTACTCCGAAGACGCCGAGCGCGCCTTCCAGGACTGGTGCAAGGCCCGCTACGGCACCATCGACGCCGTCAACGACGCGTGGGGCACCGCCTTCTGGGCGCAGCACATGAACGACTTCTCCGAGATCGTCCCGCCGCGTTTCATCGGCGACGGCAACTTCATGAACCCGGGCAAGCTGCTCGACTGGAAGCGCTTCAGCTCCGACGCACTCAAGGCGTTCTACATCGCCGAGCGCGACCTGCTCGAGGAACTCACCCCGGGTCGGCCGCTCACCACCAACTTCATGGTTTCCGCCGGCGGCACCGGCCTCGACTACGACGACTGGGGTGCGGAGGTCGACTTCGTCTCCAACGACCACTATTTCACGCCCGGCGAATCCCACCTCGACGAGATGGCCTACTCGGCCTCCCTCACCGACGGCATCGCCCGCAAGAACCCGTGGTTCCTCATGGAGAACTCCACCGGCGCCGTCAACTGGCGTCCGATCAACTACCGCAAGGAGCCCGGCCAGCTCGTGCGCGACGCCCTCGTGCACCTGTCGATGGGCGCGAACGCGATCTGCTACTTCCAGTGGCGGCAGTCCAAGGCCGGCGCCGAGAAGTTCCACACCGCGATGGTGCCGCACGCGGGCGAGGACAGCCAGGACTTCCGCGACGTGTGCGAACTCGGCGAGGACCTGCAGCGACTCGCCGACGCCGGCGTGCTCGACACCACGCTCGCCAAGTCGCGCGTGGCCGTCGTGTTCGACTACGAGTCCGAATGGGCCACCGAGCACACCGCCACCCCGACCCAGCAGGTGCGCCACTGGACCGAGCCGCTCGCATGGTTCCGCGCGCTTGCCGATAACGGCGTCACCGCCGACGTGGTGCCGATCCGCTCCGACTGGGACACCTACGAGGCCGCCGTGCTGCCGAGCGTGTACCTGCTCGACGAGGCCAACTCGCGCCGTGTGCGCGACTACGTCGCCAAGGGCGGCAAGCTGTTCGTGACCTACTACACCGGCATCTCCGACGAGAAGGACCACATCTGGCTCGGCGGCTACCCCGGTTCGATCCGCGACGTGGTCGGCGTGCGCATCGAAGAGTTCGCGCCGATGGGCACCGACTTCGAAGGTGCGCTCGATCACCTCGAGCTGACCAACGGTGCGGTCGCGCACGACTTCGCCGACGTGATCACCTCCACCGCCGACTCCGCCCGCGTGCTCGAGACCTACAAGTCCGAGCCGTGGGTCGGCATGAACGGCGTGCCGGCGATCACCGTCAACGAGTACGGCGACGGCAAGGCCGCATACGTTGGCTGCCGTCTCGGCCGCGAGGGACTGGCGAAGAGCCTGCCCGAACTGCTCGAGGCGATGGGTGTCGACGTGCCGTCCTCCGGTGAAGAGGGTGCGGGCGACGTGCTGTGCGTCGAGCGCACGAACGAGGCCGGCGACGTCACGTTCCACTTCCTGTTCAACCGCACGCACCATGCGGTGAGCGTGCCGGCCGATGGCGAGGTCGTCGTCGCGTCGCTCGCGCGCGGCAACGGCGACGGCACCGTGACGATCGACCCGAACGGCGTCGCCATCGTCAAGCGGTAGTTCCGTACACTGCTGATCAGCGGCTCCTCTTGCGATCCCAACGTGAGAGGAGCCGCTTTCTTATGCTTCTTATGCCTCGGTGTGTAGACTCGATACGGACATCAGTCATCGGCATCGAACGGAACAGGGGAGCGGCAGGCATGAGCGCACGACAGACGATCGACCACGCCAAACGCATCATGGCCGCGTTCCTGTCCATCGTCTGCTTGCTGGCCATCGCCGCGTGCGGTGAAACGGACACCCGCACCAAGATCGTCGTCTGGTCATGGGAACCCAGCATGAAGGCCGTCGCACGGTCCTTCGAACAGGCCAATCCCGACATCCGCGTCGTCGTCAAGGACACGAGCGGCTACGAGAATCTCAACAGCGCCATCCAAGACGGCTACGGACTGCCCGACGTCGCGCAACTCGAATACTTCGCCCTGCCGCAGTATGCGGTCAGCGGCCAGTTGCTCGACATCACCGACCGCGTCGCCGGCTACGACGACTTCTACACGCCCGGCACATGGTCGTCCGTGCAGCTCGGCGGGCGTACGTACGGACTGCCGATGGACTCTGGCCCGATGGCGTTCTTTTACAACAAGGACGTGTTCGACCAGGCCGGCGTGGACGCCACGAAGATCCGTACTTGGGACGACTACTACCAGGCCGCGAAGAAACTCAAGGCGATCGGCGTGTACATCGCCGCCGACGCGGGCGATGCGAGCTTCTACGACGCGATGATCTGGCTCGCCGGCGGCCGCCCGTTCCGCACCAGCGCGGACGGCAAGACCGTCACCGTGAACCTGACCGGCGACGAGGGCACCACGACGTTCACCGAGTTCTGGCAGCGGATGATCAACGAAGGACTCGTGAACACCAAGGCCGTGACCTGGTCGGACAACTGGGAGCGGCAGCTGGGCGCGGGCACCATCGCCTCCGTGTTCGCCGGCGCATGGATGCCGTCGCTGCTGCTCGCCGACGTGCCGGGCGGCGCCGGACTGTGGCGCGTCGCGCAGATGCCGACCGTCGACGGCAAGGAAACGAACGCGGAGAACGGCGGATCGTCGCTCACCGTACTCCAATCGTCACGCAAACCCGACGCGGCGTTCCGTTTCGTCGAATACGCGTGCCACAACGCCGCCGGCATCGCCGAACGCATCGACGGCGGCGCGTTCCCGGCCGACAAGGCCACGCTGAACAGCGAGGAGTTCCGCAACAAGACCACGGTGCGCGACTCGCGCGGCATCGACGTCGACTACTTCGACGGGCAGCGCTACAACGAGGTGCTGTCCGAGGCGGCCGGGCATGTGTCGACCGGTTACCAGTACCTGCCGTTCGAGGTGTACGCGCGCAACGACTTCACCGCGACGGTCGGCACGGCCTACACGTGGGCGACGGCCAAACGCGAGTATGAGGACATCAAGAATCGCATCGAGGCGGGGGAGACCAAGCCGAACGGCAAGGAATACACGCTGCCCGAGCATCCCGGCAAGCGCATCACGCTGACCGACGGCATCATCGCGTGGCAGAAGGACCTCAAGGAGTACGGCTTCAATCAGGGCTTCACGATCAAGTGACGGGTGTGGGTGCGCCGTTGACGACGAGTCCTCTTTGCTGTGGCTTCTTTGCCGCATCCCTTCACCTGACGTGATGCGTGCCTCCCTGTCTTTCCTCCCCTTCCCCTAACGGACATACAGCCGAAAACCGTGGCGGAATCGGCTGTATGTCCGTTAGGGAAGAGGGAAGCTCTGGCTGCGCTTAGTGCGCGGTATTACGCGCGTAGATCGCGGCCATGCCTTTGAAGATCAGGTCCGGATCGTACACGTCGATCAATGCCGTGTCGTTCTCGAGCACGCGGCCGAGCCCGCCCGTCGCCACGACCTGGAAATCCTCGCCGATCTCGTCATGGAACTGCCGGATCGTACGCTCCGTGCCGCCGAGGAAGTTGTAGTACAGGCCGGCCTGCATTGCCGTACGCGTGTTCGTCGCGAGAATCGACTTCGGTCGCGTGATCTCCACCTCCGGCAGCTGCGCGGTCTCACCCCACAGCGCCGCCGCGGCCGTGCGGATGCCCGTCGTGATGATGCCGGCCGTGATCGTCCCCTTCGCGTCCACATAATCGAACGTCGTCGCCGTGCCGAAATCGACCACCAGCACCGGCCCGCCGTACGTCACGTACGCGCCGACCGAATCCGCCAGCATGTCCGCGCCGAGCGACTTCGGATCGTCGATGCGGATGTTGATGCCGGTCTTCACGCCCGGTCCCACCACCATCGGATCGACGCCGAGGAACTTGATCATGCTCGCGCGGAACGAATGCATCACCTTCGGCACCACCGAACAGATGATCACGTCGTCCACGTCGTCGGACGTGTAGCCGCTGAGCGACAGGAACTGCGTGATCATCAGCCCGTACTCGTCGGACGTGTGGTTCGCCTTCGTGGTGATGCGGTATGTGCCGACGATCTCGCCGCCCTCCAGAAAACCGAGCACGATGTTGGTGTTGCCGATGTCGACCGCGACGAGCATGGGATCCCCTTCTGCCGATTGGAATGCGATGGCTCCTCAGTGTAGTCGGTGCGGTAGGGTGGCGCATGTGCATGATGACGGAATCGGTGAGGAAGATACGGTGGGGCGTTCGACAGGTGGGACGGAGCGTCGGGAACGACCGGCGCAGACGTCGCAGTTGGAGCGGTTGGATCGGCGCAGCATGCTCGTGCTGGTGGCCACGGGGCTGGCGTGCGGACTGCTGTCCGGCTTGTTCGGCATCGGCGGCGGCACGATCATCGTGCCCGCGCTGGTATGGCTGGGCCTGAGTCAGCGGCATGCGGCGGCGACGTCGTTGGCGGCGATCGTGCCCACATCGATCGCCGGCGTGACCTCGTACGCGACGGGCGGCAACGTGAACTGGGTGGCCGCGCTGCTGCTGGCGGTCGGCGTGATCGCCGGCAGTCAGTTGGGATCGCTGCTGCTCAGCCGGCTGCCGGAGGTTGTGTTGCGGTGGATCTGGGTGGCGTTTCTCGTGTTCGTGATCGTGCAGCAGGTCGTGTTCGTGCCGGCGCGCGATGGGCATCTCGTGCTGCACGTGTGGTCCGGTGCGTTTCTGGTGCTGCTCGGCGTGGTGACGGGGGCGCTCGCCGGCGTGCTCGGCATCGGCGGCGGGGCGATCATGATGCCGGCACTGTCGTTTCTGTTCGGTGCAAGCGATCTGATGGCGCGCGGCACGTCGCTGCTGGTGATGTTCCCGGGCGCGATTTCCGGGACGGTGGCGAATTGGCGGCGGCGGATCGTGCATCTGCGCAGCGGGTTGATCATCGGCTGCAGCGCTGTGGTGACCGCGCCGCTTGGCACGATGCTGGCTGGATGGCTCACCCCGCGCGCCGGGTCGCTGCTCTTCGCCGCGTGGCTCACGTTCCTTGCGGTGCGCAGCACGTGGACTGCGGTCAAGGCCACGCGATCCGCGCGTGCCGGGGCGTGATTTCATGCCCTCAACGGACATCCAGCCGGTTCGGGTGGTGGAATCGGCTGGTTGTCCGTTGAGGGGAGGCGGGTGGTTGTGTTCCGTGGCAAGCCGTATCGCCTATGGTCTTCCGTTCCCTGTTGTGCGCGGGAATTTCGGGGGGGGGACGGCCGCTTCGTCCCGAATTTCCTGCGTTGAGGATGGCTGAGCGGAGGAAATTCGGGAGATCGGGGTTGATTTCCCGAAATAGTTGCGTTGACGGTGACTTAGTGAGGCTTTTTCGGGGCGAGTGGGTTGTTTTCCCGAATTTCCTGCGCTTGGCGGGTGGGGATGGGCTGTGCGCGAGCGCGAGGTGGGATGGCCGTGGCCCGTTCCGTGATGTTCGGCGTATTGGGCTGGCCTCTTCGACGGACATCCAGCCGGTTCGCCTGCCCGGATCGGCTGTATGTCCGTTGAAGGGGAGCGTATTGAAGTGGATGGGTTGGAGGGGGTGTTGAGTGTGGTGGAACGGCTGTATTGTTTTTCCGGTTCCGCACCTGACGGACGTGTAGTACGGTTGCGCCCTCGACGGACATACAGCCGATCCGGCCACCTGTATCGGCTGTATGTCCGTTGAAATGGCATTGTGTTGTGAGTTATTGCATGCGTCATTACGCGTGTCGTCCAATCGCTCGGCTGCCGGCGCGCCCGGCGTGTTGCCGGGAGGCTTCCAGCGAAATCACATCGATGAGAGTAGGATGGGAGGCGTTGTAACCGACAAGGGTGCGGCACGGCGCAATGGATGCGCGGCGGCGCACCGCTGTTTCGAAGGAGAACCAGTATGGTCTATCGCATGATCTTCAACCAGACCGCATATTTCGGCCGCGGCGCGATCAAGGAGATCCCGGCCGTCGCGAAGTCGCACGGCTTCACCAAGGCGTTCATCGTCACCGATCCGGTGCTGCTGGAGACCGGCACCGCCGAGAAGGTCACCAAGGTGCTCGATGAGGCCGGCATGCCGTATGAGGTGTTCTCCAACGTCAAGCCGAACCCGCCGGTCGAATGCATCCAGGACGGCGTCGCCAAATTCGCCGAATCCGGTGCGGACTTCCTGATCGGTCTGGGCGGCGGCTCGCCGCAGGACACCTGCAAGGGCATCGGCATCATCACCGCCAACCCTGAGTTCGCCGACGTGCTCTCGCTCGAGGGCGTCGCCGACACGAAGAACCCGTCCGTGCCGATCTTCGGCGTGCCGACCACCGCCGGTACCGCGTCCGAGACGACCATCAACTACGTCATCACCGACACCGCGAACAAGCGCAAGTTCGTCGCCGTCGACCCGCATGACATCCCGATCGTCGCGTTCGTCGACCCTGACCTCACGGACTCCATGCCGCGCGGCCTCAAGGTCGCCACCGGCCTCGACGCCTTGACCCACGCGATCGAGGGCTACATCACGCCGGGCGCGTGGAGCCTGTCGGACTGCCTGTCGATGCAGACCATTCGCATGATCGCCAAGAACCTCGCCAAGTCCGCCGACGGCGACATCCCGGCCGGCGAGCAGATGGCGTACGCGTCCTACATCACCGGCATGGCCTACTCGAACGTCGGCCTCGGCCTCGTGCACGGCATGGCCCACCCACTGGGCGGCCGCCTCGGCGTCGCGCACGGCGTGGCGAACGGCATCCTGCTGGCCCCGGTCATGGAGTACAACAAGGACTACACCGGCGAGAAGTACCGTGACATCGCCGATGCGTTCGGCGTTGAGGACGCCTACACGGGTGATCTCGAGAAGGTGCGCGAGGAGGCCGTGCAGGCCGTCCACAAGCTGACCGTCGACCTCAAGAACCCGACCACGATCAGCGAGGTCGGCGCGACCGAGACCGATCTGGCACCGCTCGCGCACGACGCGTTCAACGACGTGTGCACGCCGGGCAACCCGCGCAAGGCCACCGAGGAGGACATCCTCGCGATCTACAAGTCGCTGATGTGATGAACGTCAGGTGACGCTGCCGCGTGAGTCGGCGTCGCGTGTGACGTGCTGCGATATCGCGTGACATGCGGCGGCTTTGCGTGACATGATGTCGCGTTGATGCTCCGCTGCACGGCGCTGTTGTGTCGTCGTGCGGCTGCGTCCCCTCCCCGTAACGGACATACAGCCGATTTCCGTATCGGAATCGGCTGTATGTCCGTTTTTTATCCGTTTTTTTATCCGTGCGTCCGTTGTGCGCGTTATGCATACGGCAGGCGCGTGGCGCGTCCTGCGCACGCGACGTACCTTGCGTACGCAGGACGGACGGGAATGATGGGGACGGACGTACGACGCGACACGAGCATCGCCACAATGTCGAACATATGTTCGATAATATGAGGTATGACTGACCGACCGAAGCGCACCTACCTCGCCATAGACCTGAAATCGTTCTATGCGTCGGCCGAGTGCGCCGCGCTCGGCCTGGATCCGTTGCAGACCAATCTGGTGGTGGCCGACGTAAGCCGCACCGAGAAGACGATCTGTCTGGCCGTCTCGCCGTCGCTGAAGGCATACGGACTGCCCGGTCGCGCACGGCTGTTCGAGGTCATCGAAACGATGAACCGGGTCAATGAGGAGCGCCGGTTGCGCGCACCCGGCCGCCGGTTCGTCGGCGAATCGTGCGACGCTCGCGAACTGGCGGCGAATCCGCGGCTCAAGGCCGGCTATATCGCGGCAAAACCGCGCATGTCGTACTATCTGCAGACCAGCGCGTCGATCTACACGATCTATCTGCGATACGCATCGGCCAACGACATCCACGTCTACTCGATCGACGAGGTGTTCATCGACGTCACGCACTACCTCGGCATGTACCGCATGACGCCGCACGAACTGGCGCGTCGCATCGTGCAGGACATCGTCGACGTGACCGGCATCACCGCGACGGCCGGCATCGGCACGAACATGTATCTCGCCAAGGTCGCGATGGACATCGTCGCCAAACATATGCCCGCCGATCGTGACGGGGTGCGCGTGGCCGAACTGGACGAAGCGAGCTATCGTCGGTTGCTGTGGGAGCATCGCCCGCTTACTGATTTCTGGCGCGTGGGGCGGGGGTATGCGCGGCGGCTCGAATCGGCGGGACTGCTGACGATGGGCGACATTGCGCGCTGTTCGACGGGGCGGGCGAGCGACTATTACAACGAGGATCTGCTGTATCGCATGTTCGGGGTGAACGCCGAGCTGCTCATCGACCACGCGTGGGGGTGGGAACCGTGCGAGGTCGCCGATATCAAGGCGTATCGTCCGGCGGAGAATTCGCTGAGTTCCGGGCAGGTGCTGCACCGGCCGTATCCGTTCGCGTCCGCGCGGCTGGTCACGCGCGAGATGGCCGACGCGATATCGCTGGAGTTGGTGGAGAAAGGGCTGGTGACTAGGCAGATCGGGCTGTACATCGGCTACGAGGGGCGTGAGGGATTCGAAGGGTCGGCGCCGGTGTCCACGAACCGGTACGGCAAGAAGGTGCCGAGGCCGGCCAACGGATCGATCGACCTGGGGGAGTATACGTCGTCGACGCGGGTGATCACGGCGGCGATGATGAATCTGTATGATCGGATCGTCGATCGTGATCTTATGGTGCGACGCATCAACGTGGTGGTCGGTCGGTTGCGTCCGTATGCGGAGGATGCGGCTGATGCGAGTAGTGCGGACAGGGCGACGGATGGTGCGGGCGACGGCGTTGATGTCGCTGCCGTTGCGTGTGATGGCGATGCTTCGAACGATGCTGTGAACGGTACTGCGATGGCGGGGCTGCGTCGTGACGGTGCCCGTGCGACCGGTGCGGAGACATCGTCAGCGCGAGGTGCCGGTGGACGTCGGCGGGAATGCGGAGGAGCGACGATGCCGATCACTCCGGTTGGGCACGCCGAACAGCTTGATCTGTTCACCGACGTGGCGGCCGAGGATCGTCGTCGTTCCGAGCGGCGGGTCGACCAGCGACGCGAACACGACGTGCAGCAGGCGCTGCTTGCCGTCAAACAGCGGTTCGGCAAGAACGCGGTGCTCAAGGCCATGAACCTCGAACCGGACGCCACTGGCCGCGATCGCAACAATCAGATCGGCGGCCATGCGGCCGGTACCGATCGATGTGACGATGATGACGAGCGCAAGAAGAAGCGTCCTGACGCAACCCGTGATCATATTGATACGGGTGGCAGCGGCGATCGGAATGGCAACGCGGGAGG
>NZ_WBSM01000004.1 GCF_009299505.1 Bifidobacterium ramosum | reverse complement strand
GCCGATCGCGGTACGCAAGGTCGCTTCGACCCTGCAGCCCACGCATCGATATGACGACATCATCGATCTGCCGCATCACCGGTCCGTCGCCCATCCGCGCATGGCGCGCGCCAACCGTGCCGTACAGTTCATGCCGTTCGCCGCGCTCGCCGGCTACGACGACGTGCTGCTCGATTCCCTTGCCAAGTTCGAACAGACCTACGCGCCCCGGTTATCCTCCCCCGAAGATGCCCTCAACCACATCTGCTGAGCCGGCCTCCTCGTTTGCGCACCCCTCCCATTCCAACGGACGTCCAGCCGAAAAACATAGTCCAATCGGCTGTATGTCCGTTGAAGGGAGAGCTGTTAGAGGGGAGAGTATTAGAGGAAGTGAGGAGAACATCCATCGGGCGCGATTGCCCAAGATAAACATCCCGGACCCGTCCAACCCGCAACCCGCGATCCGCTTATCCCGCCGCCCCACTAACGGACATACAGCCGAAATCATCGGTCAAATCGGCTGTATGTCCGTTGAAGGGAACGCGCGGTGATGTGAGGGGTGCATCGATAGCGAGTGGCGGTAATTCCTACGCCGTGTGCTTATCGCTTCTTTCTTCAACGGACATGCAGCCGATCGACATACCCGAATCGGTTGTATGTCCGTCGAGGAAGTCGTGGTGATATTCCTTGGTATTGCAATGCGTTGTGTCTGCTTAGTGGTGTGCTAACGCTTCGGAACATCTGCCGGTGCATCAATGAGCTGCGGCTGTTGTCCCTCCTCGCGGCTGATCTGTTGACCCATTGATGACGTTGCTTCGGATGTTGCTTCATCGGCCGCAGCGTCATCCGAAGCAGAGGCATTCGCGGATGCGATCTTGTTGAGATTGTCCCCTACAAAATATGCGGCGTTGGCGATTCCGCGGGCTGCGACGCCGGTTGCGGCCTTTACGGTTCGCCCGGTGCTGTCGGCAAGCTCGCCACTAAGCTGCTTGGCTGAGTCGAATTGCTCTGCACCGGTTTCAATAACCTTATCTCGTACTTCCTTCGCGGCTTCCAACCATTTTTTGGTGCGTAGATCCTGTTCATTGAGTTCAATGCCGATTTTGACGTTGAACTTATTGACGTCATCCGCCATACGCCGGTTCGATTCGGCAATGGTCTTGGCGAGGGATGGATGAAGCAGTACTTTGGCGTTGGCCATGGCAATGTTGCCGCTGAGACGCTGGAACAGCTGCTCGGTGGTATGGGTGATGAGCTTCAGACGCTTCTCCCTATTGTCGAGTATGGCCAGACGTTGTTGATTGATGTCGTCCGGTGACGAGTCCAGCACTCGGTTCAGCTCAAGCGTCGCGCAGATGTCTTGCATTTGAATGCACTTGGCCAAAACTGCGAGCCATTCCCGGATTGGAGCTTCCTGCTGCTGTGAAGTCTCCGCCATGTCCTTGAGTCTTGCCTTGTTCTCCATCTTTTCCGAGATGGCATCCAACTGGCGGAGCGCGTATGCTTGGGTGGTCGCAATGGTTGTGGGAATGGCCTGTATCTTGGACCAGGTGATCTCCGAGACCCGTCCGTTATGCTCCTGCTCCACCGTTGCATCGTCAAGGACGATGCTTGCCCCTATCATGCTGGACAGCACTGCGTCCTTTTGCGCTCGCAGTATATCGTCGACCTTCTCGTCAATGGAGGCCAGATAATCGGTGATCTGATCAAGCTGCTGTTGCATGGCCATTTGTGTCATCATGGCGCCGATGTTTGCCAGAACCATCGGATTGGCCAAAGAAACGGCATTGTACAGATTCTCGAACTGAACGTTGCCCTTGAATCCGGCGTATCCTCCTTTCCCGATGACACCGGTGCTGAGTCCGGTTTTCGAGTTCGTGACCAATCCGTATTTTCTGATCTTCTCCACGGATGCTTGGGTGATTTTCACCCATCGCCCCGATTCCTGCGCGAGATTGGCTCCGACCTGCAGCGCTTCGCCCCCTCGGCGTTGCAGGGTCAGTGGGATGGAATCCAATCCTTCGGATTGAAGGAATGCCATGATGTCGTCGTTGTTACCAATGACGGCCAGGCCTTCGCCGTCGCTGACCAGCTGAATGTCGGTCTCCATGGTGCCTCCCTGCATATGGGTATCTGACACCCATGATAGCGAGAGGTGCGTTTGTTGTCCGTAAGGTTTTTGTCTGGGGGGGCTGTAGGTTCGAGGCAGCTGCTGTGAGAAGGTAGGGGGCTGTCGATGTCGAAGCTGTGGAAGAGCATACCCGGACGAATTCGCACCGTGATCGTTGTGGTGCTGGTGGCGGCATGCTGTGTCGCGGCGGTGTTCGGTTACCGTGCGATCGATGATTTTCTCCATCCCAAGGCGACGTTGACCAATTCGGTCGTGGCTCGTCAGCTGGAGAAGATCCAGGATCTCACCACGGCGAAGGAGACCGATTTCGGCTTCGAGGAATACAAGGAGGGCAGCATCGCCTTCCTGACCAAGAAGTCGTTCACGATGTTCTACACGTACGAGGCGCGGGCCGGCGTCGACCTGTCGAAAGCCAAGATCAATGTCGACGATAACCGTCACGTCATCGACATCACGTTGCCGGCTCCGACCATTCAGTCGGTGTCCGTCGATCCCGATTCGTTGAAGTTCTTCGACGAGACGTCGTCGGTGTTCAATCCGAACGAGGTCAGCGACACGGCCGACGCGTTGAAGGATGCCAAGGCGCAGTCCGAAAAGAAGCTCAACAAGGGCGAGCTGTTGAAGACCGCGAACGAACAGGCGAAGACCGTGATCGAGAAGATGTATGCGCCGGTCGCCGAGGTCGATTCGTATACGCTGAACGTCACCACGACCGAGCCGAAGGACGAGTAGTCGTCTATCCCATGAATATGACGAGCCGTGCGGATGCGATGTTCGCACGGCTCGTTGCATATACGCGAGGCGGGTGTGCCGTACGATGTCGTAGGATAGGTCTCGCGCATGAGACATGAGAACGTCTCATTGGCCAGACCGTAGAATGCGCCGACGACCAGTTCGAGGATGAATCCGACCGGCGGTTCGCTGTCGTTCGCTGCAACGTCAGGGGAATGGTGATCTCGCGACGAAAACACGCCTCCTTACGACGGAATCCTCCGGCCTGAGCGCGCATCTCCCTTGCCGCTCTTCCACGCGGAGACGGATCGGCTGTCTCCCAAGCTGGAGGTTCACGTCGGAAAGGGAACGAATGACACGATATGTTCAAACAACTTGCGGGAACCGTATTGCGTGCGACGAAGATGGTCGATACCGCCGCCAAGGACGCCGCGACCGACCTTCGGGAACCATCGCATGCGCACAAGCCACCGCGTGTGCATGACACGTCGCCGTATGTCCCGTACGACGGCGTTCGCGGAGAACGACAGCAGGATCATCGGTAAGGAGTGACAATGAAGTTCGACATGAAGCAACTGCAGGACATGGCCGACAAGGCCGTGGATCGTGCGACCCATATTACGGAGGAGATTCGCGAGGCGACGGAATCCATGGCCGAAAAGAAGACCGACGGATCATCCACGCGTCAGGCGCCTGCGCCGCGGTCGCGTGCATCCGCGAAACGATCCGCACGTGAATCCGACGGAACATCATGGATACGGTCGATGGACCATCGTACGAAAGTCATATTCGGCGTGTTACTTGGCGTAATCATATTCTTGCTGATGCTGGTTGGCATCATCGGCTGCGGTTCGTCGCGAAGCACGACCGACGTGCCGGTCACGGACAGCCGTATCGCCATGCCCGAGTCGGCGGAATCCTTCGCCGGCAAACAGTATGAGGACGTGGTCATGCGACTGCAGTCGGCGGGATTCACCAATGTGCAGACGAAGAAGCAGACGGATCTCATCACCGGTTGGATGACCAAGGAAGGCGAGGTCGAACAGGTATCGGTCAACGGCGATATGGACTTCGCCGCATACGAGAAGTTCGATGCGAACGCCACGGTCGTCGTCACCTATCATGCTTTCCCGGACAAGGACACGGCATCCGACTCCGGAAGCGATACGGATGCGACGGGCGGGGATGCCGATGCGGATGACACCGCGAACGGGTCGGATTCCGATGATACGGAACAGGCGCAGGCGGAATCCCCGCAGTCGCAGTCCGAACCGATTACTGCGCAGAACAATGCGGAATTCGCCGCGTTGCTGACCGGTCCGGAAACCGGGGACACGGTGCGGTCGTTCGCCGAACGGTACGCCGGACAGACGATCGCATTCGACGGCTACACCGCCGACGTGCAGCCGCATGATGACGCCAAGACCAGGTTCGACTACCTGATTCTGGCCGGCGATACCGGCGCCTCCCATGGCGGCCCGAACTTCCGCTTCACCGACGTGAACTACTACGATCTGCACCTCAGCGACGACGCGCCGGACTCGTTCGGCGTGGGACTGAACATCCACGTCGAAGCGACGATCGTACGATACGATCCGAACACGTCGTGGTTCGAGCTGAAGCCGGTCTCCATCACCATGCGGTGATGGCGTGGCGTTCTGCCGTCACCGCGGCTTACCGTCACTGATCATGCCTCCCCTCTTCTCTCAACGGACAACCAGCCGAAATCACCGGCCAAATCGGCTGTATGTCCGTTGAGAGAAGAGAGGTACGTTGTCGGTTGGGCGGCGACTCAACTTGCCGGCTACTACCGAAACCCACTACTGAAACCCACCACCGAAAACGGACATGCAGCCGATTCGCTCATTGGAATCGGCTGCATGTCCGTTAGTGGGGCGGCGGAAGCGAGCGACGAGCGGGACGCCGTCAGGCGGCGAAGTACTCGACGCCGGCTTCGAACAGCGGTTGGTACTTGTTGCCGGGCACGTTCACGTACAGGCCGTTGCCGGAGCGCTCCGAGTGACCCATCTTGCCGAACACGCGGCCGTCCGGGCTGGTGATGCCCTCGATCGCGAGCAGCGAGCCGTTCGGGTTCACGTCGAGATCCATGCCGGGCACGCCGGACTCGTCCACGTACTGCGTGGCGATCTGGCCGTTGGTCTTGAGCAGGTCGAGCACCGGCTCGGATGCGACGAAACGACCCTCGCCGTGGGAGATCGCGACCGTGTGGATGTCGCCGACGGAGGTCTTCGCCAGCCACGGGGACAGGTTCGACGCGACGCGCGTGCGCACCAGACGGCTCTGGTGGCGGCCGATCGTGTTGAACGTCAGGGTCGGGCATTCCTCGGTCATCGGCACGATGTCGCCGTACGGCACCAGACCCAGCTTGATGAGCGCCTGGAAGCCGTTGCAGATGCCGAGCATCAGGCCGTCGCGGTTCTTCAGCAGGTCGCGCACGGCCTCGGTGACGGCCGGGGCGCGGAAGAACGCGGTGATGAACTTCGCGGAACCGTCCGGTTCGTCGCCGCCCGAGAAACCGCCCGGGATCATCACGATCTGGCTCTTGTTGATCTCCTCGACCAGCGCCTGCGTCGACTCGGCGACGGCGGCCGGCGTGAGGTTGTTCACGATCAGCGTCGACACGTCGGCCCCCGCGCGTTCGAACGCGGCGGCCGAATCGTACTCGCAGTTGTTGCCCGGGAACACGGGGATCACGACGTGCGGCTTGGCGACCGGAGCGCCCACGTACACGGTCTTCTTCGGCGTCTCGAACGTGACCGTCTCGGTCGTCTTGCCCGCCTCGGCACCCTTGGAACGATACGGGAACACGGATTCGATGCCGGACTCCCACGCCTCCTGGATCGCATCCAGATCAAGCGTCTCACCCGCGGCGCGGAATTCATATGCGGCGGTGGTCGTGCCGATCTCGCCGATCTCGACGAGGTTCGACGCGGCCGGCAGCTTCGCGTCATCCGCAAGCTCGACGATGAACGAGCCGTACGCCGGCGTGAACAGGTCGTCTGCGGCGATCGAATCGTTCAGCGCGACGCCGATGCGGTTGCCGAGCGTCATCTTGAACAGCGCCTCGGCCGTCGCGCCGTAGCCTGGCGTGGACACGGCCAGTGCGTCGTGGAAGTCGGTCAGCTCCTCGACGATCGAGAACGCCTCGAGCAGAGCATCCTTGTCCGGCGTGATGCCGTCCGCCAGATAGCGCGGCGCGATACGCACGACGCGGTGATCGGCGCCCTTGAACTCCGGCGACGTGGCGCGCTTCATGTTGCCCACGGCCACGGCGAACGAGATCAGGGTCGGCGGCACGTCGAGATGCTCGAACGTGCCGGACATCGAATCCTTGCCGCCGATCGCGCCCGCGCCGAGATCGATCTGCGCCATGAGCGCGCCGAGCACGGCGGCGGTCGGCTTGCCCCAGCGTTCCGGCTCGTCGCGCAGCTTCTCGAAGTACTCCTGGAAGCTCAGATACGCCTTCTCATGCTCGAAGCCGGCGGCCACGAGCTTGGCGAGCGACTCGACCACCGACAGGTACGCGCCGGTGAACTGATTCGCGCTCATGATGTACGGGTTGAAGCCCCACGCCATCGCCGACGCGGTGGTCGTCTCGCCGAACACCGGGAACTTGGCGACCATCGCCTCGTTCGGGGTGAGCTGACGGCGGCCGCCGAACGGCATGAGCACGGTGCCCGCGCCGATCGTCGAATCGAAACGCTCGGACAGACCCTTGTTGGACGCCACGTTGAGATCGGTCACGACCGCGTGCAGACGGTCCGCAAGCGAACCCTCACGCCATGCGGTCGGCGTCTCGTACGCCTGCTGCGCCTCGACGTGCACGACCTGATGCTTCGACGCGCCATTGGAGGCGAGGAACTCACGCGACAGGTTCACGATCTCGTCGCCGTTCCACGTCATCACCATGCGCGGGTCCTCGGTCACGGTCGCGATGACGGTGGCCTCGAGGTTCTCCTCACGCGCATAGCCGAGGAATTCCTCGACATCGGAAGCGGCCACGTCCACGGCCATGCGCTCCTGCGATTCGGAGATCGCCAGCTCGGTGCCGTCAAGGCCCTCGTACTTCTTCGGCACGGTGTTGAGATCAACGTACAGGCCGTCCGCCAACTCGCCGACCGCCACGGACACGCCGCCCGCGCCGAAATCGTTGCAGCGCTTGATCAGACGGCACGCGTCGCCGCGGCGGAACAGACACTGCAGCTTGCGCTCGACCGGCGCGTTGCCCTTCTGCACCTCGGCGCCGTCGAGTTCCAGCGATTCCACGTTGTGCGCCTTGGACGCGCCCGTCGCGCCGCCGATGCCGTCACGGCCGGTGCGACCGCCGAGCAGGATGATCTTGTCGCCCGGAGCCGGGGTCTCGCGGCGCACATGATCGGCCGGGGTGGCGGCCACGACCGCACCCACCTCCATGCGCTTGGCCACATAGCCCGGATGATAGATCTCGTCGACCTGACCGGTGGCGAGGCCGATCTGATTGCCGTACGAGCTGTAACCGGCGGCCGCGGTGGTCACGAGCTTGCGCTGCGGGAGCTTGCCCTCCAGCGTGTCGGCGACCGGCACGGTCGGATCGGCGGCGCCGGTGACGCGCATCGCCTGGTACACGTAGGAACGACCGGACAGGGGGTCGCGGATGCAGCCGCCGATGCAGGTGGCTGCGCCGCCGAACGGCTCGATCTCGGTCGGATGGTTGTGCGTCTCGTTCTTGAACAGGAACAGCCAGTCCTGATCTTCGCCGTTCACGTCGACCTTGACCTTGACGGTGCAGGCGTTGATCTCCTCGGACTCGTCGAGGCCGGTGAGGATGCCGTTCTTCTTGAGCCACTTCGCGCCGATCGTGCCCATGTCCATCAGGCACACCGGCTTTTCGTCGCGGCCTAGCTCGTGACGCAGCTCGAGATAGCGCTCGAACGCGGCCTTGACGGTCGCATCGTCGATGACCACGTCGTCCAGTTCGGTGCCGAACGTCGTGTGGCGGCAGTGGTCGGACCAGTACGTGTCGATGACCTTGATCTCGGTGATCGTCGGCTCGCGCTGCTCGGCCGTGAAATACTTCTGGCAGAATTCGAGATCCGCCAGATCCATCGCAAGACCGCGCTCGTCGATGAACTTCTGGCCGGCGGCCGCGTCCATCTCGTTGAAGCCGGCGATGACCTCGACCTTGCCCGGGGTCGGCACGGCGGTCTTTAGGGTCTCCTTGGTTGCAAGGCTCGCCTCGCGCGCCTCGACCGGGTTGATCACGTAGTGCTTGATCGCGTCCACGTCCGCGTCGGTCAGCTCACCGGACAACGCGTACAGTTTGGCGGAACGGACGGTCGGACGCTCGCCCTGCGAGATCAGCTGGATGCATTCGCTCGCCGAATCGGCGCGCTGGTCGAACTGGCCGGGCAGGAACTCGGTGGCGAACACCTTCGCGTCGCCGAAGTCGGGCAGGTCATTGGAGACATTGTCGACCTGCGGCTCGCTGAACACGGTCGGCGTGGCCTGGGCGAACAGTTCGGCGCTGATGCCCTCCACGTCGTAACGGTTCACGATGCGCACGGACTTGAGGCCGGTCATGCCGAGGATCGTGCGCAGTTCGCCGGCGAGCTGCTGCGCCTCGACGTCAAAGCCGGGCTTCTTTTCCACGTACACGCGAAAAACCATGGAAATCCTTTCTTGCAAAACTCTTGGGAATCGTCGTATATAACGAAAATCGGCTCCCTCTGATGGCAGGGGGAGCCAGAAAACAGATGTCAGGCGACTTCGATGCCTTCGGACTTGGCCAGCTCGGCCAGACGGCCCTCGATCTCCTCGTAGGCCGGGATGATCGAACCGAGGCCGCGGCGGAACAGGTCCTTATCGAGGTGCTCCACCTTGCCGGAGTGGTCGCGCTGATCCCACAGGCGGCAGGAGTCCGGGGTGATCTCGTCGGCCAGCAGCAGCGTGCCGTCGGAGGCGCGGCCCATCTCGATCTTGAAGTCGACGAGCTTGACGTCGATCTTCGCGAAGATGTCGATGAGCGCCTCGTTGATGCGACGGGCCAGCGGGGCGATCTCGGCGAGATCCTCGCGCGTGCACACGCCGAGCGCCACGAGATCGTCGTCGTTCACGAACGGATCATGCAGGTCGTCGTTCTTGAGGAAGTACTCGAGCACCGGCTCCTTGAGCGGCAGGCCCTCCTCGACGCCGAGGCGCGAGCAGAAATGGCCGGCGGCGGTGTTGCGCAGCACGATCTCGAGCGGGAACATGTCCATCTTGCGCACCAGCTGGGCGGTGTCGTTCACGCGCTTGACGAGGTGGCTGTCGATGCCGCGGGCCTTGAGCAGGTCGAAGATGATGGTGGTGATGAGGTTGTTCAGACGGCCCTTGCCGGTGAAGTCCTCCTTCTTCTCGCCGTCGCCGGCCGTCGCGGTGTTCTTGTATTCGACCCACAGGATCTCCGGGTCGTCGGTTGCGTACAGCTGCTTGGCCTTGCCCTCGTAGAGCTTTTCCAGTTTCTCCATGATCGCCTTTCAAATCAGCGGAATTTCTGGGTGAACTAACGGTAAAAGGGTACCAATCGCCGGGGATAACGGGCGCGTTCGGAGCGTCTCGGAATCGACCGCGAAACCGACGTCGCCGACCGGCGCAAATCAGTCCGTACCCGTTACGGTCAGCGCGTCGTACGTTTCCCGATCGAACGGCCACACGCTGCCGGGCTGGCGCAGTATGCCGTCGTTGGCCAGTACGATCACCTCGTCGCCGGTCCGATATCCGTCCGGCATGAACGAGGCGACCGCATCGCACTCGAACCGGAGCTTTACGTCGTCGCCGGCCTGCGCATCACCGGCTTTCACCGCCAGCAGGTGCGCGGTGAACGTGATGGTTCTGCCGTTGCCCGACAACGTCGGTTCGCCGAGCGTCGCCTTGGCGATCAGATCCGGTTTCACGCCGTCGATATAGTCCTGCGGCGAATCGTATGTCCGCGCATAACTGACCGCGCAGTTCGCCGCGACGTTGTCTCCCGTCGCATGTTGCGGCGTTCCGCAGGCCACGGAACCTGCGATCAGCAGAACGACGGCCGCTGCGAGAACCGTTTGCCGTGTACGGTGCATGATGATCACGCTCCTTCGTCGATGCCTGTGATCCCATTGTCATACGCGGCGCGATGATGACGCGCGTCTCGTCATGCAGGACATGACGTCTGCATTGCGACGATGTCCGTGATCGGCGTACGCCATGCGGACGGCGGCGTTGACATAACCGACGATTGTGCTAATACTGTCTTCGTCACAGCGTTGTGGAAGAGAGGTTCATGATGATTGATCATATTGTGCTGTTCGTGTCGGATGCGGCCAGAAGCGCGGATTTCTATGAGAAACTGCTTGCGCCGGTGGGATACGAGCGCAAGGACGACCCGAATGTGGGCACGTTCTTCACCAACGGCGAGGACGGCGACCTGATCTTCCTGATCGTGCCGCGTGACGGGCAGCCGGTCCAGCCGGTGCACGTTGCGTTTCGCGCGCACAACGAGGATGAGGTCAAGGCGTTCCACAAGGCCGGACTGGCGGCGGGCGGCACCGACAACGGCGCGCCCGGCCCGCGGCCGAACTACGGACCGACGTATTACGCCGCGTTCATCCACGATCCCGACGGCAACAACATCGAGGCCATGCTGTCGTGAGTGTGGCGCTGCCGTCAGTGATTGCGGCCCGCCGACGTGCGATGCCGGGCAATATGCAAACTGAGAGGCAGATTTCTGAGGGTTCCGAGGTCTATTTGCAAACTGAGAGGCAGCTATCCACCGGAATCAGGTGCGCTATATCCCCGTATTGGCGGTGACGGTGCTGAATTACCGAGGATGACTGCCTCTCAGTTTGCAAATAGACCGTGACGCGTGGAGGAATCTGCCTCTCAGTTTGCGGAAAGCTCCGAATCCGTGGCCCGGTTCTTGCTCCTCAACGGACTTACGGCCGATCGGTGCGGTGATTTCGGCTGTATGTCCGTTGAAGTGCGGGGAGTTACCGCACGGTGATGTCGAGCGCGTCGGCCACATGGGCCGCCTTGGCACGGGCATCGTCCGAGGACGAGCCGATCGCCAACGCGACCGCCATACGGCGATGGCCGTGCACCTCCGGCTTGGCGAAGATGCGCAGATCGGTGTCCGGCTCGGCCAATGCGGCCGGCACGTTCGAGAACTCGGCCTCGCCGTCGCCCGACACGACGATCGCATGGCTCGCCGCCACTGCGCCGGCCGGCATCGCCAGCGCCACATGACCGGCCGTCACCGGCAGCCCCAGAATCGCCCGCGCATGCAGCGCGAACTCGCTCAGCCGCTGCGAGATCATCGTCACCATGCCCGTATCGTGCGGACGCGGCGACACCTCGTTGAACAGCACCGAGCCGTCCGTCAGCACGAACAGCTCCACGCCGAACACGCCCCAGCCATGCTCGCCGGTCGCCGTGGCCTTCGCCACGAGTCCCTCGACCGCACGGCGCGCGATCGACTGCGCCGTCTCCAACACGCCGGCATCCGTTGCGGCCGGCTGCCACGACTCGCGGTAATCGCCCGATTCCTGCCGCTGACCGATCGGCGCGCATGTGACGATGCCGGCCGACGAGCTCACCGTCAGCACCGTCAGCTCATAATCCAACGGCGCCAGCGCCTCCACGATCACGCGCGACACATCGCCCTCGCCGGACGCGCGCCGGCCCTCCTGCGCCTCCGTCCACGCGGCATCGATCGCCTCCGCCGAGCGCACGACCGACTGGCCATGACCGGACGAACTCATGATCGGCTTGACCACGCACGGATAACCGACCTCGGTCGCACCCTCGCGCAGCTCCTCAAGCGAGCCCGCAAAACGATACGGCGTCGTCGGCAGACCCAGCTCCTCATGCGCGATGACGCGCAGACGCTCACGATCCATACAGATCGCCGCGATTTCGGCGCTCGGCACCACCTGGATGCCGCGTGCGGCGGCCGCGGCCAGCTCACCAGTGGCGATCGCCTCGACCTCCGGCACGATGATGTCCGGCCTGACCTCGTCGAACAGCGCGCGCAGCTGCTCCGCGTTCGCCATGTCGAGCACGCGGTACTCGTGCGCCACCTGCTGCGCGGGGGCGCCGGCGTACGAATCCGCCGCGCACACCCACGCGCCGAGACGCATCAGCTCGATCGTGACCTCCTTGCCCAGTTCGCCCGCGCCGAGGAACAGCACGCGCGTCGGTTGCGCGCCCAGTGGCGTGCCGAGCGTGCGGCCGGTCGTGACGGGGGAGGGGACTGCGAAAACTGGGGAAACGTTCATATCACTCATGCCCCTCATTGTGCCATGTGGCGCCGTCCGTCGTCCGCGTGGCGGTTTTCGCTCGCTGAGCGTGGGCTCAGCAAGCGAAAACCGCCACGACACCCTGTGCGTGGCAGTAATGACTCGCTGAGCGGTGCGTCAGCGAGTCATTACTGCCACGCGCGACGAGGCCGCGACGAGGCCATGACACGCAAGACCTGTGAGGACCTGTGCGAACAGGCGAGCCGGCGTCGGTCGGCGGCGGCGATAGGATGAGGCAATGCGTGAACAACAGGAAGACGGCGTCGCAGCCGATGCCGCAGCCAGCCAGCCGCAACTCGACCGCCCGCTGACCATCGTGCTCGTCATGGACACGATCGGCAATCAGGGCAACGGCACCTCCAATTCGGCGCTGCAATACGCGCACGAACTCGAACGGCAGGGGCACCATGTGCGGCTCGTCGGCATCGGCGCGCCCGAATACCCGGCGCGGGTGAGCCATGTCCCGCTCGTCTCGTGGGTCGCGGCCAAACAGCAGATGCAGTTCGCCGAACCGAGCGAGACCCTGTTCCGCACCGCCTTCCGCGGCGCTGACGTCGTGCACATCTATCTGCCGTTCCGTTTCGGCCGACATGCCGCCAAGGTCGCGCGCGCCATGGGTATTCCGGTCACGGCCGGCTTCCATCTGCAGCCTGAGAACGTCACGTATTCCGCCGGTCCGTTGCGCCATGTCCCGGGCATGTCCGACTTCCTGTACTGGCTGTTCCGGATGTGGCTGTACCGCGGCGTCGGCCATATCCACGCGCCCACCGAGATGATCGCCGGCCAGCTGCGTGCGCACGGCTACCGGGCCAAGCTGCACGTGATCTCGAACGGCTACACCGCCCGGTTCACGCCGAAACGGCAACGCGAGCCCGGCACCCCGTCGCCGGTGCCGTTCCGCGTCGTCGCGTCCGGCCGGCTCACCCATGAGAAGGACCATATCACGCTGATCAAGGCGATCGCGCGCTGCCGCCACGCCAAGGACATCGAACTGACGATTTGCGGCACGGGCCCGTTGCAACGGTATCTGCGGTTCCGTGCGAAGATGCTGCTAGGTCGCCCAGCGTCGATCGGATTTCATCAGAACGCCGACATGCCGGCGTTGCTGCGCTCATGTGACCTGTTCGTGCATCCGTCGATCGTGGATATCGAGTCGCTGAGCGTGATCGAGGGCATGGCATCAGGGCTGGTGCCGGTGATCGCGTCTGCCGAGCTGAGCGCCGCCGGACAGTTCGCGCTGTTGGACAAGTCGCTGTTCCCGGTGCGCGATGCGGCGGCGTTGGCGCAGCGCATCGACTGGTGGATCGACCATCCGGATGAGCTGGCCGAGTGGGGTGCGCGATATGCCGAACACACGAAGGAGCATTATTCGGTCGAGGCGTCTGTGGCGAAGTTCGTGGACATGGAACGCGAGGCGATCGCGGACGTCGGCTGACGAGTGACGGTTGGTCAGAGCCCGGCTTGACGCTTGGCACCCGTTCCTGTGTCTGCCTTGCGTGTTGGGAATCGTCTGCAGGGGATGAGTTCGACGATCGGCCTCTCGATCGTCGAACTCATCACGGCTACAGCAGTGCCAGCAGCTCCTCGACCTGTGCTTCGGTGGTGGACCAGCTCGTGCAGATGCGCATCACCGTATGCGTCTCGTCGGCCTGCTCCATGAATCCGAGCCGCACGTGCTGCTCCAGGCGCTTCCGTGTCGCGTCGTCGAGCGTGATGAAGATCTGGTTCGTCGGCGCGTCGAACGTGAGCGTATAGCCCTTGTCTCGCAGCGCCGCGCGGATGCGGTCGGCGGCGGCGTTGGCGTTGCGGGCGATGCGGCAATACAGGTCGTCGGTGAACAGCGTGTCGAACTGCAGGCCGAGCAGCCAGCCCTTCGCCAGCAGCGCGCCGTGCTGCTTGATGAGCGTCAGGAAATGCTTCGGCGTGCCGCTGAACTTGCCGTGATGCGTGAACACGACCGCCTCGCCGAACAGCGCGCCCACCTTGGTGCCGCCGATGTAGAACACGTCGGCGATGCGGGCGAGGTCGGCGAGCGTCACGTCGTTGCCGGTGGCGGTGAGCGCATAGCCGAGCCGCGCGCCGTCCACGAACAGCGGCATGTCGTACCGGTGCGCGATCTCGGCGATGCGTTCGAGTTCGGCCTTGGTGTACAGCGTGCCGTATTCGGTGGCCTGCGAGATATAGACGGAGCCGGGGAAGACCATGTGCTCATAATTGGCGTCGGCGTAGAACGTGGCGCAGTACTGGTCGAGTTCGTCGGCGTCGATCTTGCCGTTGTGCTGGGGAAGCGTGAGTACCTTGTGCCCGGTGGCTTCGATCGCGCCGGCTTCGTGGACGTTCACGTGGCCGCTGGCTGCCGCGACGACGCCGGCGTATTGCGGGGTGATCGAGTCGATGACGGTCTGGTTGGTCTGGGTGCCGCCGACGAGGAACCATACGTCGGCGTCCGGTGCGCCGCATGCCTCGCGGATCTTGTCTTTGGCCTGCGCGGTGAGTTGGTCGGAGCCGTAGCCGGGGAACTGGTCGGTGTTCGTCGCGGCGAGGCGGGCGATGATGTCGGGGGCGGCCCCGCAGGAATAGTCGTTTTCGAAGGACAGCATGTTGGCTCCTTGATCATGGGATGGTTGACCTTGAGTCTACTGCCCGCGATGGTCCGTCGAAAGGGTGTGGCGAACGGGATTGCGATCGGAGCCCGTTCGGCGTCGCGGCCTTTCCCCTTGACGGACATACAGCCGATTGCTCCTATGTTTTCGGCTGTATGTCCGTTGGGGTGGTGGGAGGGGACGGGATGATCATGTGTGATGTGGGCGTGTGCGTTCCGAGATGGGAGCGTGTGTTCCGAAGTGGGCCGGACGTGCGGCCGGCAGAGTTGATGGATGCTTGGAAACAACGGTGGCCCGTGCGGAAGGTTCCGCACGGGCCACCGTTGGAAAGGAGGTCACTCATGATATGTCTTCGATTATTTCCGCACCGCCCTGTGCGGACCGTATGCCCATCGTGTGATGTTCGCGCACTGCCAGTGCGCCCCGCGCGGTGATCATATGGTGTTTGCTGTTCCTCAATTATTCTTCGGTTATGTGTTATGAAGGCGTTGCGCGAGATTTCACAACCGTGCGCTTCGTTGCGACCTGCCGGATTCCCGGCCGATTGGCAACTCCGGCCTTCACTGGTCAGTATACCCTCTTTTGTTCACTCAGTATGCGGTGCAGCGTGTCGTAATGCCAATGGTTGCAACTGTTTTGAGGACCATGGAAAAACACACAAAACCGCACATAGCGGTGGTTGTGATGTGCGGAAGCGAACATGCATCGCGTCGATGACACGCCGCGACACGCGGAAGTGGCATGTTCCGACGATTCGTGTATAGTATCCATCTGTTGTCTGAATCCAGTCCGCTGGAGACAGCCACATGGTGGATATAGCTCAGTTGGTAGAGCATCTGATTGTGGTTCAGAAGGTCGCGCGTTCGAGCCGCGTTATCCACCCCACCAAAACCCGGAACCAAGGTTCCGGGTTTTTGTTTTTTCGGTAGTCGTCGTAGGCCGACTGACCGGTGCGGCACAACGGCGTGTTGTTTGTCCTTGACTTGCGTATCATAGTAATTCGTGTGTGCCAACGGCATGCCTTATGTAACAGGCATGCGGGTTGGGATATCCCGTGAATCGACTGGATCGCGCGCAGTAATGCGGACTGTGAAAGAGGATCGGGCCATCGGGCCGGTGGACTGTGGCTATCTTCGACCGATCTGTCGATCAGTGGTCGGAGTGTGGGCGCAGTGTGGCGGTCGCACGAAGACAAGAAAAACCACTGAATCGGAGAATTCAAGTTGCCTACTATTGAACAGCTCGTCCGCAAGGGACGTCAGGCAAAGCCGAAGAAGTCCAAGACTTTGGCGCTGAAGGGCAGCCCGCTGCGTCGCGGCGTGTGCACCCGTGTCTACACCACCACCCCGAAGAAGCCGAACTCGGCTCTGCGTAAGGTCGCCCGTGTGCGCCTTTCCTCGGGCATCGAAGTCACCGCCTACATCCCGGGCGAGGGCCACAACCTGCAGGAGCACTCCATCGTGCTCGTGCGCGGCGGCCGTGTCAAGGATCTGCCGGGTGTGCGTTACCACATCGTGCGTGGCGCGCTCGATACCCAGGGTGTTAAGGACCGCAAGCAGGGTCGTTCCCTGTACGGAGCAAAGAAGGCGAAGTAAGAGATATGTCACGTAAAGGCCCCTCCAAGAAGCACCAGCTGCTGCCCGATCCGATCTACGGCTCGACCGTGGTGGCCCAGCTCATCAACAAGATCCTGCTCGACGGCAAGAAGTCGATCGCCGAGGACATCGTCTACTCCGCGCTCGATATGGTCAAGGAGAAGACCGACCAGGAGCCGGTCGCCGTTCTCAAGCGCGCCCTGGACAACATCCGTCCGTCCCTCGAGGTCCGCTCCCGCCGTGTCGGCGGCGCCACCTACCAGGTCCCGGTCGAGGTCAAGCCGGCCCGCGCCAACACCCTGTCCCTGCGCTGGCTGACCGACTTCTCCCGCGCCCGTCGTGAGAAGACCATGGCCGAGCGTCTCGCCAACGAGATCCTCGATGCCTCCAACGGCCTCGGTGCTTCTGTCAAGCGCCGCGAGGATACTCATAAGATGGCAGAGGCCAACAAGGCCTTCGCTCACTACCGCTGGTAATTTCTTCAGAACGAGAGCTAAGGAAAAGCAATGGCACTTGACGTGCTTTCGGATCTGCACATGATCCGCAACATCGGCATCATGGCCCACATCGATGCCGGTAAGACCACCACCACCGAGCGTATCCTGTACTACACCGGCAAGAGCTACAAGATCGGCGAGGTGCACGATGGCGCCGCGACGATGGACTTCATGGCTCAGGAGCAGGAGCGCGGCATCACCATCCAGTCCGCCGCCACCACCTGCTTCTGGAACCGCCAGACGCACGACACCAAGGACAAGTTCCAGATCAACATCATCGACACCCCGGGCCACGTGGACTTCACGGCCGAGGTGGAGCGCTCCCTGCGCGTCCTCGATGGTGCCGTCGCCGTCTTCGACGGCAAGGAAGGCGTGGAGCCGCAGTCCGAGACCGTGTGGCGTCAGGCCGACAAGTACGGCGTCCCGCGCATCTGCTTCATCAACAAGATGGACAAGCTCGGTGCGGACTTCTACTACTCGGTGAAGACCATCAAGGAGAAGCTCGGCGCCAAGCCGCTCGTCATCCAGCTGCCGATCGGTGCTGAGAACGACTTCGCCGGCGTCGTCGACCTGGTCCGCATGAAGGCCTACGTCTGGAACGACGTCAAGGACAACATGGGCGCCCAGTACGATACCGTCGACATCCCGGCCGACCTGCAGGACAAGGCCGACGAGTACCGCGCCCAGCTCATGGACGACGTGGCCGAGGCCAGCGACGAGCTCACCGAGAAGTACCTCGAGGCCGGCGAACTGACCGAGGAGGAGCTCCGTGCGGGCATCCGCCAGCTCACCATCGAGCGTCGCGCCTACCCGGTGCTCTGCGGTTCCGCGTTCAAGGACAAGGGCGTGCAGCCGATGCTGGACGCGGTCATCGACTACCTGCCGTCCCCGGAGGATGTGCCGTCCATCAAGGGCTTCAAGCCGGGCGACGAATCCGTCGAGATCGACCGCAAGCCGCTGACCTCCGATCCGTTCGCGGCCCTCGTCTTCAAGATCTCCACGCACCCGTTCTACGGCAAGCTCGTGTTCGTGCGCGTCTACTCCGGCGCCGTCAAGCCGGGCGACAACGTGCTCGACTCCACCAAGGGCAAGAAGGAGCGCATCGGCAAGATCTTCCAGATGCACGCTGACAAGGAGAACCCGGTCGATGCCGCCGAAGCCGGCAACATCTACACGTTCGTCGGTCTGAAGAACGTGTCCACCGGTGATACCCTGTGCGCCGAATCCGCCCCGATCTCCCTCGAGTCCATGACCTTCCCGGACCCGGTCATCCAGGTGGCCGTGGAGCCGAAGACCAAGGCCGATCAGGAGAAGATGGGCATCGCCCTCGCGAAGCTCTCCGACGAGGATCCGACCTTCCAGGTCACCACCGACGAAGAGTCTGGCCAGACCCTGATCGCCGGCATGGGCGAGCTCCAGCTCGACATCATCGTCGACCGTATGCGCCGCGAGTTCAAGGTCGAGTGCAACGTCGGCAAGCCGCAGGTCGCGTACCGCGAGACCATCCGCAAGGCCGTGATGAACGAAGTGTACACCCACAAGAAGCAGACCGGTGGTTCCGGCCAGTTCGCGAAGGTGTTCATGAACTTCGAGCCGCTCGACACCGAGGCCGGCGAGACGTTCGAGTTCGTCAACGAGGTCACCGGCGGCCACATCTCCGCCGAGTTCATCGGACCCATCGAGGCCGGTGTCAAGGAAGCCATGGAATCCGGTGTGCTCGCCGGCTTCCCGGTCGTGGGCGTCAAGGCCACCGTGTACGACGGCCAGATGCACCCGGTCGACTCCTCGGAAATGGCCTTCAAGATCGCCGGTTCCATGGCGTTCAAGGAAGCCGCTCCGAAGGCCAAGCCGGTCATCCTCGAGCCGATCATGGCCGTGGAAGTCCGTACGCCGGAAGAGTACATGGGCGACGTCATCGGCGATCTGAACCAGCGTCGTGGCAACATCCAGTCCATGACCGACGCCACCGGCGTCAAGGTCATCGACGCCAAGGTCCCGCTGTCCGAGATGTTCGGCTACATCGGCGATCTGCGTTCCAAGACCCAGGGCCGCGCCATGTTCACCATGCAGATGGATTCCTACGCCGAGGTGCCGAAGTCGGTCTCCGACGAGATCATCAAGGCCCAGCGCGGCGAGTGACACGCGGGGTCACATTGTGAGATGACAGTGTCTCCAGTCAGCGCTAATATCGTGTAGCGCTGACTGGGTTCTGGCTCCAAAGTGGCACATAACCCAGAAACCCAGTAAACTGTAGCGAGTGCCCCGGGCCAAGAGCTTGGGGAAGTCCTACACGAGACGTCCAGGAGGACAAAACTAATGGCAAAGGAAAAGTACGAGCGTACTAAGCCGCACGTTAACATTGGTACCATCGGCCACGTCGATCACGGCAAGACGACCCTGACCGCGGCCATCTCCAAGGTTCTGCACGAGGAGTACCCGGACCTCAACCCGGAGTACGACTTCAACCAGATCGACGCCGCTCCGGAAGAGCAGCAGCGTGGTATCACCATCAACATCGCCCACATCGAGTACCAGACCGCGAAGCGTCACTACGCTCACGTGGACTGCCCGGGCCACGCCGACTTCGTGAAGAACATGATCACCGGTGCCGCCCAGATGGATGGCGCCATCCTCGTTGTGGCCGCCACCGACGGCCCGATGGCCCAGACCCGCGAGCACGTGCTGCTCGCCCGTCAGGTGGGCGTCCCGAAGATCCTCGTCGCCCTGAACAAGTGCGATATGGTCGAGGACGAGGAGCTCATCGAGCTCGTTGAGGAAGAGGTCCGTGACCTCCTCGACGAGAACGGCTTCGATCGTGACTGCCCGGTCATCCGCGTGTCCGCCTACGGCGCTCTGCACGATGACGCTCCGGATCACGAGCACTGGGTTGAGCAGATCAAGAAGCTCATGGACGCCGTCGACGAGTACATCCCGACCCCGGTCCACGACCTCGACAAGCCGTTCCTGATGCCGATCGAGGACGTCTTCACCATCTCCGGCCGTGGTACCGTCGTCACCGGCCGTGTTGAGCGTGGCCAGCTGGCCGTCAACACCCCGGTCGAGATCGTCGGCATCCGTCCGACCCAGCAGACCACCGTCACCTCCATCGAGACGTTCCACAAGACCATGGACGCCTGCGAGGCTGGCGACAACACCGGTCTGCTGCTCCGCGGCATCAACCGTACCGATGTTGAGCGTGGCCAGGTTGTGGCCAAGCCGGGCTCCGTCACCCCGCACACCAAGTTCGAGGGCGAAGTCTACGTGCTGACCAAGGACGAAGGCGGCCGTCACTCGCCGTTCTTCTCCAACTACCGTCCGCAGTTCTACTTCCGCACCACCGACGTCACCGGCGTCATCGAGCTGCCGGAAGGCGTCGAGATGGTCCAGCCGGGCGATCACGCGACCTTCACCGTCGAGCTGATCCAGCCGATCGCTATGGAGGAGGGCCTGACCTTCGCTGTGCGTGAAGGCGGCCACACCGTCGGCTCGGGCCGTGTCACCAAGATCCTCGCCTGATTGCATCAGCGAAGTATCGTGACGCGCTTGAACTAGCGTTCTAGGAAACCCCCTGAACCCAAACAGGTTCAGGGGGTTTCCTTATATTGGAAACGCCTGTATAGGCGGTATGGCATAATAAGCAAGGCTATTTTCAGCTTTATGCACATGTAATTCAACGAATAGGTGAGTAACAGTGGCACAGACTACCAATGACATCAAGAACGGTTCCGTCCTGAACCTTGACGGCCAGCTGTGGACCGTCACCAAGTTCCAGCACGTCAAGCCGGGCAAGGGCCCCGCCTTCGTGCGCACCACCATCAAGAACGTCCTCTCCGGCAAGATCGTCGACAAGACCTTCAACGCGGGCATGAAGATGGAATTCGAGACCGTCGACAACCGCACCCTGCAGTACTCCTACGAGGACGGCGAGAACTTCGTCTTCATGGACATGACCACCTACGATCAGATCTACATCCCGAAGACCCTGGTCGGCGATCAGGCCAAGTACCTGCTCGAAGGCACCGACTGCATCGTGTCCTTCCACGACGGCACCCCGCTGTCCGTCGAACTGCCGGCCTCCGTGATCCTGACCATCACCCACACCGAGCCGGGTCTGCAGGGCAACCGCTCCAACGCCGGCACCAAGCCGGCCACCGTCGAGACCGGCGCCGAGATCCAGGTCCCGCTGTTCATCAACGAGGGCGAGAAGGTCAAGGTCGACACCCGCGACGGCTCCTACCTCGGCCGCGAAAACAACTGAGCGATCGCGATCGATTCGCAGCGAGTTCGCAGCAAGTAAGGAATAGAGAGCTTCATGGCACGTTCCACCGCCCGCAAGAGGGCTCTGAATACGTTGTACGAAGCGGATGAGAAGGGACAGGACATCCTGTCCCTTCTTGCTGAGCGCATCGCCGAGCCGGGCGCGCAGACCCCGCTTCCCGATTACGCCATCGACATCGTGCGCGGCGTCGCCGAGCACCGTCGTGACATCGACCGCACGCTCAACGACCACTCCACCGGCTGGAAGGTCTGGCGCATGCCGGTCGTCGACCGCAACATTCTGCGCATCGCCGTGTGGGAGATCCTGTTCAACGAAGAAGTGCCGGACAAGGTCGCCATCGACGAGGCCCTGAGCCTGTCGAAGACGCTGTGCGACGACGATTCGCCGGCGTTCATCCACGGCCTGCTCAGCGCGATCTGCGCGGACGCCGACCAGCGTGCGTCCGAGACGGCCGATGATTCGTCCGACGATCATGCGGACGAATCCGCCGATGATCCGTCCGCCCCGGCCTCCGCATCGGAGCCGGCCACGGACGCCGACCCGTCCGACGAGACCGCAGGCGACGGCGGCGCCACGGACGGCGAGTCCGAGTAAAACAGTGCAACTTGCGGCTTCGCGCGGGTTCCACGAGTCCCCGCCGGCCGCTATCGTGAAAGACAGTTGACCCGAGATATTTGAGGGGGTTTTGGTGAACCAGATTGATTCCGAAGCCGTGAGTTTTTCCCCTGATGAAGCCGTTCTTGTTCTTGAGGACGGACAAGTGTATGTGGGGGAGCCTTACGGTGCGCTTGGGACTACCCATGGCGAGCTCGTGTTCGCGACCGGCATGACCGGTTACCAGGAGACGCTGACCGACCCAAGCTACGACCGTCAGATCGTCGTGCAGACGTTCCCGCACATCGGCGACACCGGAATCAACCAAGAGGATCCCGAATCCTCGCGCATCTGGGTCGCCGGCTACGTCGTGCGCGATCCCAGCCCGAACGTGAGCAACTGGCGTGCCACCGGCTCGCTTGACGACGATCTTAAGCGCGAGGGCATCGTGGGTCTGAGCGGCATTGACACCCGTAAGCTCGTGCGTCACCTGCGCTCTGCGGGCGTGATGCGCGCCGCGATCTTCTCCGGCGACGCACTCATCGATGCGCAGACCGGCAAACTGCGTACCGTCGAATCCATGCTTGACGAGGTCAAGGCCACCCCGCAGATGAAGGGCCTGAGCCTGTACGACGAGGTCAGCACCAAGGAGATGTACACCATCGAGCCGTGCGGCGAGTTCGAAGGCAAGGAGCCGCTGTTCACCGTCGCGGCCGTCGACCTCGGCATCAAGGCCATGACGCCGCACCGCATGGCCGAGCGTGGCTGCCGCGTGCACGTCGTGCCGTCCACCATCACGTTCGAGGAGATTCAGAACCTCAACCCGGACGGCGTGTTCTTCTCCAACGGCCCGGGCGACCCGGAGCAGGCCGATCCCGAGGTCGAGCTGCTGCGCAAGGTGCTCGACGCCGGCTACCCGTTCTTCGGCATTTGCTTCGGCAACCAGCTGCTCGGCCGCGCGCTCGGCTTCGGCACCTACAAGCTCAAGTTCGGCCACCGTGGCATCAACCAGCCGGTCAAGGACCTGACCACCGGCAAGGTCGAGGTCACGGCGCACAACCACGGTTTCGCCGTGGACGCGCCGATCGGCGATCCGGTCGACGCCCCATATGAAAACGGCAAGTACGGCAAGGTGTTCGTTTCGCACATCGACCTCAACGACGACGTGGTCGAGGGCCTGCAGTGCGTGGACATCCCCGCGTTTTCCGTGCAGTACCACCCCGAAGCGGCCGCCGGCCCGCACGACGCCGCGTATCTGTTCGACCGTTTCGTTGACCTGATGAAGACGACCAAGGAGGAAAAGCGCAATGCCTAAGCGTACGGACATCAAGTCGGTGATGGTCATCGGCTCCGGCCCGATCGTGATCGGACAGGCGGCCGAGTTCGACTATTCCGGCACCCAGGCATGCCGCGTGCTGCGTGAGGAAGGTATTCGCGTCATTCTGGTCAATTCCAACCCGGCCACCATCATGACCGACCCGGAGATGGCGGACGCCACCTACATCGAGCCGATCGCGACGCCGATCCTCGAGCAGATCATCGCCAAGGAACGCCCCGACGCGCTGCTGCCGACCCTTGGCGGCCAGACCGCGCTCAACGCCGCCATGGCGCTCGGCGAGGCCGGCGTGCTCAAGAAGTACAACGTCGAGCTCATTGGCGCGTCCCTCGAAGCCATCGACCGCGGCGAGGACCGCGAGCTATTCAAGAAGGTCGTCGAGGAGGCCGGCGCCGAATCCGCCCGCTCGCGCATCGCGCACACGCTCGTCGAATGCGACCGCATCGCCGACGAACTCGGCTACCCGCTGGTCGTGCGCCCGAGCTTCACCATGGGCGGCCTCGGCTCCGGCATCGCGCACGACGAGGAGGAGCTGCACCGCATCGCCGGCGCCGGCATCCACTACTCACCGACCGACGAGGTGCTCATCGAAGAGGGCATCGAAGGCTGGAAGGAATTCGAGCTCGAGCTCATGCGCGACCGCAACGACAACGTCGTGGTCGTCTGCCCGATCGAAAACGTCGACCCGGTCGGCGTGCACACCGGCGACTCGATCACCGTCGCCCCGGTGTTCACCCTCACCGACCGTGAATATCAGAAGCTGCGCGACATCGGCATCGCCATCATCCGCGGCGTGGGCGTCGACACCGGCGGCTGCAACATCCAGTTCGCCATCCACCCCGACACCGGCCGCATCATCGTCATCGAGATGAACCCGCGTGTCTCGCGTTCGTCCGCCCTCGCGTCGAAGGCCACCGGCTTCCCGATCGCCAAGATCGCGACCAAGCTGGCCCTTGGCTACACGCTCGACGAGATCCGCAACGACATCACGCAGTCCACGCCGGCCTCGTTCGAGCCGACCATCGACTACGTCGTGACCAAGGTGCCGCGCTTCGCGTTCGAGAAGTTCCCGGGCGCCGACCCGCGCCTCACCACCTCCATGAAGTCCGTCGGCGAGGCGATGGCCCTCGGCGGCAACTTCCAGGAGTCGCTCGGCAAGGCCATGCGCTCGATCGACAAGCGTCACATGGGCTTCAACTGGGACGGCGAGAAGCCGTCGCCGACCGAGGTCGCCGAACTGCTCGAGGCGATCAAGATCCCGACCGAGCACCGATATCTGCAGATCCAGCGCGCCCTGTGGGGCGGCGCCACCGAACAGCAGATCTTCGACTCCACCAAGATCGACCCGTGGTTCATCCGCCAGTTCGCGCTCATCAACGACATGGCGCTCACCGTGCGCGCCGCCGAGACGCTCACCCCGAAGCTGCTCAAGAAGGCGAAGCAGGCCGGCCTGTCCGATCTGCAGATCGCGCACCTGCGCGGCCTGGGCGACGAGGGCGAGAACACCGTGCGCGAACTGCGCTGGACCTACGGCCTCAAGCCGGTCTACAAGACCGTCGACACCTGCGCCGCCGAGTTCGACGCGGTCACGCCGTACTACTACAGCTGCTACGCCGACGAGTCCGAACTGCGCCCGCGCGAACGCGAAGCCGTGATCATCCTCGGCTCCGGTCCGAACCGCATCGGCCAGGGCATCGAGTTCGACTACACCTGCGTGCACGCGGTGCAGGAACTCGGCAAGGACTACGACACGATCATGGTCAACTGCAATCCGGAGACCGTGTCGACCGACTACGACATGTCCGATCGCCTGTACTTCGAGCCGCTCACCTTCGAGGACGTGCTCGAGATCTACGAGGCCGAGAAGAAGATGGGCCCAGTCAAGGGCGTGATCGTGCAGCTCGGCGGCCAGACGCCGCTCTCGCTCGCCGCGCGACTCAAGGCCGCCGGTGTGCCGATCCTCGGCACCACGCCGGAATCCATCGATCTGGCCGAAAACCGCGAGCTGTTCGGCGAGGTGCTCAAGAAGGCGCACATGAACGCGCCGCGCTACGGTACCGCGCTCTCGCTTGACGAAGCTCGCGAGGCCGCCCACAACATCGGCTACCCGGTGCTCGTGCGTCCGAGCTACGTGCTCGGCGGCCGCGGCATGGAGATCGTGTACGACGACGCGCAGCTCGTCAAGTACGTCAACCGCGCGCTCGACGAGGCGAAGGCCGACACCGTCGTGTCCGGCCGTCTGCCCTCCCCGCTGCTCATCGACAAGTTCCTGCAGGACGCCATCGAAATCGACGTCGACGCGCTGTTCGACGGCGAGGAACTGTACATCGGTGGCATCATGGAGCACATCGAGGAAGCCGGCGTCCACTCCGGCGACGCGGCCTGCACCCTGCCGCCGTCCACGCTGAGCGACGACCAGATCCGCCGTCTGCGCGAAGGCACCTACGCCATCGCCAAGGGCTGCGGCGTCAAGGGCCTGATCAACGTGCAGTACGCGTTCATGGCGAACACCCTGTACGTCATCGAAGCCAACCCGCGCGCCTCCCGCACCGTGCCGTTCGCCTCCAAGGCCACCGGCGTGGCGCTGGCCAAGGCCGCCGCGCGCATCATGGCCGGCGAGACCGTCGCCGACCAGCGCAGGAACGGATTGCTGCTGCCCGTCGGTGACGGTGGCACCATCCACCGCGGTCAGCAGGTCGCCGTCAAGGAGTCCGTGCTGCCGTTCAAGCGTTTCCGCACGCCCGTCGGCAAGACCGTCGACGTGCTGCTCGGGCCCGAGATGCGTTCGACCGGCGAGGTCATGGGCTTCGACCGCGATTTCCCGCACGCGTTCGCCAAGAGCCAGCTCGCCGCCTACGACGGCGGACTGCCGACTGGCGGCAACGTGTTCATCTCCGTGAACGACACCGACAAGCGCCAGCTGCCGATGGTCGCCGTGCGCCTCGTCGAACTCGGATTCACCATCTGGGCGACCGAAGGCACCGCGTCCGTGCTGCGCCGCTACGGCATCGACTCGAAGATCGTCGACAAGATCAGCACGCGCATGGATTCCGATCCTGACGCGCCGGTCGTCGTCAAGCATGCGGAAGGCAGCATCGGCAAGAACGTCGTCGAGCTCATCGAGGATGGCAGCATCGATCTGATCCTCAACACGCCGAACTCGCGCGGTTCGCGTTCCGACGGATACTCCATCCGCGCCGCGGCCATCGCCGCCGACATTCCGCAGTTCACGACGATGACCGAATTCCAAGCCGTGCTCATGGCCATCGAAGCCGTCAAGAAGAACGACTACCAGATCATGAGCATCCAGGAACATTCGCAGCAGTTGTTCGCTATGGAAAGCCGGGATATGAAATGACCAATAGCCTCAGCAGTGAAGAGCAACAAGCCCAGCGCTCGGATTTCGGTCTGCGCCTGAGCAATTCAATGGCCAAATACGGCCCGTTGTGCGTGGGCATCGACCCGCATCGCAAGCTCCTCACTGACTGGGGCTACAACGTCGATGCCGAAGGCGCCGAACTGTACTCGATGCGCATGCTGCAGGCCGCGTCCGGCCGTGCGGCGGCCGTCAAGTTCCAGTCCTCGATGTTCGAACGCTACGGTTCCAAAGGCATCGCCGCGCTCGAACGCGTGCTGTACGCCGCACGCCAGATGGGCATCATCACCATCGTCGACTGTCTGCACGGCGGTCTGGCCACGACGATCTCCGCGATCTCCGACGCCTATTTCAAGCCGGGCGCACCGCTGCTCGCCGACGCGATCACGCTGCTGCCGTACTACGGCGCACGATCGCTGTCCGGCGTGATCAACGACGCGCTCAACAACGGCCGCGGCGTGTTCGTTGCCTCGCTCACCTCGAACGAGGAAGGCGCCAGCCTGCAGACCGCCATCCGCCAGCGCGGCGACTACCAAGGCAAGACCGTCGCCTACGGCGTGGCCAGCACCGTGCAGAAGTTCAACGCCGGCATCGACGGCATGGGCTCGGTCGGCCTGATCATCGGCGCGACCATTGGCCAGTGGATCGACGACAGCGGCATTGACCCGGCCCAATTCACCGGACCGATCCTCTCGCCCGGCTACGGCTGGCAGGGCGCCGAAGCCAAGGACCTGCGCTCCGTGTTCAAAGGCACCAAAGGCAACGTGCTCGTGACCGTCTCGCGTTTTATCGCCTCCCACGGCCCCGACATCAAGGCCCTGTCCGAAGCGACCGACGCGATCTCGATCGACGTGCGGCAGGCGCTGCTCGAGGCGACCGAGGCGAAACGCCGGGAGGACGACGCGGCGACCGCCGCCACGGCTTTGTCGGAACATGTTCCGGACACGCCGCAGCAGATCGTCGTAACCGGCGCCGCCCCGACGCCGGCGGCCGACGACGCATCATCGCAGACCACCAGCAAGGATGACGACATGGACAAGAAAGACGAACAGGCGCTCCGCGGCGGCCGGTTGCTCGTGCTCACCGGCCCCGCCGGCGTGGGCAAAGGTACCGTGGAAACCGCGCTGCGCAAGAAGCACCCGGAAGTATGGGTGTCTGTCTCCGCCACCACCCGCAAGCCGCGCCCCGGCGAAGTCAACGGACTGAACTACTGGTTCATGAGCGACGACGAATTCATCGCCAAGGAAGCGGCGGGGGAGTTCCTTGAAACCGCCGTCGTGCACGGCCTCGCGCACTACGGCACGCCGCTCAAGCCCGTTGAGGAGCATCTGGCCTCCGGCACGCCCACCATCCTCGAAATCGACCTGCAGGGCGCCCGCCGCGTCAAGGAACGCGCCAAGGAACTCGGCATGGAGGTCCTCTCCGTCTTCATTGCGCCGCCTAGCTTCGATGAGCTCGTGCGCCGTCTCACCGGCCGCGGCACCGAAACCGAAGAGGAACGCAACCGCCGTCTGGAAACCGCCAAAGTCGAACTGGCCGCCGAAAGCGAATTCGACGTCACCATCGTCAACGACAACGTCGACAAGGCGGCGGAGGAGTTGTGGCATCTCATCGCCAAGGAATACGGCATCAGCGAATGATGGAGCGTATACCGCCTTTCCTCACCGCTCGCTGTGCCAAGCACAGCTTCGGGTTCGGACGGCGGTCTCCGCACGCATCATTCGCTGATGCTGCGCATCGCTGAATGATGAAGCGCCTTCTGCGTTGCTCCTCGGTCGACGTGCTGAAGCACGCCTTCCCCTGGTGCGCCTTGAAGTCGCACGCGTTACTCCGCGATGCCTGGAGGGACGGATCAGGCGTCGATGGCGCGCAGCACGTTCACCATTTCAATGGCGCCCAGCGCGCAGTCGAAGCCCTTGTTGCCGGCCTTCGTGCCAGCGCGTTCGATCGCCTGCTCGATGTTCTCGGTCGTGATCACGCCGAACAGCACCGGCACATCCGTGCTCAGCGACACCTGCGCAATGCCCTTCGCCGTTTCGTTGCACACCAGATCGTAATGCGACGTGCTGCCGCGGATGATCGCGCCAAGACAGATCACCGCATCGTAGCGGCCCGTCGACACCATGCGCTTCGCGGCGATCGGAATCTCGAACGATCCCGGCACCCACGCCACATCGACATCCGATTCGGCAACGCCATGCCGCTTCAGACCGTCCAGCGCGCCCGACAGCAGCTTCGACGTGATGAACTCGTTGAACCGCGCCGCCACGATGCCGATGCGGATCGGCGCCGCCTCGCCGTTCGCGGCGTTGGCGACCAGCTGTCCTTCGAATACCGTCATGATCAGTTCTCCTTTGCCAGAGCACCCAGCAGATGCCCCATTCGATGTTCCTTGGTGGACAGATACTTCGCGTCGTAGTCGGTGGGCGCAATGACCAGCGGCACACGACGGTCGATGACAATGCCGGCGCGCTCAAGCTGGCCGATCTTGTCGGGGTTGTTGGTCATGAGATCGATCGACGCGATGCCCAGATTCCGCAGCATCGCCGCCGCCGTCTCGTATTCGCGCGCGTCGGCGGGGAAGCCGAGCTTCAGGTTCGCGTCGAGCGTGTCGAAGCCCTGGTCCTGCAGCTCATACGTGCGCAGCTTGTTGAGCAGACCGATGCCGCGTCCCTCCTGGCTCAGGTACAGGATGACGCCGCGCCCGCGCTCGGCCACGCGACACATCGCCTCACGCAGCTGAGGCCCGCAGTCGCAGCGCTGCGAGCCGAACACGTCGCCGGTCAGGCACTGCGAATGCACGCGGCACAGCACCGGCTCGCGCACGGCGTCGCCGCCGGCCATGGCGGCAAGCACGTCGTCGCCCATGACGAGCGCCACATGCTCGGCGCCATCCGCCTCGTAGCCGACCATCGTGAACGTGCCATAGTCGGACGGCAGCTGCACCTGCGCGACGCGGCGCACCGTGCGCGGGAATTCGTGAGCGCGACGGTAGGCCTGCAGCTGCGCGATCGTGATGATCGCAAGACCGTGCTCGCTGGCGAAGGCGCGCAGGTCGTCGCGGCGCATCATCGTGCCATCCTCCTTCATCATCTCGCAGCACAGTCCGCACGGCTCCAGCCCGGCCAGACGCGCCAGATCCACGGTCGCTTCGGTGTGCCCGTTGCGCTCCAGCACGCCGCCGGGACGCGCCACCAGCGGGAACATGTGGCCGGGACGGCGGAAGTCCTGCGGACGCGTATCAGGGTCGATGCACGCCAGCGCCGTCAGCGACCGGTCGCGCGCGCTGATGCCCGTGGACGTGGTCACATGGTCGATGGACACGGTGAACGCGGTCTGATGGTTGTCGGTATTCGTCGTGCACATGGGCGGCAGTTCAAGACGTGTCGCCAGTTCGGCGCTCATGGGCGTGCAGATGAGGCCGCGGCCATGCGTCGCCATGAACGCGATGTTGGCGGTGGTGGCGTAGCGGGCGGCGCAGATCAGGTCGCCTTCGTTCTCGCGGCTTTCGTCATCGGCGACGACGATGATGCGTCCGGCGGCGATGTCGCGGATCGCGCGCGCAACGGCGCGTTCGGCTTCGGCATCGATGGGGGATGCGGCAGTGACAGGGGAGTTGGAATCGGTGATGGCCATGGCAGGCTCCTTGCAGATAGCAATGACAGGTTGACGATGATGAAAGGTGATGACGGGGCGATGACGGCCGCGCGTCAGAATCCATGCGCGGCGAGGAACTGCTCGGTGATGCCATCGGCGTGCGCACTGGCGGCATCGGCGCTGGCGTCAGCGGCGCGCGCCGGCACCGCCATGAGCCGCGCCACGTACCGTGCCAGAGGATCGATTTCGAGGTTCACGATGTCGCCCACGCGGCGCTCGGGCAGGACGGTGTGCGCTGCGGTGTGCGGAATGACCGCGACGCCGAACGCATCTGCAGTGGCGAACGTGACCGTCAGGCTGATGCCTTCGACGGCGATCGAGCCCTTTTCAGCGATGGCGCGCAGCAGCGCGTACGGCGCGCGAATCGCGTACGCCGTGGCGATGCCGTCGCGCGTGATCGAGGCGATGGTGCCGGTGCCGTCGATGTGCCCGGAGACGAAATGCCCGGAGAAGCGGCCGTCCGCCGGCATTGCGCGCTCCACGTTCACGTGGCTGCCGCGCCTGAGCGCGCCGAGGCTGGAACGGCGCAGGGTCTCGTGCATCACATCCGCCGTGAATGCGGTGCCATGCAGGCCGGTGACCGTCAGGCACACGCCGTTGACGGCGATGCTGTCGCCGAGCATGGTGCGGTCGGTGACGACGACGGGCGAATCGACGGTCAGCCGGGCGAAGTCCGCGCCGCGCTCCACGGCCAGCACCGTGCCGAGGTCCTCAACGATGCCGGTGAACATAGTCCACGCCTCCTTCGATGAGGATGTCGTCGCCGATGGCGCTGACGGCCGGATGCGCGATGCGGAAGCAGTCGTCAGGCGAGGCGACGCCGAGGCCGCCGATCGGCGCAGGCGCGCCGGCGCCGCCGAACAGCTTGGGCGCGATGTAGGCGCTGACCTTCGTGACGATGCCCGCGTCCAGCGCCGACCATGCGATGCCGCTGCCGCCTTCGATCATGATGCTGTCGATGCCGCGCGCATAGAGCGCTGCGGCGACGGCTGCGATGCTGGCATGGCCGTCGCCGTCGGTCGCGACGCGCAGCACTTCGCAGCCACGGTCGCGGTACTGCTGGGCGCGCGCGTCATTCACGCTGGCGGTGGCGATGATCGTGGGGGTGCGCGCGGCGGTCGCCACGACCTGCGCGTCGAGCGGCGTGCGCAGATGCGTGTCGCAGATCACGCGCAGCGGGTTGTGCCCATGCTCGATGCGGCTGGTGAGCTGCGGATCGTCGGCGAGCACGGTGTTCACGCCGACGAGGATCGAAGCGAAGCGCGCACGGTCCTCGTGCACGTGCCGCCGCGCCGCCTCGCCGGTGATCCACTGCGACAGGCCGGATGCGGTGGCGATATGGCCGTCGAGCGTCATCGCGTACTTGAGCATGACGAACGGCGTATGCGTCACGATGGCATGCAGGAAGATCTCGTTGAGTGCGTCGCATTCGCTGCGCAGCACGCCTTCGGTCACGGCGATGCCCGCGTCGGCGAGCTGGCGGATGCCCTTGCCGGAGACGAGCGGATTCGGGTCGGGGGAGCCGACGACGACGCGTGCGATGCCGGCGTCGATGAGAGCCTGCGAGCATGGCGGCTGCTTGCCGGTGTGACAGCATGGTTCGAGCGTGACGTAGATGGTGGCGCCGCGCACGTCGACACCGGCCGCGGCTGCCGCTTCGAGTGCGGCGCGTTCGGCGTGCCATCCACCGAAGTGATCGTGATGGCCCGTGGCGATGATGCGGCCGTCGCGTACGATGACGGCGCCGACCATCGGGTTGGGATTGACCTTGCCAGCCCCAACCCGTGCGTGACGCAATGCCACGGACATGAATTCCCTGTCGCCCATGAAACCCCTTTCCTTCGGCAACGAGGGCATGTCCAGGGATTCGTGGGTCAGTGGCGGCACGACCGCATGCGGATAGACGGCATTCGGATATGCTTCCGCCTGCGTCGTGCTGCTGCAACTTCTTCCATCCAGACTGTAACTGTCGGTACCGGAGTCTCACCGGTTCATGAGCGTATGCTCCAACATCGCGCCAAGGCGCGCTGCTCGCGGACTGTACCGCCGATCGGGAATTTCACCCTGCCCTGAAGATGCGTGTTCGGTTATTGCGGCCCAGCATACGGAGACGTCCAGTCAACGCCGCATGGCATGTCCGATATGCGGACATATGCGCTGGCATGAGCCGGCTATCGGGAATGCGTATGGCCGTTGCGTGGAACCGTCGATGCGCGTCGGCGCCGATCGCCTTCATGAATCCGAACCTGTATCTGCTGGCCGATTTCGAGGGCGCGCGCGGCGGCGCGGCCCCGGACCTGCGTCAGACCGCCGAGCGCATGATTCCCGATCAGGTGCTGTTCGGATCCTCGTTCCCGCTCGGCCCGGTCGAGCAGAGCATCGCCAACATTCGCGACTGGCATCTCGATCCCGACGGGGAACGCAAGGTGCTACGGCACCGCCGCCAAGCTGCTCGGCCTGTGACGGCGACGGATACGACGAGGGAGCGGAACCGCATGTGCGATTCCGCCCCCTCGTATGTCTGGTCAGAAGACCATCAGGCGAGGCCGGACAGCTTGTTGATCAGGTCGGGGTCGCGAGTGGCGCCCTTGTCCGCAGAGCGAGCGAACGCGGCGTACGCCTTGAGCGCCTGGCTCACCTTGCGATCGCGGTGCGCCACGTAGCCGTCGCCGGCCTCGAGCTCGGCACGGCGCTCGGCCAGCTGCTCATCGGTCAGCTCCACGTTCACCGAACGGTTCTCGATATCGATGTTGATGATGTCGCCGTTCTTGATGAGCGCGATCGGGCCCTTGTTCGCGGCCTCAGGAGCGATATGGCCGATTGCCAGACCCGACGAACCACCCGAATAGCGGCCGTCGGTGAGCATGGCGACCTGCTTGCCGATGCCCTTGCCCTTGACGAACGACGTCGGGTACAGCATCTCCTGCATGCCCGGGCCGCCCTTCGGACCCTCGTAGCGGATCACCAGCGCCATACCCGGCTTCAGCGTGTCGTCGAGAATGACCTTGATGGCCTGCTCCTGCGATTCGACGACCAGCGCCGGGCCACGGAACTTCCAGATCTCCTGCGGCACGCCGGCGGTCTTCACCACGCAGCCGTCGGGCGCGAGGTTGCCGCGCAGCACGGCCAGACCGCCCTCGTGGATCTCCGGGTGGTCGATGTCGTGGATCGCGCCGTTCACGCGGTCGGTGTCGAGCGAATCGAACAGCGTCTCATGCGTCCACGGTTCCGGCGACACGATGTGGCCCGGCGCCGCATGGTACATGGTCTTGGCCTCTTCGGTGCAGGTCGGGCGCATGATGTCCCAATCGTCCAGCTTGGCCTCGAGCGACGGATAGTCGACCGAATGCACGTCGCGGTGCAGCTTGCCGGCACGGTCGAGCTCGCCGAGGATGCCGGTGATGCCGCCGGCGCGGTGCACGTCGGAGATCTCCCACTTGCCGGACGGGCTGGCCTTGCAGATGCACGGCACGGTGTGCGAGATGCGTTCGATGTCGTCCAGCGTGAAGTCCACGTCGGCCGACTGCGCCATCGCGAGGATGTGCAGTACGGTGTTCGTGGAACCGCCCATCGCGACGTCCATCGTCATCGCGTTCTCGAACGCGTGCTTGGTCGCGATCGAACGCGGCAGGACGGAATCGTCGTCCTCCTTGTAGTAGCGGTTCGCGATATGCACGATCTCGCGCGCGGCCTTGCGGAACAGCTCCTTGCGGAAGCCGTGCGAGGCCAGGATCGTGCCGTTGCCCGGCAGCGCGAGGCCGATCGCCTCGGTCAGGCAGTTCATCGAGTTCGCGGTGAACATGCCGGCGCATGAACCGCAGGTCGGGCACACGGTCTTCTCGTAGTTGAGCAGGTCCTCCTCGGAGATGTTGTCGTCGGCGGACGCGTACATCACGGAGATCAGATCGGTGTTCTTCTTGACGGTGCCGTCGGCGAGGACCGTGGTGCCGGCCTCCATCGGGCCGCCGGAGACGAAGATCGTCGGGATGTTCAGACGCAGCGCGGCCATGAGCATGCCCGGAACGACCTTGTCGCAGTTCGGGATGCAGATCAGCGCGTCGGCGCAGTGCGCGTTCACCTGGTATTCGACCGTGTCGGCGATGATGTCGCGCGAGGGGAGCGAGTACAGCATGCCGGTGTGGCCCATCGCGATGCCGTCGTCCACGGCCATCGTGTTGAACTCACGCGGGATGCCGCCCGCCTCCTTGATCGCCTCGGACACGATGCGGCCGACCTTGTTGAGGTGCACGTGGCCGGGGAGGAATTCGTCGAACGAGTTGGCGATGGCCACAATCGGCTTTCCGAAGTCCTTGCCGTCGACGCCGGCGGCACGGTAGAGGGCTCGGGCGCCCGCGAATACGCGCCCATTCATCAGTTTCGCGGATCTCATTTCTGCCATGACTCTATTCAAGCCCTTTATCGAGACACGCGTGTTGTCAATAGTCGGATAGTGGAATTCACACAGCGTTTACATTGCCTACCTTGCCGCGGCGCGTGCCGGTGCTGCGTCGGCGCCGAAGCCGTGATCGCGCATCCACTCGAAGCACATGCGCGTCTGTTCGGCGTCGGCCAGTGCGCGGTGCTCCTCCACATCGGCGATGTCGAAACGCTGGATCAGGTCGAGCAGCCGGTGATGGCGGTCTTCCGGGAACATCGCACGGCTCATCTCCAACGTGTCGATCACACGGTTCGGCACGTCGCGGTGCAGCAGCCGTTCGGCGGCGGCGCCGATGAACCGGATATCGAAACGGTTGATGTTATGGCCGATGAGCACGTCGTCGCCGCACCAGTCGAGGAACACCGGCAGCACGTCGTCGAGATCGGGGGCCGGTGCCAGCATCGCGTCGGTGATGCCGGTGAGCTGGGTGATGCGCCAGTGCAGCGGGCGCATCGGGTTGACGAGCTGCTGGAACGTGGCGACCGGCCGGCGGTCGCGCACCTTGACCGCGCCGAACTCGATGATCGTGTCGCGCTGCCAACTGATGCCGGTCGTTTCCAGATCGAGCACCACATAATCGTCGGGCAGTCGCATGGTCATCGGCGCGTCTCCGTATCTCTCGTCATTCGTATCGCTTCTCGGGCGCAGTCCATCATACAGGCACATCACGGCACGCGGCGTGGGTATGCTGGTGTGCTGACGGCCGCCGTCGGCGTCCGGTCAACGAACGTCATATGGACGCCACGCACGGCATACGGAACACGAGGAGACGGTCGTATGAAACACATCGTCGCAGGCATTCTCGCGCATGTGGACGCGGGCAAGACCACGCTGTCCGAAGCGCTGCTGTACCGCACCGGAACCATTCGCAGACTCGGCCGCGTCGACCACGGCGACGCCTTTCTCGACACCGACGCGATGGAACGCGCCCGCGGCATCACGATCTTCACCGAACCGGCCGTCATCGCAACCGGCGATCTCGAACTCACCCTGCTCGACACGCCTGGCCACGTCGACTTCGCCGCCGAAACCGAACGGACGCTGCGCGTGCTCGACTATGCGGTGCTCGTCATCTCCGGTGCGGACGGCGTGCAGGGGCACACGGAGACGCTGTGGCGGCTGCTCGCACGTTACCGGGTGCCCACGTTCCTGTTCGTCAACAAGATGGACGCACCCGGCGCGGATCGGGCGGCGTTGCTCGCGCAGTTGCGGCGGCAGTTCGGCGACGGGGTCGTGGATTTCGAGGACTCCGACGTGGCGCCGGAGGAGTCGGAGGACGTCGCGATGCAGGATGAGGCCGCGATGGACGCGTTGCTGGCCGACGGTGCGATACCGGTCGACGACGTGCGCCGCATGATCGCGGAACGCAAGGTGTTCCCGTGCTTCTGGGGATCAGCGCTGCGCATGGACGGGATCGATGAGTTCCTGCGCGGATTCGAACGGTACGTACGTGAGCCGGACTACGCGGGGGACGGCGATGCGCTGGGTGCCTCGGCTGCGGACGAGTCCGGTGCGGGTGCTTTCGGTACGTTCGGTGCGCGCGTGTACAAGATCTCGCACGACGCGCAGGGCAACCGGCTGACATGGCTCAAGGTGACCGACGGCGAACTGCGCGCGAAGATGACGCTCGACGGGCGTTCGACGGGAGCAACGGCGGACGATGCGACTACGGACGGTGCGGCTGACGGGTCGTGGAGCGAGAAGGCCGATCAGGTGCGCGTGTATTCCGGCGCGAAATTCGCGACCGTCGAACGCGTGCCGGCCGGCGCGGTGTGCGCGGTGACGGGACTGACGCACACCTTCCCCGGCGAGGGACTGGGCCGCGAGCGCGATGCGGCGAGCCCGAGCCTGCAGCCGGTGCTCACGTATACGTTGCTGCCCGGTGACAATGACGTGCACAAGTGTCTGCTCGCGTTGCGCGAGCTCGACGACGAGGATCCGCTGCTGCACGTCGTCTGGGTGCCGCGGCTGCAGGAGATCCACGTGCAGCTCATGGGCGCGGTGCAGCTCGAGATCATCCAGCAGATCATGCACGACCGGTTCGGACTGGACGTGACGTTCGGCCCGGGCGGCATCCTGTATCGCGAGACGATCACGCATGCGGTCGAGGGCGTCGGCCATTTCGAGCCGTTGCGGCACTACGCGGAGGCACACATCCTGCTCGAACCGGGGGAGCCGGGGAGTGGCCTGCGGTTCGCCAGCGCGGTAAGCGAGGACGTGCTCGCGCGCAACTGGCAGCGGCTGATCCTCACGCATCTGGCCGAAAAGGAGCATCTGGGCGTGCTCGTCGGCGCGCCGATCACCGACATGCGACTCACGCTGGTGGCTGGGCGGGCGCATGAGAAGCATACGGAGGGCGGTGATTTCCGGCAGGCCACGTATCGCGCGGTGCGTCAGGGGCTGATGATGGCGTGGTATGAGGGCGATGTGTCGGCGCGTGTGGCTGCGGCTGCCGGCAGCGATGATGCGGCAGCGGATACGGCACGTGGCGGTGGCGCTGGTGTCGCTGGCGGCACGGTGATGACCGGCGGCGGTCGCGATGATGATACGGGCGATGGTGCGGATGACGGCGCGCGGATGCGGGTCGATGCCGGCTGGTGCCGGCTGCTTGAGCCGTGGTATCGCTTCCGTCTGGAGTTGCCGCAGGACATGATCGGCCGTGCGATGGCCGACGTGCAGCGTATGGCGGGCACGTTCGACCCGGCGCAGACCGACGGCGATTACGCGGTGCTGGCCGGCGACTGCCCGGTGTCCGAGATGCGCGACTATGCGATGGATGTGAACGCGTACACGCATGGGTTGGGACGATTGTCGTGCACGTTCGGCGGTTACCGGCCGTGCCACAATGCTGATGAGGTGATTCGGGAGACAGCGTATGACCCGGAGTCCGACCTTGACAACACGCCCGATTCGGTGTTCTGCGCGCACGGTGCCGGCTATCCGGTGAAGTGGTATCGCGTTCCCGAGTTCATGCACCTGGAGTACGCGACGACCCGCTGACCCCCAAAACGGACATACAGCCGAAAAGGGCGGTCGAATCGGCTGTATGTCCGTCGGAGAGCGAAGCCGAAACCGAGTAGGACCGTTCCAAAGCGCCTATACCCATCATCTCTACGGACATACAGCCGATTCGACCGCCCTTTTCGGCTGTATGTCCGTTAAGGGAGAAGGGGCTGAGGGGTTGGAACGTCGTGGAACGGTCACACTCGTTCCCAGCTCCCCGCCCCCCCCCTCAGCGGACATTCAGCCGATTTCATCGTTAGAAACGGCTGGATGTCCGCTGAGGGGAGAAGGGGCTGAGGGATGGGAACGGGTGTTGGAGAGTGGCTTGTGTTTGCACTGGTGCTTGTGCTCATGGCCTGTTGCCTGTCGGCGGGACTAGCGACGGAGGGCGTTGAGCATGGCCAGGGTCTCGGTGGCGCTGACCGACGGCACGTAGGCGCGCATGACCGCCAATCCCAACTGCGGCAGCGCGGCCGGATCCGGATAGCACACGTACACCGGCTCCTCGCGCGGCTGGAACTTGCGTTTGAAGTTGAACAGCGAATGGAACCCGTACGCCGGCTCCATCCAATCGGCCACGATCTGCAACGCGTGCTGCAGCATCGCCGTGCCCGTATCCTCACGTCCCGCCGCATCCGTATTGTCACGGTCCGGATTCATGCCCGCCAACGGCGCCGCCGACAGACTCATGAACTCGACCGCCGACGCCGGGTCGGCCGCTCCCTCGTCGCGCAGCCGTTCGGCCATGCGCGCGATCAGAAACTCCATGACGCCGTTCGGCGAATCGGTCCGATGCCGCATGAAATCCAACGTCCAGCCGACGATCCGACCGTCGCGCCACGTCGGCAGCCAACTCGTGACCCCCAGCACCAGACCGTCCGCATCGATCGCATACAGTATCCGCACACGCGGGTCGCGCAACTCCTCGACGCCGCCCAATGTGAACTTCATCTCCGGCAACGCCTTCTCACCGGCCCACTGCTCGGAAATCTCCTCGATCTGCTCGCGCACGTCCGCGCCGGCCGCGTCGAACGTCGTCAGCACATCGACGATACCGTCGCGTTTCGCCTTGTTGATCGCCGTGCGAATGTCCTGCCACTTCTTGCCAGTCGTCTTCCATGTACGCGGATCGACGACCATCTCGCCGCCCACTTCGATCGCGTACCAGCCGGCGGACACCAGATCGTCACGCTGCTCGCGATGCACCGCATAGAACGCCGGCGACCACGAATGCGCCGCGCAGAAACGCGCGAACTCACGCAGATCGGTCATCCATTCGCCGGGATCGCCGAACGGCCCGGTGCAGGTCAACGCGACGCCGTTGATCACCCGGTACGCCACGGCCGAACGACCGGTAGGCGAGAACCAGTACCGGTTGCCCTCCCACGTGGTCATGAAGCTCATCGACTCACCGCCGCGTTCGACCAGCGCATCGGCCGAACGCCGCGCACGTTCGTCATCCACGAGCATGTCGCGCAGCCAACGCGCGCACACGATCAGCACCACCGTCCAGAACACGAAACCGACGCCCTGATACACGACGGACGACAGGGCCGTCATCGGCACGAACCGCAGCCGCGTATGACTCAGGAAGCCGATCGGCACGAATCGGCCCGGCAGCTCGACCAGCAGATCGGACAACGTCGCCGACGGCCGGAAATCGTCGGGATGCGTCAGACCGAACCCGAGATACGCCGCCGTGCAGACCGCCAGCGCAACCGCGATCGCCGCGACGCCGCGCCATATGTGACGTGCGTCCGTACGGATCGGAAAATGTCGCAGCGACACGAGCAGCGCGATCGCAAACCCCGCCGGCAGCAGCGTATTCACTATGCACGCCGTGAACGCACCATGCTGCACCAACGAGATCACGCCGTCCGGCGCAAACGACAACGGCATGATCAGGTAATACGCGACCGCCAGCAACGCGGCGCCCAGATCGCAGACGGCCGTCACCCACGCGGCGAGACGACGCCCGCGATACAACCCCCACGCCATCAGCGCCATCACCGCGGTCGGCAACAGCGAACGCACCACCGCGCCCGGCATCGACGCGCGCAGCAGATCGAACTGGAAGAAACAGCCATGCCGCGCGGTGCCGGCCAGACACGCCGCCAGACGCGCGGTGTCGGGATCGACCGGGCTGAGCATGAGGCCGAGCGAGCTCAACGGGCCGGCATGGGCCGACGATGTGATCGCCAGCATCGGGCCGAGCGCCATCACCAACGCGAACGCGGCGAACATGCGCCGCGCCTCGAACGACGTGCTCAACTGCCAGTGCATCGGATCGACATGCACGCGCGTTCCGGAGCGACGGTGCGCCGCCTGCGCCGCGACCATGCCCCACACGTGACCGACCAGCGCGGCCGCCAACATGCAGTACAGGCCCGGATTGCCGCTGAACAGCAGCACGGCGACGATCGACGCGTAGCCGATCAGCCGCATGCGCCGCCGCCACAACGGCCGGCTGAACGCGCTCGCCGCCATAAGCGCGCCCACGCCCAACGTCAGCGGGCTGAGCGTGAACCGGATGTGATCGACCACCGTCGTGCCCTGCAGCACCGCCGCAATGCCGGCGCACAGCAGCAGGCCGAGCAGCGTGCCGGCCAGCGTCGACGCTGCGCCGACGACCACCGTGCGGGCGCGGCCGAGCAGCGGTTCGGCCAGTGAGAGCATCACCAGCAGCAGCACGACGTCAATGATCAGCTGCAGGACGTTGCGGGCCAGCAGCAGCGTGACCAGCAGCTTCGGCAGACTGAACTCGCCCATCGACGTGGCCAGTTCCGGCAGCGGCAGACCGTGGCCGGCGATGGCGGCGACGATCCAGACGATCACGTTGAGCGCGGCGAACGCGATGACGAAGCCGACCGAGAACGGGTGCGCTTCGATCCAGGCGCGGATGTCGTTGGCCAGCGCGCGGGAGGCGGCGGATGCGGATCGTGGGGCGGGGCGTCGTGCGGGTTGCGCGGATTGCGCGGGATGCTGTGCGGGGCGTGCCGTTGCGTCGTTCGTCATACCGTTCGTTGCATTGCTCATCGTATTGCGTGTCCTGTCGTGTGTCGTGTCCTGCGTTCCGTCGTGCGGCGTATTATGCGGCGTATCGTGCGTTCTGTCGTGTGTCGTGACGTCGGTCATCGGATCACCTGCAGTGCCGTGTAGTCGGACCAGGTCTTGTCCGTCGTGCCCAAACCGGTACGGGCGCACCACCACGGCAGCGCCGCTTCCAGTGTCGCGTGCACCGCATGCCAGTCATGACCGGTGCCGGGCACTTCCAACGTGGTCACGTCCATGCCGGCCTTACGGGCCGCCGCGCCGATCGTGCGCACGTTGGCGACCGACGTCGTATCGTGTTCACCAGCCGCCAATACCGCCGCCTGATCGGACGGAGAGTGCGCGGCGATCGCGTTCGTCGGCACCTGCGACTCGTATGCGGCGCGATCGCCGCCGAAATACGCGTCGACCATATGCTCCACGCTGCCGTCCGTCGGCGCGATCTCGCCGTCCACCGCGATCATCGTGCCGAACAGGTCGGGATGGCGCGGCGCAAGCTGCGTCGAACACGTGCCGCCCTGCGAGAATCCGGCGATCGCCCAGTCCTTCGCGTCGGTCGAAACCGGCAGATGGCCGCGGATCCAGTCCGGTACATCGCGCGTCAGATACGTTTCGGCCTTGCCATGCTTCGTGGTGTCGGCGCACAGGCTGTTGATCGTGTTGTCGCCGTTCTGATCGGGGGAGACGACGATCGGCGCGAGACCGTCGTGCGCGGCGGCGTAGTCGTCAAGCAGCGCGACGATGCCGCTCGCGGACATCGCGCGGCTCGGACTGCCCGGTTGACCGGCGAGCAGGATGAGCACCGGCAGCCGCGGCGGGGTCGAACTGAGCGCCGCGGGCGGCAGATAGACCATGGCGTCGCGTGCCTGGAACCGCGAGCGGGTATTGGCGATGCGCTGCGTGTACAGCGAACCGCGGGTCGGCAGATCGTTCGGCAGGGTATGGCGTGCGGCACGGCGCTGCCATTCGGCGACGGTGATCGTGTCGTTGCCGAGCGACGTCGCGCCGATCGATTGATACGGCGAATAGTTGACCAGTGATCCGATGGTCTGGTATTCGCCGTAGATCGTATCGACGCGGACGGCGGTGGCGATCAGTGCGATCGGCACCAGTATGATCGCGATCGCACGGCGCATGTGATGCGCCTGGATGGCTGTCGCGACAAGAAACCCGAGCGCCGCGAAACCGACCGCGACGGTGACGATCACCGCCCATCCGAGCGAGACGCCGAACACCATGATTCCGTCCGATACCAGCCATGCCGCCAGCAATCCCAACGCACCGGCGCACAGCGCGATCGCCAGTTGGCCGATCATCCGGCGGCGGTCGTCACGCAGCAGCTGCCAGACGACCAGCACCGCGATGCCCGCGACGGCCAGCGCGTAGGCGATGACCGGCAGCGGGCCGGATGTCAGGGTCACCGCCATGAACGATTCGATGAACGAGCGCAGCCAAGACGGTGCATCGTTCATATTGTGCCTCCCCTCACGTTCGTCACATTCGTCATGTAACCAAACGCGATATGGTAGGCGCCGAAACTGTGGGCGTGCATCCGCCGAAGGGATGATATCGCTCACGGGAAAATGCGGGGCGGGGCTGTTGGGCTCAGCACCCTGATTGTCTTGATCGTCCCAGTCGTCCCAGTCGTCCCAGTCAACCCGGTCAACCCAGTCAACGGACATACAGCCGATCGCATCGTCGAAATCGACTGTATGTCCGCTGATGGTGGGTGAGGGCGTTGACGGGGCGGCTAACCGCGCATCCGTACCTGTCCCTGCGCAAGAAATTCGGGAAAACAGGCCGTTCGTCCCGAATTTCCTGCACTGACGATGACTGAGTGCAGGAAATTCGGGAGCATAGGGTCGTTTTCCCGAATTTCTTGCGCTGAGACGCGGTGTTTAGCTTCAGCGGATAGTTGACGCATGTGTCGGGGCATGGTTGACGGTATGTCCTGGGGCATGGTTGACGGGTTTGGGTGGTGACAATGGTGTATGGACACGTTTTCATCATCATCGGCCGGC